>NZ_CYZU01000068.1 GCF_001404335.1 Faecalicatena contorta
AGTTGAAGAAGTTTTTTCCTCATCACCTCCTCTTTGAAAGTCGATTCAAATATGAAAAATCAAGCGGAAATGACACCCGCTCTATTTGTCATGCCCTAATCGACTGTGAATAGTAACCACTGCGTAAACCGCTGGCAGTAATCCTGATCTTTGCCTCCGTTATGGCATTCAATGTCTGCTTTATTCTGGGGCGATCGTTAAATATCAGCAGCCAGAAGATTATGGATTCCCAAACAATAGGGCATCACTATCAATTCAATACTGGATATACACAATACAAAGATGAAGCACTTCCGGAAGATGCACTGCCATATCTTTTCAGTGATTCTGTCATAGAGGCCGGCGGTCATGAGATAAAGGAAAGTGTTTATGGATTGTACGGACTTGGGAATGTATTTGTACTGTTGGATAAAGGGGGCAGGGCATTCCCTGTACCAGGAGCAGATGAGGTCTATATCAACCCCGAGCTGTCAGAAACCTACGGTGTCAATCCTGGTGATGACCTCGCAGTTACGACAGACAAGGGGAGTGTTATTTACACCGTTCGCGGGATCGCCGAAAACGCACAATTAAAAACGATCTACGTGAATGCGTCTGGGTTGTCGGAGGTTATCAATGCGCCCACAGGAAGCTACAATGGAGTATGGAGTATGAGCCCGGTGTCCGAAGATGGTACGATGATCAGCAAAGAACAGGTGAAGCAGATGCTTCAGAGGGATGCCACCTCTAATAAAACGAGTGCAGTCATAAATCAGGTGATTGGCGCGGTTATAGGATGTATACTGCTGTTCCTTGCGCTGTATCTCAACTTTCAGGACAATCAGAGGGATATGTCCATCCTGCATCTTTTGGGATACAGCCAGAAGGAAATCCGAAGAATGCTGGTTTACATTTACCGCCCGATTGTGTGGGCTGCTTTTATGATAACACTTATTCCAGGCGTTTTGACTGCGAAAGCTGTCCAGAAAGCATTGTCCATTGCAATTCAGGACTATATGCCTTTTGGGATTCATGTAAACACAATACTGATGCTGTTTGTCTTCCTGAATGCAATCTATCAGATGGTTGAAATCGTATTTTCAATAGGGACATCACGGGTTTGCAGAAAGGGAAACCTAAATGAGATCTCAGCATTGTGATGAAAAGGGGACGTCGTGAAGACAGTCCCTGTTTTGTTTCATCGTGTCATATTATACAAGAAAAAAGTAAATCCTACATGCTATAATGATCTAATCCAATATGTAGGAGGTAAACATACCATGATCGAAAAGCAGGAGCAGCGTCATATCTACTATGACCGTGATCTGGAAATAGAGGCATATCAGCTAAGCGGGATCGTACAAAAGTTTCCGAATCATTTTCATGAATTTTATGTAATCGGCTTTATTGAGGGCGGAAAGCGCCACCTTTGGTGCAAGGGACAGGAGTACGATCTGAGCGCGGGAGACCTGGTCTTATTTAATCCGAGGGACAACCATTATTGTGCCCCCGTAGGCGGGGAACTGTTAGATTACCGAGCTGTGAACATCAACTCCGATGTCATGGCAGGCATTGTCAAAGAAATTACCGGAAAGAAGTACACGCCATATTTTACCCGGAATGTCATTATCCAAAGCGAAATCGCCCCATCCGTAGCAGACGTGTACGATGCAATCCTTATGGATTCGCCAAAGCTTCAGAAGGAAGAAGCCCTCTTTTATCTGATAGAACAGATTCTGCAGGAGTATGCGGTCCCGCTTGAAAAGGTTGGAGATACAGAACCTGATAAGCAGACGAAAATGCTCTGCAGTTATATGGAACAGCATCTGGCTGAAAATATTACACTGGACGATCTGGCATCCATGATTGGAGCCGGAAAATCTTATCTGCTGCGTTCTTTTGCGAAACAAGTAGGTGTATCCCCCTACCGGTATCTGCAGACGATCCGCATAGAGAGGGCAAAGAGGCTGCTGGAACAGGGGGTTGTGCCAATAGACGTTGCGGGGATGACTGGATTTACCGACCAAAGCCATTTTACCAATTATTTTAAAGAATTTATAGGGTTGACGCCAAAGCAGTATCAGCGGATTTTTACCGATACGCCGGCATTTGAATTAGGAGAAGATAAAGGAGTAAAAAGATATGGAACAGAACTCTAATAAATGTGTGATGGTGATTGATGAGGCTCTGCCCCTCGGCGTTATAGCAAATACTGCCGGTATCATGGGGATTACTCTTGGAAAGTATATCCCGGAAACAATTGGACCGGTAGTTACGGATAAAAGCGGCAGTTCTCATTTGGGGATTATTCAGATACCGGTTCCGGTTCTGAAAGCGGATAAAGAGAAAATCAAAAAGTTACGGGAACGCCTTTTTGAACCGGAATTTGAAGGCCTGACCGTGGTGGATTTTTCCGATGTGGCGCAGAGCTGCAATGTGTATGAAGATTATATTCAAAAAGCGGCCTCTGTGGAAGAGACCGATTTTAACTATTATGGGATTGGGATTTGTGGAGAGAAAAAACTGGTAAGCAAATTAACGGGGAATCTTCCTCTGCTGCGATAGAATTATGTTGTCATATCATTTAAATCCTTGCTTAACTGTGTTAAGATATGCCAGAATGTCTGACAATTTCCTCTGAGAATCTAAAATGCGGCTTTACAACATGAAAGCATAGGTGTATTATATTACTATGTAAAAGTGAACAGGTTCATACTCTTTGAGATGCACTCTGTTCGATCAAAAGGAGGAAAATTTATGAAAAAGGCAGCAGCGGTAGTGATGACAGTCATGCTGTGCATCGGGATGCTTTCCGGCTGTGGAGGAGGCGGGGAAGACAAATCCGTTTCGAAGTCAACGGGCGGCGATGCAGCAAAGGACACATTGAATGTCATTGTAGGGGATGATGCAAACCAGTTTAGTCCTTATGTGACGAATTCTTATTCGGATATCATGTCGGTTTATCAGATTTATGAGCGTCTGGTATACATGAAGGAGGGGGAGCCTGTCCCAGGACTTGCCGAGTCATGGGATGTCAGCGATGACAAGAAGACGATAACCTTCCACCTGCGCGAGGGTGCAAAGTTCCATAATGGAGAGACATGCACGAGTGAAGACGTTATTTATAGTTTTGAGCTGAATTCAGAAAAAGCTCCTTCCAATTCCTTTAAACCTAAGATTGAGTCATGGACTGCGATAGATGACAATACGGTAGAATTAAAGCTGAAATATCCTTGTGAAAGTATTTTCTCAAGCCTGAGTTCACCGGGACTTGGAATTGTCTGCAAGTCTTACGTAGAGGAAAAGGGCGATGACGCCTTTATCGAGCCGGTAGGTACCGGAGCATATAAGTTAAAAGAGTGGGTAAAAGGAAGCAAGATCAGTTTCGAAGCCTTCGAAGATTACAATGGCAAGAAGGCAGAAATTAAAAATCTCAATTTCAATATCATTACGGATTCCGCAACGGCTCTTGTAGCATTGGAAAATGGTGATAACGACTTTATGATCAACGCCTCAGCAGCGGATTTACCGTTGATTGAAAAGAACGAGGAATTAGTGCTTCAGAGCGCACCATCGCATAGTACCGCGTCGTTGGTATTGAATGTCCGCAATGGCGTTCTCGAGAACGAGAAACTCAGACAAGCGATTGCCTGCGCAATTGACAGAGAGGCCATTAATACATCTGCATTTGAAGGTACCGGTACAATAGCTACCGGGTCCTATGAAGATTTCCTGTACTATGACGGGAAAGACTATACATATCCGTTTGATTTGGACAAGGCAAAAGAGCTTATGAAAGAAGCAGGATATCCGGATGGCGGTGTTTCCTTTACAATCAAAACATCCGATACCTATGGCGATGTTGTTCCGCAGATTATTATGGATAATCTGAATCAGATCGGAATAGAGGTCAAGATTGAGACGCTGGAAATGGGGGCGCACTCTCAGGACTGGCTGAACGGGAACTTCGAGGCTATCTACCAGAGTGGTTCCGAAATCACGCCGGACTTAAGCGAGGGACTTTACAACAGTTATTATTGGCCGGATAATACATGGAGCGCATCCTCACCGGACAGCGATATTTATAATGAAAGACTGGATGCAATCCGTTATGAAGTAGATTCAGATAAGAAAACTGAAGAGACCTGCTCTCTTTTAAAGGATATTATGGCATCGGCAAATGAGATTCCATTGGTAACGTTGACATCTAATATCGTTTACCGTCAGGGGCTGCAGGATACATATATTGATCCAAACGGAATGTTCTATTGCTTCAAGGATTTCAGCTGGGGTGAATAAGAACGGGTTGAAAGTTGAGAAGGCGGCCCTTAGAGGCGGCCTTCTTTTTCTATAATAAGAAAGTGCTTGGCACTTTCCTATAATATAAAATCCCTCCGGACGGGATGCGCACTGGGGCGTAAGAGGCAGATGTCGCGATGCCGCCGCAGGCGTGATTTTCCCAAGGGAACTCAATTTTAATTATGAAATCCGTGGAATCCATATCCGCCTTCAGGGCTATAAGGATACACCCTATTTTAGAAATGTGGGGAGAAACAGCATGAAAAAATATATTATTAAAAGATGTCTTTTGGTGATCCCGATTACGCTGGGAGTCACATTTATCGTATTCTTTATATTATCTCTGACACCGGGTGATCCGGGAAGATTAATTCTAGGTATGAATGCAACGGCGGAAGAAGTCGCTAAGCTCAACCATCAGCTGGGCGTGGACCAGAGTTTTTTCGTCCGGTTTTTCAACTTTATAGGGGGCGCGCTTCATGGCGACTTTGGGATTTCCTATAATTCACAGAGGCCGGTTATCACGGAGATTGTAGCTACATTTCCGCATTCTTTAAGGCTGGCAGTTTGGGGAACCATAATTGCATATCTGATCGGAATACCGATCGGAATTTATTCTGCGGTCAGGCAGTACTCGGCAGTCGATGTGGGAAGTACTGTGGTTGCTATGTTTTTTGCGGCGGTGCCGCAGTTCTGGCTTGCGCTTATGATGATTCTTCTGTTTTCTTTGCAGCTGCACATGCTTCCGCCCAGCGGAATCGATAGCTGGCGGAATTTCGTAATGCCCATCGCTGTTATTGCACTGCCTCAGGCCGCAATTACCTCCAGGCTGACCAGAACCTCCATGCTGGAAACGATTCAGCAGGACTACATCCGGACCGCGAGGGCGAAGGGCCTGTCGGAATGGAAGGTGATCTGGAAACATGCATTTAAGAATGCGCTGCTTCCGATCTTAGTGACATTGATTACGACCTTTGGTTTGTCCCTTGGCGGACTCGTGTTAATTGAGAATGTATTTTCAGTACCTGGGATTGGCAATCTGATTTTGACAGGCATCAGGCAGAAAGATGTCCCTGTTGTTATGGCTGCCACTATTTTCCTGGCATTGATATACTGTATGCTTGTATTGCTGGCTGATATTATTATGGCTTATATTGACCCAAGAATTCGCAATGTATATCTTAGAAAATAGAGGAGGCAGGGAAAACGATGGAGACTCAGCAAAAATGGAAACGTAAGACGGACCGCTTTTTAGACGTCTGGCGTTGTCTGCGCAGAAATAAGGCGGCCATGACCGGATTGATTGTGATACTGATCTTTGTGCTGCTGGCAGTCTTTGCAGGCGTAATCTGCGATTATGATATGGTTATTAAACAGGATACCGTGAACCGGCTTCAGGCTCCGAGCGGAGAACACTGGCTGGGAACGGACCATCTGGGAAGAGATATTTTTGCACGCATGATTTATGGGGCAAGGGTGTCAATCGGGGTAGGTTTTCTGGTTGTGATTATTTCCGCAGCACTGGGCGGATTTATAGGTTCCTTGTCGGCTCTGCTCGGCGGGAAACTGGATAATTTAATCATGAGGGTGGTGGATATCTTTACGTGTATCCCTTCTATGCTGATGACACTTGCTATGGTAGCAGCGCTAGGACCCGGACTCCGTAATCTGGTGGTGGCGCTTTGCATCAACACCACAGTCGGATTTACAAGAGTGGTGCGTGCAGCGGTGCTGTCCATTGTAAACCAGGATTATATCAGTGCGGCAAAGGCGTCCGGATTCAGTACATGGAAGATTGCAGTCAGGCATGTGATGCCCAATGCGATGGGAATTATTATCGTGGAGGGAGCCATGACAGTGGCCGGGACCATCCTTTCAATTGCAGGCCTGAGCTTTCTGGGACTTGGTATACAGCCGCCGTCACCGGAATGGGGAGCCATGCTGAACGAAGGACGCGCCTATATGAGAACGTTTCCATACATGATTGTATTTCCCGGAATCGCAATTATCCTGTCGGCATTGGCTATGAACCTGCTGGGTGACGGACTGAGAGACGCGCTGGATCCAAGATCCAAGCGGTAAAAGGAGTAAAAAATGCCAAAAATGACTTTTTTTAATCTAACAGATGAAAAGCGGGAAATATTTCTAAAAGCGGCAGTGGAGGAATTCTCCACGCATTCCTATCATGATGCAAACGTCAGGGAGATTGTGAGAAAGGCAAATATCTCAATCGGATCATTTTACTGCTATTTTGACTCAAAGACAGAGTTGTTTGTTTATATCACAGACTATATGTTTCAGAAGTTTTTAAAACAGCAGGAGGCGTTGGGAAAACAACTGAACCGGGATGTGAAGACGGAAGAAATTCTGGAAATGGAGCCGCTTCAGAAGGCCTTTTGGGATCAGTTTGAAAAGTGCTCTCTGGATAAGCGGAAACATTATTATCTGAGAACGAAGAACAACCAGCTGTTTGAACGATTTTTGAGAGAAGTAGAAGAGTATGGGACAAAGACGGAATACACCCAACGGGAGAAACGGATGGTAGCCTTTGTGATGAATTCTCTGCAATATATACTGGATGAATTTGCAGAGGCCGATGAAACCGGCCGTGTAGTCGATGAAGAGTTATTGTTATTAAAAAAAATGCTGAGGATTGGATATCAGAATTTGGAGCGATAAGTATGAAGGATGGAAATAAGCAGAAATATAAAGAATACTACAAGAAAAAAAAGAGAAAAAATGTGCCGGAATCAGAATATCTGACGACCATGAATTCACAGGAGAATATTCTGGAGATTGAACAGTTATGTACCTGCTTTTATACTGATCGCGGAACGGTAAGAGCAGTAAACGGAGTGACGTTGGACATCCCGGCGGGAAAGACTATTGGTATAGTGGGAGAGTCTGGATGCGGCAAGTCTGTAACCAGTCTTTCCGTTATGGGGCTGCTTCCCGGACCACAGGGGCAGATAGAAAGCGGCAGCATACGTTTTCAAGACAGGAAGAGGGGCAGAACCGTCGATCTGACGAAGATTCCGGAAAAGGAATACCGGGAAATAAGGGGAAATGATATTTCTATGATTTTCCAGGAACCGATGACCAGCCTGAATCCGGTCTATACAATAGGGAACCAGATGGAAGAATGTGTGCGCACCCATCAGCCAGGCGTCTCGAAGAAAGAAGCAAAAGTAAAAATTCTGGATATTCTGAAGAGAGTGGGTATCACAAGAGAAAATGTTTATGATAATTATCCGCATGAGTTGTCCGGAGGGATGCGCCAGCGTGTGATTATAGCAATGGCATTGATTGGGAATCCACAGCTGATTATTGCAGATGAACCGACGACAGCTCTTGATGTTACGATTCAGGCGCAGATCCTGGATCTTCTGCGGGAACTGAAACAGGAGATCAGCGCATCGATCATGCTGATTACGCACGATCTGGGTGTGGTGGCAGAGATGGCAGACTTTGTGGTTGTCATGTACGCCGGAAGGATTGTAGAATCGGGGACGGCCAGTGAAATATTCCATCATCCCAAACATCCTTACACGGTTGGGCTGCTGCGGTCAAGGCCCGTGCTGAACGAAGAGACAAAAGAACTCTATGCCATACCGGGAAGCGTCCCAAATCCGCTGGAACTGCCGCCCGGATGTTATTTCCAGAATCGCTGCAGCAGATGTCAGGAGCGGTGCCGGGAGTCCTATCCGGACGTAGTAAAATTAAGCGAAACACATCTGGTCAGCTGTTTTGACAGCAGAGAATCGGCCGGTTAGGAGGGATAAGGTATGAGCAACACGGTTTTAGAAGTCAATCACTTGAAAACGTATTACACAATGAAAAAAGGGGTGTTTGGCAAAAGTGCAGGTCTGGTGAAAGCGGTGGATGATGTCAGCTTTACAATAGAAAAAGGAAAGACATTTGGACTGGTGGGAGAATCGGGCTGTGGGAAGACTACCATCGGCAAAACAATCCTGCGCCTGACAGAACCGACAGAGGGCGAAGCAAAGCTGTTTGGCAGGGATCTGTTTTTAATGGATAGAAAAGAATTAAAGGAGATGCGCACAAAGATTCAGATGATTTTCCAGGATCCCTATTCCTCGCTGGATCCCAGGATGAATGTATTTGAATTAATTGGGGAAGCGGTAAGGGAACATCATCTGGTACCGGGGAATGAACTGCGCAGTTATGTTGAGGAAACTATGGAAAAGTGCGGCCTTTCCCGGGAGTATATTGAACGTTTTCCTCATGAATTTTCAGGCGGGCAGAGACAGCGTATCTGTGTTGCAAGGGCGCTTGCGCTGAATCCTGATCTTATTATATGCGATGAGCCGGTATCGGCACTGGATGTATCGATCCAGGCGCAGGTCATTAATCTCATGAAGAAGCTGCAAAGGGAGCAGCAGCTTTCATACTTGTTCATTTCACATGATCTGTCAGTGGTAGAACACATATCAGACGAGGTAGGGGTGATGTACCTTGGTTCAATGGTAGAGGTTGCGCCGAAGAAAGAATTATTCAGGAACCCCCTGCATCCATATACAAAGGCGCTTCTGAGCGCTGTGCCAAGGCCGGATCCTGACCGGAAAGGAGGCCGGATCATACTTGAAGGAGATGTTCCGTCAGCAGACCAGCCGCCGTCAGGCTGTAAGTTCCATACCCGGTGCAGACACTGTATGGACATCTGCAGAGAAAAGGCGCCAGTATGGAAGGACTGCGGGGATGGACATAAAGCAGCCTGCCACCTGTTAGAATCCTGAGGACATAAAGCAGCGAAACACGCAATAGAATGAAAGATGATTCTGCTCTTTCGTCATAGATAAAACCCGCAAAGGCATGGTATGCTGCTCTGCAGCATCTCACATGATCAGATAACGAATTTGAAGAAACAAGAGGTACTAGGAAATGGAAAGCTGTAAAAGATCTCAAAGTAAATACAGGAAGAGGATTGCCATGGTTCTAATGACGGTACTTCTTGCAATTTCATTTTGTGTTCCGGTCAAAGCGTCAGAAAAGACTTCCCGGGTACTTCGGGTCGCCTTTCCACAGGTACAGGGAATCAGTGAGACTGCGGGGGATGGAACCCGTTACGGACTGGTGGTGGATTACCTCAATGAAATCGCAAAATATACGAACTGGGAGTATGAGTACATTGATGTGGACAGCAGTGATGAACTGCTGGAGCGCTTTGATCAAGGTGAATTCGACCTGATGGGCGGCAGCTATTACATGTCTGGTTTAGAGGATTATTATGGATATCCGGATTACAATATGGGGTACAGCAGATCCGCCCTTCTGGCCCGCAGGGACGATGGAAGCATCCGGATCAATGACCTGGAGAGTATGAACGGCAAGTGCATTGGAGTCTATGTAAATGCGAAGGAAGCGATCCGTCGTCTGAAAGAGTTTTTGTCTATTAACAATTTGGACTGCCGCATCAAAGAATACTCCTATGAGCAATTATCGGCGGCGGGGAATCTCTATGCATATTTGGCTAACGGGGAGATAGATCTGCTGCTGGGTAATTTTACCGAGCGCGGCACGGATTTTCGTATTGTGGCGTCCTATGACTCCCAACCGTACTATATTGTAACTACGCCGGGAAACCAGGAGGTTCTGGACGGGTTAAATATGGCGCTGGCGCATATCAGTGCATCTAATCCCAACTTTGGCACGGAACGATTTAATGCAAACTTTACCAATCTTACGGCGGATATCCTGCTTGACGAAGACGAACTGTCCTATATTAAGGAGAAGAAAGAGGTAACCGTGGCTGTACCGGAGGGCTGGCACCCTTTATTCAGTAAGACCACGGCAGAAAGTACACATGAAGGAGTGGTTCCAGATCTACTACAGGAGATCGAAGATTACACGGGCCTTACATTTACCTATATGTACGCCCGGAGTTATCTGGAAGCCATCGGGATGGTGAAGGAGGGGCAGGCAGATATTCTGGGATTTTATCTGGACTCGGAAGAAAACGCGGCGGAGCAGGGACTGGCTGTTTCGGCCTCCTATGCCAGCTTAAACAACATTATTGTACGCAACAAGGCGTCAAATTATCCGGACAATGGGCTGGTGGGCGGCATCGTTGAGGGGCGGCAGCTCCCCTCCAATATTCCTGTATCGGAAGTCAAAACCTATCCGGACATGGCCGAGGCTCTGGCAGCGGTTGATCATGGGGAAATCGATTTTTGCTATGGTCTCTCCAACCGCATCGAGCAGGAAATTCAGCGCAGTTACTTCAACAAGGTGGTTACGGTGGCGCTGGTCAATGATAACAGCAGTGTGGGGTTTGCGTTGGCACGGCCGGCGGATACTACGCTTCTTACTATACTGAACAAGGCCATAAACAGTCTTGATGATGATGAAAAGGAAGACCTCCTTAATCGAAACATGGTTTCCATTGGCACCAATCAGTTTTCTTTGGTGAATTTTATTTATGCCAATCCGTTTTGGTTTGCGGCGGTTCTGGAGAGCGTACTCCTGCTCATTGTAGCGGCGGTGGTTCTGATTGCCCGTTCCCGTATGAAGGCGGCCGCGATGCGGAGCAATCTGGAAAAAGCGGAGGCGTCCAGCCGGGCCAAGGGGGAATTTCTTTCACGCATGAGCCACGAGATCCGCACGCCGATGAACGCGGTGGTGGGGCTGGCAGACCTGACCAGTATGATGGAGGGGGTTCCTGAGGACGCACGGAAAAACCTGTCTAAGCTTCGTACCTCCTCACAGTATATGCTCAGCCTGATCAACGATATATTGGACATGAGCCGCATCGAAAACAGAATGCTCGCCACTGCACACGAACCCTTTAACTTGAAGCAGATGCTTCACGATCTGCAGAGCATGATGGATGGAGAGGCTGAACGTTACATGCTTTCCTTTTCCTTGGATACAGAGATTTCCCACAGCAGTCTAAAGGGAGATGCTGTGCGGCTGCACCAGGTACTGGTAAATCTTCTTTCAAATGCTTTTAAGTTCACCCCTGCAGGCGGCGGGGTGTTGCTGCGTACGACCGAAACAGAAACCGGTGGACAGGAGGCTTCATTTACCTTCCGGGTTATAGATAATGGTAAGGGAATCCGTCCGGAGGATCAAAAGCGAATTTTTAAATCCTTCGAACAACTCGGCAGCAATATATCGAGAAGTCAGGGCACCGGGCTGGGGCTGGCAATCAGCAGCAATATCGTCAGGATGATGGGCGGGGAGCTGCGAGTTAAGAGCCAGTTGGGGAAGGGGAGCGAATTCTACTTTACGGTTACGCTTCCATTCTGTGAGAGGAAACCAGAGGAAGAAGAAAAGCAGGAAGGACAAATACTGGAAGGGATTCATATTCTGATGGCTGAAGACAATGATCTGAATGCGGAGATCGCTGAAGATCTGCTGAAAATGCAGGGCGCCCTTGTGTGCCGGGTGGAAAACGGTGTGCTGGCGGTAGAACGATTTAAAGAGAGTGAACCAGGGGAGTTCCAGGTGATTCTGATGGATGTGCAGATGCCGGAGATGAACGGACTGGACGCCACACGGGCTATCCGTGCACTTCGGCGCCAGGACGCTGCTTCTATCCCAATTGTGGCTATGACTGCAAATACCTTTCAGGAAGATGTTGATGCGGCAAGGGAGTCCGGAATGGACGATTTTCTTGCAAAGCCTCTGGATGTGAACCGTCTGTTTCATGTATTGCACACGCTGATATACGAAAAATAGAAGTACCTGCAAATATACGAAAAAAAGTACTTACATAGAAAGAAGGGGCTGTCATTTCGACAGTCCCTTCTTTCTGGGGAGACGGCAGCAATGTGGTGCATCCGTTCAAGCCTTCGAATTGGAAGGAATAAGCAGAGATTCGACTTCTGAAAATCCCAGTTCTGCCATAAGCTCCACAGAAAGGTTCAAAAGACAGGTGACAAGTTCCTCCAGAGTGGCGGCAAATGCAACCGGAGCAGGGCGGTCCAAACAGGCAATAAAGTATTCAATATAGGGAAGAAAGAAGCCGCTGAAGCCTTCCTGATTCTTTCGAATGCTGCGCAGAGGATTTCCCCAGAAAAGAAGATGGAGTAATTCCGTGTAGACTGTACGTATTGTGCGCAGGGGGGTGCTGCATGCAATGAATTCAAGGGAAACATAAACGACCAGTTCCGGCTGACCCGTTTGTTTGATTTTAAGCAGCCTGTTCTTACATTCGGCAAAAGCCTCGCTGTCAAGTGAGGCAAGCGTACTCTCCGCTGTCATTCTGCAGGATAAGGCAAAAAACTGCAGGCACTGTACATAATCCAGCAGGCGTTTGCTGATTACCGGCTGGGTAAAATCGCAGTTTTCTGTGTTGTCCCCGAGAGGCAGGATTTTTGTGCCAACTCCATTGAGCGATTTGACTGCACCGATCTGATTGAGAACCAGAAGCGTGCGCCGGATCGTGCTGACCGAAACCTGCTTTTCCTTTGCCAGTTTTTCCAGGGAGGGAAGATAACTGCCGGCCGGGTATTCATGCCGGCTGATGGAGCCCAATATCTCTCTGCAAAGAGAATAACAGATCTGTGAGGTTTTTTTATAACTGCTCCAGATAAAGGTGACCTGCTTTTCTGTTGGAGGTAATGAAATCTTTTCTTCATAAAAACCTGATAAGGCGCAGGAGAACTTTTCAAAAAAAGCCTCCACAGCAGACCAAAGCCCTGCCCAGTCTTTTCGGCGGCAGCAGCCGGTCAGATCCAAAAGAGGGTTGCTTTCTGCAATCAATCGTGTCACGTTATCGGAAATACTTAAAAACGGCGCCTGAAAAAACATGAAGGTCTGCCAGACAAGACGCATCATCAGTTCGTTATGCAGGGAACCGTAAATAAGCTGAAGATGCTGGGTATATGAAGGCAGGATGTCTCTGTTTTGTAAGACAAGGAGGTCAATCTCATCAAGTATCTCAGGCGGTGCATGTTTCAGGGCAGTCCACAGGGCGTTGCAAAACAGAAAACGCATGGATTGGCTCAGATCTAAGAGAGAGTCTTTCCTCTGGGAATAAAACTTCTGTATATTTTGAGCTATTTCCGCCTCAGTGTACTGTACCTTTACCGTTGCACCGGTACTTTTGGACAAGGTAATGAAGCCATCCGCCTGAAGACGCCGGTAGGCTGTACGTACGGTGTCTATAGAAACCATCTGCAGATGGCTTAATTCTTCTAAGGTTGGCAGCTGGTCGCCAAACCGGTATGCGCCAAATCGTATTTGTGTGGCCAGATTATTGTAGACCACCTGACATAAATCCATTTCTTTCTTCAAGTGTTATTCCTCCCAGGTTAGGTATAGTTGATCAATGAAAGGTATACCATATGGTTTAGACTGTCTTTATTGTAACATTTTTTGAAGACAAATACCAGTCGTTCTAGAGGCCTGTCCGGGATATCCGGTTGTGATGAAAATGAGCATAAAATCATTTCAAATGGGTTTTGCCCCCGCAGTTTTCCGGAAGAAGAAAACTGTGGGGCAGAGCCTGGGTATTATAAAAATATTACGTAGAAAGCGGCGGGAGAAAGATTGTGTTTTCACAGGCGCTATGGTAAAATTAGTTAAGAAATAAGGCTTTTTTATACATTGTAAGAATAACTTTTAAACAGAAGGACGGAAATTATGTTTTCAAAGAAAAAAATTCTAGTTGTGGAAGACAATGAACTAAACAGAGAGCTGCTTTGCCAGATACTTTCTTCGGAATATGATGTTCTGAAGGCCGAGAACGGGCAGGCAGCTTTAGATATTTTAAAACAATACGGGGAGGTTATTTCACTCATTCTTCTGGATATTGTTATGCCGGTGATGGACGGTTATACATTTCTCTCAATTATGAAAGCGGAACCGGCATTCTGCTCGATCCCGGTCATCGTAGCAACGCAGAACGACGGAGAGTCCGACGAGGTAGCTGCATTGTCCCACGGCGCCGCTGATTTTGTTGCCAAGCCCTACAAACCTCAGATTATCCTGCACAGGGTAGCCAATATCATCAATCTGCGGGAGACAGCGGCCATGATCAACGTGATTCAGTATGACAGGCTGACAGGGCTGTACAGCAAAGAGTTTTTTTATCAGATGGTAAAAGACATACTGCTAAGAAATCCGGACATAGAATATGATATTGTCTGTTCCGATATCGAAAATTTTAAACTGATCAATGACGTGTTTGGTGTACCGACCGGGGATCGCCTGCTCTGTGCGGTGGCAGACATGTACAGCCGGAAAACGGCGGACAGAGGCATCTGCGGCCGTCTGAATTCAGACAGGTTCGCTTGCCTGCTGGAAAAACGTACAGATTATACGGATGCGATGTTTATGGAAGCAATTGAGCAGGTGAATGAAGAGGCGGATATTAGGAATATTGCAATGAAATGGGGCGTTTATACGATCGTTGACCGCACTATTTCGGTGGAACAGATGTGTGACAGGGCGCTGTTGGCGGCCAGCAGTATTAAAGGCCAGTACGGAAAGTATTTTGCGGAATATGATGATATGCTCCGTAATATGATGCTGAAGAAGCAGGCGGTTACGGACTGTATGGAGTCTGCGCTGGAGCAGCACCAGTTCCAGGTATATTTCCAGCCCAAGTACCGGATATCGGATGAAAAGCTGGCCGGAGCAGAGGCGCTGGTAAGGTGGAAGCATCCGGAATGGGGGCTCCAGTCACCGGCTGAGTTTATTCCCCTTTTTGAACAGAACGGATTTATTACAAAGCTGGATCAGTTTGTGTGGGATAAGGTATGCAGCAGCATGAAAAAATGGGATCTGGAAGGACTGCCGCGGATCTCAGTATCTGTTAATGTATCCCGGGCCGATATATACAATGCGGACTTGTCCGAGATTCTCAGGGAAACGGTTAAAAAGTATCATCTCCCGGCCTCCCGGCTGCATCTGGAGATTACGGAAAGCGCCTATACAGAGAATCCGAAACAGATCATAGACACGGTCAGCCGTTTGCGGGATATGGGATTTGATTGAAATGGACGATTTTGGCAGCGGATATTCCTCGCTGAATATGTTAAATGAAATGCCGATTGATATCTTGAAGCTGGATATGAAGTTTATCCGGAGCGAGACCGCCAAGCCCAACAGCCAGGGAATTCTGCGTTTTATCATTGATCTGGCCCGCTGGATGCACCTGGATGTAGTTGCAGAAGGAGTGGAGACCGGGGAACAGCTCGAGCGGCTCCGCCAGATCGGTTGCGATTACGTGCAGGGATATTATTTTGCAAAACCGATGCCCTGTGAAGAATTCAAAGCTCTTTTGAAGGAGTGCAGCAGCGCTGATATATATAACAATACTGCATTTAGCGGAAAGAAAGAGGACAAGTATGGCAATTACAATTGATGAACGGCAGACAGTGCAGCTATTCTGCAGAGCATGGTTTCAGGAGCGAAACCTGGAAAAAACGCTTTCTTTTTTAGCGGAGGATATAAAATTTGTCGGTACCGGAATGGGGGAAACTGCCCAGGGAAAGAAAATGATGATGGAGTATCTGCGGCAGGACATAAATGAAATTCAGGAACCTTTTCATATGGATTTTTCGGTCATTCATGAGCAGTATCTGGCGGCCGGCATCTTTTCGCAGGCTGCGGACCTGACTCTGATCAATTCCATGTATATGTGGCACCTCCGGTTTTTCTTTACTTTAAAATGTACGGGCGGGAAGTGGCAGGTTGTTTGTTTCCACGCTGCGGAACCGGGAAGCAGCCAGCAGGGCGGAGAGCATTATCCGCAGACCCTCGTCGTGGAAAATGTAATGAAACAGCGCAATGATCTGCTGAATGAGTCCATCGCCGGAGGGATGATGGGCGGGTACATAGAACCGGGCTTTCCTTTTTATTTTATTAACCGCAGGATGCTGGAATATCTGGGGTATGGGAATGAAGCGGAATTCGTGGAAGATATCGGGGGCCTGATCACGAATTGCATGCATCCGGACGACAGGAAGAGGATAGACGAGGAAGTAGAGCAGCAGTTAGCCTGTAAAGGAGAGTATGTGGTCGAATACCGTATGAAGCGGAAGGACGGTTCCTATATATGGGTACATGATATAGGCAGGCAGATGACTGACGAGGACGGCAGGCCTGCCATTACTTCCGTTTGTATTGATATTACGGTACGGAAAAAGGCACAGGACGAAGTGATGCATATATACAATAATGTGCCTGGTGCGGTATTTCGATGCAGGTATGATGCATGTTTTTCGATTCTCGATGCAAACGATGGCTTTTTTGAATTTCTAAATTATACCAGAAAAGAATTTGAAGACATGGGAAACCGCTTTTTCTCGGTGATCCATCCGGAGGATGTGGATGCCTTGCGGGGAAAGCTGGGGGCCGGACTGGCGGACGGGAATACGATCAACAATGACAACCGGGTGATATGCAAAGGCGGCGAAGTAAAGTGGGTTTCCTTGAAAGCACAAATGCTCAAGGAAGAAACCGGGGAACAGTATTTTTACTGCGTTTTTGTTGACATCACGGAGGAAAAGCAGCTGCAGAGCCGTGTACGGGAGCTTTACGAGAAAGAACTGGAGTATTTTGCCGAACTGTCCTCTTCGGAAGGGAGTACACAGGGAAGATTTAACATTACAAAGAACGTGTTGGAAAATTACATGACAGATCCCAACGCGGCGATATCCCATGTGGGCGCCACATATCAGGAGACTATTTTCAATCTGGCGGCCTCTGCTGTTGAAGTGTCAGACCGTGAGCAGATACTCAGCGTGCTGGACAGGGAGAAGGTTCTGGAAGACTATTCTGCTGGCAATGTTGACTACCGTTTTGAATATTTGCGCCGCCGCAGCGATAAAAGTTTATTTTGGGCAAGCACCAATTTCCGCTCCTACCTGAATCCGGAGACGGGAGATGTCATTGTCTTTTTCTATACATTTGATATAACGGAACAGAAGCTCAAGGAACAGCTGCTTCATAAGATTGCGTCTCTGGATTATGATGTCATTGTGGAAATTGATATCAAAAAAGACATATTCAGGGGGCTTACCTTTGCAAGCAGCGGCTTGGGGCCTGCGTGGCAGGAACTGCATTTTCAGGAGAAGATCCGGAGAACCGCCGAAAGCTTTATGAATGAGGCAGCCGCACAGGAATATCTGAAACAGCTGGATTACGACTACATGCAGGATATGCTCGGGCAGCAGGAAGCCTATACCTTCAGCCTGGAGATGTGTGACGAGGACGGCAGTATCAGAACGAAAAGATTCCAGGTCTTCTATATCAATAAAGAGCTTGGGAGGGTATGCCTTGCCCGCACGGATGTCACCGATGTAGTGCAAAAGGAACAAAAACAGAAGGAGGAACTTGCAGCGGCGCTGGTCGCAGCGGAACAGGCAAATGCCGCCAAATCGGATTTCTTGTCCAGGATGAGCCATGAGATCCGCACGCCTATGAACGCAATCATCGGGATGAGTGCTATCGCGGCACAGTCGATCGGAGATGATGAACAGGTGGAAGACTGCATATCGAAGATCGGTATTTCATCCAGATTTCTGTTGTCTCTGATTAACGACATACTGGATATGAGCAGAATTGAAAGCGGCAAGATGCTTTTGAAGAATGAAAAGATTCCTACCGAGGAATTTATCAATGGGGTCAATTCGATCTGCTATAGCCAGGCGGCGGCCAAGAATGTGGAATACGAGTGTATTGTCGATCCGGTGTTAGATGATTATTATATCGGGGATGCGATGAAGCTGCAGCAGGTGCTGATTAATATTTTAAGCAATGCCATCAAGTTTACCGGAGAGGGCGGAAGAGTCACTTTTTCTGTAGAACAGAGGCAAAGGACAAAGAACGACGTTGTATTGAGATTCATTGTTAATGATACGGGAGTGGGAATGAGTGAAGAATTCCTTCCCCATATATTTGAGCCGTTTTCACAGGAATCTACCGGAACCACTGCACTGTATGGGGGAACGGGGCTGGGTCTGGCAATCTCTAAGAATATTGTGGATATGATGGACGGCAGGATCACGGTGCGGTCAATTAAAGAGATCGGCACAGAATTTATGGTCGATGTAAAGCTTGGCATCAGTGAGGAGGAAAAGCAAAGGCATAATCAAAGGAAGCAGGATTATAATTTTTCTCATTTAAAAACCCTGGTGGTGGATGACGATGTGGCAGTGTGCGAGGGCGCCGTTGCGACACTCAAAGAGATCGGGATTAAGGCGGAATGGGTAGACAGCGGACGGAAAGCCGTTGACAGAGTGGAGATACTATGGGCTGAGGGCCGGTATTACGATATGATTCTGATAGACTGGAAGATGCCGGGAATGGACGGTATAGAGACTGCCCGGCGGATACGCCGTATTGTAGGGCCTGAAGTGACCATCATTATCATGACCGCTTACGATTGGATTGCCATTGAGCATGAGGCGAAGCTTGCAGGCGTCAACCTTCTGATGAGTAAGCCCATGTTCAAGTCTTCTCTGGTCTCTGCATTTACTAAGGTCCTCGGGAAAAAAGAAGAAGAGGCAAGGCAGACGGAAGACGTTGATTATGATTTTGCCGGAAAACGTGTTCTTCTTGTAGAAGACAATGCAATCAATACAGAGGTGGCGGTTATGCTGCTGGAAAGCCGTAATTTTGCTGTTGATACGGCGGAAAACGGGCTGCGCGCCCTGGAAAAGTTCAGCAAATCGGAAGAAGGGTATTATAATGCCATCCTCATGGATATCAGAATGCCGCTGATGGATGGGCTGACAGCGGCCACAAATATCAGGCATCTCAGCAACAAGGACGCAAAGTATGTGCCGATTATTGCAATGACCGCCAACGCCTTTGATGATGACATCGAGAAAAGCAAAGCGGCAGGAATGAATGCTCATCTGGCAAAGCCTATCGAACCAAAACGGCTGTACCAGATATTATATGACTTTATTCAGGAGAGGGAGAATGCACAGGACTCCCAGAATGGTGAGTAGCGATAACAAAGATAGCAGGCAGTATTGGAATCAGTAAGGAGGCATGGAGATGATGAGCGGATTTAAAGAGATATTCGAGGCCTATGGAGGAGACTATGGGATCACTATGGCGCGTTTTATCAATAATGAAGAGATGTACATGAAGTTTCTGGACAAGTTTTTTGAGGATGATAGTATCAGCAGATTACATACGGCGCTGGAGGGCAATGACCTGAAAGGCGCTTTTGAGGCGGCTCACACGCTGAAAGGTGTTGCGGGGAATATGGGGCTTACCCCGCTGTTCGATAAGGTATGCGCTATTGTGGAACCTCTCCGGGTCTGTAAGGAAGAGGCAGCGTATGCTGAATTATATCAGGAAATTAAAGGCGAATTCGAAAGAGCGGATGAGCTGAGGGGGGCCCTGAAAAGGGCGGTTCAGCCATGACCAGCGATACTCCTCTAGCTCTGCGGCTGGAGGATATTATCAATGCGATACCGGGCGGAGTTGCCGTCTATAAGGTATCGGACAGATTCGAGACAGTCTATTTTTCAGACGGCGTGCCTGAATTGTCAGGTTATACGGTAGACGAATACTATGAATTAAGTAAGGGCGATGCGGCAGAACTTATCTACCGGGAAGACACCGGCATGGTGGTTCAAATGGCAGAACAGGTCATTCGTACTCACGATACGGTGGATTTTGAATTCCGCAAACAGCACCGTGACGGGCATATAGTCTGGGTGCGCGTCCAAGTAAAATGGAGCGGGGAAGAGGATGGGTGTCCTCTGTTGCTGTGCGTGTTCCATAATATTTCTGAGCTGAAAGAGGCGCAGCTGGAGATGCGGCATCTGATCAACTCGATTCCCGGGGGGATTGCCAGTTATCGCGTGGAAAATCACCGTTTTATTCCTACATTTTTCTCTGACGGTGTTATGGCCCTGTCGGGGCATACGAGGGCGGAGTACGAAGCACTGATCGGGGATAATGCCCTGAATATTGTATATGGGCAGGATCGGGAACGGGTGATGGAAGCAGCAGAGGCCGCTTTGTCCAGCGGAGAGGTTCTGGATGTTTCATACCGGATGCGCCATAAGGATGGCGGTCTGGTCTGGATCCACCTCAATGGCAGGCGCATGGGGCCGCTATCGGAAAACACCAGGTTCTATGCGGTATTTACCGGTATGTCCTTGGAGACCCGGCTGTTTCAGAGTATTGCCAACGAAATGGCTGACAGCATTTATATCATTGCAAAGGATAGTTATGACCTTTTGTATGTGAATGAACCAAAAAAAGACGGTCTGACTAACCGTGACTGTGTGGGAAGAAAATGCTATGAAGCACTCTATGGCAATCACACGCCCTGTGAATTCTGCGGTCTGACAAAATATGAGGCGGACGGGCGGGAACATGAGATGAAGATCAGCGGACAGGACCGCTTTTTCAGTACGCGTTTCCGTGAGACGGACTGGAATGGCATCCCGGCATATGTGAAATATGTCCGTGATATAACCGAAGAGGTGAAGACACGCAGGGAAAAAGAACGTTTAGAACAATATTTCCAGACGGTTGTCAAGAATCTGCCGGGAGGGATCGCAGTAGTTAAACTCTGCGGGGATGGCAGCATGGTGCCGGAATTCGTGTCGGAAGGTTTTGCTGAGTTGACGCGCATGTCCCAGGAAGAAATATCGGACCTGTACAGTGAGGATGCTATGGCCGGTGTGAATGCCCAGGATCTGGAGCAGGTGAACGCGCGTCTAACGGAATTCATTGAAAGCGGGGCGAGCCAGTGTGAACTGGTGTACCGGCTGAAACGGGGAGACGGCAGCTACGTGTGGGTCAAGAATAACCTTTCTCTGATTGAAATGGATAGCGGCGAAAGAAAATTCTACGCAGTTTATCACGATATCAGCGGAGAGATCGCCGAGAAGGAGCAGCTCCGGCAGCAGTATAAAGAGATGATTATGCAGCATTACCGGACGCCGGATCCGAATGCACTGATTATCGGGCACTGTAATATAACCCAGAACCAGATTCTGGAGATTATTGACCATACGGATTCGGATCTGCTGAAGACATTCAGCGCAGTACGGGAAAAGTTTTTTACCGGTATTTCCAGCCTCGTGACAGACGAAAAAGAGAGGCAGCTCTTTTTAGATACCTATTTGAACGAGCCCTCGCTGAGAGCATTTGGCCGAAATGATACGGAGCAGACACTTCAGTGTTTTATTAAACTTCCTAAAGAGGAAAAGGGACGTCATGTAAAGTTTAAAGTGAACATGGTAGAGACTCCGGATACAGGCGATGTCACCGGGATTCTGACGGTAACAGACATTACGGACGAGACGGTTACAAACCAGATTCTGCATCAGCTTTCTGTGACCAGCTACGATTTTGTGATTGACCTGGATCTGATAAACGATACTTATAAGCTCCTGGCATATAATAAGAATTCGGACAGACTGCCGGATTCTTTTGGAAGCCATTCAAAAAGAATCCGTTTCATGGCAGAAGAGGTTGTCGTGCCGAAAGACCGCGAACAGTATTGGGGATCGCTTGAGGCGGGAGAAATGATGAAACGCCTGACGGAAAAGGGGTCCTATACCTTTGCATTTTCCATTACGGATGAGCAGGGCGACATACGTACAAAGAATATGACGGTCTCAGCCATTGACCTGAGAATCGGAAGAGCCTGCCTGGTGCGGTCCGATATTACGGAATCCCTGCGCGAGCAGCAGGGTCTGCTCAATATGATTGCCTATACTTTTGAGCTTGCCTGCTTTATAAATATGAATTCCACCTCCCTGACAATGTATACGCGTGAGACGGTGCTCAAGAACTTAGCACCTAATTATCTGGATAAATACGAGGACGCGCTGAAAGAGTTTGCCCTCCACTTTGGAAGGGCAGAAGACAGGGAAGAAACCTCCAGGCAGTTCCGGGTGGAAACGATGGTGGAAAGGCTGGGACAAAAACCGGAGGGATATGATTTTGTATTTCCTTATGAAGAGGGAGATGAAGTGCTGTATAAGCAGATCAATGTCCTGTGGGGTGACGAGAATCACCGGACAATCTGCATGGTACGGGCAGACGTAACAGATATGCTGGCGGCAGAGCGCCAGACAAAACGGACGCTGGAGAAGGCGCTTGTACTTGCCGAGGAGGCAAACCAGGCAAAGAGCGAATTTCTCTCGGCCATGAGCCATGATATCCGGACTCCGATGAATGCGATCATGGGGATGACTGCTCTGGCATGTGCACATATTGACGACCAGGATAAAGTATCGAACTGCCTGAAAAAGATTTCAATATCATCCAGGCATTTACTGAGCCTGATCAATGATGTCCTGGACATGAGCAAGATTGAGCGGTCCCAGATTGCTCTGGGAAGAATGAAAATTCATCTGCCAAAACTGATGGATGAACTGGCAGCGATCATAGAACCCCAGGCGAAGGCAGCAGGAATCCAGTTTCATATGCAAGCAGAGGGCATCACAAACCCCAGGTTTTATGGCGATATGCTGCGCCTGAATCAGATCTTTATCAATATTCTAAGTAATGCGATTAAATTTACACCGGAAGGCGGTTCAGTCGGATTTCTTGTGAAAGAGCTGCCTCCCGTACGGGATGATGGCTATGTCCGGTATTGCTTTACAATTCGGGATACGGGTGTGGGGATAAAAAAAGAGTTTTTGGAACACATTTTTGAGCCGTTTACCCGCAGCAGCAATACTTCACGTGTCGAAGGAACCGGACTGGGGCTGAGTATCACAAGGGGTCTGGTGGATCTGATGGGCGGAGTCATAACCGTGGAGAGCAAAGAGCATCAGGGAACTGTATTTCAGGTCATTCTGGAATGTGAGAAGGCGGGGGAACCGGACAGGAAAGCTGTGAATCCTGATGATGGGCGAGAAAGAAGAGACCATGCTGCATTCCTTGAAGGCCGCCGTTTTTTGATAGCCGAGGATAATGCAATCAATGCGGAGATACTCTGTGAGCTGCTGGAAATGTATGGGGCCAGTTCCCTTGTAAAAACGGATGGTCTGCAGACGGTAAAAGAATTTGCGGACAACAGGTCCGGCGTCTATGATGCAATTCTCATGGATATACAGATGCCGGAGATGAACGGATATGAGGCAACCCGAGCAATCAGGCGGATGAACAGGCCGGATGCGGCGCATATACCGATTATCGCTATGACTGCCAATGCTTTTGCCGAGGATATCCAGGCGTCAATGGATGCCGGAATGACGGCGCATGTTGCAAAACCAATTGATGTTAGCGTGCTGCAGTCAACGCTCTGCAGAGTATTGGGAATCGAGTACAAATAAGATAGCCGTGGGATACCCTTTGGGCATAAATAAAAAATCACTCTCATATGTTATTGCATAGGGGGTGATTTTGTGATTTATGTTGTGAAACAGGGAGACACTTTGTTTTCCATTTCAGCGCAGACGGGTGTGCCCGTCTGGAAAATGGTATATGACAATCAGCTGGCGAGCCAGGATCAGCTGGTGATCGGGCAGGCACTCCTTATCCTGCAGCCGGAAGAGTCTGCGAGTATGCGTGGAGATATGTTAGTCACGGGATATGCATATCCATTTGTGGAGCCGTATATTTTGGAACAGGCGTTCCCGGCCCTGAATGAATTATTGGTCTTTTCATATGGTTTTACATTTGAGGGAGAACTTGTGCCGCCTCCCCAGGACGATCTCTGGATGATTGAGGCGGCCTGGGAGGCAGGGATTGAGCCGCTGCTGGTACTGACACCGTTTTCGGGAGGGGCTTTTAATAACCAGCTGGTGAAAGTGCTGGTGGAAAATGAAGTAATCCAACAGCGGGTAATCGACAACCTGCTGTACACCGTACAGGACAGGGGATATTCAGGAGTGGATATTGATTTTGAGTATATCCTGCCGGAAAACAGGGTTGCATATGCGGAGTTTGTTGGCAGAGTACGGGAAGTTATGAATGCACAGGGATATAAGACATCTGTTGCGCTGGCGCCCAAGACTTCCACCGATCAGCCGGGCCTTTTATATGAGGGCATGGACTATGCACTTCTGGGTGCGAATGCGGACAATGTTTTTCTAATGACATATGAGTGGGGCTATACATACGGACCGCCGATGGCTGTGGCGCCTTTGAATAAGGTGCGGCAGGTGGTGGAGTATGCGCTGACACAGATACCGAAGGAGAAGATACTGATGGGGATTCCTAACTATGCTTATGACTGGGCGCTGCCCTATGAAAGAGGGATCACCAAGGCAAGGCTGATCGGCAATGTGGAGGCTGTGCACATTGCGGCAGAAAACGGGGTATCTATACAATACGATGATCTTGCACAAAGCCCTCACTTTAACTATACAAGGAACGGGATTGCACATGAAGTCTGGTTTGAGGATGTGCGGAGCATCGAGGCAAAGCTGAACCTGGCACGGGAATATGAACTGCTGGGGGTGGGGTACTGGAATCTGATGCGGCCGTTTCGGGCGAATTGGCTGCTGTTGGAAAAATAGGAAAATAAGGGAAAAATTACCGCTATGGAAACACAAGCGCCAATTAACAAAATACAATCAATATGTATTGTAACAAGGGGCTTCTTGTAGTATGATACATCTATGAAGAGCCTTATGAAAAGGGAAAGAGCGGAGGAGAAAATAATGTCAATCATAGATAACGCAGAGCAGTTTTTAGAAATTGAAAGCGGTCTGAGAACGATTGGACAGGAGAGAGAAGATACGCTAATTAAAGAGCCGTTTACAAAAGATTTTGCTCTTCGTTTCTGCTGGAGCAGCAATGCGATTGAAGGAAATACTTTAGATTTAGAAGAGACGGTATCTGTCATTGAATATGATGAGGTGCGCAGTGGTCACACCTACACAGAATATCAAGATACCAAGAATTTATATCGGGCAATCAGCACGATGATGATTCCGTTTCAAAAACGAGACATCACAGCAGACTGGCTGAAAAATGCAAATGGGATCCTGCGCGGAATAGAAAGTGATTACAGGACAAACCAGGTCTATATTGGAACCTTGGTTGAGGCGGTATTTTATCCACCAGATGCGGAAGCAGTTGCCGGATTAATGGAACAGTTTTTGGCAGAAATGCAGAATAAAGGCAGAACAGTTCAAGACGTTATGGAACAGACTGCTTTGCAGCATATTCAATTTGAGCAGATCCATCCTTTTAGGGATGGTAACGGCAGAGTAGGCCGAATGGTTTTGAATCAGCAATTAATAAATTACGGATTCCTTCCTATTATAATTGAACCGAAAGGAAAATACCGTCAGGCATTTCGGCAATTCGAAAAAAACAAGGACTTATCGCTGATGACACATATTTTGTGTAAAGGAGAACTAGACGCTATTCAAAGTATGCAATGTCTTATTCAAAAAAGAAAACAACCATTGGAATGTTCAAAAGAAAGTGCGAGGGCTCCCGGAATCTAACGTATTCCGTGCAATGCAATAGAAGCAGTACAGAAGGATAGCGAGCTGCTAAAGAAGGTAGAACGCGAATACAGTGCAAAACTGGAAAAAGTTTTATAATAGTGAAATGTAGTTATGGAGGGCAGGAATGCCCTTCATTTTTAATATTCATTATGACTGTGCAGCATCTATGGGGCTATATATATGGCCCGCCTATGGCTGTGGTGCCTTTGATTAAGGCGTGTCATAAAAGCGATTTTCATAACAACCTCTAGCATAATAAATAATCCGCCAAGAACTATAAATATGTTCCCCTAATTGAACGAGTTGTGTTTACAATAAATATAGAAAAGCAGTAAGAGGAAGCTATGAAAAGTTTCTATTTGAAAGGGGCTAGGCGGGGAATTTACTATGATGCAGGTCCTGTATGCTTGGTTTTGTAAAGATACGTAAATCTAAATTCACAACCAATGATATGGTTTATCAAGTTAGGGAATTATAACCCAAAAAACAAATGAGGAGGAGATGTAAATGTCAATATAAAAATGATCAAAAAGTGGAAAATAAAAATGTACATTTTCCAAGATCTATTCCTCAGT
>NZ_CYZU01000069.1 GCF_001404335.1 Faecalicatena contorta
TGTGTCAGTGGTGCTCCATTTTCAGGGCTGTTTCCCGCCTAGAATTTCTTAGGTCCGCGGCCGCGTTTTTGAAAGGACATGGATGTTCTCCGAGAGGTTTTCGGCTCTCCCTTTATGGAGCGTCCCCATCCGCGCCGAAACTAAAGCGCGTCACTAACTCCCGATTTCCTAAACACAATCTTAATACAATTCAATTTAATTTTATCACCGCCTAAACGCGTTAAGTACTATGATAGAGATAAGAAAAGAGGGTGATGGTTATGTTAACGAATCTAATTTTAGGAATCATTGTAACTGCGGGAATGCTGTACGGCCTCTACCTGATGAGGGGAATTGATAATTTCATGGATGAGGAAAAGAAACTCCAGAAGAAAGACAGGAAGAAAGAATATGCAGTCATATTCGGTAAGAGCAGCGGAGAGGAAAAAATTGCAGGATGGTTTGAAAAAGCAGGAATCCGACCGATTTATCTGGAGAGCATTTATATTGATAAAAATTGGAAGCAGGTGAACTATCTGGCCGCAGTCTCAGAATCCGATATTGATAACCTTTCGGTATGCAATCTGTTCCATAAGATGTACCCGGGCGTGCAGATGTTCAGCATTTGTAATGCGAAAAGCAACATGAAGCTTTACAGGCAGTCACACATCAATGTATTTGCCGAAAAAGAAGAACTGCTGCAGCGGCTGGAGCTGCTGGCAATGGAAAATGAGGTTGGTGCGGCATGAAACTGTTTACAAAACGTCTGACCCAGACACAGATGATTGTCTTGGGGTACTGTATTATCATTTTTCTGGGAGCAGGGCTCCTGATGCTGCCTGTGTCAACTAAGGCCGGGGTATACACCCCTTTTACGGATGCGCTGTTTACTTCAACTTCTGCTGCATGTGTAACCGGACTGGTAATCGCGGATACTTTTCAGTACTGGTCCACATTCGGACAGTGTGTTATTCTGTGTATCATACAGATTGGCGGACTGGGATTTATGACAATCGGCGTATGCTTCGCAATTCTTCTGCGGAGGAAGATTGGTCTATGGACAAGAGGGACGCTCCAGGAGAGCGTCAATATTATGCAGGTGGGCGGAATTGTCCGTCTGGCTAAAAAGATTATTGTCGGAACGGCTATATTCGAAGGAATGGGGGCTCTGATCCTGGCGGTTAGATTCAGCAAGGAGATGAGCCTGGGGAAAGCGGTATATTTTGGGATCTTTCATTCCATATCTGCTTTCTGTAATGCCGGTTTTGATCTGATGGGGGAGAGCGGGGCATACTCCTCTTTTACCCAGTATTATAATGACCCAATAGTAAATCTGGTGATTATGAGCCTGATTGTCATTGGAGGAATTGGTTTTTTTGTATGGAATGACATTTCGGTAAATAAGCTAAATTTCAGGAAATACCGGCTTCATACTAAAATTGTACTTATATCCACAGCAATACTTATTTTCGGAGGAGCGGCGCTGCTCTTTTTCTTTGAAAAAAATAATACCATTGCAGGCATGCCCTTGGGGGATCAGGTGCTTTGTTCCCTGTTCGGATCCGTGACCGCGAGAACGGCCGGTTTCAATACAGTGGATACGGCAGCGCTTACAGACAGCAGTAAGATTCTGACTACGATCCTGATGTTTATAGGAGGAAGCCCGGGATCTACGGCGGGTGGTATTAAGACCACCACATTTGTGGTACTATTAATATATGTGCAGGCCAATCTGCGAAAGGAGATGCACTGTAATATCTTGGGAAGGCGTCTGGATGAGGATTCCATCAGGAAAGCCAGCGCGGTATTGTGTATTAATATGTTCGCAGTGATCCTGGCTGTGCTGGTTATTGTAACCGTACAACCTGCGGAAATGACAGATGTTGCTTTTGAGGTGGTGTCGGCTATTGGAACAGTGGGAATGTCCACCGGTATTACCAGAGATCTGGAGACTGCCTCGAAGCTGGTGTTGATTTTCCTGATGTATTGCGGAAGAATCGGCAGTATGACATTTGCCCTTTCTCTTAGAGGGCACAAAATAGAGGCTCCTGTGAAGGTGCCAGTGGAAAAGATTATGATAGGATAGACAGAGGTGAATGCTATGAAATCAGTATTAATAATTGGACTGGGCAGACTGGGACATCATTTATGTGTTAATATGTCCCAATTGGGCAATGAAGTGATGATTGTTGACAGGAATGAGGAATGTATGCAGGATCTTCTCCCTTACGCCACGATGGCGAAGGTGGGGGACTGTACAAATGAGGATGTGCTGAGGAGCCTTGGCATCGGGAATTTTGATATCTGTTTTGTATGTATAGGTTCAAATTTCCAGAGCAGCCTTGAGATTACCAGCCTGATCAAAGAAATGGGCGCAAAATACGTAGTAAGCAAGGCGAACAGGGACATTCACGCAAAGTTCCTGCTGCGAAACGGAGCAGACGAGGTTATTTACCCGGACAGGGATATTGCGGAGCGCCTGGCGGTGAAACACAGTGCCAACCATGTGTTTGACTATATCGAACTGACCGAGGGGTATTCTATATTTGAGATACCGCCGGTGGAGGAGTGGATAGGGAAGAGTATCCGGCAGCTGGCTATACGCTCTAAATACCATGTCAGCATTCTGGGCATCAAGAAGAACGGGCATCTTCAGCTTCTTCCCCATGCGGAGCGGATTCTGGAAAGAGAGGACCATTTAATGGTGGTGGGGCTGAAAAAGGACATCGACAGAATCTTGGCAAATATCCGTTAAAGTGTTATGATAGTACGGAATCAGTAAGAAAGTAATCCAGGAGGGTTACTGTTCAAACGCCGCGGTAGAGCACAGTAACCAGGAGGAAGCCATGGATGGAATGGGAAAGAGGATCAGGAACCTTGCCAGGAATATAAAGCTTATCTATGCACTGCGGACAATACTGATCGTATTGTCTGCCAGTCTGGTTTGCCTTCTGCTTAATCAGTTCGGTGTGGAAAAGGAAAACGGGCTGATGGTATTTATGGTGGCTGTGCTTCTGATCAGTGTATTTACAAAAGGATATGAGTACGGTATCATAGGCGCTATTGTAAGCGTTATGATGTTCAACTATTTTTTTACGGTTCCTGTACACACCTTCGCGATTATGAATCCGAATGATGTGGCGCTGATGGGCTTTTTTCTGATCACAGCCTGTATATCCTCCAGTCTGACGGCACGCTTCCAGAAACAGCTGGTAATCGCACAGGGCAGCGAGGAGACGGCTCTGAGACTCTGTGAGATGTCAGAAAAGTTCATCAATGTAACCGGCAAAGATAATATTATCCATCTGGGAATCCACTATATTTATGAGCATACGGGATATGAAAGCATTGTGGAGCTGGAGGGGGAGACGATTCCCGCTGGTTCCGGCAATGAGTACACATCCAAGGACTACCTGATATTCCCGATCATCGGAATGGCCAGACAGCTGGGGACTTTAAAAGTGTTCAACCACAAACAGGGGCTGGCGGCAGAAGCGGAGATGCTGGTGAAAACAGCAGCCAACCAGATCGGAATCGCATTGGACCGAGAACTGATCTATGCGGAGCAGGAACAGACCAAACTGGAGGTGCAGCGGGAACACATGAAGAGCAGTATGCTGCGAAGTATTTCCCATGACTTCAGAACACCCCTGACAGGGATTATGGGGGACTGCAGCCTGATGATCGAGAACCAAACTATGGACAGACAGACAAGAGACGATCTTCTGCGGGACATTATAGAGCAGTCCATGTGGCTGATGAAGATGATGGAAAATGTACTGAGCATGACCAGAATCGAGAGTGGACAGCAGTTCATCGAAAAACACCAGGAGGTCGTCGATGATATTGTCTATGAGGTGCAGAAGCATGTAATCGGCCTGAAAAGCAGAAGAGATTTCAGAGTGTCCCTGCCTGACCGCGTGGTCGTAGCGGACATGGACGGGAAGATGATCATGCAGGTTCTGGTGAATCTCCTGGACAATGCGGTGAAGCACACGCAGGACGGGGGAAGCATTTCTCTGGATGTTTCCTACCGCAAAAACAGGGTTTATTTTGTTGTGAAAGATGATGGCGATGGAATCGTAGAGGACATGAAGGAAAAGATCTTCGATGAATTCGTATCGCTTTCGGATAAAAGCACGGACAGGAAACGCGGAATTGGCCTGGGCCTTGCAATCTGCAAGGAAGTGGTGGAGGCTCATGGCGGAAAGATATGGGCAGAAAACTGCAGGGAGGGCGGTGCCAGGTTTACTTTCTGGCTGGAAGCAAGAATTGCAGATTAAGGGAAGCAGTTTACAGGCTTGTCAGGGAATAGTTACGACTTATGAACGGGTGGTAAAGATGAACGAGAAAAAGACAATTTTAATTGTTGAAGATGACAAATATATTGTAAATTTCATGAGTATGACTTTAAAAGATGAGGGATACGGCTATTATGTTGCGAAGTCGGTAAAGGAGGCAATCAGCCTTTTCTACGCAAACCAGCCGGATATGATCCTGCTGGATCTGGGGCTTCCGGATGGGGAAGGCCTGGAAGTGGTCAAGCATGTCAGGGAGTTGTCCAACACTCCGATTATTGTTGTATCTGCAAGGCAGGAAGAGCAGGAAAAGATACAGGCACTGGATGCAGGGGCCGATGATTATGTCACGAAACCATTTTATATGGGAGAGCTGATGGCAAGAATCAGGGTTGCCATGCGCAAGATGGAGAAGATGGCGCCGGACAGCGCCCAGGAAATGTTTCATCAGGATTATCTGACCGTTGACTATACAAAACGAAGTGTCCTGGTGGACGGAGAGGAGATCCACCTCACTCCTATCGAGTATAAGATCCTGACGCTGCTTATTTCAAACCGGGGAAAAGTACTGACCCACAACTATATATTAAAAGAAATCTGGGGATATGGTGAAGGCGTTGAAGCCGGGACACTTCGGGTATTCATGGCCACGCTGCGCAGAAAGATCGAGAAGAATCCTGCAGAACCCCGTTTTATAGTGACAGAAGTAGGCGTAGGGTACCGGTTCAAGGAATAGGGCCAATCTGCCCGTATTCCTTGCATCCGTTTCCTATATCTTTGTCTGAAGCGCATCTAGAATATCGGGAATCTCCTTCGATTCCGAAAAAATCTGATATTCCGGTTCCCGGATATCCTCAAGATAGTGGGCATCTGAACTGCTTACGATATTACATTGTAAGAAGTACGGATGCTCTTTTTGTATTCTGTGCAGGTTCTTCAGGTCATGGAACTCCGCACATGTAAAGGTACTGTCCGGCGGAACGAAGCCCAGGTTGGAAAGTACACTCGTTGAGCTCTTATCCACATGGGCCGGATAGGCGATGCCGCCGTAGGAAGCAGCCAGGGAAAAGGCATCGTCGAACGCAATGTCCGTGGCATTAATAAGCAGATTTTCCACCGTACCCGTTACTTCGTCATTCTCATCCATGATCTGCTGTTTGCCGAATATCTCTTCCCGATTCTTAATGGGAAGCATATGTTCGTAAACATATCCGTCGAATGCAAGGGCATTCTCCAGTGCGGGAAAGAGGCAGATGACGTGAACCTCTTCCGTGGTGCACAGCTCCATTCCGGGAATGACGATGACACCGTATTCTCTGCCGTGAACCATGGCTGCGGGGCAATTCTTACAGCTGTTGTGATCCGTGAGTGCGATGACATCCAGGCCCTTGATGGAAGCCATTCCTGCAATATTGGCAGGAGTCATGTCGTCATCTCCACAGGGGGACAGGCAGGAGTGGAGATGCAGGTCATAATACAACGTTATCATGATAATCCTGCTTCATAGACTTCCAGAGCCATATCAAATACCGGAAGTTCTGTGGCCAGGACGGCAATGCCTTCGCTTTCCGCCTGCTTAAGCGTCCCCTCGTCCAGCCCAACTCCCTCCGCCAGGATAATGCAGGCAGTTTCCGTCAGAGAGGCAACCGCCAGGGTGTTTTTATTCCCCATTACCGTCACCCAGACTCCGTCGGCCGGGGCCTTGCTCATAGCGATGCTGAGCAGGTCGCAGCAGAATACTTTCGACAGCTCACGTTCCGGATTCCCCTTTACCAGTACTTTGCATCCTGGTATATCTAAAACAGACTGTAGTTTCATGGTCTACTCCTCCCTCTTCTTTTTATGTCGTTCAGGAACTCCAAATGCATCCAGTTCTGTCGTGAGTTTGTGTATGTACTCATGGAGCAGCTTTGCGTTGTCATCATCGGTGTTACAGGACAGATTGGATGTTTTGGAGAGAAAATCAATCTCTTTGGAGAGACTGGAAATATGTTCCCTCAATACATAGATACAGTCATTGCTGGTAGCCGCGCCTCTTACAATATCTTCTGCGAGAGTCTGGCAGGTGGGCGCCCCGCAGGATCCGCAGTCCAGGCCCGGGAACTTCTTGGTCAGTTCTTCCACCGTGCTCATCATTTCCAGGCTTTCCTTGAAACTGTTGCCAAGACGGAAGACAGGTTCATACTCCACATCGTCATCCCAGTGTACGCTTTTCAGTTCGGGATGGCTGGAGAGATGGCTCTTGGAGACAGGCTGATAGCGCAGCAGTCGTTTCGTCTTGGTAGTTGCCACATAAGCGTTCTCTACGGTAAGTGTGCCGCCCACACAGCCGCCGTTGCAGGCACTGAGTTCGATAAACTTCAGGCCGTGGATCCTTTCATCCTCGATCTCTTCCAGAACCCGAAGGATATTGACGATACCGTCGGCAGCCAGATAGCTGTCAATCAGAAGGCCGCCCACTTCGCCGCCGACATTGCCCCAGCCAAGCCCGATCCTTCCGGAATTGGAGAGCGGCTCAAGCTGTGACTCATCCCGGCTCATATGCGGGAGCAGCAGCGGATAAACATCCTTGATGGCGACCACTTTATCAATGTTGCTCTTGTCGATTCCCAGAGGCGCCTTAGAATAAGAAACCTTGGAGGGGCACGGGGAGATAAAGATGATCCCGATATCCTCGGAAGGCAGCCCCGTTTTCTCTATGGCATGCGCCCTGGCTATCTCGGCGGCAACCTCTACCGGCGGCTTGATCGGAAGCAGCTTGGAGAGCAGGGAGGGGAACTTCACCCGGATCAGCCTGACCACGGATGGACAGGCGGAACTGATAAAAGGCCCTTCATCTTCATGTTCCTTCATATACTCCCTGGAAGCTTCGGAGACCAGCTCCGCCGCCGCACTGACCTCGTATACGTCGTCAAACCCCAGTTTAAGCAGTGCGTTCAGTATAATGTCCACATTTGTCAGGTTGTTGAACTGAGAATAGAGTGACGGCGCGGGCAGTGCAACGGTATACTTATAATCATTCAAAACATTTAAGGAATCATAGATTGGTATTTTTGCATGGTGCGGGCAGTAACGGATACATCTGCCGCAGTCTATGCAGAACTTATCGATAATATGGGCTTTCCCATTATGTACACGGATTGCCTGGGTCGGGCAATACTTGATACAATTAATACAGCCCTGGCAGAGGTCTTCCTTGAGTCGGACAGACCGCATAAATTTGTCCATGACAGCTCCTTTCGTTACAGTGATTCATAAATCCGGCTGTGCGGTTAGATAAATACTTTCATGGTAACAGTAGTGCCCTTCCCGGGCACGGATTCTATGTGAAAATCATCCGAATATTTCTTCATATTCGGAAGTCCCATGCCGGCCCCAAAACCGAGAGAACGCACTTCCTCCGGCGCAGTAGAGTACCCCTCCTGCATTGCCTTGGAGATATCCTCGATACCAGGCCCCACATCGGCCAGGACCATTGTGATCTCAGTATCCGAGATTGTAACGGTGATTTCTCCGCCATTGGCATGAATCACCATATTGATCTCACCTTCATACATGGCGATGGCGACCTTGCGGATAGCGGAAGCATTCACTCCCAGCATCTTCAGCTTGTTTTTAATAGCGCTGCTGGCCTCCCCTGCACGGGTAAAATCATCCCCGGAGATTGTATAAGTAAATGTCAATAATTCATCCATTCAGGCACCTCCCCGGAGTCCGTGTTCGTACAGGATCCCACATGTCGTAAACATAAAATGTTTGGTGGCCAGAATAGCCATTCCCTTGCCGCGGGCCAGCGCAATGATATTCTCATCCGGCATCTTACCGCGTACAAATACAATACAGGCAATGTCCAGCATCTCCGCCGTCCTGACGACCTGCGGGTTGCACAGCCCGGTAATCAGGACAGAGCACTGATCGGCAAAGGCAAGGACATCGCTCATCATATCAGATGAAAAAACGAATTCTGCATCCAAATCCAATAATTCTTCGCCGAACAGAATGTCGGCATCCAGCAATTTCTTCATTTCCCCTATTGTCATAAGCCCTCCTAAATTCTGAAAATAAAGTATTAACCCGAGAAAATATCAGGTAAAATCATGGGTTTAGTATAGCATTTGTACCTATAAAAAGCAATCGGGAGTTAGCGACGAGCTTTGGTCTCGGCGCGGATGGGGACGCCAAGCGGACTGTAAGCGGCAAGCCCTTTGGCCTGTATGGTCGGTTTAAAATCCTGACCGCTTAACGAAGAAGCTCTAAGAGACCCGGAGGCACCCGGAAGGGCACATCCGGCATGCGCTGAAAAAATTGATATTTTTTCAGCACAGGCCGGATTGAAAATTGATTTCGGAGAATCAATTTTCATCCCTTCCGAATGCCTCCGGCTCTCTAAGAGCTTCTAGTCGTCCGCTATAAGGCGTTTTAAACCGACCATACAGGCCAAAGGGCTTGCCGCTTACAGTCCGCTTGGCTGATTCATCCGACCAGCAGTAAAGAACTCGTCCCCTGGTTGGGAGCCCGAGACGAGGGAGGCGGATGGAATTGGCTATGCGTATACTTACCAGGGACATGAAAGTACCATCAATTCTATATCCATACGCTGCCCCCGTTTGAGGCCCCACCTTAGAGACGGGTCTTTTCCTGCCGGCTGGATGCACCAGCTCCATGAAGGGATAGCCGAAAACCGCCCTGGGAATATACCTGCCCTTTCAAAAACGCGGCCGCGGGCCTAAGTAATTCCAGGTGGGAACCAGCCGTGAAAATGGGGGGATTCTTTGATCACCGAATCAAAGAATCGGCTGACTCAGCGCGGGAAATCATCGGATTTCCTGTGATGTGTCAGCTGTACCCCATTTTCATGGCTGGTTCCCACCTGGAATTACTTAGGCCCGCGGCCGCATTTTTGAAAGGGCAGGTATATTCCCAGGGCGGTTTTCGGCTATCCCTTTATGGAGCGTCCCCATCCGTGCCGAGACTAAAGCTCGTCACTAACTCCCGATTTCGTGAATATTAGTAATAATGAGAATAGTTATCGGTAAATATGAACAAAAAGTAACGTAAATAGTTCTGGAATTTTGTCATATCTCATGGTATTATAATATGGGTACAAACCCAAAGAAAAGAATGGAGGTTAAGCGATGCTCGCGAAGAAACAAACCGTTCCGTTTACAGGAACAAAGGAACAAGAAGAATCTTTATTAAAAGTGATAGCTGAGCTGAAGGATGAAAAAGGCGCCTTGATGCCGATTCTTCAAAAAGCCCAGGATATCTATGGATACCTTCCAATAGAGGTACAGACGATCATTTCTAACGAAACCGGGATCCCTCTGGAAAAGATATACGGAGTTGTTACATTCTATTCCCAGTTTACATTAAACCCGAAAGGAAAATATCAGATTTCCGTCTGTCTCGGAACTGCCTGTTATGTTAAAGGCTCCGGGGATATTTACAATGCGCTCATGGAAAAACTTGGCATTGTTGGCGGAGAATGTACGCCTGACGGCAAGTTTTCACTGGATGCATGCCGTTGTGTAGGCGCCTGTGGACTGGCTCCGGTTTTGATGGTTAATGAGGAAGTATACGGCCGTCTGACAGTGGATGATATTGACGACATTTTAGCAAAATACGAATAAGCCGATGATGCCGGAAATATCTCTGAACATATTGGACGTTGCTGAAAATTCTGTACGTGCAGGAGCATCACTTATTGAAATAGGGGTTTCTGTGCAGACAGAGGAGGACACGCTCACCGTTGTAATCAAGGATGACGGATGCGGTATGTCTGCAGAACAGGTAGAAAAGGTGCAGGACCCATTTTACACGACTAGGACTACGAGAAGAGTAGGTTTGGGAGTGCCTTTTTTCAAACAGGCTGCAGAGAGTACAGGAGGTAGCTTCTCCATTATGTCGGAATTAGGAAAGGGAACAGTGGTAACAGCTGTTTTTGGATTATCACATATAGACAGAATGCCGCTCGGGGATATTAGTTCTACCATACATACACTGGTTGTTTTCAATGAACAGATTCGATTTATTTATACTTACCGGTATAATGACAGTGAATTTGTTCTGGATACTCGTGAGATCAGAGAGATTCTGGGGGAAGACATTTCTTTCTCAAGTCTGGAGGTCTCCGGATTTATCAGGGAATTTCTCGAGTCAAATAAGGCTGAGGCAGACCAGGGAGCGGATATATAGATGATTTTGAAAATAAGAATGGAGGAAATACATGAAATCTCTCGAAGAATTACGCGCAATTAGAGAAAAAATGCAGGGTAAAGTCGGCGTCCGCGCAGAGAGCGAAGACCAGATCAGAGTGGTAGTCGGCATGGCTACCTGCGGAATCGCAAGCGGCGCAAGACCAGTGCTGACAGCGCTTTCCGATGCTGTTCAGGAGCAGGGCCTTAACAATATTAACGTAACACAGACAGGATGCATCGGACTCTGCCAGTACGAGCCTATCGTAGAAGTTATGGAACCAGGCAAGGAGAAAGTTACATATGTAAAGATGAATCCGGAAAAAGCATTGGAAGTATTAAGAATGCATCTTCTGGACGGCCAGGTCGTAACAAAGTATACATTGGGTGCAGTACAGAAGAGTGTTGAGAAAAAATAAAGGAGGCTAATGATTATGTATCGTTCGCACGTTTTGGTTTGTGGTGGAACAGGCTGTACTTCCTCCGGAAGCCCGAGAATTATAGAAAAACTTGAGAAAGAAATCAAGGCCCAGGGTCTGGCTGATGAAGTCGGTGTTGTTAAAACCGGCTGCTTCGGACTGTGTGCGCTGGGACCGATCATGATTGTATATCCGGAAGGATCTTTCTATTCCATGGTACAGGAAGACGATATTCCGGAGATTGTATCCGAACATCTGTTAAAGGGAAGGGTAGTTACTCGTCTTCTTTACGATGAGACAACAAAGACAGACAAGATTCTTCCTCTGAATGAGACAAACTTCTATAAGAAGCAGAAGAGAGTCGCTTTGAGAAACTGCGGTGTTATTAATCCGGAGGATATCGAAGAATACATAGGTACAGGTGGATATGAGGCTCTGGGTACCGTACTGACGGAAAAGACACCGGAAGATGTCATCCAGATCCTGCTGGACAGCGGCCTCAGAGGACGCGGAGGCGCCGGCTTCCCGACGGGTCTGAAGTGGAAATTTGCGGCGGCAAATGACGCGGATCAGAAGTATGTCTGCTGTAATGCCGACGAGGGAGACCCGGGTGCATTTATGGATCGTTCCGTACTGGAAGGTGACCCGCATGTAGTTCTGGAGGCTATGACAATCGCAGGTTATGCGATCGGTGCTTCCCAGGGATATATTTATGTGCGTGCAGAATACCCAATCGCAGTAAAGCGTCTCGAAATCGCGATCGGACAGGCGAGAGAGTACGGCCTGTTAGGAAAAAATATTTTCGACAGCGGCTTCGATTTTGATATTGAGCTGAGACTTGGTGCAGGCGCCTTTGTCTGCGGTGAGGAGACGGCTCTCATGACTTCCATCGAGGGCAACAGAGGAGAGCCAAGACCTCGTCCGCCATTCCCGGCACTGAAAGGTCTGTTCGAGAAACCGACCATATTGAACAATGTTGAAACGTACGCGAACATCCCGCAGATTATCGTGAACGGCCCGGAATGGTTTGCATCCATGGGCACAGAGAAGTCTAAGGGTACAAAAGTATTCGCTCTCGGCGGTAAGATTAACAATACCGGTCTTGTGGAGATTCCAATGGGAACCACACTCCGTGAGATCGTAGAAGAGATCGGCGGCGGTGTTCCGAACGGCAAGAAGTTCAAGGCAGCCCAGACAGGCGGACCATCCGGCGGATGTATTCCGGCCGAGCACTTTGATGTGCCGATCGACTATGACAACCTGATAGAAATCGGCTCCATGATGGGATCCGGAGGTCTGATTGTTATGGACGAAGATAACTGTATGGTAGATATCGCGAAGTTCTTCCTGGAATTCACAGTAGACGAATCCTGTGGTAAGTGTACGCCATGCCGTGTCGGCACAAGACGTATGCTGGAGATCCTGGAGAAGATCACGAAGGGCCAGGCAACAATGGCAGATCTGGATAAGCTGGAAGAACTGTGTTACCACCTGAAATCCAATTCTCTGTGTGCATTGGGGCAGACAGCGCCGAACCCGGTACTTTCCACGCTTCATTACTTCAGGGACGAATACATCGCACATATCGTAGACAAAAAGTGTCCGGCAGGAGTATGTAAAGACCTGCTCCACTACAAGATTGATGCTGACAAATGTAAAGGGTGTACCTTATGTGCAAGAACCTGTCCGTCTGATGCAATCATCGGCAGCGTAAAAGAACCACATATGATTAACCCAGAAAAATGTGTGAAGTGCGGCGCTTGTATGGAGAAATGCCGTTTCGGTGCGATTTACAAAGAGTAATGGAGGATAGAGACTATGGAAAATGTAAATATTAAAATTAATGGCATAGATGTCTGTGCACCGGCAGGCTCTACGATTCTGGATGCGGCACATATCGCAGGGATTAAGATCCCCACTCTGTGCTTCCTGAAGGAAATCAATGAGATTGGTGCCTGCCGTATGTGCATCGTAGAAGTAAAAGGTGCAAGGAATCTGGTTGCAGCCTGTGTACACCCGATCAATGAGGGAATGGAGGTCCTGACAAACACCCCGGAGCTGATCGCATCGAGAAAGCGTACGCTGGAACTGATTCTTTCCAATCATGATAAAAAATGTCTCTCCTGCGTCAGAAGCGGAAAGTGCGAGCTTCAGGAGCTATGCCAGGAACTGGGCGTGGAAGATGAGAACTATTTTGCAGGAGAATCACCGGAGTTTGAGCTGGATGACAGCGCACCTCATATGATCCGTGACAATAACAAGTGTATCCTCTGCAGAAGATGTACGGCTGTCTGTGAAAAAGTACAGTCCGTAGGCGTGATCGGGCCAAACAACAGAGGATTCGCATCCTCTATCGGTTCACCGTTTGATATGGGACTGGCAGAAACAAGCTGTGTATCCTGCGGTCAGTGTATCACCGCATGTCCGACTGGTGCTTTATATGAAAAAGACTTTATCGACGACGTGCTCGCTGCAATTGCGGATGAGAGCAAACATGTCATCGTTCAGCCGGCTCCTTCCGTAAGAGCTGCCCTTGGAGAAGAATTCGGATATCCGATGGGAACAGACGTGGAAGGCAAGATGGCGGCGGCACTCAGAAGAATCGGATTCGACGGAGTATTCGATACAGACTTCAGTGCAGACCTTACCATCATGGAAGAGGCACATGAGTTCCTCGACCGTGTACAGAACGGCGGAGTGCTTCCGATGATGACCTCCTGTTCACCGGGATGGATCAAATACTGTGAGCACTACTATCCGGATCAGCTGGAACACCTGTCCAGCTGCAAATCACCACAGCAGATGTTCGGCGCTATTGCAAAGACATATTATGCCGAGAAGATGGGCATAGACCCGAAGAACATCGTATGTGTCAGCGTAATGCCATGTACGGCGAAGAAGTTCGAGATCAACCGTGACGACCAGGATGCAGCAGGAGTACCCGACGTTGACATCTCAATCACCACAAGAGAACTTGCCCGTCTGATCCGCAAAGTCGGAATCAACTTCAGAAGCTTGCCGGACGAAGGATTTGACGATCCGTTAGGAGAGTCCACAGGTGCGGGCGTGATCTTCGGAGCAACCGGAGGCGTTATGGAAGCCGCGCTGCGTACAGCGGTTGAGACTTTGACAGGCGAAGAACTTGCAAGCCTGGAGTTCAACGAGGTCCGCGGTACAGAAGGCATCAAAGAGGCTACATACAATGTGGCAGGAATGGATGTCAAAGTAGCAGTAGCATCCGGACTGTCCAACGCAAAGCAGATTATGGATAAAGTACGTGCAGGGGAAGCAGACTATCACTTCATCGAGATCATGTGCTGCCCGGGCGGATGTGTAAACGGAGGCGGACAGCCTCAGGTACATGCAGACGTACGCAACTATGAAGATGTCAGAGCTATCCGTGCAAAAGCACTGTATGATAATGATAAAGCAAAAACTATCAGAAAATCACATGACAACCCGTCTATCCAGAAACTCTATGAGGAGTTCCTTGGAGAACCGGGAAGTGAAAAGGCACATCATATACTGCATACAAGCTATGTAAAAAGAAGTATTAACTAAGGAGCGGATTTTAGCGAGTGGATGGGGACGGGACGCTAAGTAAAAGGTGAGCCGGATCCCCCTGTGGGGCTGTGCATGCCATTTCTGTATCCTGCCCGCTTGCTAAGAAACCGTAAGAGAAAAAACAGGGAACCTGGAGGGACTTGCCGCATTTGGCCCAAAATCTTGATGATTTTGAGCCGCAGGCGGCAACAGAATTTGTTTTGGTAAAACAAATTCTGCCCTCCAGGTTCCCTGTTTTTTCTCTAACGGATTCTATCGCGCGCTATTAAGGGTACAGAAATGGCATGCACAGCCCCACAGGGGGATCCGGCTCACCTTTCACTTAGCTGGGCGCATCCGGCCGGCAGGAAAGATCGTTCCCCCTCGGAGGGGAGATTAAGGCGGGAGAGGCGGATGGTGCGGGCCTGGATAGGACGGTATCGTAAGGGGTGCGTTATAATTGACTACAGGAGGGCTTTACGCGTATCCAAAAGGATCCACCGGCCCCGTCAAACTTCTCCATGAACAGCATCCAACCGTCTGGATGCACCCAGCCTGTGGAAGGAGGGACTTGTGCCGGGGGGCGGGAAACTTCCTTACCCCTTTCTGACAGGCATAGAGTGCGCCGTAGTGTCACTTGATAAAAACCGCCGCCAGGGGGGAGGCTAAAAGATGCTCACCAAAGCATCTTTTAAAAAGGCCTGAGCCGCGCAATTCATCAGAATTGCGGGGTGAATGCCTTTGGTGCCTCCCCCCTGGCGGCGGTTTTTATCTAGTGACACTTGGCAAACGGACCGCCTGCAGAAAGGGGGAAGGAAGTTTCCCGCCCCCCGGCACAAGTCTCTCCTTCCACAGGCGGCCTCCTCCCCCCATCCGTTCATTCCTCCTGTCATTCACTAAAATTTATGGATATTTGGTGTGATCAGTGGTAGAATGGTTTCAGAAATGTTTTGAGATGAGAGGAGCTTAGAAGTCATGAGAGTGATTGATTTTAAGGATGCGAAATGCAGGCACTGCTACAAGTGTGTGCGCTACTGTATGGTGAAGGCGATTTCCGTACGGGATGAGCAGGCGCATATTCTGAAGGACCACTGTATTAACTGCGGCCGGTGTATGGAGATCTGCCCGCAGAATGCCAAGACGTTTGCCAGCGATATGGATCGGGTGAAGGGGTATCTGAGGCAGGGGTTTAAAATGATTATTTCGATCGCTCCGTCTTATATTGGAGTACTGGAATTTGACAGGCCGGGACAGGTTGTGGATGCTCTTTTAAAACTTGGGTTTGCAGAGGTCAGGGAGACGGCCGAAGGGGCAGCCATGGTGACGAATGAGTATAAAAAAATCATTCGGGAAAATAAGATGCCTAATATAATTACGACATGCTGTCCGAGTGTCAATGATCTGGTGGAAAAGTATTATCCTGACTGTGTGGATCTGCTGGCGCCGGTGGTTTCACCCATGGTGGCACACGGACGTTATATAAAGAAGCTGTACGGTAATGATGTGAAAGTGGTATTTTTGGGGCCGTGTATTGCGAAAAAACAGGAGGCAATCGGGGATGAAAGAGTATTCGGAGCGATTGATGCGATTCTTACTTTTGAAGAACTGTCGATCTGGCTGGAGGAGGCAGGTATCGATATCTATGCCTGCGAGGATAAGCCTATGGGTAACCCGGATCCTAAGGTTAACCGAATGTATCCGATCAGCGGAGGCGTGATTCAGTCAGTTGTGACCGAGGAGGAGGCCGATACATATCATAAAGTCTATGTGGACGGACTGGCAAACTGCATGGAGATGCTGGAGTGTCTGCAGCGGGGAGAACTGGAGCACTGCTTTATTGAGGCAAATGTCTGTGAAGGCGGATGCGCGAAGGGCCCAGCATCCGCAAGGTGGAACACGTCTTATGTGAAGGCGAAAGTAAAGATTGAAAATGAGGTATCTTATAAGGCTGCAAGGAACCTGCCGGAAATGAGCACGCAGGAACTGGCAAAGGCATTTGAGGACAACCACCTGACGGACCGTATCCCCACGGATAAGGAAATCCGGGATATTCTGAAGTCTACCGGGAAATATTCCGAGGAGGATGAATTGAACTGTGGAGCCTGTGGCTATCCTACCTGCAGGGATAAAGCGATCGCCGTTTATCAGAATAAGGCAGAGCTGTCCATGTGCATGCCGTATGCGCTGACGCAGGCAGAGTCTATGTCCAATGTGGTGATGGATGTTACGCCGAATATGATCTTTATTATAGATAGCAGCATGAAGATCAGGGAATGTAATAAAAAGGCGCAGGAACTGCTCGGAGTGGGAAGGGATGAGGCCGTTCAGCGTTACATTTTCGAATTCATAGAGGCCGAGGATATTGAGGAGACACTGCGCACCAAAGAACCCGTTATCCACAAAAAGATCCAGCTGGAACATGGTAGAATGACTGCGGAGGAGACGATCGTTTATATTGAAAACCTGGATTCCGTGCTTGTAACCTTCCAGGATGTAACCAGAGAGGAGAAAATCAAGGAGCAGCATTATTTCCTGAAAGTGGAGACCGTTAAGATGGCGCAGGAGGTCATCGAGAAGCAGATGATGGTTGCCCAGGAGATTGCAGGTCTGCTCGGTGAGACAACAGCAGAGACAAAGGTGACGCTGACAAAACTTCGGGATTCTATCCTCAATGAAGGGGAGGAATGATATGAGCGTAAGTATAGACGTGGCATGGAAGAGCCTGAATAAGCACCATGAAGAACTGTGCGGCGATAAAGTGGAGATCTTAAAGACGGAGGACTCCGACATTGTGATTCTTGCGGACGGAATGGGGAGTGGTGTGAAAGCTAACATTCTCGCAACACTGACATCCAAGATACTCAGGACGATGCTGTTCGAAGGCGCAGCCATAGAATCCTGTGTGGCGACAATCGCCAAAACGCTTCCGATCTGCCAGGTGAGGAAGGTGGCTTATGCGACATTCAGTATCCTGCAGATCTTTCGTAACGGAGACGCCTATCTGGTGGAATATGATAATCCGGCCTGTGTATTTATCCGGGACAAGAAAATTGTAAATTATCCCTACGAGGAAAGGGTGATTGAGGGAAAGAAAATCCACGAATACCGTTTTAAGGTCCAGCAGAATGACTGCTTTGTACTGATGAGCGATGGCGTGATTTATGCCGGCGCGGGTGAGATACTGAACCTGCAGGGATGGACCTGGGAGAGCATGGCGGAGTATACCCTGCAGTGTACGAAAAAAACGATGTCAGCCTCCAGGCTGGCTGCCCTTCTGAGCCAGGCATGCGATGACCTCTATGTACAGAAACCGGGCGACGACACGACGGTGGCTGTGGCGAGGGTGATTGAGCGGAGAGTAGTAAATATATTTACAGGGCCTCCGAAGAGCAAAGAAGACGATGAGAAACTGATGCATGAATTTATGCATAAAGAAGGCCGGAAAATCGTATGCGGCGGGACAAGTGCCAACATCGCTGCGAGGATTCTCAGGAAGGATATTATCACCAAAGTAGATTACAATGATCCGAACGTGCCCCCCATGGCAACGATAGAAGGGCTGGATCTGGTTACAGAGGGCGTGCTGACACTGGGTAAGGCGCTGAAATTGCTGAAACGGTATGTGAAGGATGAATTTGACGTGGAGTTCTTCGACGAGCTGGATGCCAATAACGGTGCATCCCGGCTTGCAAAGATATTGATCGAAGAGTGCACGGAGCTGAATCTCTTTGTGGGGACTGCCGTGAACGAAGCACACCAGAACTCGGAACTGAGTTTTGACCTCAGCGTGCGGATGAATCTGATAGAGCAGCTGGAGTCCGTAGTCGGTAAGATGGGGAAAAAAGTCAAAGTAAATTATTATTAGGAGGGAAGTACTCAGCCTGCGTATGAGGCTATTATGCCGCTGCAGGCTGAAAAACAGCAATGGAAGGCAGAAGAAACAGGAAACATTTTAAAATCAGATACCTTATCATCGGTATTCTGGTATTTGTTCTGTATGTACTTTTGGGGACAATCATATCTTATATCCGGCAGCCAAAGGTAAGCAGGGAATACAAAAAATCTTTTGATGCGGAGGACTGCTACTCAGATATTGTATCCGGTGACAGGGCATGTATCATAGAGGACAATGCGGACGGACTGGAAGAACGTCTGAAGATGCTGGAACAGGCAGAGAACCGGATTATCCTTTCAACATTTGATTTCCATGCGGACCAGAGCGGTAAAGATGTCATTGCCGCTCTGATCCATGCTGCCAGGCGGGGCGTGGATGTGAAGGTCCTTGTGGACGGGTTTTCCGCGTTTCAGCAGATGGATGGAAATGAATATTTTTACGCCCTCTCATCGGAAAAAAATGTAGAGGTGAGGATTTACAACCGGATTAACCTGCTGACGCCATGGAAGAGCATGGGCCGTCTTCATGATAAATATCTGATTGTGGATGACGGCCTGTATATGCTGGGCGGAAGAAACACCTATGACTATTTCCTGGGGGACAACGGATATAAGAATTACGACAGAGATGTCCTGGTCTACACAAGAAATCCCGATGATGAAAGTTCCATACATCAGCTGGAATTCTATTTTGATTCCGTGTGGGATCTGGATGTATGTAAGAAGTTCAGAACCACCTCCTGGAGAGTGCGTGCCAAAGACCTCACCCGTGCCAAAGAAGAGCTGGAAGCCAGATACCAGGAGATCTTAAAAAACAATCCGGCTCTAAAAGAGAAACCAGATTATCAGGCCATGACTTTTGAGACAGGGAAGATTACCCTTCTGAGCAATCCGACCCATGTATACGCCAAAGAGCCAACGCTGTTTTATGCCTTGACCAGCCTGATGAAGGACACCGATGAAGAAATCGCGATCCACACGCCATACATCATCTGCAATGACTGGATGTATCAGGAGTTTGAATCGGTCTGTGAAGCCAACGAAAATGTCCTTTTAATGACCAATTCCGTAGCCAACAACGGGAACCCGTTCGGCGCTTCGGATTACAGGAAAAATAAAGGAAAACTTTTAGATACCGGTCTGGAAATCCATGAATACGAAGGCGGAGTTTCCTATCACGGGAAAAGCATCACAATCGGAGATGATCTGGCAATCGTAGGCTCCTTCAACATGGACATGAGAAGTGCCTACCTGGATACAGAACTGATGCTTGTGATCGACAGCAAAGAAGTAACAAAACAGCTCAGGGGATACATGAAAAGCTACGAAGACGATTCCGTGCAGGCACTGCCCGACGGAACATATAACATCCCGGAGGGAGTCACAAGACAGAAAATCAGCAAAAGCCGTGAAAACCGCATAAAACTCCTGACCCCCTTCAACTGGATGAGATTTTTGATGTAATGGGGGGAGGACGCCTGTCTGCGGAGTGGCTTTGGCGGCTGCGGGGGAGCTTTTTGTGCTGTTTTTTGGAGCTGTCCGTTTGCTAACAAATCCTAAATAAAAACCATGCCGGATGGAAAGGCCCGGCGGCATTCACCCCGCAATTCTGATGAATTGCGCGGCTCAGGCCGTCTTAAAATTTGCTTTGGTGAGCAAATTTTATCCTTTCCATCCGGCATGGTTTTTATTAAGGATTTGTAAGCGCACTCTATGCTTCCAAAAAGCAGCACAAAAAGCTCCCTCCGCAGCCGCCAAAGCCACTCCCCAGACAGGCTGGTGCATCCGGTCGGTAGAAGCTTGACATTGGTTGAGAAACTGACGGTGAGGCGGATTACGGATGGGAGATGTGGGTTACAAATGGGAGGCGTGGATTATGGATGGGAGATGCAGGCAACTGACGGGAGGCGTGGATTATGGATGGGAGATGCAGGCAACTGACGGGAGATGTGCATTACTGCTGGGGAGACTTTGGTATCAACATTGAAGCACAATCCGCCTCTCCCGTCTGCGTTCCCACCCGGGAAGTGACAGTAACTTCTGACAGGATGCGACCAGCTGTGTGAAAGTGGAGCAGGGCTCTCCTGGATGCGTCTTTTAGGGCATTAGTGCCGCTTCATCAAAATCGGAGCCGGCATGTGAACTTCTTCCAGGCCCACAAGGCCTGGAAGAAAGCAGACCCGCAGCGAGAATTCATCAGAATTCTCGTGAGTGTCTGCGATGTTCAACATGCCGGCTCCGATTTTGATTAGCGGCACTTATGCCCTAATACCGTATCCAGGAGAGCCCTGCTCCACTTCCAGTCCAGCGGCCCCTTTGCCACCCTCCCTCACTCCCCATAAACCGCATAAGTATTGGGATAAGCCTTTCCGTTGAGGGTGATTTCTACGGACCCCGTTGTGGTTTTATAGTTTCCAAGGAGTCCGCTGCATTCGTCATAGCTGATCTGATCCAGAAGTTTCTGGATTTCTTCAGGACTGGTGACGGGGATTCCGTCTCCGAAGGAATAATCATAGGATGATTTCTGCTTTTCTATGGTTGAATAACCGAGGTCAGCATTTTGAGTATATACATCGTCTGTGCCTTCATTCGGATAGTAGGTCATTAGTGCAACGTCATTGGGACTGATTTTGGTTCGGAATTTGTATCCGTGTTCCTCCAGCAACTGCAGTGTATTTGTATAGGAACGATAGACATAAAACTGCCCTAATTGAATTTTATGCACGCTTTTTCCGGTTACGGGTTCGGCAGCATACTTGTCGGGGAAATCTACGATAAGTTCACCCAATGGGGCTTCGTTCTGTAGTTCTGCAATATCTGCGCTCAGGACGTCTTCTTTGTAGGCATCGATAAGTTGGTTTTGCTCTTTCCTGCTTAAGGACAGTGAATCGGCCTTGTAATAGATATCCTGCATAGAAATACCAAGGATGTCTTCCGGGTTCAGATGGAAGACCGGGAAAAGCTCTTTTCGGTATGCTTCACTCTCGCAGGCCTGTTTCATCGCACTCAAAAGCGCTGTCTTATCTACTGCATACTGACGGTAAACATTTTTCCCGTTTGTGAGTCCAAAACGCATTGTGACAACGACAGCATCCTGGGAGCTGTCTCCCTGATTAATGAATTGGGGTGTGATCCCCTGCTTTAGGTTCTCTATGCCTTCTTCTGACAGACGGTACAGTGTCTCGTAATCAGTGATGGCTGCGGCCGGAGCATTCAGCTGGTCGTAGAGGACTCCTTCATAGCTTTCCGGATAGTCAAAATATCCGGAAAAATTATCGGTGTATACGGACATTTCGGCAAGCTTTTTTTCTTTGGGCAGATAGGTGTCATATCCGAACAGGTCAAACTGCAGGATGCAGAGAATTGCCGCTACGGCACAAAGGGAAAGGGCCGTTGATGCTTTTCCCGACAGGATCTGCCGGATGTCCTGGTGGTATATGAATTCAATCAGCAGACAGAGCAGAATTACGGTAAGTATACTGAAGGAAATAATCCACCGTGAGCCGCTGCTGGCGCTGAAAGAATCGATAAACAGACCGATAAATAATGCAGTGGGTACCGCGATCAGGATCTTGATGACAGGGGCTGATTTGGAAAAGGCCAGTGCATTTTCAGCCGCCTCTGCCGGATAATATTTATAGATCAAAAGGGCGGCTGCGATCAGTATGACAGCACACAGAACTGCACAGATCAGGACAGCCGGAGACGACGGCCGCAGGGTAGTCGTACGTAATGTCCGCATATATAGGGTGGCTGGCGTCATATATTCCACGATCTCCTGTAGAATAGCGGGGGAGCTGCTGGTCCAGGTATGAAAGAATTTAGAGGCAAGTCCTCCCATAAGAAACATAATAATGTTCCCGTATATAAGCAGGACAAATGAAGCAAGAACTCCTGTAACAATGCGGCCTGTCAGGAACATGGCCAGAATACTGGTGTGATAACAGATCAAAAAGCCCAGGACGCCTCCCAGCACGGAGGTAAAGGCGGTCAGCAATATCTCCCTGTTCAGTATTCCGTGCGCCTGGCCTATCAGCAGTGTGGACAATGCGAACAGGAGATAGGGTACCAGAAAAATAATCAGGCCGCCCCAGTATGAGACTGCAAACCACTGTACACGCCTGACCGGCATGGAATGATAAAAGTCCTGTTTGTCTCTGGAGTGCAGATAGGAGAATCCGGTTACCGCACAAAGAATTGCCAGGATCACGATCAATACAGCGAAATAGCGGTTAGTGGAACCGTTAAAAAACCCGGGAAATGTTCCGGAGGCCCAGCTTTGGAAATCCCCGCTGCCGGCCTTGTACCAAGGCTGATTCTTTACACTGTCGATGGAGAGAAGCGTATAAACCGGAAGGATGAGAAACAGCAGGACTGCGCTCAGGGCGGCAAGCCATCCCCGGCGCCTGATGTCGGATTCTATAAATTTAAAGTATGAGATTTTTGATGTCATAGCCGGCTACCTCCGTTTCGCTGATAAAGATTTCTTCTAAAGTTAATGGCAGTATTTCTGCAAATACAGGAGCCTTTGAATTAACACAGTTGAGAAGCGCTTCCTTTGTTCCCCTTGCTGTGATCAGCATCAGGGAACCGGATTTCTCGTACTGCAGGACCGTTAGTTCCTGGAGAAGCTGCTGCTCCCTGGCTTCGTCCGGAAGGACGCACTGGATCTTATGGACATGGTATTTCATCTGATCCAGATCCTGGGTGAGCAGAAGTTTTCCCTTATGAAGCAGCCCGATGCTGTCACAGATATCCTCCAGCTCCCGGAGATTATGGGAGGCAATGACCGGAGTAAAATCCCGCTTCATCAGCTCTGCGGCAAACAGGCTCTTTACTGCCTGCCGCATGACCGGATCCAGTCCATCGAATGTCTCATCACAGAGGAGGTATTTTGTCCCCGTGCATAGGCCGAGCAGCAGGGATACCTGCTTTTTCATGCCCTTGGAAAATGTATTCAGTTTCCTGGTGAGTGTGATGTCCAGCTTTTCTGCGAGACTGTCAAATGCCTTGCTGTCAAACTGAGAATAGACCATCGCGTAGTAATCCCGCATGACCGCGGGTGTCGCATTTGGAAAAAAATAGGCGGAATCAGAGAGAAAGCAGATATTCTCTTTGGCCTCCCGATTCTCGTAGGCGGGCTGTCCGTCCACAAGAAGAGCCCCGTCATCTGGTTTCAGGATCCCGGAAATCAGGCGCAGAAGAGTACTTTTCCCAGCTCCATTGCTGCCCACCAGTCCAAAGATCATCCCTTCGCTGATCGATGCGGTAACATGATCTATTGCATGGATATTCTGAAATGTTTTGTCTATATTTTTTAATTCAATCATGCAGAACCTCCTTTTGATATAGCTGATCAATTATTTTACTGCATTCTTCGCGGGTGACTCCCATCTCCCTGCCATAGAAAATCAGTTTTTTTAAGTCCTCAAAAAATGCCAGTTTTTTCTGCTTTGCCAGCTGCCCGCTGCCGGAAACAAAATTCCCCCGCCCCTTAACCGGATAAATATATCCCTGCTGCTCCAGCTGGGCAAAGGCCTTCTGGATCGTATTCGGATTAATGGACAGCTGTAATGCAAGGGAGCGAACGGAGGGCATCTGGTCGTCTGGTTTTAATACGCCTTTAAGAATGAGCATCTGGAAACGTTCGACAATCTGCTCATAGATGGGCGTCCTGCTTTGATAATCAATGTTTATCATGCGAACCTCCTGTATGGTTGGTGTGTGAAGTGTACTAATTCAACTAATACACTTAATGTAACATATCAACTCAATAAAGTCAATTGGGATTTAGCGACGAGCTTTAGTTTCGGCGCGGATGGGGACGCTCCATAAAGGGATAGCCGAAAACCTCCCGGAGAACATCCATGTCCTTTCAAAAACGCGGCCGCGG
>NZ_CYZU01000070.1 GCF_001404335.1 Faecalicatena contorta
CCCGCGCTGGGTTCAGCAACAACTTGATTTGGAGATCAAGTTGTTCCCCGCCTATCCGGCATCGGCTGTTCAAGAATCACTAAGCGCACTCCAGCATTTCGAAACGGCATATACAGCCCCGGCACCTCCCCGGCCTCCCTGTCATAAAGCTGACTCATCCAATCGGCAGGAAAGCTCGCCAACCGGGTGGGATCCCGGACCAGGGCAGCGGATGTGGATTGGCTATGCGTGTCTTTTCATCTTCAAGATGCGTATTGAATTATTTTGATACCGGAACCGTATCCCCTTGCTTATGTACACCTACTGGGGATATAAAAGTCCCGCCAATACTATATCCATACGCTGCCCCCGTTTGAGGCCCCTTCTTAGAAACGAGCTTTTTCCTACCGGTCGGATGCACTAGCTCCATGAAGGGATAGCTGAAAACCTCCCGGAGAACATCCATGTCCTTTCAAAAACGCGGCCGCGGACCTTAGAAATTCTTGGTGGGAAACAGCCCTGAAAATGGAGAGATTTTTGGATTCCGAATCCAAAAATCAGCTGACCCATCGCGAGAAATCATCTATTTCTCGTGTTGTGTCAGTGGTGCTCCATTTTCAGGGCTGTTTCCCGCCTAGAATTTCTTAGGTCCGCGGCCGCGTTTTTGAAAGGACATGGATGTTCTCCGGGAGGCTTTCGGCGATCCCTTTATGGAGCGTCCCCATCCGTGCCGCGACTAAAGCCCGTCGCTAAATCCCGATTTTTTTTATAAACCGCATCATCATTGTCGCACAAGCCGCCCGGTCTGCAAATGCCGTCGGAGCCAGTGTTCCGTCTCCATTACCGGTAATAATGCCTTCTGCGTTGGCCCACTGCATTGCTTCTTCCGCAAAGGGGCTTACAGAACGGGCGTCCGGGAAATGAGAAAGACTGTTTTTGTTGGACGTATCAGCACCGAGGTATTGTACATAACGGTAAAGCAGGACGGCCATTTGTTCACGGGTGATGAGGTCTCCGGGGCCGAATGCTCCGTTTTCGTATCCTGTGATAATTCCACGGGCTGCAGCCCATGTTACTGCTTCTGAGTAAAACTGGCCGTCTGCCACATCCGGGAATCTGGCTGTGAACGGTATTTTATTTTCTCCTGATGCCCGATACAGAATTGTAGCAAACTGTGCCCGGCTCACTTTCTCAGACGCACCGAAGACTGTAGGCTCAAGGCCTGTCATGATTTTATTTTTGTACATATAGACGGCTGCATCGTAAAACCAGTCGTTTTTCTTTATATCGTTGTAAGGGAGCGGAACTTCCTCTTCACCTCCATAAATTGATGCTGCCCTTTCCACTGCCTTCTGCGCATTTACAATGCCTGCTCCTGTATAAATATCATAGCCTGGCGTCCCTATATCTGTGGCTGTATCTTGCAGTATTGTTCTTACTTCTTCTACAGAAAGCTCCGGATTTAGAGAACACATCATAGCGGCAACTCCCGCCACTTCCGGCGCTGCCATGGATGTTCCGTTCATATTTCCATAACTGCCGCCCTTAATTGTGCTCCAGATATTTACTCCAGGCGCTGATATGTCTTTTAGGGAACCATAGCAGGAACTACTTGCTTTTTGCATATTGTTGTCAACAGCAATTACACTGATTGTACTGTCATAATCCGAAGGAATTACGTTGATACTCCCGTTATCTCCAGTACCATAATTGCCTGCGGCACATATGATGATAATTCCTTCATCCGCAAGACTGCGGCACATTCTGCTAAGCAGATCATCATACAAACCGATTTCTGTCTTTCTCATACCCAGACTCAGATTTATCACCTTGGCCCCTGCATTTCTGGCATATTCCAATCCCTTTAGAACATACGACACACTCGTTTTCTGGTCCTGAGAAAATACATCTACCACCATCAGATCCACAACGGAATTGTCAAGAGCACTTCCGACACCGGCTATTCCCTCACCGTTGTTGGCCTGTGCCGCAATAATCCCGCTGACATGAGTCCCATGTCCTCCGCCGGAAGAATAGGCACCATTCTGATATCCATCTCCTTGAAGAGGTCCCATGGAACCGTTTGCATTCAATATCTCTCTGCTGTTGACAAGATCCAGCACGTTTTCTATATCCGGATGTACAATGTCTGCTCCTGTATCCAGAACTGCGACCTTTACTTTGCTGTGTTCTTTTTGATTGACAATCTCCCAGGCCTGAGGCACTCTGATCTGCTGCAGATAAGTCTGCCGCCCAAAATGACTGTCGTTTACCGTCGTGTCGTCGAAAAGCTCCAGCTCATAATTTGGTGATACAGCAACAACACGGTCGTCGGCAGCATATACCTCCATGGCCTCTTCCACAGATGAATCTTCTGCAACAGAAACTACCGCAATGTTTCCCTCTGCGGTTTCGGATATTAACTCAACCCCTTCATCCCCTTGTTCCTCAGCCATTACCTCAGCCTGGTCCTCTGAGACATCCTCCCTATACATAACGAGCACTTCACCCGGCACATAGGATGCGCCACCGGTTCCACTGCCTTCTGTATCTGTCCCATACACGGAAATTACACTGCTCAGGAACAGAATGGCTGTCATTAATACTAGACTTAAACCCCTTATTGTCTTCCTACATTTTGACATAGACTTCCCACTGCTTTCTCAATTCTGTTCATTTTTTACAATCCGGAATATCTCTGAATAATAGTTGCGCATACAGTCCTGCTGACCTGCCCCTGCGGATTCAGCTGACCGTTCGTCCCTTCACCCTGAATAATTCCTTCGCTCACAATCCACTGCATAGCTTCCGATGCAAATCCACTTACATTTTTTCCGTCACTGAATTTTCCCAGATCTGCCCTTCCGCCTGTATCCCTCCCCTTATATTGTGCGTAACGATATATCAGCGTTGCGAGCTGCTCTCTGGTAATATCATCGCCTGTGCCAAATAAATTATCGTGGCCATATCCTGTGATAATCCCATTACTGTTTGCCCAGCTGACCGGGATTGAGAAAAAGTAATGATCCGGTACATCGGCAAATTTATTGACGTATCCGTGCTGAGGGCTGCCCTCCATACGATAGAGTATCGTAGCGAACTGTCCTCTTCCAAGATTTTCTCCTGCACCAAAGTTAGTTTCATTTAATCCGGTCATCCACCCGGCATCGTTTACTGCTTTTACTGCACCCAGGTACCAGCTGTCATAAGATACGTCCCTGTACCCCATTCCGGGCATATCAAACCCCTTTACGATATCCTTCCATCTATGGATTCCAATTGTATCCAGACACTGGCTTGTTGCCCCGCCGTAAATATTCGTATCCATGTACTTAAAGACTTGGTATGCTTTCCTTCCCAGGATACCAAGCTGCAGGCCAAATTCATCCGGATGGTCCTCCCAGCTTCTGAAGATAACCGCATCGACCATATCATTAAACTGCCCTGCATAAAAAGTATACGCCAGGCTGGCCGCCTGATAGTCTTCTCCGCCCTTAGCATCAAACCCCTGCTCAGACAAAATAATCCGATGCTGTGAACCGTAAGTATTCTTCACGTAATCCGTCAGTACATTTAGATTAGCCGCGGTAACAAATTGTGCGTTCAAATTATTCGGTGTATATTTATTATTTCCCCATAACAGTTTCTCAGACTCAGTAAACTTATTGCTTGTCGGATCCATCACTACCGCATAAGGATGGAATGCAACACACCAGTTCACATCTGGCTGCAATACGTTTAGTTCTGCCGCGAATCTGTCAAGAAATTTTTTTGCTCCTATGCCTGTATAATTCCCATTATTATTCCAGCTTCTGTCCAGCGAAATGTATGCTTTTGCTTCTGCCTCACCTTGACGCTGTGCATTCCGTTCCTGCAGTGCATTATAAAGCAAAATGAAAGACTGCGCATATACTTTTGCATTGGTAGACAGGCTTAACGTACCGGTCCAGTTATAAGCGGAAGGCATGTTTACTTCATTTCCCAGTATCCAGTTTTCAATAAAACAGCCGGGCTGTCCGAACTTTTCAGCCAGAAAACCAAAAAGCGCACTCCATGTGTCTCTCGCTTCTTCGGTCTTTGTACTCAATGCATAAAAATTGTGGCCGCGCTCCGGGTTATAGACCAAGTCTTCCCATTCTTTCAGACCTCTGTCGTCCTGTACCAGTAGTACTGTCGTTACAGTAACCCCCTTTGCATTCAGGGCACGTACTGTCTTCTCAAATCCTTTCGAATAGTTGGAATTAAACATGTAAGTTTTTCCATTGTATGTATACTCCGTATCACCATTCGAGAGAAACTGGGTGATGCCCAGGTTCAGCAGGACATGCTTAACACCAACCTGCCCTTTTGCTCCGGACGACATCCACTCTGTCCCCTGAATCCCTTTTTTAGACCCCTCCATTTGCATAACCGCGCTGCTCCCGCTGTAAACCTCCATATCGGGTACATCGGGCACTTCTGCCTCACTGTCAATAACCGTAGAAGGATCCAGTCCCAGATAGGGCTTCTCAATCATCGGCTCTTCTGCTCTCACCTCAGATACGCCCATCCCCATCAACATCACGAATGCCAGAATTCCCGCGACTATTCTTTTTGCTTTCTTCATTAAAGCCTCCCCTTATTTCTGCCCTACTAAAATGAGGCGGCAATGCCGCCTTCCAGCGTATCGCTGCCTCATCTTAAATCATGTCTGTTTCATGTTCGATACTGATATGTCTTTCTACTGCTCTAATGCGAAAGCCTCTGCCTGGCTGTCAAATGTACCAATTGTGCTCATCATAAATCTGCTGATGATTGCAGAACACTCTGCTCTTCCGGCAGATCCCTGAGGATTCAGAGTACCATCGCCATTTCCGCTGATCAGTCCGCTTCCTACCGCCCACTTCATAGCATCAACAGCAAATGCGCTCACGTCTTTTCCATCCGGAAATGCACTTAAATCTCCGGCAGCTGACACGTCGAGTTCAGCAAATTTAGCATATCTGTACATCATAACTGCGATCTGTTCCCTGGTAATCTCATCGCCTGCTCCAAATTTGCCGTCCGCATATCCTGTAATAATGTTAACATCCTTATCGCTCGCCCACATCACGGGCTTTGTAAAGAATTCTCCATCCGGAACATCAGGGAATCTGTTTGCATCATATACAGCTTCCGGCATGTCTTCCATTCTCCAGAGTATGGTAGCAAACTGCGCACGGCTTACCTTTTCCCCTCCACCGAAGGTCGTTTCATTCATACCGGTCATGATATCCATTTTATACAGCATTGTTGCATAATTTACAAACCAGTCCTGACGTGTCACATCCGTATATGGCAGATCACCATATAATGCCATCTCTATCAACTCATAGCTGCCATCCTCCCTGAGGCTGATTGCCATAACAGCCATGCAGCTTTCCTTATTCCACGTAGATGGAAGGGTTCCGGAGAACTTCAGCTTAAGTTCACCTTTCGGTGCCAATTTTTCAGCGTTTGCAGCAACCGATGCGTCATTAGGATTAACTATGATTGCATTGTCTGCAGTCCACTGAAAGCTGCTCACGTCATCCTTTGGGTTAAGTGAAAAGATACCCAGTGCTAGATGCCCCGTTTCATAGGTAGTATCAGAAGTCCCATTTTCAACTTTTAAGTCAAATGTGACCTGCTTGTCCGCAGCTACTTCGCTTTCCGTTGTGATTGACATGCCCACTCTTCCGGCAGCCTTGGAATTGAAGCCTACGATCAGGACTCCAAACATCACTAGGGCAAATGCCAGCAGGGCATTTTTCATTGTTTTTTTCATAGTTACTTTCATACATTTCCTCCTTGTTTCTTTTGTCTTACAGTCCATACTTCTGCAAGAACCGCGTAATAATAGTTGCACAATGTGCACGGCTGGCATTTCCCTGTGGATTTAAGGTTCCCTGATCCCCCTGGATCAGTCCCGCGCCCACAGCCCACCTCATGGCTTCCTTGGAGAATCCGCTGACTTTGCCTGCATCCGGAAAACTGTTAAGATCAGCGCTGTCCTTAGTATTCAGCCCACAATATTTTGCGTACCGGTACATCAGCACCGCCATCTGCTCTCTTGTAATAAGATCTCCGGGGCCGAATGTCCCATTCTCATAACCGGTTATGACCTGATTACCATAGGCCCATAACACCGGAGATGTAAAGAAATAACCGTCCTGCACATCCGGGAATACATTGCTGTATGATACGGAAGGAGAACCGGCCATACGGTATAGAATTGTTGCAAACTGCGCGCGGCTTAAATCTTCTCCCGGCCCGAATCTAAATGTATCCATTCCGGTCATAATGCCACGGTCGTATACGAACTTCACATACTCGTAAAACCATGCGCTTCCATCCACATCCGTAAACCTGTCAACACCTGCCAGGTTTGTCCCCTTATTAACAATAACGATACTATCGGCCGCAACGTAACCATACATGCTGCTGAAATCGAATTTGCCTGAAGAAGTGTCTAATCCTGTTCGGGAACTGTTCAGCACACCATCGCTTATCACTTTGTAAAAGCCGTTTTGTGATGTATTATCTAAAATCAGCAGTGACGTGTTGGACTGAGTACCTGTTGAGTAAAGAACCGTAGAACCTGAATTGCTTTCGGCTCTTACCTGTACATTCTGATGGCTGTTAGCCATAGTATCTTTGATTGCAATTGTATATACATTCTGATCCTGATTTCCACCCGCCTCATCCAGGAACCAGGCCGCGGCTGCAGCCTTTTCTCCCCAGTACGGATCGGAAGCATACTTCACATTAATTCCGCTGGCCTTATTACCCAAAAAGCCGCCGAAATAGCGCCAGTCCTTGGGATTTAAATACCCTTTTGACATATAAGTTTCAGAAAATGCTTTAATACAAATATCTATACTTGCATAAGAAAATGCATCATCCGGATTAGAATCCACTGCATTTATTCCAAAAATATTATTCTTTGTGAGTGCCAGATTGCTGTTTCCCCACGCACTTTCATTTGCCGCGATTCCTGCCGTCAGCAGGCCGTTCACTCCATATGTATTCTGATGGCTTACCAAGGAAGGTCCAATTCCACGCATCTTAGACTCGGCTCTGGTCTCACTTGCAATCAGGGAATCCATAGACGCCGAAGAATAAGAACTGGAGCTTCTCATAGGCAGATACTGAAAGTAATTATAATAAGGGCTGCCTGGATTAATGGAACTGCTTCTGCTGTTGTTTTTATAATCATTCAACATTGCTGCAAATTTATCTGAAGCGTAAAAATAATGACCGTCATAACTATAATATGTACCGCCCTCCGCCAGGAAAGACGGGGCGCGACCACAACGGATACTGCCTGCATAATTACTGCTATTCAGATTTGTTGTAATTCTATGTACAAGCCATCCGCCTGATACAGTATAGTGACTCACCGACTTTGCCGATGATTTATTCAGCACCTGTACTTCACTTTTGTTTACTTCTCCTATCACGCCAGAAAGCATAAACTTTACTTTCCCGCCCGACTCTCCCAGATATGCGGCATCTGCGCCCGAAGCTCCATTGGTATAACCTGCATCTCCTGTACCAACTTCTGTAAAGTTTGTCACGTCATTCCCTTTAGTATTGAAATTCACAATCTTCTCATTGCTGTTGGCAAATGTTGTGATTTCCTCCTCCACCAGCCCTACTTCAGGTTCTATCTCATAGATGTTTCCCTCTTCATCCATACCTGTTATGGGTCGGCCTTCGTACTCCTCTGCCTGTGTATCAAATGAAACCCACATACCTGCAAATAGGCAGATACACAGACTTAATACACACAGCAGGGTCTTCCTCTGCTTTTTCATTTACGTATACTCCTCTCTGTCTTTTGTTACACTGTTGCTACAGATCAGGACCTGTCCCCTTTTCGGCCCATGCCATCAGTATAACGTATCTTCCTCTCATACGCAAGACCGAAATGCATACATAAATCACCTATAATTTTCCATATATTCAGATTATTCACTGCTTTTAGAGGTTAATTACAAATCAGTCCAGATAATACCAATTCGCTGTTTATCAGGCATTTATGACCTTGTATAGCCGGCCAGAAGCTACATCAAAATCGGCAGCGTGCAGTAAAACTGCACGCTGCCGACCATTTTTCTCCAAGCTCCTGCTTCGAGCTTTCTAATTATAACATTATTTATTCAATATTTTCCCTGCCGCGCGCAAAGGGGCAGTTACCTTCCAGCTCGTTGATTCCGCATATTCTTTGATCTCTTTTCTCTGCCGCTTGATCTCGGCCCGCAGTCTGTCGTTTTCTGCCTGAATCCGGGAACACTCTTCTGTTTTCCGGTGCAGTCTCTCATTCCACATTCTATCACAGAAAAGATGACCGCCCGTCATTTGATAAAAATCTTTGACCGTAAACTGATACTTCTCTTCAAGCAGCCGCACTGCATCCTGATTCCGTAATAATTCATGGAAACGTCTTATTCCCGCTGCCGGAACAGCCTGTTCTGAAAGTATAGGACGGCAGAGCAGAAAAGCCTTCTCACACTCCAGTTCCAGTTCTGTCTCTGAATCCGGGCATACAAAATCATTGCGAAAGGTATCACAGAAAAGCTTATCATCCATCCCGTCAAAAAAATGAGCACGGATATCCATATATTCGTTAAAAAATCTTGTATTGCTGATGTCCGAATGATTACTGTTATTTGTATTCTCCTTTCCTTTGCCCATAAACCTGCGCATGGCAAGGAGCCTCTCGGGCATTACGTATAGCGGATGTTTTTTAGCAATCCGAACCCAATAATCAAAATCATGAGACTGCATATATCCCAGGTCGAAATCTCCTGTTTCCCTCATAATCCCAGTCCGCATAAGCACAGAGGGATGTGACAGGCAGTTCCCCAGAAAATAAAAGGTGTGGAGACAGTCGCTCTGCCCCCTGAAACTTGCTTCAAACAATCCCACCATTTCCCTGCACTCTTCATTAATATTTCGTCCCGTTTCATCAATTAAATCAATCCATGAAAAGCAGATATCCCTATCCGGATTGGAGCGAAGAAAATCCATCTGCCGTTCCAGCTTATCCGGATACCAGATATCATCGCTGTCTATCCTTGCAAGAAATTCTCCCTTTACTTTTTGAAATCCATAATTCGTAGCGTAACAGATATGACGGTTTTTCTCCAGCTTGTATAACTCAATCCGCTCATCCTTGTAGCCCTCAATCACTCTGCAGGAACTGTCTGTGGAACCGTCATCCACAATAATGAACTGCATGTTCTGATAGCCCTGTCCCAAAACACTCTCAATTGTTTCCCCTATCGTATCCTCATGGTTATAGTTAACCATCAGTACACTCACTAACTCATTTCCCATTCCGTTCTCTCCATATAACTTCCGTATATTTATTTCCTGTTTCATCCCCTTAAAATATGATCCAATGCCCTAAACTGACCGGCCGCCTCTGCAATTAGATTCTCATTCTCAGAAGGTTTCAGCTTGTCCACTTTCCCTATCAGCTCCTCTACATCCGAATTCAGGTTGCCCAACTGCAGATAAAACGGGCATTCATTATCCTCCAGAGTATACTTTGTTTTCAGGTCATAAATGATTGGAAGAACCTTTTTTCCCATAAGCCATCCCAGTATAATGCTGTGGAATCGGGTCCCTATTACAATTTCAGATTCCGAAAAGCACTCTATGCATTCCTGGAGATTCTGGTCGTAACAGCATTCCGTAACCCGGTCTTTATCAGGATTAGCCATGATCTCTCGAATTTCCATTATGGCCTCTTCATCTCCCTGAAATCTGCAGAATGATATGAACTTAACCTCATACCCCCTTTCCAGGTATCCGTCTGCAAGTCTGGCAATAAATCTTTTATACGCCGTATCGTACTGGCTGATCCCCCATTTTCCATGACGGTTCTTCATATCAATAACCGAAAAAAGAACCTGATGCTTCTGCTTTTGCACAGCTGCAGCATGATAGTTAAAAACAACATCAGGTGCATATCTAACCTGCGGAAGTTCAGGAAACAGGCCAGCGGAATATCTGTCCCTGAAGCTGATACCCTTATACCTTATAAACAGTTTTCTGTAACTTTCCAGATACCGTTCATCTTCATAAGGGCCGAAATTTGCTCCAACTACAAAGATTCTTTTACTCCTGGCACAAAGCTCTGCATCCAGACGGTATGCGTCTGCAAAATCATCCTGATGCTGTACAAAAACAGATCCCCCGATATGGATCGTCGCATAAGATGATTTCAGCATCCATTTCCAAAATCCGCTGTCAGTATGCCTGACTCCGCCGGCAATCCGGTCTATTAGACGAACCCACCTGTCCTCTTGAGAGTAAACCGACAAATTGCGGATATCTTTAAAGCGCTCTTTGTAAGTGTGATCCGCACAAATTCTAAATTGAACTTTCGGATAACGCTCACACAATATCCGGATCATAAGATCGTCTCCCAGGTTACCCGCCGTATAGGCATGGATAAATACTTTTTTCATAAATTTTTGTCCCCATTTTCAAGTCTTATCATATTCAGTAAACCCGGCCTACTGATTTTTAATTATAACATTTACCGCTCTTCCAGGCAATCTCTCCTCGACAAAATTACCCGGCATGTTGCTTTTTTTTTACTGCTCCTTTATAATCTTCCCATAATGATAAAAGTAATTGAAGGAGTTTAAAAAAATGACTACTGCGCCTAAAAGCAAACGAACTACATTTTTTATCATGAGCCTCATCATACTTGCCGGAATTTGTGCCACAGTCTTTTCAGTTTCATTAAAAAAGGGCATGCATGTAGATGAGTATTACAGCTATGGGCTCAGTAATTATTCCGGAGATGACATCTTTATGCATGTAGATTTGGGAAAGACCTACGATGACCCTGCACAGCCATTTCTGGAATATATGGCTGTACAGCCGGGCAATGGTTTTTCATACGGGAATGTATGGAAAAAACAGAGTGCTGATGTACACCCTCCGTTTTATTACGTAATCCTCCATACCATATGCAGTCTTTTTCCGGCAAAATTCAGCATATGGTTTGCGGCTGTCATCAATATTGCCTTTTTTGGCGGCATTATATTCCTGACTTACCTTACGATGAAACGCCTGGCCATGCGGCGCACCACGGCTATGGCCGCCGCATTATTCTGTGCATTGGCAGGCGGCCTACTGCAGATCAATACATTTCTGCGTATGTATACGATGCTAATGTTTTATACTTCGCTTTTGACCTGGCTTCATGTGAAGTATTATGAAAATCAGCCATTACGCTTTTTTATTTATTATCCCCTAACCATACTCTCCGGCATGCTGACACATTATTACTTTTTTATCTTCCTTTTTTTACAGGGAATGTATTTTGGCATTTCGCTTCTTGTTCGGAGACACTGGAAATCCGCATTGCTCTATCTTGCGGAGACTCTGACTGCTATGGCTGCCGCCGTTATCATCTTCCCTGCTATGATCACACATATCTTCACCGGTTACCGCGGGAAAGAATCACTGGATAATCTGGCATCTTCCTCCGGTTATATTGACAGCCTCAGAGACTTATTACAAATTATAAACAAGAATCTGACCGGAAATATGCTCTATATTATCCTCCTTCTTTTTGTTGCCGCGCTCGTTTGCCGATTACATATAAATAGGAGGGCAGCTATAAAAAACAGATGCCTTTGGGGTATGCTTTTGATTCCCGGAGTCTGCTATTTTCTACTGGTTTCTAAGATTGCCGTTTACCATTATGACAGATATATCTCTCCGATATATCCCGTCTTAATACTGTTAATAAGCGGATTGATTGATTTAACAGTCCGTACATTCTTCAGAGATAAGAAGCTCCGTTTTACCGTTTCTGTTCTTTTGACCATGGGTTGTATATTCCTAAGCTATTGGGGATGCGACTGGACCTATTTTGAAAAACAAACAGCGCTGTCTGTTGAAACTGCAAAAGAATATGCCGGGCTGGACTGTATCATTGTCAATGATGGCGTGAATTTCTGGAACCATACGCTTTATTATGAAGCTATAAACTATAATACCCTGACATTCTTATCCTCTGCAGACTTAGATGTTTATACGGGTACGACGGTTTACCAAGATAAACCCGTGATTGTTTACATCATGAATATCCTGGAGAATCAGGAGGAACTGCTTCAGAATCTGTTGAAACAAAATCCTTCTTATTCCGGTTATACCCATATTACAGACAGCCATTATGCGAAAGGGTATCTGCTGCAATAACCATTTCCTTGGTGCATGTATTTCGGGGTGCTTATTGTATATAATTTTCACAAGGCATCCCGTATCACCCTAAGCGCATTCCCGGACATGATTTTATCGAGCTGGCGCTCAGTAACACCTCTCTTTTTCATGGCATCCCACACTGCCTCCATCTCGCGCACATGCCCGATCCACCCATCACGTGCCTTATTGTCAAACCCGTCAAAATCCGTTCCTATAGCAGCCACGTCTTCACCGCCGCAGCGTATCATATATACCGCATGGCGGGCAATATCATCTAATACAGCCTCATCTCTTCCGGTCAAAAACGCCGGATAAAAATTCAGCCCTGCCACACCGCCGTTTTCCGCAAGCGTACGGATCATATGGTCCGAGAGATTCCTTGGGTGGCCGCAGAGAGCTCTGGCATTGGAATGGGAGGCACAGACCGGTGTTTTGCTGATCCTTATGCAGTCCCAGAATCCACCGTCAGATAGATGAGACACATCTACAAGTATTCCAAGTTCATTCATCCGTTCCACAGTACGGCATCCAAGCTCTGTGAGTCCCTTCTCCATTATACTTTTATCGCGGGAATTCGGATACCCAAGGCAGTTCGGATGGTTCCAAGTCAGCGTAATCAGCCGAATTCCTTTATTGTAAAGCTCATCAATCCTTGAAAGATTACCATTAATTACTCCGCCTTCTTCGACCGTTTTTACGGCAGATATCACCCCATCCACAGAATTTGTTTCAATTTCCTCCGCAGAATGTGCAACTTTTATTTTGTCATTCTGCTCCTGCTCTAACCTGTCTGCCATGGCCAGTACCGCCAGATATGCGCGCTCCCATGCTTCCGATGAAATCGGCTCCGCCCCTCTTGTATGTACATCTTTATTTTCAAAGGATACTGCATTTACAAAGCATGCAAAGAACTGGGCCAGTGTGCCCGCACTTTCCATCCCTTCCACGTCAATGCTCAATTGATTCACAGCCAGACACTCCCCTTTGGGGGCATCCATCAGCCTGCTGATCGTATCACAATGCAGATCTATCAAACTCATCATTCACCATTCCCTTCACACTTAAAATATTTTCACATACACACGTCAAAATATACCCAAAGGCACACCGTAATTCATGTCCTGCGGACAGGCGTGCAGTAAACTGCACGATAAGGTATACCCAAGGGCATACCGTAACTAATGCCCTTCGGGCAGGCGTGCAGTAAAACTGCACGACAAGGTATATTTTACCACTTTTTTACATACTCTATAACCACTACTTTTGGCGGGCATTATCCTGCCTGAATTATCCTATGTTGAAAAAGGAGTGCTTATGAAACCGAAAATCGGAATCGTTGTCTGCGGCCTCATGGACGACAGGCAGTTTGTGACTAATACTTATATCCAGTCTGTCAGATACTCCGGCGGGCTGCCCTTTATCCTGCCTCTGATCAGGTCTGACCACGCAATACAGGAATATATTGCCTTTTGCGATGGATTTCTCTTTTGCGGCGGAAATGATATTACGCCGCTTTTATTTGGAGAAGAGCCAAAAAATGGAATCGGAAAGACCGATATTACGCTGGATTTATTTCAAATCCGGCTGATGAAAGCCGTTCTGACCACAAAGAAACCTGTCTTTTCCATCTGCCGGGGGATGCAAGTATACAATGTTGCCTGCGGCGGTACGATCTATCAGGATATCTCCCTGCAGCCCGGCCGGCCGCTCAACCATATGCAGCAGTCCTACTCGCGCGCAGAAGTCAGCCACAAAATCCAGGTTGAAAAAGGGACACAGCTCAGGAAATATATCGGCTCCCGCCTGGATGTCAACAGTTTCCACCATCAGACAGTTGGCATGCTGGGCAAAAATCTGACCGCATGTGCACATGCATCGGACAAAACCATTGAAGCCATCGAAATGCCCACGCATCCGTTTGCAATTGGCGTGCAATGGCATCCGGAGTGTATGTACCGCACGTCTCCTGAAATGCGCGAATTGTTTTCAGAATTTATCCTGCATGCAAGGCTCAGGCCGCCGGCACCGCTAGAACCGCAGTCCTTGAAAAAATAATACCATTTATGTCATATTTTAGTCTATCTCTAAAAAATTTTATTATTAAATGCTGTTTATAGAAATTTTTTTAACAGCAGTTTTTTTGTCAATATATACCGTAATAACCGGCCGAGTATAATTTTTCATGCCGCGGACATAATAAACTTCGAAAATATTATTTCTCAAAGGAGGTCAGATTATGTCCGAAATTTCTGTATTAGATCTGCAAAACTTACGTCACCTGATTGGCGGCTATGACACAACACACTGCAAAATGACTGATTATGCATCACAGGCTGAAGACCCTGAAGTTAAAAAACTTTTCCAGGATGCAGCTGAGTCTGCAATGAAAAACAAACAGGAACTGATGAAATTCTTATAAGAGGTGACGAATATGAATGAAAAAACAATGGTATCCGATGCCTTAGTCGGAGTAAACGGAGAACTGAAAATGTTCGGTGACATGATTCCACAGACTGAAAACAAGGAATTAAAACAATGCCTGAAACAGATCCGCAACGAATGCGAGATGTCTCAGGAGAAGCTTTATCAGGTAGCAAGAGAAAAAAGTTACTATGTACCTGCTCAAAAGGCATCCGAGCAGGAAGTCGAACACGTAAAATCAATCTTAACACAGCCTAAGACTTTTTAGGAGGGGACGCTGAATGAGAGACAGACAGGGGAACATTTGGGACTGTCTATGCCTTTCAATTTCTGTCCGTATGCTGAGAATCCGTAAGAGATAAAACAGGGAACATGAAGGGACTTGCCGCATTTGGTCCAAAATCATGATGATTTTGGACCAAATGCGGCAACAATATTTGATTTGGTAAATCAAATATTGCCCTTCATGCTCCCTGTTTTTTCTCATACGGATTCTAACAGCGCTCTCTATGGAGTCGGAAAAGGCATAAATACTCCCAAATGTTCGCCTGCCTGTCTCCCACTCAGCTGGGTGCATCCGGTTGGGAGGAACCCCTGTACGGGGAAAGCGGATTGGGGCTGGCTATGCAGGATTTTTTTTGCTGTGGGTTGTTGCTGCTACGATAGCTCCTAAAATAAAAGGCAGTATATACGTTGCGAAGCGGTAGATCAGCATTGCGGATGCGGATTGTGTTTTTCCTATTAGCGGGGTGAACAGGAGGACGAAGAGGAATTCTACGGCTCCTACGCCTCCGGGGGCGGGGATGACGCCTGACAGGGCGGTCATCATTGCGGCTGTGGCCATGTATAGCGAGAGTTCTGGGGAATTGAGCAGGTGGAAGATGGTGACGGGGATGAGATACCATGCGCTTAGTTTTAGGAAATTCAGGATAAACAGATTTAATAATAGTTTCTTGTTTTTTAGGAGACTGCGGGCCTCTGTACGCACGATGACTGCTTTTTCCTGCCATTTGGACAGGTCTTCTTTTTGTTTTTCTTTGTGGGTGAACTTTTCTGCAAGTTGGAATATTATACGGTGCAGCGGGGCACAGACGCAGGCTGTGATCAGGGCGGCAGCAGCTAATACGGCTAGTACCACACCTGCCGCCATGTAGTTTTTATATTCGCCGAAATATTGATTCATTGCACCATAGTTGCTTAGAAAACTAAAAAGAAAGTACAGGCAAATCGTGATCCGCTGGATCGTGTAGTTTATGGTGAAGATTCCCAGGCTTCTGGAGACCGGTATGCCTCTTCTGCTGACATAGTACATGCCCGCAGGGGCCGTTCCGCTCCCGAACGTAACCACTCTGAAAAAACTGTAATAGAAGGAACAGCCGATCCCCACGCTCCAGGGAGTATTCTCATCACAGGTGCGCAGCAGTTTTGTCAATGCACAGCCATCGCAGCAATTGTACAAAACGCTGAGTAAAAACACGCCTGTGACCACCTTAAAAGATGTTGTTTTCAGCTCGTTCCATATGCTCCCCCAGGAATCCTTCAGTGCCAGGAATGCGATCAGGAGAACTGCCGCCAGGAAAAGCAGCTTTCCAATGCGTTTCCATGAAAAATGAGTCTGCTCTTTCTTTTTATTTTCCTGCTTCAATGATACCCACCTTATTTCTCCCACAGCTCATCTGCTTTTTCTTTCCACTCCTTCGCGTACATCTCACATTTTCCGCAGAGATGCTCTACCGTCTCCGGGGACTGCATGTCAGTGGATCTGGCCCCGGTTTTATTCACCATTTCCATCAGTTTCTCCGGATTCTCCAGCATCGGGCATGGGCGGAGATGGTTTTCGTTGAATGGCTGCCCCTCTCTGTAGGCCATGAACAGCGGCTGTTGAAGCGCTTCTAAGAGGCTCACCTCTTTGATGTTTGCGCTAGAATAGTGGATAAATACGCATGGCTCCACATCTCCGTTTGGATTAATATGGCAGTAATTCCGTCCTCCTGCGATGCATCCCCCTACGTATTCGCCGTCATTTTGGAAGTCGAATGCAAAGATCGGCTTTCCGCCCTCTACCGCCCTGATTTCACGGATTCTGTGATATATGTACTCCCGCTGTTCCTTTGTCGGCAGAAGTTCCACTGCCGCGTCATTTCCAACCGGCATATAATGGAAATACCAGGCGTACCGGCATCCCTTTTCAATGATCATGTCCAGGAATTCATCGGATGTTACGGTCTCAATGTTCGCCCTTGTATAACAGATCGAGGTTCCGAATATCTGGCCGTGCGCCTTTAGTTTATCCATTGCCTCCATAACCTGGTTAAATACGCCGCTGCCTCTTCGACCATCATTTACCTCCTCGTAGCCTTCCAGGCTGATTGACAGGGAGAGATTCCCGACCCGGTCCATCTCTTCGCAAAACGCCTCGTCCACCAGTGTACCATTTGTAAATGCATGAAATGCACAGTCATTATGTTTTTCGCAGAGCCTGATGATATCTGCCTTCCTCACAAGAGGCTCCCCGCCGGTATACATATAAAAATAGATTCCGAGTTCTTTTCCCTGGGTAATAATACTGTCCAGATCCTCGTAAGTCAGGGACAGCGTATGCCCATATTCTGCGGCCCAACATCCTGTACATTTCAGATTGCAGGCGCTGGTTGGATCCAGCAGGATCAGCCACGGAATGTTGCATTGATATTTTTCCCTGCTCTCATGCATGATTTTCGTCCCGCTCAGCATGGCTTCGAATCCCAGGTTCATGGCCGTTGTCCGGATTACGTTCGGGCTTACTTCATCTAAAATCCGATTAACGTAAGTCATCCATTTTCCATCCTTGTCCCGGATGATCTTCCTTGCCGCTTCATAGCTTTTCGGAAGGAAGCGGTCTTTTGCAAAGCTTTCCGTCAGATCAACCATTTTCAAAAAACTTTTCTCTCTGTCTTTATTGATGTGCTTCATTGCGGAATCAATCACCTTGCCAAATGCTGCCCGCTCTGCCTGATGTCTTAATTTTCCCATTTCCCATTTCCTCCTTTTTCTTTCCCGTGTATCACTTATCTTTTCTTCATTTTATTCCCCTTATCAGCAATTCAATTCCGCCAATCAACAGAATGCATCCGCCCAGGGCCACTATTTTATTTTTCGACTGGCACCCCATCCAATATCCTGCATAAATACCGAGAATCACACTGGCAGCTGTCACAATTCCGATAATGAAGACTGTATCCGTCAGGTTGGTCCTGAACAGCCCAAACCCTATTCCTGCCAGAAATGCATCAACGCTTGTTATACACGCCCACACCGAAACCTGTTTCAGCTCAACGCCTTCCTCCTTGTGTTCTATGATCGTCTGAGGTCTTTTGCCCTTCAGGATCATATACATGCCAAGGCACGCAAAGATCAGAACAGAAATGTATTTCCAGTGGGCTGCGGCCTTCTCTGCCGATGCTTTCAAAAGCGGTATATTTGTGATCATATTTCCAAGCAAAAGGCTTGCCATCTGCCATACGGTAAAAACACAGCTTATTTTAATTAATGCAGATTTACGAATCTCAGGCATCATTGCGCCTTTGTAAAGTGCATATGCAAATACATCCAGGGATAATCCGATTGAAATTATCAGGATTTCAAAAAGTATCAATATCCTCCTCTCCTTCCCTTTCGTCTGCTTACTTTTATTTTATCAATGGTTTTGAAATTTCATAAGATGCAGACTTCCCTTGGTGTATTTTTATCAGAACAATTTTTCGGAAGTGTTACTTATAAGCTACAGATTTTCTAATTTGTAGCCCGCCGCTTCATTTTCTGACGATGAATATGTTATAATATCAGGAAAGGAGTGGAGTTTTATGGAAGATAAAAAGGAATTAACAAAGGATTTACTGACCTCATCATTCAAAGAACTCATCATGCAGGTACCCTTTGAAAAGATCACAATTAAAATGATAACAGACGGCGCGGGGGTCATCCGCCCGACATTTTATAAACATTTCCAGGATAAATACGAACTGATTGAGTGGGTTTTTGAAAAGAATATAAAAGAAAATATACAGGTGCTGATTGATAATAATATGGAAGAAGAAATGTTCCGGCTTCTATGCAGCTGCCTCGAAAAGGAAAGGGCCTTTTATAAAAAGCTGTACGCCATACAAGGCCCCAATTCCTTTGAGGAACTGATGTATCAATACGTATTTACTATATTTCTGGACTTGCTGAACAAATACCCGCTGAAATCTCCCGACAAGCTGGCTGCACTTTCTAAGGATGCCGTTGCGAGATTCTATGCTTTTGGCCTGACTGATTCCTTGAGGTACTGGATCATGCATGATACCGAGTATACTTCTGAACAGCTCAATGAAGCCTACCATTACATTATCCGATGTTCCATTCTGGATCTGCTTGAATATCCGGTACCATAGCCCCTGTCCCAATCAAAACCGGGCATGGTTCTTGATTCTAACGGACAGTTCCCGGGCGCAGTACCGGAACCTGCCTGCATATGATTCTTTCATAACAGCCTTTTCCAGCAGATCCAGCAGATGTGAGACCTGTCTCTCTATAGTCTCCGCCGGCATATCCAGAAAGTAACCCTCCGTTTCACTCTGGCCCTCCCCGTCCAGTTCCAGTTCAAAAAGAGGCCTTTCTGTGATCATGCAGGCCAGCGCACGAAACAGTACGGGAAGGCATATATTATCCAAATACAGCTCTTTGTAATCCGGGCAAGTGGATTCCAACAGATTTACGATGCCCGGCCTGTAAAAACTGCGGAGAAAGCGCTGCTCATATTCAATCTGACTTAGATAATCCAGGATCAAATCCACACCCTTTTTCCCGCACTCCATTTGAAGTACCGGATAGTCTAATGTCAGAATATGGTCCTGGGGATGAAATACCGGATCATACCAGGTAAAAAAAGCGGGCATACCGCTTGCAATCGTCTCCTTGTAATTTTTGCATCCATAGTCGTCAAAGCCTTCAATAATATGGTGATATATCTCCTTGGCGCGGCCGGTCTTCTCCAGTACAATCCGGTACCCGGCCTCATAGGAGGACGCAGCCCCTGCCCGCCGCCCCTGAAGCATATATTCCGCAGACTTTCCCGCCACTTCATTGATACAGTAAACGACTGCTCCCATAAGCTGTTCCGCCGTTTTATAGGAAACAGAAGAACTTTCCTTTGACGTATAGCGTTCGGCCAGTTTTGCCACAACGGGCAGTAATTCTTCCATCTCATTGTGCATCCGAGAACCTCCTTCCACTGCTTTCCCATTTACTCCCAGCACAATTCCCTAAGCGCCTGCAGATACAATTCTTTGTCCCAGCGGGGCACCTCATCGAACTGTTCATACTCTCCGTTTCCGCCGCTGGCCGTATATCCACGGTAGCCTGCACGGACCGCCGCGGTAAAGACTTCCAGGCATGTTTCCTCCAGATAGTCCAGATCTCCTGCACAGACTGTCTCGAACTGTTCTCTCATAAAGGTCAGAACCTCATCATCTGTCATCTGATCCAGCGCCGCATTTTTGAATTCATAAAAAATATCCTGGAGTCTCTCCAGACTGGACAGATAATTTTGCTGACTGATATACTGTGAATCACAGAATACATAAATCAATTGATCCAGTATTCCCCTCCCGAATTCCACCCTGCCATACTTTTTCAGGCTCTGATTCCGGCATTCTGCAAGCTCTTTGATATCTTCCTCCCTGAGCGCGAGTCCGAAGCGCTCCGTCTTCTGATTCATTGCGGACAATAATGCCAGTTCCTCTTTTCTATTTGCCAGTTCCAGAAGTTCTAAAATACTCGTTTCCATGACACCGCCCCTTTCACAATTGATTTTTCATTATAAGGCCGCGCTGCAAACTTTACAAGACTTGAAAAAATGCGCTTTTTGTGGTAATATAAGGATAGAAAATGAGGCGGAAATCAAATTTCCGCCTCATTTTTATTGGTTCCGCATATGCAGTTTAAACGGCAGATTGTTTACTCTTCCTCTGCCCCTTCTATTATATTCCAAATCAGTTCTCTGGCTGCTTCCACATCGCTCTCATCTGCAAAAATATCCTCGCCGAAGATGGAGTTTCCCGTATAGATATCCATGAGGCCTCCGCTGGCAATTCCCTGTCTGAACGCCTGGATATTATGCTGGCCCAAGATGTCCAGGATCATTTCTGCCTCTACCTTATCCCGTGCTGTACATACTTTTGTAACCTTCATTCCTTCCATACTGTTATCCTCCTTCTCGCACTGCAGATTCAGCTGCCGGCTACCGGTACGCGCTCTGCATTATTTTCCAGGCTTTTTTCTAAGCTTCAGAGAGATCTCCCTCCGGTCAGCCATGTTCTTAAACAGTTGTACTGCGATCGCCGCATTTTCCTTTAACGTGTTGTCTTCTTCCACGGCTCCCGATATCTGTTCCAGTACTGCTTTAATATCATCCAGTTCCAGAAGATTGACTGCCGTACAGAAAAAACTCTTCCTCCGCCCGTCATTGTAATTTTTTAATAAAAACCGTAAAATTTCTATTTTTTCATCGAGCACAGATCTATAATAGTCCATTCCCTGCTCTTTAGCACATGCAAAATCTTCTCTGCTGCGCTTTGGCACAAAAGAATCAAATTCCTCCTCCAGATATCTGTCACAGGGATATTCGCTGCACTGGCTGCAGTATTCTACATTCTCATGTTCCATGCTGCAGCGGATGATCTCACACGTGGGCCTTCCTTCTCCGCCGCAGCCGGTACAGTGTGACTCTTCACTAATATGATACATGGGGCACAGCCCGCAGTTTAATCCGCATAGAGAAAACTGGGGATAAGGTCTTCTGTATTTCTGCATCTAAACCTCCCTGCTATGACCGGATCAGTACGTTAGGATACATAATTATCGAAATATCCCTGCACGAGGATAACCGGCGTTCCCTTATCACCAGAACCGCTCGTCAGGTCACAAAGTGAGCCGATCAGATCTGTAAGCCGTCTTGGGGTTGTTCCCTGTGCCGCCATATCTCCCACCAGATCGTCTTTTTTCTCTTTGATGCGCTGTGAAATGGCATCTTTTAATTCCTGTCCGGATAAATCTCTGAAATCATTATCCGCCAGGTATTTTAACTTCACCTCATTCGGCGTACCTTCCAGCCCAGGAGTATTTGCAACGGACACGCATGGGTCTGCAAGCTCCCAGATCTTTCCGACAGGATCTTTGAACGCTCCGTCGCCGTATACCATCACTTCCACATGTTTCCCTGTTTTATCCAGAATACACTTTTGGATTTCCAGAATCAGCTCACCGCATTCCTTTGTCCGCGGGAATAACTTAACAGATTCCTCGGTGGATTTATTGGATCCAAGAAGCCCGTATTTTTCATTGCAGCCGCTTCCGTTCACCGGAGTGTTCAGCAGATCGTCCATGCCGCAGACAATCTCCGCACCGTTTTCTTTGAGCAGCCTCTTTGTTCTCTCACGGCTATGTATATCACAGTTAATTACCTTTTTGGTATACTTAAGAATCTCCTGCGGATGGTTGGCGAAGATAACCTCCACCTCTGCGCCTTCATTTCGGATTAAATCGCTGTAATACTGCACGTAGTCCACGCCCGTGAAACGGTGTTTGTTCTCACCGAACAGCTCTCTGTAGCGCTCCAGATCCAGGACATCACTGTAGGGATTCACGCCTGCCGCATCCAGCTTATCCTGGGATACCAGCTCGTTCCCCACTTCGTCTGACGGGTAACTCAGCATCAGCACAACTTTTTTCGCGCCTCTTGCCATTCCCTTCAGGCAGATAGAGAATCGATTCCTTGACAGAATAGGCAGAATAATTCCGATAGTCTCGCCTCCAAGCTTATTTTTTACATCCTCTGCTATGTTATCAACGGATGCATAGTTCCCCTGTGCTCTTGCCACTATGGATTCGGTGGCTGCAATAACATCTCTGTCATGGATCTCAAACCCTTCGCTCTCGGCAGCTAAAAGCACGCTGTCTACGATAATCTCTGCCAGATTATCTCCCTCGCGTATAATGGGACAGCGAATTCCTCTTGAAACAGTTCCAACTCTTCTTTCCATAATATAGTCACTCCTTATTTTTTCTTTTAACTTTTTTTATTTTATCATATTTTCATCAATTATACCATAAATAACAACATCTAAATCGGGATTTAGCGACGAGCTTTAGTTTCGGCGCGGATGGGGACGCTCCATAAAGGGATAGCCGAAAACCTCCCGGAGAACATCCATGTCCTTTCAAAAACGCGGCCGCGG
>NZ_CYZU01000071.1 GCF_001404335.1 Faecalicatena contorta
CGGCTATCGAAGAATTAGGATCATTTGCGAATGGTATGTGTGGCAATATAGAAATTATTGAAATTCCGGATAATATCGAATGGGAAATTAGTGATTATGATGGATTTGAAACAATACATGAAAAACATCAAAGCTGGTAACTAAGCCGCAATTTAGTTCGAAAGGAGTAAAAAGATGGATGATTTAACTATGGCAATATTTTGGTCTTGGGTGCCGATGTGGGTATTTTTTAATGGGATAGCAAAATGCATTAGAGCATGGAAAGGGTTATCCAATGATGGTATGAATCTTAACACGGTCAATAAGATTGTTTAACCATAAGACATTCCGGCGTAGGGAACCGGGATTAGAAATTTAATTGGGTGAGTGAGTTTTTTGATAACTAAAAAAATAAGCAGCGGACTCATTGTCTTGGCGGACTGTCTGCTGCTCACTTACCTAAGGACAGTATACCATGATAGTCCTTGGGTTTCAAGGAGGATTATTATGAGTACACAAATGATAAAATCACAGATGAGAGACGCGATATTGGTAGGTATGGCAGAGTACGTGGATAAGGCAGTATTGCAGATATTGAGTAATCTGATCGAGGAGCAGCTCGTAAGAGTCAATGTCGAGGAGATTACGACCCTGCCGGCAGAAGTCAACAATAGTATAGATGAGCAAAATAAGTATGTTATACAGCTGTTTTTAATCAAAAAAGAAGAGCTTAAAGAAGAGACCAAATATAATTATCTGAACGCCATTAAGAAGCTGCTGACTCAGATCGATAAGCCACTGATCGAAATGACCGACATCGATATTAAGCAGTACCTCAGGTGGTACGAGCGCCGTAACGAGGACAAGACAGGCAAGATCAATAAGCCCAGTACGGTCAACAATGAGCGGCGGTATCTGTCTGCATTTTTTAATTGGATGAGGATTGAGAAGCTCTTGTTTGACAATCCAGTTGAGTCGGTCGGAAAGAAACGTACAGACAAAGGGCAAATTGATTATTATACGCAGGAGGAATTGGAAAAACTGCGTGAAGGATGCCAGACAAAGCGCGACCGGGCCATGATCGAGGTATTGCGCAGTACGGGCCTGCGGGTGGGTGAGTTTTGTAACATCAATATTGAGGACGTGGATTTTAAAACGGGCGATGTTTGGATCCAGCGCGAGAAGGGCGGACTTAACACCCCAGCGTATATCGATGAGGCCGCCATGTACTACCTGCGGGAGTATCTTAATGAGCGAGAGGATGATTGCGAGGCGCTGATCGTTGGCAAGCGGGCGCCGTATAGTAGGCTTAAGCCCTGCGGCGTGAGAGCCGTTCTGAAAGACATTGCACGGAGGCAGGGTATGTCCTGTAAGGTATACCCGCACAAGTTCCGCAAAACGCTCGGAATGACCCTCAAAAACAAGGGGTACGACCTGGGAGTCATCCAGGAGGTGCTGGGGCACACCAGCCCCGCTACGACAAGCAAGTATTACGCGGAATCTACGTCTGATACATTACGCAGCATCAGACGGCAGGCTGCATAAGGAGGGATAAATTGAAAAAGAGAAAAAGAAAAAACCGAAAAGAAATAGCACGAAGTTTCCAGGGGCATTATGGGGTAATGGCCCGAAAGGAGTCATCGCGCATGGCACGGTGGTGGTTCAGGCGGCCTGCGTATCAGGTTAACGGGTTATCTGATAAGGCGCGCGGTCTGATCAGAGCGCAGGGATCCCAGATAGAGAGGAGTGGGCCGGATGACCTACAAGGAGCTGACTGATTATATATTCAGCCGGATGCAGCATAGCGATCATAAAATGTCTGAGCAAGTGCCGGATGATGTAGCTGATATGATTAAGGGCGGGTCTGGGCATATTGATCCCGCACGGTACGTAGCCAGCAAGTGTGACATCAAGAGAGGAGTTGACGCGGTTGGACAAAAAAATACTTGAGGATTACATAGATGCCTGTGCGGTTCTGGAGCAGACCGAAGCGGAAATCAAAAAATTGAAACGTAAACAGAAGACTGTCGTTAAAACAAACGTGGAGGGCAGTAATCCAGAATGGCCTTACGAAAAGAAGCATTTTACTATACAGGGTACTACATTGACATATAGAGATGATGGGCAGCTTAGAATTGAGGAACAAATAAAAGAGAGGCAGAAGAAAGATGCAGAGGAACTGAAACTGATGGTCGAGGAGTGGATGCTTACCATCCCATTCCGGATGCGACGGATAATTGAATATAAATTCTTTCACGGGCTAAACTGGGAAGAAGTTGCTAAATTGATGGGGCGGAAGTGTACAGGGGATAGCGTTAGAATGGAATTTAACAATTTCATGAAAAAGTAATTTCGCTTTTTTCGGACTTTTCGTTTTATGTTTGCTATAGTATAAAGTGAAATTGGTGGGTAATTACATGATGATCCTCCTTCATCGTTTTGAACAACGTCCTGCGCATTAGCGAGGGGCGTTTTTGTGTGGAGTATATCATCAATGGCAGATGTGCAGGGTAGCGCCCTGTGTCTCGGTTCGATTCCGGGCCCTCCCATTACCCATGTTTTTGTTGCGGTTGTTCATGGGTGTAACTAATAACAATAATTCAAAAAGTCATTGTTCAACTTAGTATTCAGCATTGGGCATCAATGTGTCGTACAAGAACCGCAACAGTGGGCGGCGGTCACTACCCGGCTGCCGCTTATCTCAGAAAGGAGCCAATAATGAAAGTAAATATACTTGGTACTGATTATAAAATAAAAAAGTGTAAAATTTCGGAAGATAAACATATGAAAAAAAATGAATCTTTCTGGGTATTGCGCTGAAATGGGAAAATACATAGTTATTGCTGATATGACGGATCCTGAGTATTTTCCAAATATGGATATATCGGAGCAGGAAAGATACAGGAAGGAAGTATTGAGGCATGAGATAATTCACGCATTTCTTAATGAGTCCGGGTTATCTAATTGCTCAAGTACCCCGGAAGGGCCGTGGGCTAAACACGAAGAAATGATAGACTGGATTGCGATCCAATCACCGAAACTCTTTAAGGCATTCAAAGAAGCGGGAGCATTATAACTAACTGAAAAGAAGGAGAGGTGAGCCGTTATGGCATTAACAGAAAAACAAAAAATATTTGCGGATGAATACTTGATTGATCTGAATGCTACAAGGGCTTACCGAGTAGCATATCCATCCGTAAAGAATGATGATACAGCTGCCGCAGCAGGATCAAGATTGTTAAAGAATGTTAAGGTTGCGGTATATATTGATCAAGAGCTTGAAAATCTCCGGTCTGAGCGTGTTGCAGATGCGCAGGAGGTTATGGAACATTTGACAGCCGTTATGCGCGGAGAAGTAAAAGAGGAAGTCGTAGTGGTCGAGGGAGCAGGAGAGGGATACAGCGAAGCAAAAATAATTGAAAAGCAAATTGCGGAGCGTGACAGGATCAAGGCCGCTGAGCTGCTTGGCAAAAGATATTCCATGTTTACGGACAAAGTTGACGTAAACGGCGTGGAAGGCGTGGTGATTGTGGATGACATCCCAAAGCCAGATAACACAAGTTAGACTTACAGATTTAATTGCCCCGTCATTTTATGGACTCCACCGGGATATAGCGGAGCATAATCACACGCATTATAAGCTGTCCGGTGGGCGCGGATCCACAAAGTCATCTTTCATCAGCATCGAGATTATCTTTGGCATGATGCAGGATCCGGCGGCGAATGCCATTGCTATGCGCCGCGTAGGACGATTCCTGGAAGAATCTGTATTTGAGCAGCTACGATGGGCAATAGACGCCCTAGGTGTGGCAGACAAATGGAAAGTAAGGCTTTCTCCTCTGGGTCTGACATATATACCCTATGGAAATAAAATCATATTTCGGGGTGCGGACGATCCTCAGAAGATCAAATCCGTAAAACTCAAAAATGGCTATTTCAAATACATATGGTTCGAAGAACGGTCAGAATTTGAAGGGCCGGAAGAAGAACGTACAATACTCCAATCACTCATGAGAGGCGGTTCGGATTATTTTGTTTTCTACAGCTGGAACCCACCTAAAAGCATGAACAACTGGGTAAACCAGGATGTGCTGGAAGAACGGCCCGACACTGCAGTTAGCCACACGGATTACAGGACAGTGCCCAGGGAATGGCTTGGAGAACAGTTCTTCATAGAGGCAGAACACCTGCGAGAAACTAAGCCAAAAGCCTATGAGCATGAATACCTTGGCATTGCAACCGGAACTGGTGGAGCCGTATTTGAGAATGTCACTGTTCGGACGATTACAGATGATGAGATAGCAATATTTGATAGGATTAGGCAGGGGCTTGACTTTGGCTATGGAGCTGATCCATTGGCGTATATCAAAATGCATTATAACAGCAAGCAGAAGCGCCTTTTTTTATTTGGTGAGATATATGCCGTCAAGTTGGGAAATACCAAAGCCGCGCGGGAGATACGCAAATTCAACCCGCTGAACAAAATTATTACTGCTGATTCCGAGGAGCCGCGTGCTATAGCTGCATTAAATGAGCTGGGGTTACGAATTATTGGAGCCAAGAAAGGCCCTGGATCTGTGGATTATGGCATGGAATTTCTGTCCGATGAACTGGAAGAGATAATAATTGACCCGAAGCGCTGCCCGAATGCAGCGAGAGAGTTTACAAGCTATGAACTGGAAATGGATAAGGACGGTAACTTTAAAGGCAGCTATCCGGACAAGAATAATCATACGATCGATGCTGTCCGTTATGGCATGGAAGACAGCATGATCAGAAGGAAGGCAAAAATTAAGAACAAGGCGAAAGCCGGATTCCATTAAGGAGGATAAAAATGTTTTTTAAAAAGAAAAAGGAAATTGAAAAGTTAAAACGTGAAATAGATAGTCTTACAACTGCCAACACCGCATTAACTAGATCAAATAAGGAATTGGAAGAAAAATTAAATGCCGACTATATTGACACGGATTTTTGTGCTGTATGTGAGAATGGAATTCCATTAAAAAATGCTTTTGGAGACTTGTATGGTGCTAAATGTGCTCTTAAATGTGAGTGCGAAAATTTTGAGAGAAAACCACAGTGAGGTGATATGAGATGCGTGTGTTTACGATGCCCGCTCCTGAGTGGGACGAGAATAACATAGATAAGCAGGCAGTCAGGCACCTGATTCTGAAGCATAGGGCATGTGTAAAAGACTTAGCACAGCTCAAAGCCTATTACAAAGGCAAGCACAAGATATTGTCGGATGAGGGCCGGGAGAATAAGCTGGTGTGCAATCACGCAAAAGATATAGCAGACACAGCTACGTCCTATTTTATAGGCAATCCTGTGAGCTATAAAAGCAATGCCGATATCAGGCCCCTGACGGATGCCCTGGAGCTGGCCGGAGCGGATGAAGCTGACATGGATAACGGGCTGGATCTGAGTATCTATGGACGGGCTTACGAGTATATTTATACCAAGCAGGACGGCACCGATTTAATCATAAAGAATCTCCCCCCGGAAAACACATTTGTTGTTTATGATGACAGCATAGAACAGAATGAGCTCTTTGCTGTCTATTATTATGCCCAAGTGGATTCGAGAGACGAGAACAAAACAGTCTATGTGGCTACCATCTTGACTCAGAATTATAAGTACATGGCGGTCATCGAAGACATGGAGGGGCCGCAGGGGTTCATGGAGAGACCAGAACCGCACTTTAAGGGCGAGGTGCCTGTCATTGAGTACCTAAACAACAAGCTGGCTATTGGGGATTATGAGCTGCAGATCCCGCTGATCGATGCGTACAACGCGCTGATGAGTGACCGGATCACGGATAAGGAGCAGTTTATAGACTCTATCCTTGCCCTGTATGGGGCGCTACTATCCGATGAAGATGAAGAATATGAAGAAGATGGAAGCGGCAGCCAGACCGCAATGGAGCATCTTAAGGAAGAGAAATTGCTGGAACTTCCGACAGATGCGAAAGCAGAATACCTAACCCGAACATTCGATGAAGCGGGCGTAGAAATCTTGAAAAAAGCCATCGAGCAGGATATTCATAAGTTCTCCCACATCCCCTGCCTGACGGACGAGAGCTTTGGCGGCAACGTCTCCGGCGTTGCGATGGAATTTAAGCTGCTGGGCATGGAAAATATCACAAAGATCAAGACCAGGTATTACAAAAAGGGGTTACGTAAGAGGCTGCGGATCTTTACCAACTATTTGGCTACGCGGTCGGGAGTCCGTGTTGACATCTCCGGGATCGCCCCAACGTTTACCCGCGCCATGCCTAAAAACCTATTGGAGATCAGCCAGTATGTGGCCAACCTCTGGGGAAAAGTAAGCCGGAAGACCTTATTATCACAGATCCCCTTCGTGGAAGACCCAGAAGAGGAGCTGAAAGCTGTAGAAAAAGAGGAAGTGGATAATCTGAAAAAGCAGAAGGAACTTTTCGGGAATCAGCCGAACGAGCCTCCGGAAGGCGGAGAGATAGACGATGAAGAGTAATACTTATTGGGAGCGGCGACAGGTTCAAGATGCCTTTAATTATTTCCAGAAGGCAGAAGATACGGCTGATCAAATCGCGAAAGTATACCTGAAAGCATCCCGGCACTTATCGCTGGAAGCAGACGAGATTTTCGAACGATATCAGACAAAACATGGATTGTCAGAGGCAGAAGCCAGGCGGCTTATTAATACTCTGCAGGATAAGACATCCCTGGATGAACTGCTGCAGAAACTCCGTAATGGTGATAAGGATCAATCAAAAAAGGATCTGCTTTCGCAGCTGGAGGCTCCTGCGTATCAAGCACGATTGGAACGGCTGCGGCAGATGCAGAATCAGCTTGATTTGATCATGAGGAATGTGTATCAACAGGAAAAGAACTTTAGCACCAGTTTCTATACCGACCTCGCGAATGAGTCCTATTACCGCAATATATTCAATATTCAGCAGCGCGCAGATGCTGCTTTCTCATTTGGCCACGTCTCAGCTAAAATGATTGATCGTGTGATCAACAGCAGATGGTCCGGAGAGAATTACTCGGACAGGATCTGGAAAAACACTCAGGCGCTGGCACAAAATCTGAAAGAAGAGCTACTTATCAACCTGATTACCGGCCGGACGAACCGTGATGCAGCCAATATCATAGCCAATAAATTCGGGCAGGGAGTCAGCAACGCCCGCCGATTGGTAAGGACTGAAAGCAACTATGTCTCAACAGAAATGAATTTTAAGGCTTATGAAGAATGCGAAGTCGAAGAATATCAATATCTAGCTACACTGGATCTGAAGACATCTCTCGTATGCCGGAATCTGGACGGAAAGATATTTCCTGTAAAAGAAAAGCAGATAGGTCTTAATTGCCCGCCCATGCATCCATGGTGCAGATCCACAACGATCTCGGTTATTGACAGGGCTCTCATTGATAAGATGCAGAGATCTGCGCTTGATCCGGCCACCGGCAAGAGGATCAAGGTGCCTCGGTCGATGTCGTACTGGGATTGGTATGATAAATATGTCAGGGGCAAACCAGAGGTTGAGCTGGAAGAGAAGAAGATCAAGAACCGATCTTCCGATAGAGCTCAGCATAAACGGTACCGTGATATTATCGGTAAAGATACCCCTAAAACGCTGGATGATTTCCAAAATATGAAGTATAATGATACTGACAAATGGAATTCGCTGCATACAAAATACCTGGATGCAAAACTGAAAATGAAAATCCAGTCGGATGCTACCAACAAGACAATTGATCCGGGTAAACAGGGGAAACATATCGTAGGGCATAATAATTATGTAAAAGGGCACAGTTATCTTAAAATTTCTGCCGAAGAAGCACAGCAGCTTGTGAATAAATATGCTGGTACGGGAGAATTAAAAAGAGACAGAGCCGGAAAATGGACCAACAAAGAATTTATATCAGCCGATAAGAAAATTGGTGTTGTCGTGGATCAACAGACTGGAAAAGAGTATCCAACCTCACGGTTTTCGATTCACTACGCCAAAAATGGCGTGCACATAGTCCCGAGAAAGGAGGGGTAAAATGTTGGAAGGAAAAGAACTGGAAATGTATCATGCAGAAAATAAAAATGTTAAAGTGACTCTAACCGATGGAGAAATCCTGGAAGGTTACTGCAGAGAGTTTTCCTGCGAGTACGACAACGATCCGGAAGAAGCGAGTATTACTCTTCAGGACCCGGTGCAGGCTAAGACAGGCAAAACATTAAATCAATCAACTGAAATATTTGAGCATGAAATTGAAAAAATTGAATACAAGAATTAATACCACCCGTCATTTCTGGCAGGTGGTATTTTTATGCAAAAAAGGAGGTGATCAAAATGAAAAAAGTAAAAGTAATCAAACGGTATAACGACGTAGAATTAAAGGCCATACAGGATCCCGGTACGATTTTGGAAGTAAGCGACAACCGGGCGGATCATCTTGTACGTGAGGAAATGGCCGAATACGTCACAGAATCCGGAAAGAGAGAAGAGGGGAAGAAAGGGTAAGGTGATCCAATATCTCCCTTTGAGACGCGGGGTGAAGCGTCTTATTTTTGTGTCCGCAATGACATTAAACTAAAAAAAATCAATTGCAATGGCCTGGGCGTAAGAATGGGCTGGGGCAGAAAGGATGATTAAAAATGAGGAATAAATATTTTAAACTTGCGTGCTGCAGGATACCAATGAACATTCAGTTTTTCGCGGAGCCAGGAAATGACGCTGGGGCCGATGTCGGCAATGGCGGTGGATCCGGAGGCGAAGGGGGATCGGGCGGCACCGGTGGCGACGATTCCGGCGGTAACGGCGGGACAGAACCACCAACTTTTGACGAGCTGCTAAAAGGCGGCCACCAGGCAGAGTTTGACCGCAGGGTACAGAAAGCTATTGATACAGCACTTACAAACGCACAGCAGAAGTGGAATGCTCTTACGGATGATAAGCTGTCTGAGGCCGAGAAACTAGCGAAGATGACTCAGGGAGAGCGGGACAAGTATAATCAGCGGAAAAAGGAGAAGGAATTAGCCGACAAAGAAGCTGCCATTACCAAGCGGGAACTGATGGCGGAGGCTAAGATTACGCTGGCAGAAAAGAAGCTCCCTGTAGGGCTTGCAGAAGTGCTGAGTTACACAGATGCGGACTCCTGCAACAAATCCATCGACGCCGTTGAAAAAGCCTTCCAGGAGGCGGTAGAGGCGGCTGTACAGGACAGATTAAAAGGCGGCACACCGCCAGGAAGAGCGCCTGAAAGTACAGTAACAAAAGAAGAGTACTCCAAAATGGGGTACGCAGAGAGGCTTAAATTAAAAACAGAAAACCCAGAGCTGTTTAAGCAGTTATCTGGAAAATAAGAGAGGAGATATTAAGATATGCCAGGAACAATTTTTGGAATTCCGTTTGACGAGGAATTATTTTTACAGATGTGGAACGAGGCACCGGATCCGTATCTAACTGCAATGATCGATTCCGGAGCAGTGGTTGAGGACCCGACAATAGCAGGGATGATCCGGACAAGCGGAAATATTTACACGATCCCGTTTTACGATACTCTGGATGGAGAGGATCAGAACTATGACGGGCAGACAGATATCACAGTATCTGAGGTTGGAGGAGGCTTTCAGACCGGCGTTGTTTACGGCCGTGCGAAAGGCTTCTTCGCGAGAAACTTCACCGCAGAGCTTTCCGGCGCTGATCCGATGGGGCACATTGTATCTACTATCGCGAGATACTGGCAGAAACGCCGTCAGATGCGTCTGATCGGGATCACAAATGCAGTATTCAGCCTTACCGGGGCAAGCGGTAACGCAAAAACATGGGCTGATACCCATAGCTTAGACCTTGGTTCTGACACGGCCAGCGCGAGGGTGATTGCGGAGACAGACCTTAATGACCTTGCCACACTGGCGTGCGGGGATCATAAGGATCAGTTTGGGCTTGCGATTATGCATTCCAACGTTGCAAAGACGCTGGAAAACAAGCAGCTCCTGGAATACTGGAAATACACAGATTCCAATGGAATTCAGCGTCCAATGAATATTGCCAGTGTAAATGGCTATACAGCGCTCATCGACGATGGTGTGCCGTGTGAAACTGTCGGAGGAGAGGGAGCAAATAAGGATCTCAAAAAGTACACGACCTACCTGTTTGGCACCGGGGTTATCCGTACCGCAAAAGGCCGGGTTGATGTACCGGCTGAAATCAACCGGGATGCAAAGAAAAACGGCGGGCAGGATGAGCTTATCACAAGGATGAGAGAGACACTCCATCCAAACGGATTTAGTTTCAAGGTGCCGTCTTCTGGGTGGACACAGTCCCCGACGGATGCGCAGCTCTTTGCAAAAGCAAACTGGGACATTAAATTTGACCCGAAAGCAATCCCAATGGCACGGTTAATTACAAACGGTTAAGGATGTGGTCTAATTGAGAGATATTGAAATTCTCGAATTAATGACAGGTGAGACTAATTACGAGCTGCTCTCAGTACTGCTTGATGAAGCTACCGAGTATGTGCTGGCGTATACCAACCGCACCATTATGATCCCTGCGCTGAAAAAGACAGCCAGGGATCTGGCGGTGATCGCGCTGAACAGGATTGGCACCGAGGGTGAGTCTGGGCGCAGCGAGGCCGGCGAAACATACAGTTTTGACAATGCCCCGAAACATATCTACGACATCCTAAATAGATACCGGCTTGTACGGATAGGGGGTAAGACACATGAGGCTAAAACGCAGCAGAGTTAGGACGTATTTCCATAAAATCAGAACTGTCAAAAAGGACAAAGAAGGAAGCACGTATGAGGAGTACGGCAATGCCACGTCTTTTCAAGGAGAGGTGTGGCCTGCTTCCGGAAAGGTTCAGGCAGCGATGTATGGCGACAAACTGTCATATATCCGCAATATAAAAATTGCAGGAACATATGAAACTGTTACCGATAGCAATGGCAAAGTACATTATGTATACCCGGGCGGTCTGGACATAACCGAATCAGATGGGTTATGCCTGTATGTTACCGAAAACAATGATCCTGATTATAAGATTATCTCCATTAAACCGTATCAACCATTAAGGCTGGAGGCAGAGCGATTATGATTCTCGGGAAGATGGAATTAGAAAATAAATTGAAAGATCTGTCAGATATCAGCCTACGGAAGGGAGTAGGCAGAGGCATATCGTTGGTTCAGGAATCCGCAAAAAGCAATTGCCCCTCTCATGACGGCGAACTACGCCAGAGCATATACAGCCATACAGAAGAAGATGAAAATGTTATAAGGGGGATATGCGGGCCTGCAGCGAAGCATGGGGTGTATGTCGAATTAGGAACCGGGCCAAAAGGCCAAGCAAAACATGCGGGAATATCGCCAGAGGTTACAGTGGCATATACTCAGTCCCCGTGGTGGATTCATGAAGGCCTCGGAGAAAACGAAATAGACCGGGCAACGGCTGAACATTATCATTTCTTTCATATTGACACTCCGCAGGGGCGATTTTATCAATGTTCTGGCCAAGCGGCACAGCCGTATCTTTATCCCGCTCTCAAGGATAATGAAGATGAAATTGTTCGGATTATTGCCAAGGAGGTAAAGAAACAATTATGAAAAACGTAAAAGACCAGGTGTACGAGGCGTTACGGAATGTATTTGAGTATGTGTCGGATCAGTATCCAAAAGAATGGGCGAACTTTCCGACGTTGCAATATACCGAGGAGGATAACCGGGTACACGAACATACAGAGAAAGAGGATAAATCTTATGTACGTTACCGGGTTGACATATGGCATAATCGATCTACATCGGATGCGGCGCTGGAAGTTGACAGGGCACTGTCAGCACTGGGGCTGGTAAGGACGCTGTGCCAGGATGCCCCCGACCCGTCAGGGCTGAAGCATAAGGTGATGAGATATGAAGGAATTATTGACATGTATACAGACCTTGTATACTGGCCGAATTAGGAAAGGAGAAAAAGAATGTTAGCAAATGGTGCAAAATTAGGATACAAAGCAACAAAAGAGGCGAGCACGTATACGGATCTGCCAGGACTTAAAGAAATCCCGGATATGGGTGTGGATCCTGAGAAGGTAGACGATACGTGTCTAACTGACAAAAATAAGATATATGAAAACGGAATCGGAGATTTGGGAGACATGATATACAAATTCCGATTTGACAATAAAAGCGCAAAGTCTACATACCGTATTCTTCGCGGACTGCAGGACAGCGGGGAAACGTACAGTTTCCAGGAAACACTGCCTGATGGTACTGTCACTACGTTTGACGCCCAGGTATCTGTAAAAAGGACAGGCGGCGGTGTAAATGGTGTAATTGACTGCGACGCTACGATGATGATACAGAGTGACCTTGTAGTAACAGACCCGGCATAATAGCTGGGTCAATTTATTTTAAGGAGGAATAGGTAATGCAGGGAATAGATGATGAATTAAAACAGGAACTGATAACAGATGATTCTGAAAGTGAAGAAAAGGTCGTTGATTTTGGAGAGGAAAAGAAAAGAAGAAAGGCTTTCCACATTTGGAATGTCGGCGACAACGAATATAAATTGAAGTTGCGGGCAAGCATTATCTGCAAACTGGAAGAGAAATATAAAAGAAATCTGCTTGACATTGTGTCGATGGGGAGCTTCCCGCCGCTGAATATCATGCTGACAATCATCCAGGCGGCGATGTTGCCATGGCACCATGGCATTAAATATAAGGAGGTACAGGATATCTACGAAAGATACGTAGAAGAGGGCGGCAGCCAAACAGATCTTGTGTCTAATGTTTTAATGCCGACGTTGGCGGTCTCTGGTTTTTTTACGCCGGATCAGGCGGAGTCGATGGAGGAGAAGTTGCAGGAAGAACCTCTGCTGTAAGGCCGACTTTGTCGAAATACATATATGAGCTTTACCCGAATGCTTTAGACTGTGGTATCAAAATAAATGAGTTTTGGGATCTGTCAGTTCAGGAAATCGAGGATTATATCGAGAGTTATAACCGAAAAGCGAAAAGGCGGATAAGAGAACGGGTGCTGTGGCAGCATGCTGTAGTTGATCTACTTGATGAGAGACTTATCGCAAGATTTTGCGAACAAAAAATACAGTTTACTAAACCATGGGATCGTTACCCAGAATTATTTGAAGAAGAAAGGCTTTTATACGAACAGCAGGAGCAAGCAGAAAAAGCCCTCAGTATGGGCGAATCAAGAAGAGCCTATGCCGCAGAATTTAATCGTAGGAGGAGGTGACGGAATGGACATAGAAAAACTTCGAGTTATTCTCGAAATGGAAAAGAAAAATTATTCCAAAGAGCTTGAGAAAGCACGAAAAGAAACCAAACAGGCCACCGACCAGATTGAAGCCGAAATGGAAAAAGTAAAGCAATCTACAGGCAAGATGGGGTATGGGCTTGATAAGTCTCAAGTCGAGATCCAATCAACAATGCAAAAAATGAGGGATGCTTTTTCTGCACCCTTGCGGGCAATACAAGCCCTGCGGGAAAAAATGGCGATGTCAAATCCTAATGTTGTTAAAACAGACGAGTATGAAAACCTTCAGGCGGAGATCGAAAAAACAGAAGCTAAGATAAAATCATTGAAGCGTGAGCAGCTTGATTTGATGGACAGCGGAAAAGGCAGGGTTTTAACGGCAGAATACAAAGAGATAGCTAAATGCGTATCCGATGCTGAGAAAAGGCTGAATTCTCTTCTTGCAAAGGAAGAAAAATTTAGATCCACGGGAGGAAATACAAGAAGCCGGACCTATAAAACCCTTATGTATGACATCGAAGAAGCAAGGAACACACTTGGGGCCTATAAAGCTGACTTGAATGACATAGAAGAAAATGGTGTGGTGTCAGAACATTCAGCAGCTTGGAAAAAGCTACAGTCCCAAATAGATGAGGCCAAGGAAAAGTTAAAGGGATATAACACCGAGCAAGCAAAGATGGAGTCAGAAGGGAGCGCTTACACTGCGAGAGGATTCAACACGTCAGGGATGCGGAATGCTTCCGGGGTGGGCGGTAAGTTTAAGAAAATTTTCTCCGGCTTAAAAAACGTCTTCTCATCGATTACCACCGGGATAAAAAAGGCTTCGGGAGCATTTGGAGCTCTCATACAAAAATTTGCAACAGGTATTCCCATCATAAAAAGATTTACAGGAGCGGTGAATAAAAATGGAAATGCATTTGGCGGTGGATTATTTAAGGTATTGAAGTATTCCTTAGGAATCCGAAGTCTGTTTGTGTTGACAAATAGATTAAGGGGAGCATTGGTTAATGGTTTTAAAAATTTGGCACAATACAGTGACCAGACGAATGCAAGCTTGTCAATGCTGATGTCATCCCTGACACAGCTTAAAAATGCGTTTGCCACAGCTTTTGCACCTATTCTTGAGGTGGTGGCGCCACTGCTTAATACGCTGATCCAGAAGGTTACGCAGGCGGTATCTGCGATAGGCATGTTGTTCTCCTCGTTGACTGGAAAATCTTATTTTACCTCCGCGAAAAAGGTAAACCAAGATTATGCAGCAAGCCTAAACCAAAACGCAAACAGCGCGAATGAAGCCAATGAAGCCAATAAAGAACTGCAGAGGACATTGCTTGGTTTTGACCAGATAAACAAATTAGACGATGATACATACAGTGCGCCAAGCGGGGGAACCCCGGGTGTACTTGATCCCTCCGATATGTTTGAAGAAGCGCCTATTGGCAATAAGATCAAGGAATTTGCAGATAAGCTGAAGGATGCCTGGAGGAATGCAGATTTTACGGAAATCGGCCAAATAGTAGCCGACAAACTAAACCACGCCCTGGAGAACATCCCCTGGGGCAGGATTCGTGCCACGCTGAACAGGATCGCAAAGAGTATCGCGACTTTCCTGAACGGATTTCTGGAAAGAATGAATTGGGAGCTTGTTGGCGATACAATTGCCCAGGGGTTAAATACAGCGTTTGAATTTGTGAACACCTTCGTGAAAAATTTCCATTGGGATTCCCTGGGGAAAGCTATTGGGAAGCTGATAAATGGGGCATGCAATGGGCTTAACTGGGATCTGATACACGGGACATTGAAAGGGATTGTCGAGGGCATAACCACATCAATTCGGAATATCCTGGACACAGCGGATCCTAAACTGGTCGGTAATACATTGGGAAATTATATACATTCCTTCATTCTGATCGGATACACTGCTGTAACCACATTCCCGTGGGCGAAACTTGGGAAGACACTCGGGGAATGCATTAATGGCGCTATCGAGAAAATCGACCTGCCCATGCTCGGCACCACAATCGGCAAGCTGATAACCGGCATATTCTCTTTATTCCGGAAATTGGCTGGAACAATAGAATGGGACGAAGTAGGCAAGGAAATAGCGACAGGACTCAACAATATGTTTAAGGAGCTGGATCCGGACGAGATCGCAGAAGGAATTAACAATGTCGTTAACGGCCTATGCGAAATGCTGGGGACATTTTTAAAAGAAGTTGACTGGGGCGAATTATTTGGGAAAATAGTTGAGATCTGGAATAAGCTGGACTGGAAAGTGAAACTTGGGGTAACGGCCCTTGTTATAGGCAAGGCACTGTTTGGAGCCCTGGGCCTCGTGTTCAAAAGCCCGGCGTTATCTTCGGGGCTTGCAGAAGCATTTGGCGGGAGCATAGCAACCGCTCTGAAGGCTGTACCAATGGCCCTTGCAGGAGCAGCAGGCATTGGATTCATCGGGTTTAACATATTCGATGTATTTAAGGACATGCGGGAATCCATAAAGAATAAGGACATATTCGGGATTGTGGATTCTATTAAAGGCTTCTTCTCTTTGCCCGACATACCAAATTCCATGAATGCGGGCATTAAAAAAGCATTGGATGCAGTCGGATTTTATGATCCGATACGTGAGAAATTTGCAGACTGTAAGGAATGGTTAATTGATAAAGGTGTAGGTACCATCGAGGGACTTATAAGCGGTATTGAAAATAAGTATCCAGATGTACAGGCGTTTTTCAAAGGATTACCGGGCGACATTAAAGCGCAAGCTGGAAACGCAGGATCTTGGCTGTTAGAGAAGGGCCGGTCAGCCATTGACGGCCTGAAAAGCGGTTATGAATCTAAAATTGGTACATTTTTCTCGAAGGTGCAGCGCCTTAAGGATGAAACATTCTTTGCTATAGGCGACTTACTGGGAAAAGTAAGACCGAAAGGCGGGGATATTGCATCCGGCCTTACAGGCGGGTTTAATGACAACAAGAAGACCCTGCTCTCGACAATATCCAATATTCCCGATCTGATCAAGAGCGGCCTGGGGGATTTAGGGACCATAGGGCGGAATGCAATTCAATCATTCGCAAATGGTTTTTCATCTGTTCACATCCCGATGCCGCATATAGGTATGGATTGGAGTAAGGTTACCCTGGGAAAGACAAGTTTTAGCATCCCTAATTTCCGGTTAAGCTGGTATGCCGCTGGCGGGTTCCCGGATGCGGGAGAAATGTTCGTTGCGCGCGAAAATGGCCCTGAAATGGTCGGGCGAATGGGAAACAGGAATGCTGTAGCAAATAACGGACAGATCGTTGAGGGTATTAAAAAGGGTGTATATGACGCCGTTGTATCTGCCTTTTCGCAGTTTAAAGCAGGGGATGGGCAGGAGGTAAATATAAATGTGTACCTCGGAACTAAACAAGTAACAGATGTATTCATCGAAGATATTAACAATAGGACAATATCTACAGGCGTATGCCCGATTAGGTTATAGGGGGGTGACAGTGTGGACAACTTGGTTATTGGCGGTGTTACAATGCCAATCCTAAAAAAAGACGGTCTTGAAATCAAAAAAGAGAAGATATGGTCGAAGAACACGGGGAGGTCGTCTTCGGGTGACATGATAGGCGACATCGTCAAGATAAAATACACCCTACATTGCGAATGGCCCCCATTAAATAAAGGAGATGCAGCCAAAATAGACGCGGCTGTGTCTCCTTCTTTCTTTAACGTGACCTTCACCGACGTAGGAGGGGCGCGAGTAACGAAAGTGTTTTACGCTGGATCACCTGTATACCCTGTGTACAGTTACGTTTCCGGTGTGAAAACATATCATGGGGTCACAGTCGATCTGATAGAAAAATAGGAGGAGCAAGATGTTAAAAACAACAAAAAGCATTTCCCTGACGGGAAACAGCATGATTAACGACAAGCCAGTGGTCTATATGCAGGCAAGTATATCTACCGGCGGAGGGACAACCAGCCATTCAAGCAGCATCCAGGACAAGGCATTATATGAGTCAAACAAAACTGAGTGCCGGCAGGATATGGCTGCATTTGACGCTATGGTATATGAGATCGAGGATACAATGCAGACGGAGGTATCGCAGTAATGAAAATCAAAAACAGCCAGGTAGTGACTTTTTTGAACGGGGTTGCAGATATCCAATCAAAAATGCTACCTACTAAAGTCGGATATGCAATTGCAAGGAATATAGCACTGTTAGAATCCGTTGCAAAAGCGTACGAAGAGGAGCGCACAAAAATTATTGATAAGTATGCTAAAAAAGGCGAGGATGGAAGATATATCGTCGTGGGAAATACTTATGATATCCAGGATATGGCAGGTTTTGGGGCTGATATGGATGAGCTGCTGGGAATTGAAAACGAGGTTGCAATTCACACCGTTTCGCTATCGGAACTGGAGAAGTGCGACTTAGAACAGTTCGATGCACTCACAGTAAAAGACCTTAAACTGCTGGATTTCATGACAGTAGATTAGGCCGGGAGGTGGGAGAATGTATCAACCATCTGCGGCGTTTGCGGAATTGATACAGAAAGATTCCCGGACGTTTAAGTCAAAACTAATTATTGGCCAGAATGAAATCGAGACAGACATTAAAAGCATTATTCTAAGAGGGGGATCCAATAGTGGATCCTCTTTTATTATTGGAAGTTGTATCAGCCAGTATATCGAAGTGGAAATGGCGAAACAGACGATCCTCATTGAAAATAAAGAACTTGAATGGCGTATAGGAGCAAATATCTCAGATACGGTAGAAGAATACATTCCAATGGGTTTTTTTACGGCAAATAAACCAGAAGCCGATGAGGATATGGTAAAGTTCACGGCATTTGACCGCATGATGAAAACGGAAAGGGCGTATTTTTCTTCCCTGCCTGCATCCACAACAACTGTGGCCGTACTAAAAGAAATGTCTACGTTTCTTAGCATCCCCATAGTAACTACAGGGCTATCAGCAATAACAATAAAACGCCCGGATGGTTACACCTGCAGAGAAGTTCTATCTTACATATCGCAGATGTATGCAGGGTTTGCTATATGTAACCGCCAAGGACAAATTGAAATAAAAAAATATGCAGTATCCAACATAAGTATTGCCCCCACAAGATACTGGGACACTTTTAAACATAATGACTTTCCGTATACATTCCAAAAGATCGTGTGCTATACAGGCAAAGATGAAAACGGAGAAAGCATCTCTATAACCGCTGGCAGTGGAAACCGAGAACTTACAATATCCAACCCGTTAATGACCCAGAGTATCTTAAACAGTGTGGCGGCGGCTCTGAAAGGGTTCAGCTACATGCCTGGAAGCCTTCGGTTTCTGGGAGATCCTCGGATAGATCCGTGGGACATCATTAAGGTGTCGGATCGGGATGGCCACATCTATTCTGTTCCGGCCATGAGCATGACACAAGATTTTGATGGCGGGATGACCACCAGTGTGGAAGCCCCCGGGGAATCTGAAACGGAAGAGCAACAAGGATTTAAGGGCCCTGTTACGCAGGCAATAGAGCGTTATGCTGTACAACTTGCCTTGGTAGATCATGCAATCGTTAATAAGTTGGATGTCAATGTGGCCAACATCACCTATGCAAAGATAACGGACTTGGAAGCCACAAATGCTATTATTACAAAGCTAAAGACTGAAGATTTAGTTGCAATAAATGCAAAGATAAATACTGCAAATATCAATCTTGGAAACATTGAAAACTTGCTATCGGGGAATGCCGGAGTTGGTGATCTGACAAATATACATCTAACCTCCCAGAACGCGGTCATCGAGAGCGCACTGATAAAAAGCGCGGTAATGCAGTCCGTGACAGTGAATGATCTGCTGGCGGGCACCATCTATACTAACAAATTTCAAATTTGGTCAGATGAAGCTGGCGGCATGAAGATATTCGGGTCTACTCAGCAGTGGATGGACAAGGATGGAAGGATAAGGATGCAGGCGGGACTTGGGTCCGATGGAGCATTTAATTACTATATCGTGGATGCTGCGGGAAATACGATGTTTGATGCCCTTAACGGCGTGTCTGCCGCAGGCATTAAGGCACCGATAATTAAGGACAGCATGGTGGCTGATGATGCAAATATCAATGGTAACAAAGTTGATGTTCAGACTCTGACGCAAAATATCAACGGCAGCAATGTTCAGATATTAGGTAGTAAAGTTGTTATTGATGGAACTAGCCAGACGATATCGGCAAAGTTTGATAGCATGCAGGAGGAGATTGACAGCATATCTGCTTCGGGTGGTGGATATATCTTGCAGACCTATGTAGAGGGCGGTCATACGGGTGACGGTGAGACGGCAACGATACATGCCAGACTATATGCGAGTAACAAAGAGGTAACAGAGACTTTCGGCCCGGAGCACTATGTCTGGAGCCGGCTGTCGGAGGATGATTCGGGGGACGACGCATGGAATGGGAAACGGATTACCGGATATTCCATACAGCTTTCCGGTACGGATGTGACGATGATGGCAAATTTCGAATGTAAATTTCTGATTTGGGATGAGTTTGAAATCATTACCAAGGAAGGGGCAAGCCTGCAGACGAAGGCCGGAGAGCAATTAATCGCAAAATGTATCTAAAAAGGAGAATGAAATATGAGTGTAAAAGCAGTTCAGGCCACCATAAATGGCCAAAGTTACAATCTAACATTAAACAGCAGCACCGGTAAATGGGAGGCCACTGTTACAGCCCCTTCGACGTCGTCATACAAACAGTCGGGGCATTACTACGGCGTATCTTTAAGGGCAACTGATAATGCAGGCAATGCAGTGACCAAGGATGCCTCAGACGCTACCTTGGGCAGTAGCCTACGACTTATAGTCAAAGAGAAGGTTGCGCCGGTGATCACGATCACAGCACCTTCTGCAAATGCATTGATTATAAATAATAAACCGGCAATTATCTGGACTGTAACCGACAACGATTCGGGAGTCAATCCGGATACAATAAAACTCACAATAGATTCTGGGACTGCAATCACCGGAAGCAGCATCACCAAAGAAGCCATTACCAATGGTTATAAGTGCACTTATACGCCTACAACCGCACTTTCTGACGGCAGTCATACAATTAAAGTGGACGCATCAGATTACGATGGGAATGCGGCGGCACAGAAGAGCAGCACATTTAAGATTGACACTGTACCTCCGGTATTATCTGTCACATCCCCGGCTAATGGTCTGGAAACGAATCAAGCAAAAGTAACAGTGGCAGGAACAACCAATGATGTAACGAGTAGCCCAGTTACCCTTACTATCAAACTTAATTCCGGAACCGCAGAAGCTGTTACAGTTGCATCTGATGGTAAATTCAGCAAGGAACTGACTCTTACGGCTGGAACCAATACCATTACAATCGTAGCCACGGACGGGGCCGGAAAGAGTACTACAGTTACAAGGACTGTGAAACTAGATACAGTGGCTCCTGTGATTAGTGCTGTGACAATGGTCCCGAATCCGGTGGATGCCGGAAAGACATTTGTAATTACTGTAACTGTTACTGACTAAGGCGGTGCGCCTATGGTCGATAGAGTTATTGGAAAAGCAAATGATTTCGAACTGATCTTCGTGCGTAAGGAGGGGGACTGCTGGGAAGCGGTTACCCCTCCAAATGTATATGGAGAGTATCCGGTAGAGCTGTGGGCATACGATACGGCCGGTAATGTCTCATATATGGCCACCATGCTGTATATCGTGAGTGAACATACTCTGCAGGCTTATCTGATACCGATTGAATATGCAGGGATATTGGACAGCCAGGAACTGATTGCCAAACTAGATAAATTGGGCCTAGAAGCCGTATTAGCAGAGTTGAAAATTTTACAAGGAGGTGTAGATCATTGGAGAGAATCAGCTTTGACTTTGGAGAAAAAAGACACGTACGCATGACTGTCAAAATTACATCAGGAGAAGACCTCCCATTTCTGATCCGCACCGCAAAGTGGGAACTACTTGATGAGTCAGGAATCATCGAAGATTCTGGAGATTGCATGATTGAGGAGCATGATCTAGATGCGTACATTAATCCTCTCAAGTCTGAATCCTATACCCTCAGATATATCTATGAGGTGGCAGACGAAATATGGGTTGATAAATTAAGGGTGGTGGTTTCCTGATGGCGGCACCGAACATTGTGATAAGCGCGGTTAAGATTACCCCTCAGACTGTTACTGTAGGGGAGAAAATCGTAATCAGCGTAACAATAGTACCGGAACAGTTTAGGATAGCCACAAAGGCGGGAGAAAATCTTCTGGACAAATCCGGAAATGAATTGATATGCAAGGAGGAATAATATGGCAACAAAAAAACTGCAGGATTTAACTGCATCAACAAGCCCAGGCGATGCAGATATACTTTTAATTGAGGATACGGCTGCAACGAAGAAAATAACATTTCTAAATCTATTCAATCGGATCAAAACGAAATTAAGCCTGGCCACTGTTGCCACAAGTGGCAAATTAGCAGACACTGTTAAAGACGCAAATAACCGTACAATTACGGACGCTGAACGGACAAAATGGAACGGGTACGGTACTTCTATTGATTCACTAAATAGCAATTTGCAGATTAATGTTGTGGACTATGAGTTGGCACGGTGCACATACAGCTCAGGAAACGTCTACACGCAGAACGGAAGGCTTGTCTTCAACCTCACAGCTAAAGTTAACACGACAGTGAATAGTTACGATGAGATTATACGTAATCTACCGGCAATACGTGCCAACATGGTTGCTTTGAACTTCTTTGACGTTACGAAAGAAAGTAAACTCGCCACTTGTATCTGCCAAAACGGAGTTGTCAAACTTATCGGCGGCAGTGGAAATCTCCCCTCTATAAATGATGCAATTGTAATCACTGGAGAGTGCCTGCTCAAATAATTATTTTGATCGGGCCACGAAAGTCTCATTAATATTTACGCCTACTCCTTTTGCGGTATCTGCTGTGAGCGCGTAGGTTACTTTGCCGTCTACATCAATTGATAATCTCAATAGTCGATTCGTGGATGCAGAACAAAGTCCATATTTTATGATTTTATACGGGGGCCGATATGTTTCCGGTAACGTGCCAATTACTAATTCTGCATCGGCTGGCACATCTTTATCCAGGAGCCCGGCACAATGCAGTTGCATAGTCCTCCCGCTTACAATGACATTAGTCACAGGATAATAGGTCGAGTTAATCAGATTAAAATTAGCCGCGTTCAAATTGCTATTTAGT
>NZ_CYZU01000072.1 GCF_001404335.1 Faecalicatena contorta
TGTGTCAGTGGTGCTCCATTTTCAGGGCTGTTTCCCGCCTAGAATTTCTTAGGTCCGCGGCCGCGTTTTTGAAAGGGCATGGATGTTCTCCGGGAGGCTTTCGGCGATCCCTTCATGGAGCGTCCCCATCCGTGCCGCCACTAAAGCGCGTCACTAACTCCCGATTTGAAAAAAATGTAAACTTTTCTGAATGCCTTGACTTTAAAGCTTCTTTTTTATAGAATAGATATGCGGCAGAATATACAAGAACTTTCTTTTCTGCCCACATCTAATACAAGGGCTTGTACTGGTTTCGACAGGGATCTTGAAGATGGAGAAGCTATCCGCAGGCTGATGCGTCAAATCGCAAACTTAAAATTAAACGCTAACGATAATTTCGAATTAGCTGCAGCCTAAATGCTGCATGTCAGCCCCGGGGCACCCGCACCCTGGGAATCTGGCACCGACTATGTGGGAAACGATATCAGCAAAGCTTTGAGCTGTTAGGCGTATCATGAAGCTACTGAAACCGTAAGGGTGTTAGTTCCCGTACGGCAGAGGGAATGAAAAAGAACTGACTATGATAGTAGAAGTACATGGGATAGGTTTTTGGACGCGGGTTCGATTCCCGCCAGGTCCACTATTATGGGGAACGGCGAATATTCGTCTGTTCCCCATTTATTCACCGTTCCGACCTCCCCGTTCATCTTATCTAATGTGGAATCTCTCTAAAAAATAGCAAGATAGTAAGTATGATAATAAGTAAGATAGAGGAACTGCATGGAAAATTATATTCCCCGTATCAGATCACAAACTGTATGCTGGGTTTTGTAGCATACATTAATTAAATCCGCTGTTTTTCACTATGAATTTGACTTTATTCATCCATTTGTTGATGGAAACGGTAGAGTGGCAAGGCTTTGGCAAACAGTAATGCTTTCTAAGTGTAAGCGTACCTTAAAGAATTGGTATTATTGCCCAAACTTTTGGAGAAATCTGGTTATAATCGTAGCGCATACAGCTCTGCTTGCGTTCGTTTGAGGATTTATTTTCCCCTGGTCACCCGAAATAAGCCCTGTTCCAACTGCCCATTTTACAGGCTCTTTTGCAAATTTGCTTATCTGATCTTTGTCCGGATAACTACTCAAATCACCGGAATTATCGGAGTTATAGCCTTTATACTTTGCATATCGATACATCATTGCTGCCATTTGTTCTCTGTTAATATCGTCTGAAGGACCAAAACATCCATCGTCGTAACCAGTTACTATACCAACACTATTTGCCCAGATAACCGCATTTGAGTAAAACAAACCATCCGGAACATCCGGGAAAACAGCCGCATAATCAACTTTTGGTTCTCCTTCCATACGGTATAAGATAGTTGCAAATTGCGCTCTCGAAAGGGTTTCCGATGCTCCGAAATATGTTTCATTTAATCCCGTCATAATATATCGTTGATACACATATAAAACGTAATCGTAATACCAATCACCCTTCCCACCTTCCGCATGTCTATGTGACACTACGTCATTAAATGGTTCATCAACAAGATTTCCTTGTGGCCAGTTAAGCCAAAACCAATTAGTAACAATATCTTCTCTTGAGAATTCAATCTGGAAATAATATCTTCCCCCATCAAAATCCTTTAGATAGAAAATAGATTTTCCGGATTCTCCGGAATTATAATTCGCAAATGGTGGCCAGCCGCAATTTTTCATTGCACTTTTCACCTCATTAAATGTAGTTCCCACTTTGATCCCATACATGCTGACCGACTCATCTTCGCATTCCATGCTGATCATAGTTCCTAGAGTTGTTTCGGGTACATCTTTAAATTCCATAGAAAAACCATTTTTGATATAGCGGTCACCATCATATGGCTCCCATTCTTCCCAGGTTGCCCCCAACCGATCAGCAAGTTCCTGGCATTGCTTATTTTCAGCATATTCAGTGGCATCAATGGTTGTAACAGCCTCTGTCTCAATGTCAAAAGATTCCTGTGCCTCATAATCCGTTGTTTCAAATTCATTTGTTTCCTGCGCCTGTTTTACTTCTGTTTCGTCCATGGCATAAACCGGCAAAACATTACCAATTGTCATGGATAATGTAACTAATAATACAAGAACTTTCTTTTTCATAATTCATCCCCGCCTTTTCTTATAAATTATAAGAATATTATAACACTTATCGCGCAGGATTCCATCAAAAGTTTATCTTGAATGCCAATAATCTGCAAATACAAACGTCCGGTTTCTTAATATCTCATCCCCCATCCCTTCCTCATATCATCCATCATCTTCAAAACATCCACTGTCTCTTCATGGGGCAATTCCGGACATTCTTTCCACCCGTTTTGGATTGCCCTGCAGCAGCTTTCCACTTCATATTCCAGTCCTGTAATCTGCACAGGCGGGAGCTTCTGCCCTATCAACCGGTCTCTCTGGTCATACACCTCTACATTCTCAGGATTATTGACATTTGTTATTTCCATATATCCCTTTTCTCCGAACAGCACCCCCTTCCGGTTAAACACGGAACCAATGCCGCTGTGAAGCACAGCCATTCTTCCGCCCTCAAATTCCAGAGTAATGCTGTCCGACATGTCAACTCCATTCTCATGTAAGACGCATGATGCCTGGACATTTTTGATTTCAGTGCCAAATATCATCCTTGCAAAATGAATCAGATAGATCCCCAGATCCAGGAGTGCGCCCCCGGCAAGCCGGGGATCTGTCAGCCTTTGGACTCCCAGCAGCGGATAGCCTAAATTGGCCGTAAGTGATTGGATTTCTCCAATGCTTCCCTCACCGATCATACTCTCAATCATTTTTCTGGAAGGCATGTATCTTGTCCACATTGCTTCTGTAACAAAACAGCCCTTTTTATCAGCCATTTCAAACAGTTCCTCTGCCTGCCCCGCATTTACCGTAAATGGTTTTTCGCACAACACATGTTTTCTGTTTTCCAGGCATAATTTTATGTGCTCATAATGAAGTGTATGCGGCGTAGCAATATAGATCAGATCTATGTCCGGATCATTTACCATACTTTCATACCCGTCATAGGCTTTTTCAATCTTGTATTCCTGCGCAAATTTATGAGCGCGCCCTTCCTCTCTGGATGCAGCTCCATAAACGCACGCCGATTCCATCTCCGATATTGTTGCAGCCATCTTACGGGCAATGGAACCTGTCCCTAAAATCCCAATCTTTAACATGTCTTCCCCTTTCCTTTATCTGACTAAACAATTTACCGTTCAAACAAATAGGGCAGAAAATGATACAGATAGTGATACACCGCCTCATATGCATGAACCTCATCCTCCGCGAGCAGATAGTGGAAATTCCCCTTATGCAGGTCTTCATCCTCCACAAAAGTATCCGGATACCTCCTCATGGCGTTTACCTGGTTATTCAGCGCCTCATATGCGATATCTTTTGTGCCGGTTGCAGTATAAATAAAGTATTCATCGGTGCCATACCCGGACCGGTCGGCATGTTCATGCAGTAAGTCGGCTGTTTCCTCCGGCTTCGTCAAACCGCCCTGCCCCTCAACTTCCCAGCAGTCCCCGCTAAGAGGCACGTAGTAGGCAAAATAATCCATATTCCTGGTAAACGCATACCACGTTGTCGCAGCGCCCATCGAAAACCCACAGAATCCCCGGTGCATCCTGGAAGCCCGAAAGGCCTCTTTGGTGATGTCGTCGGCATAGGTGTTGCATGCCCCTTCAACCGCCGGCAGCAAATCCTCTAGTAATTCCGTCTGGAAGAATTGGACGTGACCGCGTTCCACCTCCCGCACCGGCTCTCCTGTCCGGCCTGTTTTTTCCTTATAAAATGATGGAAAAACGACGATAAGAGGATCGATTTTCTTTGAATCAATCACGTAATCCAGCATATTTTTTATCTTGCAGCAGTCCAGCCATGCATCGGGATTGCCTCCCCCGCCGTGCATCACATAGAGGATATTGTACTTTTTGCTCCAATCCATTTCATCATAGCCATAGGGCAGATACAGATTTGCATATTTCTCCCTTGATTCCCCCTCTTGATTCGTGGTCAGATACTCGATCCGTTTTATGGTCCCTCTCCGATTTACATCATGGTATGTATACTTCTCCATAACTCTCCCGCCTCTCTATTCTTCCAGGATTTCCCCATTGGGGGCCGTTCCTTTTATTTCATAGGACATGTCCCACAGATCCGCCTTTAACACCGCAGTATAACCCGCTTTCTTCCACTCAAATGTCATGCAGCTTCCCTGTACGTCAACAGAGATCTCGGAATCAAAGGAAAAAGCCGGAAAACGGGTTCTGAAGCGCAGCATATCAAGCTGTTTCCTGACGACTTCCTTGTGCAGCGCCTGCTCCATCTGTTCGGTTGATAAATTGGTTCTGTTAATTTCCTTATGGCCGGCTGCACCGGCTTTCTTCACTGCCTCATGGTCGTTCTTCCCTGCAAACAGATCCAGGTACCAGATCTGTGGCTTACCGGGCATAAACAGCTGCAGCGCGCGGGCCATGAGCATTTTCCTGTCGTTTTCCCCTAATGCGCTGTAATAGGTGGAATTTACCTGATAATAAATATTTTTCTGCCCATGAAGGTCTTTTACCATTCCGCCTCTTGCAACTACAACGTCAATTAGCTTTTGAATGCGCTCCTCCGGAATCAGCCCTTTTAGATCCAACAGCGGTATTCCGTCATGGCATCCAAGCATATTTACTGTTTTTATCTTCTTTTGAATGATCTCATCCGCCCATGTTTTCAAGACTGTGCCGTCCGCATTCTCTAAGGCATCGATGATCAGGCCCGGCAGAAAGAAATCATAGGTCAAATATCCCTTTGAGGAAATCACTTCATAATTCTTTTCCCCATAGCTTGCATGAATCTCAGGCAAAAGTGACAGGCCATGTTTATCTGCCAATTCCTGCACTTTTTTTAAAACGTCCCAAGTGCCGGGTTCGTTTAAGAAGTTTTTCTCCCCCGGTTCCTTGGGGGCATAGGCAAACGCATCAAGCCTTATAATTTTTGCACCGTATCCGGAAAGCTGTTTTAAGACCGCATCGTAAAAATCCCATACCAGCGGTGACTTGATATTTAAATCCATCTGGCCCAGATATTTCCTGTTGGATTCCATGTACTCCACAACCGTCTCCTTATATGGGGCGTACTTTCCAAATTCAATTTCTCCGGGCTTCTTTCCCGTCTCAAGACCTTCCTGAACCAGATGCACGATTTCGTCTGCCGCGTAATACTGCATGCCGGCTGCCTTCATAATATCCTGCGCATCTAAAGCAGGATACCTGACCTCCTGATAAAACGTGTTCCAATAAGGAACATTTTTCCCATCCGGAAAACGAACCATCAGAATCGGAAGGCCCGGCTTTCTAAAGAACATATTGTTTATGTATTCTTCCTTTGGCTGGATATAACCTTCCGGCGTCATCTCCCCATAACCATCCCAAAACTGGTTCCAGTCAATGAAGAAATCCCTGTAGCCTGAATTCTCTCCGTTTTTAAGAATATCCTGAAATTGTTCTGAAAGTACAGAGGCATGGTTTAGAATAAAGTCCAGCTTCAGGTCTACGCCCATCTGGCCAAGCTCTTCGAGATCCTCAAGTTTTGCGAGCTGATCGTTCAGGTCGTAACTGATCACAGAAAATCCCCTGTCCAGGTCCGTATGAAACAGACTTGGAAGAATATAAAAGGAACGAAATGTATCTTCAAATTCCGGTTTTCTTAAAATACCGATGATATCTGCCAGTGTCCCGCCCATGCTGTCCGGATAAGCATTCAGCATTGGGGCGTTATTTGTACTTATATTCTTCATCTTTCTCCTCCCCTCAATTCTTCATAGGTTATCAGACTTCCGGGTTTAGAAATGATGATTTTCGCCTTATGCGCCTGTGCGTCCAGCATCTGCTGTTCAATTTCCAAAACCCGCATAGTAAACGGACTGTCGGTCTTACCGTCCCTATTTCTGCTGCGTCTGTGGGCGAGCGTTTCTTCCGGCGTACTGTTTAATAAAACAGGAATATCAACGCCCTCATAATAGTCACTGTTTCCGTGGGTCCATTCGATTACTAAGACATGGATTGCTCTGAAATCAACTTTTTCATACCACAAGTCGCACTCTGTTCTCCCCATTCTTTTGAGCCAGATATTTTCTGCGCCCATTTTAAACTGCCTTACAATCTCCGATATCTCGTCAAAATCTATCTCATGCTTTGTTCCAAGATACCCTTTCAATCCCAAAACTGCTCCGTCCAGATATGTCTTGAACCAAGGGTACTGATTGAGATATTCCTGATTCGCATCATCGTCTTTTTCCTGAAGACTGCGAAGCGCAGAATATACCTCCTCATCCAGCATATCTGCACTGGCCAGTGCCTTTACGCCCGACTGTCTGAAGATACGGAGCCTTTCCGCATCGTTATATTTTGGAATGCGCCTCGGATAATTATCTCCCGAAAGCGTATAACTCCCAATCCCCAGCTGGTTCAAATACCAGGAAAGCAGCGATGCAATCTCTGATTTACCAACCCCGGAACCGCCGCAGACTGAGATAACCGCCTTACCGCTTTTACTGCTTTCAATGACATCCGGAAGTATTTTCAGCAGTTCTGCAAAAATGACTTTTGACTTGCTGATATGGTCCGGCCCAATGCATACCTGATCTCCGGGCATATCGCCGTGTGGAATGTCCGTTCCTGCTTCCGGAATGTTTCCGTTTTCTGCTTTTTTTAAAACCTCTATCATATGATCCATAATATCCTCCGTTCAACTAATTTCTTACCCATCCCGTGATGGGCAGCAAAATCACTGTAACCGTTCAGAAAGACCTGGACTGTTACAAACTACTCTTCAAATTTACTGAAAACTATAACAAGCAGATGGCTTTTTATGCTCAGTACCAATGCCCCTGCTATAAGCCAAATGAAAACCGCATACAGATACCATATAAAACATGCACAGATCACCGCGATATTGCACAGCACAAGAAGCCGGCTGATGCCAAACTTCCCGGTCCCGATTATCAGGGCGCACTTTAATACATGAAGTGTGCCGGCATTAAACCGGGCCAGCAAAGCAAATGAATACTCACCTATGATGGCAGCCATAAGCGTAACAACCACAATGACCGACAACAGTACATAGGAGAGCAGTCCCAGATCCAGGTGCCAGACGATATACCAGTCTGCCGCTAAAACAGCCGCCGCAGTCAGCAATATGAGTTCCAGCAGAATTCCCTGTTTCAGGTTCTCCTTAAATGATTTCAGAAAAGACTGCATCACGTTCGGCGATTCCTTTCTGGCTATCTTCATGGCGGTATAATGCTTAGCTGTCATCGCCGGTCCGATCGTAACAATCGGAATCGAAAAAACGAGCGTAAATAAAAGTAACTGCAGATAATCAAAAAATGTATCCAACAGCTGCATTGCCTTATTGTCCGTGCTAAAAAATCCCATAGGTTTCTCCTTTACCCAAATCATTTTCATATGCAATCGTATCTTCTACGTCTTTGAATGGCCTGTACAGCATATCCATAGTTCTATCCTGAACAGCTGCGGGTAAGCTTACATTTCCACCGGCGGAATCAGTATGGCCGTCTGTCCCGCCGGAACTTCAACAAAATCCTTTGTAAATGTCCCGCCCAGGCAGACACAGACTGAGGAAGGATTATATACCGTCTTTCCATCCACTGAAAATACCAGCCTCCGGTATGACTGTACATATTCCCTGATCTCGCCGTTTGACGCATACCACACGTCTTCGTGCCCGGCTATATTTTCAATAAAGTTTTCAATATGCCCCCAGTTATCATTCTGGTCGAATTCATAGCTGTGTCCCCACACATAGAACAGCTTTGCGGGAGTCAGAAGGTTAAAGTACATTCTATCAGATAAAAACTCCTCTGCCAGATCCCATATTTTATCATCGTCGTGATGGCAGGTCGGATTCCAGGTAAGAAAATTTTCAGGAATATCAAATTTATGAGTAGAATCTATCGTCCGTGCATATGTAATTCCCGAAGCTTCAAGAGCCTTTATCACCACTTCATCATAAGCGCCGAATGCATAGGCATAACCGGTCACTGTTTTTTGGTACAGGATCTCAAGTGCTTTTCTGCTTTCCAGTATCTCTTCTACGCACCTTGCAGTATCCATGCCTGTCAGACACTCATGATACTGGCCATGGGCCGCTGTCTCATGCCCCTTATAGAGTACTGCCGCTTCCTGTGCGTCCACCTTCACATGGGGCACTTCCTTTTTTCCTGCGGCAACTGTGCCCTTTCTTCCAAACAGGCCTGGATTCAGGTTAAACGTTGCCTTTACATGATATTCGTTGAACAATTCAACCAGCCTTCTGTCCTGTGTGATTCCGTCATCGTAGCTCAGTGTGAACGCCTTTCTTTTTCCCTGCGGGAATAACATTCTGTCATTTACTTGTAAACTCATCTCCGCTCTCCTTTCCTCCTGCTGTCCGTTTTATTGTAACATTCCAGGCTTGTCTGAACTGTTCCGGTTTAGTCCTTCAGCAGATCTCTGATCAGCCTTGCCATATTTACCGATAGCAGCGCGTAATGGTCTGTCGCATACATCACCTGGCTGCATACCGAAACGTGCTGGTTGAGGATATCTTTCCAGAACCATTCCGCCGAAATATACAGCATGCCGTACCTCTCAATGGGCTCACACAGCATAGCGCGTACCCGGTTATCAACTGTACAGCCCATGCAGCCCCTGGCAATCTGAATGATCCGGCCGTCTTTTAATGCCATTTCCGCCCGGCCGTTTTTTTCTACATAAGAAGCCCCCATGATTTCTGCAATAAATGATGCCGGAATCATGCAGTATTCTCCCCTTACTTTTGCCTTTCCCTGCAACCCGTGGTATTTTAATTTTTGCCACATCACAGACTTTGCGGGCATTTTCATCTTTTTCCCATGAACCCAGGCGTATGCACAGTCCGGTGCGGCTGCAAAGCAATACTCGTCCCCCTCTCTCTTACAGATCGGTTCCATATATTCGATTGTTCCATCTGCTTTTCTTTTTGAGCCGGAAAAGAGGTAGTCCCATACAAGCTCAGCCTCGTCAAAGGTCTGTCCGTGATCCCGGTTCTTCACGTCGCGGAAGACATAATCCGCCTTCTTCCCCCTGTAAAACGCAAAATTATTTTCCCCTTCTATCTTTAGCTCCGGCAGTCCCACGCATTCATTGATTCTCAGCCAGTATTCTCTGTTTTTAGCCACCACGTCTTCCACCGTGTCTGTGCTGCCCGGCGGCGACTGGTCAAATTCCATTCTGGCCTGCCAGACTGTGAGCGGACCGGCATCATTGACCGGGTTACCGTGTTCATCAAATAAAAGGCCTATGGTGCTCGGCCCCGCAGAACCCGCCATTGCCGCAAAGTGATCCCCATAATGTCTTGCCATCATCGCCGTCATTGCATTTCCAAGGGACATGCCCTGCATATAGATCCGTTCTTCATCAATATTGTATTTCTTTTTCATGATCTCCAGCAGCTCAAAGACCATCCTGACATCATTATTTCGGCTGATGTCATCCGGAAAATCATGCATGTAGATCCCTTCCTCATTGGGCGCGGACAGCTCTTCAAATAATCTTCTTTCACACTCGATCTGCCAGAATCTGCGCCGGTGCGCATTTGGGTAAACCACAATAAATCCCTCTCTGTCCGCCACGAGCGACCATGAAGTATAGATGCACTGTGCCCACCCCGTCATAATCCCGCCGTGCATGGAAAAAACCAGGGGCGTCTTCCTGGAAGGATCATAACTGTCCGGTACATATTCATACCAGGTATCATCCTCATCGTCGATCAGGCAGGCCTTCATTTCCTTAAGATTTGCCGGATAAACCTGGGAGTTGTTCCCATTCTCATTGACAACAATCTCGCTCTCCTTCAAGCGTTCCGGCAGATATTCACGATTGTCGTCATCCGGGATTCCCGCCAGAAGCTTTATTTTTGTCGTTTCACTCATATTTAACCTTTTTCCTTTCTTATACCTTATTCCGCAGTTTACTGCGGTTCCGCCCGCAGGGCATGTGTTACGGGATGCCCTTTGGGTATACCTTATTCTGCATAGATCGGCGCTTTCCGAAGCGGCAGCCATTCGTCCAGGGCCTTTTTCAGATAAGGATCCCAGAAATTCCAGTCGTGGGTATAGCCCGGCGCCTCCTCATAATGGAAGCTGACGCCCAGTTTAGCCAGGGCATCTCTGTCGCGCCTTACAACATCCCGGATAAAGTCATTTTCCCCCACAGCGATAAATATTTCCGGCAGTTCTGTCCCTTCTGCAAGGTGTCTTTTTACATACCCGCCCAGATCATACTCACTGTCTCTTAACCGGTCCGGATCTCCGAAGGCGGCCTGCATTCTCCGCATTTCCAGCGTCCGCACCTGTTCAACAAATGCATCCGTATCCACGCTGCATCCAATCCCGCCCGACAGATCCACGCAGGCCCGGTACAAATCCGGGCGTTTAAACCCAAGCGCCAGGGAACCGTTCCCGCCCATGGCCAGCCCCACTGCGAAGTTATCTTCCCGTTTTGGAGAAGATGGAAACATCGTCTGAATGACCTTGGGAAGTTCCTCTGTCATAAAAGTAAAATATTTGTAGCCATACTGTGTATCCATAAAAAAACTGTCATTAACCTGCGCAGTTACCGTCATCACACAGTTTTCTTCCGCATATCTTTCTATATTTGATTTCCGTACCACACAGGTATCATCGTCTCCGCCCCCGTGGAGCAGGTAAACGGTCTGCAGTTTCATGCCTTCCCGGTATTCCCACCGCCGCCTGTCAGCCACACCTTCTTCCCGTTTCGGTTCAGTGAGAGGGTAATAGGTCATATTTTCCGATGGAAATGTGACCGTAACATTCGTGTGCAGGCTTAAAATCTCTGATCGAAAGCTAAATCTCAATAATCCCATAATCTCTCCTTTACTGCGTCCTTAGTTGCAAACGGATCGTTACAGTTCACACATGGCCTATCACCACGCTGATAGGCCATGCTCAACAACGGATCCCTTTACGGAACCTTTGCCGGCTGATTTACCTGGCGCTGATATTTTTAATCCATTTTCCTCCGCGCAGCCTGTAAAAACATAATATGCATTTTAATATTTCATCGATCCTCAGCGCACAGTAGGTCCAGAATGCAGGCGCTTTGAATACAACTCCCACAACGTATCCCAGAGGCACGCTGGCCGCCCATAAGAAAATAATGTCTGCCACCATAAGGAACCTTGTGTCCCCGCCGCCTCTTAAGACCCCTTTTGTAAGAATGCTGTTAATGGATCTGAAGAAGACAATAAACGCAATCGCCCACATTAACTGACGGGCAATCATTTCTGTTGCCTTTGTAATGTTATAGCAGGAAATAATCGGCCCGGAGACAAGCAGTATCACGACTCCGGCCACCACTCCCACGACAATGCCAAGCCCGACAAATGCATCGGCCTCTTCCCTTGCCCTTTTTGCATCGCCACTGCCCAGAGTATGCCCTACTACGATGCTGCTGGACTGTGCCACTCCCTGTGTCAGGACGCTGCTCATCTGCTGGATCACCGCCGTGATGGAAAATGCCGCTACAAACTGGGATCCGATGCGCCCGGTGATCATCGCTATGACGTTATTGCCAAATCCCTGTAATGTATCACTGATCATGACAGGAAGCGCAACTTTCATGAATTCTTTATTTAAATGTTTACTTCTAAGCAGAATATCTTTCAATTTATATTGGATTGACTTGTCGGCCAGAAGAAGGTACCCGAAGGTAATCCCAAATTCCAGTATTCTTGCAAGCAGTGTTCCCAAAGCGGCTCCCACAACCCCCATTGCCGGAAATCCCAGTTTGCCGAAAATGAAGATATAATTAAAACCGACATTTGCAAAAAATGCCAGGATAGCCGTATACAGCGGGATTTTCACCTGTCCCACACTTCGCAGTATGTTTGAGCCGATCAGCGAAAGCCCGCAGAATAGGTAGCAGTATGCCGAATACCCAAAATATCTGATACCTTCCGATATTACCTCTGCATCCGCTATATATGTGCGCATAATCGCGCCCGGGAAAAACAAGGTTGCAAATGTAAAGAGCAATGAAATAACCAGGGCAAACTTCAGCGCAATGGATATCGTGGTTTTCAGCGCATTTTTATCCTGCATCCCCCAGAATCTTGCAGCAAGGATAGACGCTCCCTGCCCGAGCCCCATGCATGCAAATGTGAAGATATTGATAAACTGGTTCGCGAGGGATACCGCCGACAGCGCATTTTCCCCCAGGGTGCCTACCATAATATTGTCCATCATATTCACACCGATCGTAATCAGGCACTGCAGGGTGATCGGCACCGCAAGCTTTACTGTTTTACTATAGAAGCTCTTATCCGATGTAAACAATTTCATGGCTTTACACCCCTGGCTTCCCCTTTGTATACCAGCCAATTGTCTTCCTGGTTTAACCGGTTTTTCATGGCGGTAATTTTTACCGTTTCGTTTTGTTTTTCAAACCTCATGATGGTCAGTGCCCAGCTGCTCATCCAATGTATGGTGATCTCCAGGGTATATCCGTTGATGTACCGCGCCGTGGCGCAGTATGCCGTAAGATCGGGAAATACATTGTCTGTGTTCCTCAGTACGAGCTTCCCGTCAAATCCCGCTTCGAACCTGGCATAACCGTTTACCTCCAATATACAGCGGTCTGCTTTCATTTCCAGCGTAAATTCTTCCATCTCACCTTTTCTGTCTTTTGCCCTGTATAAGGCAAACATATCAGTGCCTCCCGGAGGCGCAAGCCCCAGCCAGGGTGTTGGATTTCCTTCTGTCACTTTATACTTGCCACTGAAATCAAGATCCGGGGTTATGTCATTCGGTCTGTCCGGCATAAACTCCATATTTTTTTCGATTTCCAATAACCGGTTATATTCCTCTTCATTTTCTTCTAAAGGCTCATCTGCGATCTTCAGAAGAAGTTCTTCGTAAATGACATCCAATGTGCGCTGCGGCCCGTATGGCGCTATGGCTCCCTCATGGACTACCACTGCGACCCGCTTCTTAGGCCACACGATTCCATACTGCCCCTGTGCTCCGTCAAACCTGTACACACCGGGTATGCTGCAGGCCCAGAGCTGATAGCCGTATCCACATTTTCCGTCCTTTTGTTCCGGTGCGTATTCATTCTCAATCTGAACGGAGAGGGCCTCTTTTATGTAATCGGGGTCGACCAGCTGCCTGCCGTTCCAGCTGCCTCCGTTCATATACAGAAGCGCCAGCCTTAAGTTGTCTTCCGTCGTGGAAAATGTAGCCGGTTCGGCATCCAGGCCGTTCGGCCACTTCAGCCACACGAACCGTTCCCCGTTGATTCCGATCTCATCAAACAGCCTTGGGGTAAGGTATTCCTTTAAATTCTGCCCCGTTTTCTTTTTGATCACTGCAGATAACATGCAGGCGCCGGACGTGTTATACATAAATCTTGTTCCCGGCTTATATTTCATAGGAGTCCGAAAATAGTCCCCGATCCAGTCTTCCCCGATTTCCGGATGGCGTGCATGCCCGTTGGTCATGGTAAGGACATCCCTGATTCTGATCTCTTTCATTAATTCTGAAACTTCAATATTTCTCTCTTTTATTTCTTCTGCAAAGATATCTGTCATTTTTTCTTCTAACGACAGCTTGTGTTCCATAAGCGCAATTCCGACCGCCGTTCCCGTATAGGTTTTCCCAAGAGAGTTATTGCCGTGGACCAGGTCTTTGCTATATGGCGCCCAAAAACATTCTGCAAATACTTTCCCATCCCTGGCAGCCATAAATCCATGCATACTTGCCCATTCATTCGTGAGCTTTTCCAGGCACCGCCTTACCTGACTGCTTTCAATCCCTGCATTTTCCGGCGATATTCTTTCCAATTCATCATGATTCGGCATAATTTTCTCCTTTCTTCGACCTTTGATTCATTTGCGGCGACGTTTTCCTTACCGTGAACAGGAAAAATACAAGCGCTCCCAGCAGCAAGAAACCGCAGATATCAAATATAGCGGTAAATCCCGCTGTCCCCGCAAACATTTGTACTACACATCCGCCGATCATCGGACCAACGCCCTGACAGATATCTCCCCCCAGATAATATGTACTCGTGGCAACCCCGCTTTTTTCGGTTCCTACCGTATGAATGCAGCCTGCCTGGAGAGACGGCTGTGCCGCGCCCTGTCCCAGTGACCTGACGGCCCCGGTCACCAAAATCAGCAGCAGCGTCCTGCTTCTTCCCAGCATAAACATAGCCGATGCCGTAAGCAGCAGGCCCGGCAGAACTGTAATGGCAATCCCCTTTTTATCCATCAGTTTGCCTGAGAACGGCCGGATGATAAACAGGACAATTGCACACACCGTAAAATAGATGCTGATTCCCTTCACTCCGATCTCATCCGCATATAAGACTAAATACGATGCAACGATCCCGTTCGTAAACGAAAAGGTCCCCGCAACCAGCGTAAATGGAAGCGCCTTCACCGCAATAATATCGCTGAACCCGATTTTTTTCTTTTCCACTGCAGGCTTCTTCTCCTCATGGAAAAAGCATAAGATAACATACGCTATGACGGTCAATATTGCAGAAACCAAAAATGTGGCTTTCATTCCAACAATATCCGCTATCGTAATTCCGATACCCGGAGCCACTGCGGAGCCGACTACCATGCCCAACCCCAGATAACCGATCCCTTCCCCCATTTTGGTCTTGGGAATATAACGGGAGGCCAGAGAAATCTGGCAGGTTCCGGATAACGCGAAGCCGATTCCATTGATAATCCGAAATCCGACCAAAAGGGGAATCTGCGTTGTCAGCGTAAAACCGAGCAGTCCAATCCCCATGAGCACATTGCTCCATTTTAAAAGCGTCACATTACTCAACCGGTCCGCCATGATTCCGCTGAAGGGCCGGCAGCACAGTGAAGTCAGAGAAAACAGTCCTACGATAAACCCTGCGATGGCCACCGTAGTCCCTATATTCACAAGATATTTGGACAGAATTGTGGCAGTCATATAAAATGAGAAAGCGTTTAATGTGTTGACAAGAAGTACTGAGATATAATGTTTATTCCACAATCTTTCATTCATTATTTTATTTCCTTTATATTGTTAATAATTATGGAGTTTCGCAAGCGAAACTCGCACCTGCGACGGCCGCATCGCGGCATCTGCCTTTTACGCCGCAGTGCGCATCCCCCGGAGGGCTTACTGTTTAGCGCGCAAGTAAGGAACACTTGTCTGTTAAACAATAAGAGAGGGCAACGCCCTCTCTTGCTAGTATTTACAACGGCTGACTTATTGTTCCGCGAGCCATGCATCAAGCTGCGCCTGTTTCTCTGCGATGATCTCATCGATTCCGGCATTTTTAAGATCTGCCTGGAATTTCGGAAGTGTGGATTCGATATCCACCTCTCCGTACATCAGCGGCGTATAGTACTGCGCCACAACATTTGCACAGGCCGTCATCTGATCCGCAACCTTTGTGGAATCAAATGTAAACCCTAATGCCAGAGACTTATCACAGGTTTTATTCTTTTCCAGCATCTGATCGTAAATATCTTCCGGTTCGTAGTACCATGTCTTGCAGAGCATTACGTTCGGCCAGTATGCCATAGATGCCGCTGCCCAGCCAAGGTCTGACATGCCGCTCTTGCCCTCCGGATATACCATCTGTCCGTCTTCATTCAGTTCATAATCAAGTCCCTCGATACCATTTGCAGCCAGCTGTGCCGCTTCCGGATCGGTATATAACACTTTCAGTATCCTCATAGCCGCTTCCGGTTCTTTACAGAAGGAACTGATATGCCACATATAGGTTGTTGCATCACTTGTCGTAGAAAGTGCGTCTGTCACCTTTGTCCCCTCTAATTCGAGGTTATTCTGTGCAATCGTTGCTTCCATAGATACCTCTGCATCCCAACCGTACCCGGTCGTTCCGTTTGCCACGCCCATCAGAAGGTTCATCAGGGACGCATTGCTGTTGCTGAGCGGATCCGGGCTGAATACACCTGCTTCCTTCCACTCTTTAACATGTCCCAGCCAATTTTTAAAGTATTCGGATTCATAGAAATTCTCAACCTTTGTGCTTTCTGTCGGATTCGTCAGGACTCCCAGGTAATTTGTGTCGCCCAGGTAGTCAATGCTCTTTGGAACCCAGTAAGCCTCCGTTGACCCCGGGATGTAATAGCTGTCCGGATTCGCCGCTTTAATCTGCAGGATAGCGTCAGACATGCTGTCAATATCCGTTACCTTACTCCAGTCTACCTTTGCTTTCTGAGCATCTTCTGTTCTGGCATAGTAAAGATTTTCGGTGCAGTAGGAATACATACATGGAATGCCGTACTGTTTTCCGTTAACCTCGCCGCATTTTAAGTACTGTTCCATTCCATCCGCAAATAAATCTGTAATTTCACTTCCTTCGGATTCCAGCAGGCCGTCAAGCTCCATAACTTGTCCGTTGGCCACGAGATTGGAAACCGATGTGTACCAGAAGGAGTTAAATAAATCCAGTGAATCATCTCCGCCGCCTGTCAGCATCAGGTTCAGCTGTGTTGCCCAGTTACCGAATTCAATCCCCACCAGATCCACCTCTGCATGGGCCTTCTCTCTTAAAATCTTATTCAGTTCCTCTTCAATCGCTTCTTCATCCGGTGATGGGAATACAACGGAATATGCCATTTTGATTACAGGATAGTCTTCGTCTGCCGCCTGACCCTCTGTTGCTTTCTGCTTGTCGTCCGCCTTCTTTTCCGATGAGCTGCACCCCGTAAACAGAGCCGCCGCCATGCTGAGTGCAAGCAGGCTGGCAATTATTCTTTTCTTCATAAACTCTTCCTCCTTTTCGTGGATCTCTTCTTCATTTATAGCCTTTGCGCTTTGGCCTTTCGTTGTCTTGCATGGACATCATACCAAATCCGAATGTTGCTCTTCTATCATTTTTTTGTCCTAAAACATCAATTTTTTAATATCCCGCACTATTTTTTTTACATTTTCGTCACCTTTATATACTATTTATTTTTTAAAATCAGAATTTTGACAGTTTGAATCCGTTTTTTGATAGAATTTTGTGCACCTTTCCACTACATTTATAAGTAAGACGCCAGATGCTCCGCCGCAAACAGCTTCAGATTTGCAGCACACCACACGGCAGAGCGTTTGGCCCTTCGGCATCTGCCAGTTGGACATACATACCAGTCTGGCTCGCTGCCTACGGGAATAAAGGAATGTAAAAATCAAGGAGGTTCTTATGAAACAAGAAAAATTGAAAGTCAAGAAAAAGGGAATGTCAAGGCGCCGGATGAAAAGATATATCCCGCTTTATCTCATGATACTGCCAGGTCTGATTTACTTAATTATTAATAACTATATGCCAATGGCCGGACTTGCACTGGCATTTAAAAAGGTCAATTATTCCATCGGCCTTTTCCAGAGTCCATGGTGCGGACTGGATAACTTCAAGTTCTTATTCAGTACCAATGATGCATTTATCTTTTTCAGGAATACAATCCTCTATAATCTGGGATTCATCTTCTTAGGAAATGCGCTTGGTGTATTTGTAGCTATCTGCCTGGATTCCATTTATAACAAGTTTTTCAAAAAATTCAGCCAGGTGATCATACTGATCCCCTACCTGCTTTCGACAGTCATCATCAGTTATATCGTATTTGCATTTTTAAGCGGCAATAATGGTTTCATGAACCTTACGATTTTACCAATGCTGGGGATCGATCCGGTAAGTTGGTATAATGAGTCGCAATACTGGCCTTATATTCTGATGCTCGTTTACCTGTGGATGACGTTTGGATACAGTTCTATCCTTTACTATTCCACATTAATCGGAATTGATAAGTCCTATTACGAAGCTGCCGCAGTAGACGGTGCAGGTGTCTGGGCTCAGATCCGCCATATTACACTGCCGGCCCTGAAGCCAACGATTATTACACTGGTTCTTCTTGCCATTGGAAGGATCTGCTACTCAGACTTTGGCTTGTTCTATCAGATCCCGATGAACAGCGGCCTTCTTTACTCAACGACGCAGACCATTGATACATATGTATACCGTGCCCTGTTAGAACTGAACGATATCGGCCGTTCCACAGCCGGCGGTTTCCTGCAGTCCATACTTGGCTTTATCTGCGTATTTACCGCGAATGCAGTCGTAACTAAAGTAGACAAAGACAGCAGCTTATTCTAAATACAGGAGGGAAATTTAATGATTTACAAAAATAAGATTTTTCGTTTTATAATGGGATTCATCATGATTTTATTCGTGTTGGCTTGTATCCTCCCATTCGTATTATTAATATCAAGTTCCTTTACTTCTGAGGTTGCACTTGCCCAAAATGGATATTCCTTTATTCCTTCCGAATTCTCTTTATCCGCTTATAAATACATCTGGAGCGTAAAAGGGGATGTACTCAGGGCTTACGGTATCAGCTTTTTAGTTACAGGCGTGGGCACGGCAGTAAGCGTAGTTATGACGATGCTGTTTGCCTATCCGCTGTCCCGGAAAGACCTTCCCGGAAGAAGAGTCCTTTCCTTCATCATTTTCTTTACCATGCTGTTTAACGGCGGCTTTGTCCCGACCTACTTGATTTATTCACGGATCTTCCATATTACGGATACCATCTGGGCATTGATCGTTCCATATCTGTTAATGAATGCCTTCTTTGTCATTATGGTCCGTACCTACATTAACACAAATGTACCCAATGAGGTAATCGAGGCTGCTACGATTGACGGTTCCGGCGAATTGCATACACTGGTAAAAATTGTCGTTCCCATGTCCAAACCGATCATTGGCACCATTGCTCTGATGACTGCGATTGCATACTGGAACAACTGGACAAACGGCGTATACTTTATTCACACCAAAAGAGAACTTTTCGGCATCCAGAATTACTTGAATTCGGTTCTCAGCAACATCGCCTTCCTGCAGTCACATTCCGACCCAAGCGTAAAGATTACGGAACTCCCCAGTGTCAGTATCCGTATGGCGCTGGCCGTAATTGCACTTTTACCGATCCTTGCCGCTTATCCGTTTTTCCAGAAATCCTTTGCAAAGGGAATCACGGTAGGATCTGTGAAGGGTTAGAGGAGGCCGCCCCATGAAGAAAATAGAAAATAAAATTATGCTCATCACTTATGCCGACAGCATGAGCAAAGACCTAACAGAACTGGATGAAATACTGGACCGGCATTTCAGAGATACCATCGGAGGGCTTCATGTACTTCCCTTCTATCCCTCATCCGGTGACCGGGGGTTTGCCGTAATCAATTACGATCAGGTGGATCCCGCCTTCGGAACCTGGGACGACATCGACCGGCTGGCCGAACAATATTATATGATGGCGGATTTCATGCTGAATCATGTATCGATCCGTTCCGGAGAATTCCGGGATTATATGGAAAACGGCGATGCTTCTCCCTACAGAGACATGTTTATCCACTGGGAAGAATTCTGGCCCGAAGGGAATCCCACCGAGGGGCAGTACCAGGCTCTGTACCGCAGAAAAGCTGTATATCCATACATTGAATTTACAAGAAAGGACGGGAAAACCGTTCACTTGTGGAACACCTTTTTTGAGGAACAAATTGACATCAATCCCTATGCAAAAGCCACGAAGGATTACTATGCCAGAAATTTAGGCACAATCAGCAGCCATGTCCCCCTGGTCAGATTTGATGCCTTCGCTTATGCCTCCAAGCGTCCCGGGACAAGCTGCTTTTTTGTAGAGCCGGACATATGGAACATTTTGGATATCGGCATGGAGCCGTTAAGGAAAACGCAGACCGAAATGCTGCCTGAAATCCATGAAAATTATCAAATCCAGCTTAAGATGGCCGAGAAGGGCTATTGGGTCTATGACTTTGCTCTTCCAATGCTCTTACTCCACGGGCTGAAAAGCGGAAGAACCGACCGGCTGATCCACTGGCTTAACATTTGCCCGAGAAAGCAGTTTACCACCCTGGATACACACGATGGAATCGGTGTCGTTGATGTCGCTGGTTTACTCACAGAAGAAGAAATTGATTTTGTGAGGGACGATGTGGATGAAATCACGAAGGAAGCAAAGCAGTACATCAAGCTTCCCAGCATGATTACCGCAAAGGACGGCAAGTTTAAAAGCTACCAGCTGGGTTCCACCTACTACTCCGCACTCCGGTGCAGTGATCGTGCATACCTGATTGCAAGAGCCGTACAGTTTTATGCTCCCGGCATTCCCCAGATATATTACGTGGGCCTCCTGGCAGGGGAAAATGATATTGAGAGCATGAAGACGAACCCGGATCCCAGAACCATCAACCGCCACACCTTCTCCAGAGAAGAGCTGGAAGCTGCGGTCCAAAAGCCGGTATGTAAGCGCCTGTATGAACTCATGCGGTTCAGGAACAATTATGAAGCTTTTAACGGAGATATCACAATCGGTGAAGACCGCAGCGACGGTACACTTAAGATAACCTGGAAAAAAGAAAATTATTACACGGCCTTAACGGCTGATTTCAAAGAGCTTACTTATCAGATTGTGTATTATGACGAAGCTTCAAAGCAGGAATGTATCTTATAGTTTTGTAAAATATCAAAGGAGATTACAATTATGTCATTATTGACCTACAATTTTGAAAGCGAATATTTAAACAACAATCACCAGATCACCGTCATTCTGCCGGATAAAAAGCGTGGAATATCCCCCGCAGAGTTTTATGGCAGTGATAAAAAATATAAGGTTCTATGGCTGCTCCACGGTACATACGGCGACGATACCGACTGGCTCAGAAAAACAAACATTGAGCTGTATGCCGCAGAAAAAGACCTTGTAGTTGTATGCCCTTCCGCCTTAAACTCCAATTATTCAAACTGGCCGAGTGCAATGCTGGGTTACAATATGTATGATTATTTCACAAAAGAACTGATGCCCCTGGTCTATGGCTGGCTGCCGGTATCTGATAAAAGGGAAGACAACTTTATTGCAGGCCTTTCCATGGGCGGGCGCGGCACCATTAAGTTTGCGGTAAACTTTCCGCAGTTATTTGCCGCTGCCGCTGTGCTCTCTGCAGTCCCCGTTCCATTTGATGAACTAAGGCCCGGGCACCCATGTCTGATTATGGACACTGCGAATCCCAGAATGGTACAGACGATCGAAAATGCAGGAGGTTTCGAGGCTTACGCGAATTCGGAAGAAAATGTATGGGCTCTGATTGATCAACTGGCTCCAACCGGAGATCTCCCCAGGCTGATGTTTGCCTGCGGACACGAAGATGCAATCCTTTACGACAGATATAAGATATTCCGGGAACATTGCAAAGAAATCGGGCTGGATGTCAAATGGTTTGATCTGCCAGGATATAAACATGAATGGCGTTTCTGGGATCTCGCAATACAGGAGGCACTGACGTTCTTTGGGCTGGAAGATACGGACTGCGGGAATCCATTCTAAATCGGGATTTAGTCGGCTAGCTTTAGCCTAGTCGACGGATGGGGACGCTTCATGACAGGGAGACCGGGGAGGTGCTGGGGCTGTATATGCCGTTGCGATATGCACCCATGCTGCTAAGTGATTCTAGAACACCCGATGCCGGATAGGCG
>NZ_CYZU01000073.1 GCF_001404335.1 Faecalicatena contorta
GTTTTTGAAAGGACATGGATGTTCTCCGGGAGGTTTTCGGCTATCCCTTTATGGAGCGTCCCCATCCGCGCCGAGGCTAAAGCTCGTCGCTAAATCCCGATTTAATTCGAAGATCTTCCCAGGCATTACCCCCTCCCCCGCAAACCAAGCCCCTACCGTCAGATCCCACTTTTTACACACTTCCGTGGCCCTCAGTCTCTCATTTGCCGCCTCATAATCTCCGTCCTCACATTCAAAGTAGATAATCGACTGATCCTCAAAGTACCAGATCAGTTCATTAATGAATCCTGCATCCCTGATTGCTTTCAGCATTTCAGGCCATGGATTTTGGTGGATTGCAATATATGCATTTCGCATTTCAGGTTTCACCTTTATCACCATCAGAAGTCGTTCCATACTCCGTTCCTCCTTATTCATATCTACCATATTGTTTTGCTTTTTCTATAAAGAACTTCACTCGCTCAGGCGTAACATCGACCTGTATAATATGGGCCGGCGAGATGACATATCCTCCGTTTCTTCCCAGCACCTCACACTTTTCTTTGATATCTGCCTCAACCTCTTCATCTGTACCATTAGGCAATAGATACTGCTGGTCGATTGCCCCCCAGAAGCAGAGCAGATCTTCAAATTCATCTTTCAGCTCTTTCGGGGAATGTCCCGGTACTCCGGGCTGTACCGGATTAAATACATCAAATCCAATATCCTTGATATCATGCAGAAGCAGTTTTACGGCACCGTCACAGTGAAGGATGCAGAGGATATCTTCTCTCTCTTTTTTCAAATCTTTTATCATCTGAACATAATACGGTTTCAGCATGTTTCTGAACATATCAGGAGAAAACAGAAGGCTGGTCTGGGAACCAAAGTCATCTCCCACCCAGATGGCATCGACTCCACGGCGTATCAGTTCTTTTCCTATCTCGGTCTGGAACTCTGCGCATTTTTCAAACAGGTATTCCACATATTCCTCTTCCATGGCCATATCCACAAGAAGCTTCTCCATACCGACCAACTGCTGTGCCAGGGACAGAATTGTGACCTCAATATCCCCGATCACCAAATACTCGTCTTTATATTTCTTCACATAGTATTCGGCGTCAATATATCTGCTTGGGTCGTGTGGGTCAGGCCACTCAAATGCGTCGATGTCCTCTCTTGTCTCGGCTTCCGCAAGGGGGAATTCTACCGTTTCTACGTAAAGAGGGCCCTGCTTCAGCTTTTGATGGTATTCATTGTACCAGGTTCCGTCTGCTTCAATTACTTTTTGGAACTCTGCGGCCTCACTCGCTCCGACAATCACCAGGTCGCTTCCCATGGCCAGCCGTACTTCATTGCCGCTGATCCGATAGGTCACGTCTTCAAATATGTTATCCGTATACCTGGACTCCACTCCCAGCTCCTGTGCAAAGTGATCCTGAAGGCTCCTGCATAAATCAAATTGTATCGGAATCCTGTCCGGCATTCCTTCCTTCAGCTTCCATGCGCGCATTACTCTTTCTCTTGAATTCATATCGTTTTCCTCGCCTTCTTCTATTAGTCTTTCTTCCGTTCTTTCATCATGTCAAAAATCACTGCCATAATCAGTACAACACCTCTGATTACCTCCTGGTAGAAGGATGGCACGGAGAGCAGGTTCAGGCCATTTGATAATGTAGCCAGTATCAATACCCCCATCACGGTTCCGATCAGTTTGCCTTTTCCTCCCGACAAGCTGGTCCCGCCCAGTATGACGGCTGATATGGTCTCCATGTTGATCTCTGCCGCCGCGCTGGGAATTCCTGCGCCCGACTGTGCGGACAGCATAATTCCTGATATGCCTGCACAGAATCCCATGATAATATAGATCCACAGGTAGGTAGGAACTACTTTAATTCCGGACAGATATGCCGATTTTTCATTCCCACCTATGGAATAGACCTGACGGCCGAACTTTGTATATTTCAGAATAAACCAAAACAGGATAAATACCACGATCATAATCAATACGGGCAGCGGCAGAATTCCCAATATATACTTTCTGCCAATTGCATTGTATGTAGTATTCTGGATCAGGATTGTCTTTCCTCCCGAAAATATCTGTGCCAGACCGCGTATAATTGTCATCGTGCCCAATGTCGTTATAAACGCATTCACATGTCCTTTTGTAATAATCATCCCGTTCGCCAGCCCGCAGACACCTCCTGCAAGAATCCCGGCTGCCACTGCAAGGAACGTATTGCCTCCCGACTGCATGATGAGGCCCGCTATGATTCCGACCAGCGCCATCACCGATCCCACGGATACGTCGATCCCGCCTGAGAGCAGAACCAGCGTCATCCCTCCTGCCATAACTCCCATCTGGGCCGTATAAAGCCCCACCTTCATGAAGTTGGACAGAGAAAAGAAATAGGGAGACAATATACTGAACACAATAAGCATAATTACCAGGACAATTAAGAGGGCTACCTCTGTCGTCAATTTCTTTTTCACTTTCGTCTGTTTCAACACCCTATTTCCCTCCTACTACTAATTCCATTAATTTTTCCTGTGTTACTTCCTGCCTGGACAGTTCCCCGCAGATTCTTCCTTCCGACATGGCAGCCACCCGGTCTGACATGGACAGCAATTCCGACATATCCGAAGAGATCATGATGATTGCCGTTCCTGCCCTGCACAGCTCGTCAATGATTTTATAAATTTCGGATTTGGCTCCCACATCTACGCCCCTTGTGGGGTCATTCAGAATCAGAAGCCGGGGCTTCATTTCCATCCAACGCCCCATGACCACCTTCTGCTGGTTGCCTCCGCTTAAGTTTTCTATGACGGTCTCCCCTGTAGGTGTCTTGATCCCGAACTTTTCAATCCATTTCTTCGTAATCCGGCTTTCTTCTGACCGGCTGATGATTCCTTTTTTCGTAATCTTGTCCAGTGATGCCATTGTCGTATTCTCCCGAACCGTCTGTATCAGAATCAGAGAGTCGCTCTTTCTTTCCGCCGGCACATAGGCGATTCCACGTGCAATTGCCTCTCTGGGATGATCCACTTTAATTTGGTTTCCTTCCATAAACAGGCTCCCTGATGTAATATGGTGCAGACCGAAAAATGTTTCCGCCATCTCTTCTCTTCCCGCGCCCATCAGTCCATAGATTCCAAGGATTTCTCCTGATTTCACATGCAGGGTAATATCTGTGACTGCTTTTGTTGTAATTCCCTTCGCCTCAAAGACAATTTCTCCCGGTTTGGCCGCTTCCTTTACAAACATATCCTTCATTTCCCGGCCTACCATCATCCGGATCAGCTGCTCTCTTGAAACACTTTTCATATCCTCTGTGCCTATATACTGGCCGTCTCTCATAATGGTGATCCTGTCCGCCACCAGATACAGTTCTTCCAGCCTGTGGGATATAAAGATTACGCCGATCCCTTTTGCCGCAATCTCCCTGACCAGCTTCACAAGGCTGGTTACTTCCTTTTCATTCAGAGAAGAAGTAGGTTCGTCCATGATCAGAATTTTCATTTCCGTGCTGAGCGCCTTTGCCACCTCGATCAACTGCTTTTCCATAACCGACAGTTCCCCGATGGGACGGGTCACGTCAATATGCAGCCCCACTTTTTCCAGTAGTTTCCCGGCCTCTGCATTTGTTTTCTTCCAGTCCACGAAATGGAACTTATTATAGAAAAGATTACCCTGGAAAATGTTTTCTGCCACGGAAAGGTCCGGAATATAGTTTAATTCCTGATAAATAATCCGGATTCCCAGGTTGTACGCATCCGAAGGGTTGTCTATCGTGCACCTCTGCCCCTCAATGAAGATCTCTCCTTCGTCTTTTTGGTAGGCGCCGGACAATATCTTCAGGAGAGTGGACTTCCCTGCTCCGTTTTCACCGAGCAGGGCCAGTACCTCACCTTTTTTCACTTCCAGATCCACGTTATCCAATGCTTTCACGCCGGGGAATACCTTTATAATGCCTTTCATCTCTAATAAGGTCTGCTCCTTGTCCATATTCCCACCTCCCCGGGCCTTAGTAATACTCGTCAATGTTGGATTTATCAATAAATACATGGTCCGGAAAGCTCTCTTCCGGAATCTCTTTGCCATGAAGCAGATCATCCATCAGAGGTACAAGATATTCGCCGTAACGTTCCGGGAAATATGCAACACTTCCAATCCAGCAGTTCTCTTCTTTGTTTTTCAGGTTTTCAATCGCCGGAGCGTCACACCCATGGCTTCCTATGTATACATCGGATTCTCGTCCCGCTGCTTCTACCGCATTATATGCACCAAGTGCACTCTGGTCATTCAGGCATCCGATCAGGATATGTTTCTTATCCGGGTTGGCTGTCAGCACATCCGCTATGACCTTCTGGGATGTCTCAATCTCGCTCTTTCCATCCAGTTCAAGGACTTCAATATCCTCATCTTTTAATGTTTCCTTGATACCTATGGCAATTCCCTGCATCCTAAGATCTACCACCTCCCCGGAACCCGGGGCGCCGCAGAGGACGATCAGATCTGCCTTGCCTTCCCATGTATCCGCCGCTTTTTCTCCCAGTGCATTTCCGACGATCAGCCCTGCTTCCTTATTGTTTGCTCCGAAAAACGGGATACCGGGGTGCGGGCAGTCAACGGTAATCATCGGAAGTTCTGCCTCTGTCGCCATATCGGCAATTGTCTGTGCAACCCCTGCATCTACCTGGAAATTGACAAAGCCATCGCACTCCTGGGTCAGTACTGTATCCATATTTTGAATTGCCGTGGCTCCGTCATAATTGTTATTCAGAACAACCAGCTCCCAGCCCATGGCCTCGGCTTCCTTCACAAAGCTCTCTTTTGATGAAATTCCAAAATCATTATCCTCACACAGGCTGGCAAACGCCACCTTAAACTTCTCTTTTTCTCCGGCAGGCTCCTTACCCTTATCTTCTGTCCCTGCATCCTTTGCTCCACAGGCTGCCAGACCGGCGATCATCGCTGCACTGCATATAACCGACATCCACTTTTTCATGTTCTTCATTTGATTTCCTCCTGTTTTTTTGGAAAACTGTTTACAATCGATTGTCCGTTTTCTAGTTTATATCCAGATGTTATCACACATTTCACCTCAAATCATCGCTGTTTTTTGACTTCACGGCTTCATTTTTTGACTTATTGTATAGTTCTGCTTTCTTTTTGCTTGTTTTTCGTATCATTTTGCACATAATTGTGCTAGACTCAAAAAAAGAGAACAGGAGGATCTACTATGAATGTTAAAGAAGCAAACAGAGAATATAATCTGGATATTGGCGAAGATTCTTACAGCACAATCTTCTATTTTTCTGAGAAAACAGAGAGTATGCCTTTCTTCTCTTACTGCTCCGGACACTTTTTCTGCAACCGGAATTATTATACTGTGAACCGTGTTTTAGAAGGTTATCTTATTATCTACACAATCAGGGGTTGTGGAATTTTGGATATCAATAATAAAACTTATACCCTGGATACCAATTCTGTTGTCCTCATCGACTGTAATATCCCCCACTCTTACCGGACAAAAGAGGATACGTGGGAGCTTTATTATCTGCGTTTTGCAGGCAGGGCGGCAGAAACCTACTATACCATGATATCCGCACCGGAATTCCGCGTACTGCATTTTAAAAGCACAGACAATATCCGTACGTGTATCGAACACAACATTAATATTTCCTTTATCGCCGGTATCCGTTCCAGTTTTATTCAAAACAAGATTATTACGGATCTACTGACTGACATTTTGTTAAATTGCAATGCTTCGGAAAAAAGGATAGATGAATCCACGAAAGAAACCCTGAAAGCAGTAGACAATTATATTACTATAAATTACCAGAATGCGATCTCTCTTGATGATATCGCGGAACATGTGCATTTAAATGTGAACTACCTTTCCAGGCTTTATAAGACAAATACCGGAACAACAATCCATGAGACACTGCTGACGTTCCGGATTAACAAAGCAAAAGACCTGCTGATCAACACCGATATGAAAATTGCGGATATTGCAGAGCAGGTTGGCTTTCAGTCTGCCAATACCTTTATACGGTGCTTCAAAAAACAAGTGCAGATGAATCCGCTCGCTTACAGGCAGTGCATGTGAGCCGAGCCCTAAAACGCAGTATTGCTGCTTTTGCTGTACCCTCTTTACATATGGAAATACGCTCTGCAATTTCCTATATCATGAAAAAATAGCGTTTTCGTTCCACTCCGAATAATAGACCGGACGTCCGTTAGCCTGTTCTCTCACAATTGCAGCATTTTGACGGAACCCTGTATTAGGTATTTCCATAATTTCAGATTTGTCCGGCATAAGACAGCGAATTCCATCAATCAGATTACCGCCTTCAAGCCCGTCAAATAAGTTGGTATTCCCATTTAAGCCGATTGCAACAGCCTCCGCATATTCTTCCGCTTCTAAGTCTGAGGAGGCGTTCACACCGCCGATCGGATCTCCTGCATATTGATGGCTGGAGATAAAGTCAACAGGCACTTGTTGCTCTTCACAGTATCTTATAAAACATCCTACCCACTTACTGCCTGATGCCGCCGGTCCCCCTACCTGGATTCTGCTGTCTACAGCCTTGACTGCCTTTGCCGTAATTTCATATAATCGGTGATACTGCTCTTTAGCCCCTGCCCAAAACACAAAAACATCCGGCTCGTTCCATATCTCAAAGGGCCAGCTTTCCACATCTTTTTCGCCATAGCGGTTCAGAAGGTACTTTACAAACAATAAAATAAAGTCTGTCCATTCTTTTTCATCTTTTGGCGGTGCAATACAGCCGCCATAATAAAACCCGCATTTGGCATCTGATGAAGCCAGATGCTTTGGCATAAATGATAATTCAACATATGGTTTCATGCCACAGGCAAGAATATTATCATACACCATACCTATCTTCCGAAAAGAGATTTGTTTCAGATTCTCGGCCCCCGGAATGACTGTCAAAAAAATTCAGTGCCAGCGGGCACTGGAAAAAAAGCCTTGGGTATGCTTTATAAATATAGCTTCTCCTCATATTCATATTAATAACAATGCTGTTAGACTCTGCACTAACTGCATAGGCATCCCCCGGTGCATGAAAGAAAAAATCACCGGGCTTTAATTGAAACTTTTTATCTAACAGCCAAAATTCCGCACTCCCCTGAAATACATAAACACACTCAAAGCAAGAACCTTCATGAAGCGATTGACATGAAAATTAAACTGCTTCACTATATTTATATCCAAATCGGTCTCCGTACATATCATACTGATCTTCCTCAGATACTTCTGGATCGCACTCCTCACAGAATGTAACCGCCCGTATGCTGGCCTCACCAGTTTTCACCCCGGGAATATATGCAAAATGAACCGCACATCTGGGACATCTGCCTGTCTTTTCATCTGGCTGACAGCTATAATAACAGTGATCTATCTATATAAATACTTGGAAAACACTCGATGCATCCAGCGTGCACTGATATCTTCACATTTCCAGGCCCGCAGGTAATCATCTTGCCAAATGGATCTTTCTTTTCTCCTACCAAAATAAAACCAATCGCCTTTGAATATACGGTGAATGCCGTCTCTCTCTTAAGCGAATATGTACGTCGAAATACCACTCTGTTCCTAAATCCTTCGCTCTTCCAGAATGCCGGCCATCCTAGTCCTCTTTCCACACGGCTAAAATTCTGTTTCATTGCATGATAGAGCTCAAAATCAGCTGGATACCAGATCCAATATGTTGTTTTCATTTTTCCTCCTTGCACACTCTTTTCTGGCGTAAATATTATCAATCATTTAATACTTTTTTTTAAAAAGCAATCATTTTATTTGCATTATCCCTAGAATATACAGTATCAATGCATTCAAATCCATGAGAAATTTCCGGATTGTTTCCAGAATAAATGTTCAACATTGCCATAACACCAACAGTATTTAATTTACTATAAAATCTTCTAGCCTGTTCCGAAAATGAATTTACACCGGCATCTGATATATAAGCTGGAGGGAAGAGTTCGGAAACATTGTCTGTAACAGCTGCCATTTTATAGAAGTCATTTTTTGTTTGTTCCGATCCACAAATTGCCTGCCAGCACTTTCGTAATGAGAAAACTATCCTCATTAAGGTTATCGCCTTTTTCATACTCCTGTTCTTTATTTGTAAGACCAGTAAACGCTGCCAGATAAGCTCCGGCGGATTCTCCCATGATTACAATATGATCTGTATTAATATTATACATACCTGCATGGGCTCTTAAATACCGGATTGCACTTTTCACTTCAGTTTCGCGTTCAGGAAAACGAGTTTCGTCTTTTACACTGTAGCTGATGCATGCAACTGCAAAACCTCTCTTAGCAAAATATACTAATTCCGGCACCCACACATTATGGTCAACACCTGCAAATCCCCCGCCGCATATCCATACTAATAAAGGATATGTGGCGCTACAGTCATAATTAAAATAATTTCTTGGACGAATTAGCGATAATTTCAAAGGTCGCACTGTCGCATTACACCAGTCTAACTTTTGTTCATATACTATATCTGATGCCAAAGTTAGGATATCGTCCTTAATTTCTACTTCTAAGATTTTCTTCATATAATTTTATCCCTTAATTGCTCCGGCTGTCATACCTGCAACAATCTTCTTCTGAGCCAAAATAAAGAAGATAACAATAGGTAGCATTGATATGACAGCTGCTGCAAATGCCATATTATAATTTGATGCATGCTCACCAAAGAATACATACTGTTGCAGCGGAATTGTCTTAACTACATTTTTTTGTAAAATCAGGAGTGATATATTGAATTCATTCCATGTCCATAGTGCATCTAAAATCGCTACAGTTGCCAGTATTGGCTTAAGAAGGGGAACCACAATCTTCCCTAAAAGCTTAAATCTTCCACATCCTTCAAGCAGCACGGCCTCTTCAAGTTCAATTGGTATCGTGTTAGCACAATTATGAACCCGTTTCGCAACATAACATTTCTGTGGCCTGTCTACTTGACCGGCGACATATCATTTATACCCGATGCCTTGTGCTCCTGTTGTTTGACAATTTCTTCTCTGAGCGGAACAAAGTGGGCAAGCCCACCTCAACTCCCTATCCCCTCATTCATGAGGGGCTTGCACACTTTGGCGCCGCCGCGATGCCGCCTTGCGGCTATATACCTTATGGCGGCGTGTGCATCCCCCGGAGGGTTTTTATGATATAGAAAATTCCAGAGAAATTTCCTATATCATAAAAAAGAAAGTGTAATCCTGCCTTGATTTACACTTTCATTAATTCTAATCTTATATTACAACTGAAAACCTATATTCTGCCAAAATTAATTTACCGAATAGACCCACATTGCTTTAATCTGATCTGCAATCTCTCCAAACACCCATTCTTTTTCCGTTCTGGTTATACTGAAAGGATCATTTATACTGACATATCCGTCATGATAACCTGTCATGACTATAAAATGGCCGTTCTGGGTGAAGTCCCCCGGCCCCATACTGCAGATAATCGGATGTCCTGCTTCAAGTTCCGCTTTCAGCTGCTCTTCATCCAGCATTCCGCCATAACAGTTTACGTTCCAATCAGTACCCGCATTTTCCATAAATGTCCAATATGTATCATTCGCCTCGTCCACATAATTGTGTTCCATCGAATATTGAGCCAGCTTCACAGGTGTAACAGAGGAATCCTGCGTAAGCCCTGCCACAACCATCGCCATACAGGTCGGACCGCATCCGCTGACTGCGAGAATGCTTGTGCCGTAAGAAGCATATCCCCAGCGTTCATCCCATTGAAGCAGATGCGGAATCTCTCCTGGCGTCAAATCTTTTTCTATATTATCCGCATATGCCTGATTTTTTTTCGTCCCGTAGTTATCTACAAATGTTAGTGTTTCTTCATTTTTATCCAATAACCCAATTACATCAGCAGGATACCCCTTCTCTTCAGCATCTTTTTTCACCTGTTCAAGGGTCCGCTTTTTCGTAATAGTTTTCGTAGTATTCTTAACTTCTTTACTTTCTTTTGCCTGGACAGTATTATTAACAATTTCCTTAGTCTCTGGTTTAAGAGCTGCTGATACTATAAATACGATCATAAGCAGCAGTGCCGCTAATATTTGCTTTTGCCTGCGAACCTGCTTCTTACGCCTCGCCTTTCTCTCCTGCTTCCAGTTTTCCATGTTATCTTTTCTCCAATTGTATGTCACTCTTTTTGATTTCAATTCTATGTTATTGGTTCTATCTTAACATAAAAGCCATCATAATTTAACATTTTCTTAAATATTTAACAATTTGTTAAAATTTTCTCTCTGCTATTCACAACTTCATCAGTGAAAAGCAGCAAAATAAAAGGAACACCGAATGCATCGGCGTTCCTTATTCTATCTACATTCCTCTGATGTCCGCACAACCTCTTTGATACATACCACACCTTTATGCCGAAAACTGACAGAGGCAGGCCTCCCGTCTCTGTCTGACGCATCGGGCCGCTTAGAAAATACCAAAAATCTTTTCCCGGAAAGACTGATATAATGAGTCATAATCCGTATACTGAATATTACTCTCTTTAAAACTCTTTCCCCATACCTTGCAGATCCCCTCTGCAATCAGGTTTGAGTCATCCCCTTCCAGCCCCAGAACTGACGGAAAAACGTAGTAGATCATAAAGAAATTCAAATCTACCTGCGTACGGGAGTCAATCTTTCCCTTCTTATTAGAAAAGTGATCATTCACTGCCTTCACCAGGCATTCCCCAATTTCCCTGGCGGCAGCTTCTTTGTCCTCTGCCTGAGCGACATACTCTGCCATTTCCTGAAAATAATGTCCGTTCCTTTCAAGAAATTCAGCCGTGTTCTTTTCATAGGACTTCTTTTTCAGATGTCCCAACATCTTTTCCTTATTATCAAAGACAGTTTCTATCCCCTGAAGCATATCTCTCCTCCTGCGCCTTTTCTTTCTGATCTCAATCTACTTTCATTTCCTTAAACGGGATGTCTTTTAGAAAGGAGGAACCGGGACACCCCCGGTTCCTCCTGAATCACTACAGTTTATTCGACTGTACCTCTATGAATTAGTCATAAAGGTTTGGAGCGATGTCTGCTTCTTCCATATTTGTGGAATCATACCAGTAACCATCTGTCTCGATATCTTCTACTGTTTCGCCTTCGCAGATCTTATACAGTGTTTCGATAGATAATTTACCCTGCATCAGAGGAGACTGTGTAACAGCGCCAAGTAATGTTCCGTCTTTAACTGCTGCTTTGATTGTAGAACCAGCATCGAATCCAGCTGCGATAATGTTTTTCTCAGGATCGCTTCCTAATACGCTCAGGTTCTGGTTTGCTGTCAGAACACCCTCTGCAGATACCTGGTTTGAACCGAACATAGCGATTGTGTCGTCTTTGTTCATGATGTTAGAAGCCTCTGTAGCACACAGTTCAACTGTTGTCTGAGCCGGTACTGCAACTTCGATGATGACATCTGCTGATTTCTCATCGCCATTGTTTTCTACTTTACCTACAAAGTAGTCATTTCCTACAACTGCAACTTTCTTTCCGTCTGCTTCAGCCAGTTCTTTGAATCTGTTGATAAATCCAAGACCACGCTCTGTGATGTTGGCAGATGTTGCATCCTGGTTAACTTCACCGACTCTGACTGGTTTTTTAGCATCTGCAATTTTGTCTTTTACTGCTTCATAAATCTTATCAGCTGCAATAGCGCCTGCTGCGCCGTTGTTTGTTACAACTGTAGCGTATACAGATCCTTCCGGAGCATCCGGCACACCTGAATCGAAGCAAACTACCGGGATCTTTTTATCAAGTGCTGTCTGCAGAGCGTCCAGAACTGAATTCTGGTCACAAGCTGCAAGAGCGATACCATCTGGGTTTTTATTGATTGCACTGGTCAGCATGTTTACCTGGTCAGCGATATCAGACTCCGCGTTTGGTCCTGTTGTATTCGTCTTAACACCCAGTTCTTCTTCTGCCTGTTTAATTCCCTGTACGGCTGCCTGCCAGTATGATGACTGGAAGCTCTTAACGATAACTTCGAAGCTGTAATCTCCGCCGCCTTTGTCGGAACCTTCGCTTGTATCCTCAGTCTTTGTGTCGGTGCCAGCTGCTTTGTCGCTTGCTTCCTCTTTCTTTCCACCGCAGCCTGCAAGCAGTCCTGCTACCATGCATCCACTAAGTAATACTGCTAAAACTTTCTTTTTCATATTTTTGTCCTCCTGACATAAAATGGTTTTTTATAGTAACAGCCCCTCTGCCGTCTCCAGTCCCCAACCGGAACCGGCACTGGCTGCTATCTATCATTAATAGGTTTACTACTGAAAATTTGATTACTGAAACTTTTTATTTCTGTTACCTCCGCTCCTTCGGTTATGCCTGGTCTTTTTTCCTCTTGAGCATATCTACAAGTACAGCCGCAATCAGAACAAGACCTGTAATAATCTGCTGCCAGTTTGCTGTCAGCCCGATGAACGGAAGACCTGTCTTCAAGAGACAGATAACAAATACACCAGCCAGCGTTCCTGTGATGCTTCCTGCACCGCCAGACATGGATACTCCGCCGATGATCGCTCCGCCGATAGCCTCCAACTCAAATCCGGCGCCTGTTCCCGGCTGAACCGTTGCAAAAATAGCGGAATAGGAAATCGCTGCAAGTCCTGCGAAGAATCCGGAAATCACATAGGTAAGTATATGATAGAATTTAACATTAACCCCTGATAATCTGGTTGCTTCTTTGTTGCTTCCGATTGCCAGCGTATAGCGTCCGATCTTTGTATGATTCAGGACAAAAGTCATGATGATTACGATGATGATAATCCACAGGAAACCAATCGGAATGTTCATATCGTTCACCTGTATCTTGAAGATGCTTCTGAACCATCCTCCCTCAGCAGCTGCTGCCGGCCAGGAGATTCCGACTCTTCCAACGATAATGGAACCAAGTCCCCTTGTAATCATACAGGTACAGAGCGTCGCCAGAAACGGCGGTAAATCCATTAATGCTACGAGGCATCCGTTCAGAACGCCGATTGCCATACCGAATACGATACTTGCAAGGATTCCTGCCCAAGTCGGCCAACCCTGGAATGTAATCAGGTATCCGCCAACCAGTGAGTAACAGATAAGTCCGGTACCAATGGAAAGGTCAACACCTGCCGTCATCAGCGGGAACGCAACCCCTATTGCCATCAAAGTGATATAATATGAATAATCCAGTATACTAAGAAAAGTGGTATACTTTCTAAAATTCGGGCTGAGTGCGCAGAAGAAGATGAATAAAGCAATTACAACCAGAAGAACAATGAATTTCTGCCCTCCCAATCTGTCAATTACCGACCTGTTTCTGCCAGCCGTTTTTGTTGTATTATTAGCCATTTTATTATCCTCCCTACTCTATCTCTCGTGTAGCCAGATTCATGATGTTTTCCTGAGTTGCCTCGGAAATATCCAGCTCACCTGTCTTCCTGCCTTCACACATTACGACGATTCTGTCACTCATTCGTAATATTTCCGTCATCTCAGAAGAAATCATTATAATGGCTTTTCCATCTGCTGCCAGCTTATTCATCAGCTTATAAATCTCATTCTTGGCACCAACGTCGATCCCTCTGGTAGGCTCATCAAATATCAGGATATCACAGTTTCTTGTCAGCCATTTTGCAATAACGACTTTCTGCTGATTACCACCTGACAGGTTCACTACAAGCTGATCTACATCCGGTGTCTTGGTTGCCAATGACTCTACGTACTTTTCCGCAACCTCTTTCTCTTTCTTCTTATCTATAAAGATACCGCTCATGTAGTTTTCCAGTGTCGCCATTGTCGTATTCTCGGCAACAGTCTTCTGTACTACGATTCCGTATCTCTTTCTGTCCTCTGACAGATAACCGATACCATTTTTAACCGCATCCTGCGGAGTGTTGATTGTTACTTTCTTGCCGTTAATATAGATGTTGCCGCTGTCGATCGGGTCCGCACCGAACAGCGCACGCGCCGTCTCTGTACGTCCGGCTCCCATAAGCCCTGAGAATCCAAGGATTTCTCCCTTATGGAGTTCGAAGCTCACATCCTGTACCATCTTTCCGGCATTCAGATTTTCTACCTTCAGCACTACCGGTGCATCCTTCGGCACCATGCTCTGGGTCTTCGGATCTTCGTAAATAACACGGCCGACCATCATGTTGATGATATCGTCTTTTGTACTGTCCTTTGTGATCAGAGTTCCTACATAGGCACCATCTCTCATGACGGTAACTCTGTCCGTGATCACTTTGATCTCATCCATACGGTGAGAGATATACACAATACCCATGTTCTTTTCTCTCAGATCACGGATAATCTTGAACAGTTCCTGAATCTCAGTCTCTGTCAGCGCTGCGGATGGCTCATCGAATACGATCACCTTCGCATCATGGGAAATTGCCTTTGCAATCTCACACATCTGCTGCTTTCCTACGGTCAGCCTGCTCATGGTCTCTCTTGGATCAATATCTATATTCAGTCTTTGGAAAAGCTTTCTGGCCTCATCATTCATCCTCTTGTCATCGATGCGGATGCCCTTTTTGAACTCCCTCCCGATGAAGATGTTCTGTGCAACCGTCAGATGGCCCAGCATATTCAGTTCCTGATGCACAATAACAATCCCTGCATCCTGCGCCTCTTTTGTACTTGAAAATTCTACTTCTTTTCCTTCATATGTAATTGTACCGGAATCTTTTTTGTAGATACCTGTCAACACCTTCATCAGTGTAGACTTACCGGCACCGTTCTCTCCCATCAGCGCAAGGACTTCACCTTTTCTGACTTCCAGGTCTACGTGGTCCAGCGCATGAACACCTGGGAAAGATTTATCAATATCTTTCATCGTTAATATAACTTCGCCCATTCTTTTACCCTTGCCTTTCTATTTCTTCATTCTCAGATTTCCATGTATCATTATTAGTTCTTTCTGCGTCTTGCGACAACATCACTGAATACTGCGACAATAACAATAATACCTGTAATAATAAGCTGATAATCTTTTGAAAAGCCAAGAGCCAGAATACCTTCCTGCAGCAGAGCGATGATGAACACACCGATTACTGTTCCGCTGATAGAAGCAAGCCCGCCTGCCATGGAAGTTCCTCCCATTACGCATCCTGCAATTGCTTCGTTGTTGTACTGATCGCCATATCCAGGCTGAACTGTTGTGTAAGCAGATACATAGAAGAGTGCTCCGATTCCAACCAAAATTCCACAGATTACGTATGCTGTCATTTCCCATTTCTTAACGTTAACGCCGGAAAGCCTTACTGCTTCTTTATTGCTTCCCAGTGATAAGATATAACGTCCCATTTTGGTCTTATTCAGAATAATCGCACAGATAATTGCCACTATAAGGAAGATAATCAGTCCTGTCGGGATGCCCCCCATCTTAACCAGATATCTGTACCATCCGCCCTCTGCGGAAGACTGCGGCCAGCTTACAGACTGTGTCTTTGTAAATACAGATGCGAGGCCTTTTGCGATATTCATACTCGCCATGGATGTAATGAATGACGGTACGGACCAGTATGCTACCAAGTAACCGTTGAAGATACCGAAGAGAAGGCCGACCAGAATACTGATCACCATAACTAACGGCATCGGGACTCCATATGTAATGAGGCTGAATCCGGAAACGAGCGCACAGCAGAACATAACCGGCCCGATGGAGAAATCAATTCCCCCTGTTGCAATTACAAAAGTAACCCCCAATGATAAAAATCCAAGAAAATATGCATAGTTAAGGGCACTCAGAATACGGCTGATTCCTGCAAAATCTCCCTGCGTCATCGCGCAGAAGAATCCGTACAGAAGAATCAAAACAAAGCATAACACAACCCTGTTAAACCCCACCTTTTTTACAAAAGGATTTTGTTTAATCTTTTCCACTTTTCTTCCTCCTACTTCTTTAATCTTGCTGCTTTCAGAGATGCTGCATCAATTCTCTCATCCTGTTTCAAATGCTGTCTCGTACGTATCTGCATATCCCCGCTTCTCCCCGTCTTATATATCATTTCGTGAAAGCTACACTTGCAATTCCGGAAAAACATGATTATAATACGTTTATCTTGCCGCTCAGGATGAGCAACAAAAAGGAGGTTCACATGAAACACTTACGTACATTTTTTTCTGTATCACTGATTATCGTTCTTGCCATAACCGCTCTTACAGGATGTAAGAAACAGCCGCAGGCTGTCAAATCTCCATTTACGGAGATGACCTGGGAGAACTCTGTTGAAGATGTGATCGCCGAGGAAGGCGATGACTATACAACCTATGAATCCATATATAACGGAACCACTTATGAGTTCGCCAAGAACTATCTTGATCAGGACGGAACCGTAAAATACATGTTCGACGACAACGACAAACTAATGTGTGTTGCCTGGGCCTTCGGTACAGACGATGAAGAAACACTGAAGGACACCTATAATAAAATCCATCAGGATGTGGAAGATACCTACGGCGAAAGCGGTTATGACTCGGAGAATCCCACCAACTACGGCGATGTCTGGTATCTTGAAAACGGTAATATCCTTTTAATGGTTGTTACTACCGACACCCAGCAGGCTCTTCAGTATTCTTATCTCAATCCGGAAGTATCCACCAAAGAAACAGAAAACTGAGTCAACAAACATTTACAATCAAGATTTATTCATAGTATAGTATTTATGAACTTTTTATTAAATTGAAAATTTTACTGAAAAAGGTTAAAAAATTACAGTCTGTAAAATACCGACCGTAAATTTTTAACCTTTTCTTCTTTATTTTTATATCATTATTTTTCGGCTTCACTGAAGACCTGACCTCAGGACATGTGCCGCAAAACGTCCCCAGGTATCCATTATTGATCCACTGCATGATACTTTATACAGGCCGCAGATTTCACTGCTGGCCGGTAAATGGATAGAGCAGGCGCTGGTTTTCTTCCTCATACATATTTTCTTTAGTAATCATCTTACAGCCCGAATCCACATTTTTCTCGTACTTTTTACCATCCAGGATATGGACCGCCTGTTCAACGCCCAAATACCCCATATTAAACGGCTTTTGTATAATAATCCCCTGGAATACGCCTTCCTCCAGCAGCTGAATCTCCTCAATAGAGTTATCGAAGCCGACTACTTTAACTTTTCCTTTAAGTCCCAAATCTTTTACCGCTCTCGCTGCCCCTACTGCCGAGTATTCATTCGTGCCCATTATAACCGCCATCTTCGGATACTTTTCCAGCATATCCACAGTCAGCTTATACGCTCTGTCATAGGAAGAACCGCAAAACACGACGTCCATAATCTGATTTTCATATTCACCCAGGCCTTCTCTCATGCCGTTTTCCCGCTCTATAGCGGTCGATGAGCCCTTTACATGGGCCACTATCCCAATCTGTGATTGGTCTGTCACCATTCCCCGGGTAAACTCTCCCAGTTCCCGGCCTGCCAGATAATTATCCGTGGCAACAATTCCCTGTGCAATATCCCTGTCTATCACAGAATCAATCAGCACCAGTTTAATCCCATGATCCACAACCTTCTGAAGAGCCTCCGACATCTCGGAATAGCTGCAGGGAGAGACAAGTATTGCGTCCGGTTGTTTTTCAATCCCCTCCTGGATACATCTGATCTGCCCCTCTACATCGGTCTCTGACTTTCCCCCTACGATTTCTATGTCCGCCTTAAACTCTTCCGCCCCCAGCTCCGCTCCGGCGATCAGAGATGTCCAGAAGCCATTCTTCTCATCGATGGTTTTGGGAATTAAGATCACCTTATATACTTTCTGATCCTGGCTCTGCATACTCAGCAGGTTGAAAATAATCAGAAAAAGTGCAGTGAGGATACAACATAAAAACATTCCTGTTACAAGCGTTTTACCTGTGAGTTTCTTCATCATCTTCCTGCTCTTCCAGCGGCACCGTTACGGTTGCCACTGTTCCAACCCCCTTCCTGCTGATATAAGAAATCCCGTATTCCTGTCCATAGTAGAGCTTCAGCCTCTTCTGAACATTAGGGACTCCCACACCGTTTGATTTATGTTCTTTTTTTGTTTCATCAAAAATATGCTCCAGGGCAGCTTCCTCCATCCCTACTCCGTCATCCGCAATCGTGATATAGGCCTTCTTTCCCCGCACATATCCCCGTATGCTCAGATTTCCCTTTGTGTCTTTATACTTCAGCCCATGGTAGATCGCGTTCTCTACAATCGGCTGCAGGGCAAACTTAATAATCATGACATGATTGATCTCGGGAGAAACATCAATGGAATATTCCAGCTTATCTTTGTAGCGCATCTTCTGAATGGTCAGATAGCTGCGCACATACTCAATCTCCTCGGCAACCGTAACCTGCTCCTTGTCATTACTGATACTCTGTCTGAAAAGACGGGCAAGCGCTGAAGTCATCAGTACCACCTCGTCATTTCTTCCCGCTTCAGACATCCAGATGATAGAATCCAGCGTATTATAAAGAAAGTGCGGGTTGATCTGCGCCTGCAGCGCCTTCAGTTCGTTTTTCCGTTTCTGTTTCTGCTCGTACACATTCTGTTCCATCAGCGTATGGATGCGTTCTGTCATCACATTAAAGGATTTGCTCAGGCTTCCCACCTCATTTGATGCGGTGACCGGCACATTTGCCTTATCGAACCGCCCTTCTTCCACCATGCTCATGGAATCTCTGAGCTGGCGGATCGGCTTAGTAATCTCTCTGGATATAATGCTGGATATCGCAATAACCCCCAGCAGGAGAACTCCCGCCACCAGAAGGTACATCATCTGCGCCTGCTTGTTATTTTTTAACAGCTCCGAAGTGTAGGCTGCCCCTACAACGGTCCATCCTGTCATATCAGATTTGGATATTGTATAAAGCTTATCGCCCTCTTCCGACTGAAAATGGTCTTTTGTACTGGACATGATCTCATCGATATTTTCCGTCTTCAGACCGCCGTACATCAACTGCTGCTGGGGATGGTAAATAATATTTCCATTCTCATCCAGGATAAAGATGTAGCCGCTACCTCCGATATTATTGTTACTGCACAGTGAGCTGATGGCATTATAATTAAGGTCTATAAAAAACACCCCGCCGTTTTCACCTGTCTTGTAGTTTACGAGCGGCCTGCTCAGAGTAATCACCCATTTATAACTGCTCTTAATGGCATTCTGCACATGGGAAGAAGAGATTGCGATCAGATTCTTCGTCGACAATGCCGCCTGGTACCAGCTCTGCTCCCGGACGTCAATATATTCGGTAAACTGATCCTCTCCTTCATTTAAAATACTGCGCCCATTATCGGCTACCACCGCGATATTGTAAATATCATTCCGGCTGTTGCGAATGGTTTTAAACTGGCTTAGAATACGTTCCTTCTCTTCCTTCAATTCCTCTTCCGGCTGCTGCGTATTATACAGATAGTAGGAAACATCACTGTTTGCCGCAATGATCGATGATATATTCAGCATATAATCCATGTAAGAATCGATATCATAATTCACCTGTTTGATAATCTGGGAGGTATAATTGATCGAATTTTCATAGATCGTATTCTTTGTAAAGTTCAATGCAATGAAAAGGAAGATCAGCACTGCAATCACCATCAGCACAGAAAATGAAACCATAATCGTGCTCTGAATGCTCTTGAATCTGCCGAATATCGTCCTGGGTTCTTGTTCTTTCTTCATTTATTAACTCTCCCTGGCATACTCCTTCGGAGTTTTCCCTGTCATTTTCTTAAATGCGATGCTGAAATAATGGGGATCACTGAATCCCACTTTCTCCGCGATCTCATAATTTTTAAGGCTTGTCTGCCGGAGGAGCTGCTTTGCCCGCTCCATACGGACTCCGGTAAGCACTTCCGTGAAGGTCCTGCCTGTGGCCTCCTTGAAGATGCTGCTGAAACGGCTGGTACTGATGTTCAGATAGTCACAGATATGATTCAATCCCAGATCCTGATTGCTGTAATTTTCTCTGATATAGTCCATCGCCTGACCCGCCAGGCGTTCCGCGCTCGTCTGCCCGGCAGCGTTAACCGCATCCATCCCCCTGGCCGCATATTCCCGGATCAGCTTCATCGCCTTGTCCAGGTTCCTTGCATCTGTTATACCGGATATATCTGAATCCTTCAGCAAAAACTCCTCGTCTGTCTCCTGCACCGTCTGGCAGATAATCCTGAGTACCTGATGAAGATAAGCCACAGCCTTATTTCTGCTCACATAACCGGACCGCATCCAGTCCTCCACATGATCCAGGATCTCATAAAGTACCGTCTCCTCTTTCCCTTTCACGGCAGCGGCAATGTCTTTAAAATCCTGTTCCAGCTCCATGGGATTCCCCGACGGCAATGCCTCCTCACAGTCAAATATAACACCTGTTCCCTTCGTATAACGGAACTTGAGAATCGCTGTGGCAGAATCGTAGGACTTGTAAAGCTCCTCCAGAGAGGTAACATAGCTGCCGATCCCCATAGAAACACTCAGCTTCATTGCGTCATAAACGGTAGACTTAATCTCCCTGCAGATAGCATTCACCTGACCTGCATACTCTTTTGGCTTATTTGTCCGAAACAAAATACAGACCCTGTTGTCGGAATCCCGGTATGCCAGCCCTGCATTATGATTGTTCACAATCTCATTGCTGATGTTCTCCACAACGAAGGACATCAGTGCGCTTTCCTTCTTCAGGTCGTCGTCAGTCTCATACAAATCGGAATACACATCAATATCAACGGCCGCCACCCGGTAAGATCCCCCTTTGATCGTGATGCCGAACTCCTCCAGCTCACGCAGGCTTGTCTCCACGTCCTGCGTCCCCCTGACCAGACGCGACAGCGCCCTGGATATGATCAGTGCCTCATTCTTCGTATAGCTCTGATATACCTTCGTCAGCTCATCCAGCTTCTGCTCCTGCTGTCTCTCGCCGTCCAGCTTCTCCCTGATTCTGTTCAGCACCTCGGACAATTCCTTGGCAGTAACCGGCTTCAGAATATATTCGGCCACTTTATACTGAATCGCCTGCTTTGCATATTCAAAATCGCTGTATCCACTGAAAATAATGGTCGTAGTCTGAGGCAGGTTCTCATGGATATACTTACTCAGCCCCATGCCGTCTATGTATGGCATGCAGATATCCGTAAGCACAACGTCGACCGGCGTCTCCTTTAGAAATTCGATCGCATCCTTGCCGTTTTCGCAGTCGCCGACCAGCTCAAACCCCAGCTGTCCCCATTCGATCTTTGCGCCAATCGCCTCGCGCACCAGGATTTCATCATCTACCAGTAAAACTTTATACACTGTTTTATCCTCCCGTATGAGCATATTTTTCCTCCGCATACTTAGAATTAGTATACAACAAGTTTCTCTCCAGGGGAAGAGGGGCGGCACTGGAAAATTGCAGTATCTGATAATAAAGGTACAGTTCATGCCTGCCTGAACTGTTACAAATAAAGTTTGTGCTCCCCTCCCGGTCGGATGCAGCCCAGCCTGCCGTGAGACTGACGGGGGAGGGAGCGCAGGACACATCCGAAATGCCCGGATGTGTCCTGCGTTCC
>NZ_CYZU01000074.1:0-3448 GCF_001404335.1 Faecalicatena contorta
GAACTCCAACCCGTGAGAGAAGGCAAGTTGGTTATGCTAATAAGAGCGTATGGTGGATGCCTTGGCACTAAGAGCCGATGAAAGACGTGATAAGCTGCGATAAGCTTCGGGGAGGGGCAAATACCCATCGATCCGGAGATTTCTGAATGGGGAAACCCACTGGAGCAGACCTCCAGTATCCTTAACCCAATCCATAAGTTAAGGAAGGGAACCCGGTGAACTGAAACATCTAAGTAGCCGGAGGAAGAGAAAACAACATGTGATTCCGGAAGTAGCGGCGAGCGAAACCGGAAGAGCCCAAACCAGGGTGCGTGCACCCTGGGGTTCGGACCGCATAATTGATTCATGGAAGATAGCAGAACAGTTTTGGGAAAGCTGGCCAGAGAGGGTGAAAGCCCCGTAAGCAAAATCCAACATGACATGGCGGTATCCAGAGTACCACGAGACACGAGAAACCTTGTGGGAATATGCGGGGACCACCCCGTAAGGCTAAATACTCCTTAGTGACCGATAGCGCATAGTACTGTGAAGGAAAGGTGAAAAGGACCCCGGGAGGGGAGTGAAAGAGAACCTGAAACCATATGTTTACAAACTGTGGGAGCACTATATAGGTGCAACCGCGTACTTTTTGTAGAACGGTCCGGCGAGTTACGCTGGCTGGCGAGGTTAAGGGCCAAAGGCCCGGAGCCGAAGGGAAACCAAGTCTGAATAGGGCGATCATAGTCAGTCGGAGTAGACCCGAAACCGGGTGATCTATCCATGTCCAGGTTGAAGTTGCCGTAAAAGGCAATGGAGGACCGAACCCACATCCGTTGAAAAGGGTGGGGATGAGGTGTGGATAGGGGAGAAATTCCAATCGAACCCGGAGATAGCTGGTTCTCCTCGAAATAGCTTTAGGGCTAGCCTCATACTCAAGTCTTGCGGAGGTAGAGCACTGAATTTCCTAGGGGGCGTCAAAGCTTACCAAAGAATATCAAACTCCGAATGCCGTGTAGATGATGTATGGGAGTCAGACTGTCCGAGATAAGTTGGATGGTCAAAAGGGAAAGAGCCCAGACCTACAGCTAAGGTCCCAAAATGTGTGTTAAGTGGAAAAGGATGTGGGATTTCGAAGACAACTAGGATGTTGGCTCAGAAGCAGCCATTCATTGAAAGAGTGCGTAATAGCTCACTAGTCGAGAGGTCCTGCGCCGAAAATGTCCGGGGCTGAAACACACTACCGAAGCTTAGGAATTAACGAATGTTAATTGGTAGAGGAGCATTCTTAACTGCGACGAAGCTGTACCGTAAGGAGCAGTGGAGTGTTAAGAAGAGAGAATGCCGGAATGAGTAGCGAGAGGAAGGTGGGAATCCTTCCGGCCGAATATCTAAGGTTTCCAGAGTAAAGCTGATCTGCTCTGGGTAAGTCGGGGCCTAAGGCGAGGTCGAAAGACGTAGTCGATGGACAACAGGTTGAAATTCCTGTACTTTTAACTGACAGAACTGTGGGGACGCAGAGAGAAAGCGCAAGCCGGGAGTGGAAAATCCGGTGCAAGCGGGGTAGGAGTATATCAGGCAAATCCGGTATACAATCCGAAGACGTGATGCGGAGCGAACTAAAGTAGCGAAGTGCGTGAGCTAGCTGCCAAGAAAAGCCGCTATTGTTCAGTTAAAACCCGTACCGTAAACCGACACAGGTGGATGAGGAGAGAATCCTAAGGCCGACGGGAGAAGCATTGTTAAGGAACTCGGCAAAATGACCCCGTAACTTCGGGAGAAGGGGTGCCTCGCGAGAGGCCGCAGAGAATTGGCCCAAGCAACTGTTTAGCAAAAACACAGGTCTATGCAAAACCGAAAGGTGAGGTATATGGGCTGACGCCTGCCCGGTGCTGGAAGGTTAAGGGGAGAGGTTAGCGCAAGCGAAGCTTTGAACTTAAGCCCCAGTAAACGGCGGCCGTAACTATAACGGTCCTAAGGTAGCGAAATTCCTTGTCGGGTAAGTTCCGACCCGCACGAAAGGCGTAATGATTTGGGCACTGTCTCAACAATGCACCCGGTGAAATTGAAGTACCAGTGAAGATGCTGGTTACCTGCGCCAGGACGGAAAGACCCCATGGAGCTTTACTCCAGCTTGATACTGGGATTCGGTATTGCATGTACAGGATAGGTGGGAGGCTTTGAACTTATGACGCCAGTTGTAAGGGAGCCGCTGTTGGGATACCACCCTTGCAGTATTGGGTTTCTAACCATCAGCCGTGATCCGGCTGGGGGACAATGTCAGGTGGGGAGTTTGACTGGGGCGGTCGCCTCCGAAAGGGTATCGGAGGCGCTCAAAGGTCTTCTCAGAATGGTTGGAAACCATTCGCAGAGTGCAAAGGCATAAGAAGGCTTGACTGCGACACCGACGGGTGGAGCAGGTACGAAAGTAGGACTTAGTGATCCGGTGGTATAAAGTGGGATTGCCATCGCTCAACGGATAAAAGCTACCCTGGGGATAACAGGCTTATCACTCCCAAGAGTTCACATCGACGGAGTGGTTTGGCACCTCGATGTCGGCTCATCGCATCCTGGGGCTGAAGTAGGTCCCAAGGGTTGGGCTGTTCGCCCATTAAAGCGGTACGCGAGCTGGGTTCAGAACGTCGTGAGACAGTTCGGTCCCTATCCGGCGTGGGCGTAGGATATTTGAGAGGAGCTGACCTTAGTACGAGAGGACCGGGTTGGACTGGCCGCTGGTGTATCTGTTGTTCTGCCAAGAGCATAGCAGAGTAGCCAAGCCGGGAAGGGATAAACGCTGAAGGCATCTAAGCGTGAAGCCCCCCTCAAGATGAGATATCCCATAACGTCAAGTTAGTAAGACCCCTTGAAGACGACGAGGTAGATAGGACAGAGGTGGAAGTATGGCAACATATGGAGCTGACTGTTACTAATAGGTCGAGGGCATAACCAAGCAAGGTGATAGGAAATGGATGTATTTAGTTCTTTGTATGCAGTTTTGAAGGTACACAGATATAGTATCATATTCCTCGATAGCTCAGTGGTAGAGCATTCGGCTGTTAACCGAAGGGTCGTTGGTTCGAGCCCAACTCGGGGAGCTTGTAGACCGTGAGCACTACTTACGGTCTACAAAACTTTATATATGATTTTATGCGGCTCCTTGGTCAAGCGGTTAAGACATCGCCCTTTCACGGCGGTAACACGGGTTCGATTCCCGTAGGAGTCATTTTATGCCGATGTGGTTCAATTCATTAAGATTGATCACGTCAATCGCAGGCAGAGTGCTGATTACAAATCAGTTGCTCTGAGAGATGTAATGTAATATGCCGATGTGGCTCAATTGGCAGAGCAGCTGATTTGTAATCAGCAGGTTATCGGTTCGAGTCCGATCATCGGCTTTGTTCCTTTTTGGGACATAATACACGTGGACCTTTAGCTCAGTTGGTTAGAGCAATCGGCTCATAACCGATCGGTC
>NZ_CYZU01000074.1:3694-19804 GCF_001404335.1 Faecalicatena contorta
GTCCCATATATTGTGCCGCAGTGGCGGAACTGGCAGACGCCCGGGACTTAAAATCCCGTGGGTAGTGATACCCGTACCGGTTCGATTCCGGTCTGCGGCATTAATTAAAAGTGAGGGAAACGTTGAATTTACAGCGTTTCCTTTATTTTTTGTCAAAAATGTTTGAACCCTTTATGATGAAATATCAAGTTTTGAAAAGCAAGTATGTCATTCTTTCCTTTGTTGACATTTCGTAGGTAGTGAAGTGTTGTGGCTGCAGATATATCAAGGTCAAATTTTAAGAGATATTGTAGAAATGAATTTCAGAGACTGGACGGGAACTTAATTTGCAAATTTTGCGATTATTTTGGCTGTGAAGTTGGAGAATTGATCGTTTATGTAAAAGAATAACGATCTGTCGCTGTGATGTAATGGGATGGGTATTGAAAGATAAAATACTTTTTCTGGAAAGCCCCTCTAACCCGGCTCTGATCCGTAAAAGGCTCTATTTCACTTATCCATCATGGGCGGAATTCTTGCAGGATATAAAAAGAGTAAAGTAAGTTTGATGTTCCCAAATCCGGCAACTATCTGATGTCCTGCAAAGCCTTTGTCGGGTATATTCCCAAGCATGAGTTCAAGCGGTATCTTCAAAATTTTAGTTATCACTTGTTCCAGAGGAATCCTGCCTTTTATAGTTATCTGGCACCAGTCTATACAGCAGGTAAAAAGTTCCTTTGTATCGTTCTGCCGCTATACCCCTCTGTTAGGACTGCCCTACGGCGTCTCAGCTCCGCCTTGTTCCTTTACCTCACTGGATGTTTAAATATAAACTAGCCTTGTTATACTAAGCTGTAAGAAATAAATAAAGTAAAATAGTACAATAACTCCTATTATAATTGCAAGTGCTAACAAACAATTTCTTTTAAACTTTATGTCGAAATTTTGATTATCCGTTTATAGTTTATATACAGCATTATAAGTAATTCAATGATAAAAAACACTTATTTTACCACGAAATTAACGATTGAATGAGCTTTGATATGATAATAATAGATAAGGGAGATTCCACAATAAAAAATTGTGTATCTCCCTTGCTTCACTCATACTGCCATTTTACTTATAGGAATCTTTAGCGTCTGCTTTTGGTTTCATAGACCAAAACACTACATTCATTATAATGACAATCAGTAACACAACTGCCATAGCCACCCAAAAGCCAATATTAAGACCAAGACATTCGGTAGTTCCGAATAGGGTCATCCAAAGTTCTTTCCAGTTCATCATTGCACCTCCTTAGAGCAGTTCGCCGAAATGACGGACATAGGCTTTTTTCAAACTTGTTGCCAGAATCATATACAGCAGAATACATGGAATCAGATAAGCAAAGTATGTTGCAGGCAATGCAACAAATCCAAGCATAGTTCCAAACACAGTAAACGGAATAATGGTCAGAACCGTAATTCCTGTCATTGTGAGCAAAGTCACCGGGGCGGACGCACGACTCTGAATGAAAGGTAGCTTCGGAGTACGAATCATGTGAATGACCAACGTCTGGCTCCACATAGATTCCACGAACCATCCAGCTTGGAACATCCCAATATACTGCGCCTGAAGCGTTGCCAGCTCTGCACCGCTGAAATGAGCGGGTAAATCATTGAACAACACACCGTTCGATACGAACAACGGGCAGAATACAAAGTACATGAAAATATAGGTTGTAAAATCGAAGATAGAGCTGGTTGGCCCAATCCAGATCATAAAACTTCCAACACTGGAAGCATCCCATTTACGTGGTTTGGCTATGAACTCCTCATCCACGTTGTCCCAAGGAATTGCCGTGCAGGACAGGTCGTAAATCAGGTTCAGGAAGATCAGGTGCACGCTCATCATTGGCAGGAACGGCAGCAGCGCAGAAGCCGCCAGCACCGAGAACATATTGCCGAAGTTGGATGATGCGGTCATCTTAATGTACTTGATCATGTTGGCATAAGTTTTACGTCCCTCGATGATGCCCTGCTCCAAAACCATCAGGTCTTTTTCCAGTAGAATGATGTCGGCAGATTCCTTTGCCACATCCACGGCAGTATCCACCGAAATGCCAATGTCGGTAGCTTTCATAGCTGCGGCGTCGTTGATACCGTCACCCATAAAACCGACTGTATGACCGTTTTCACGGAGAACAGAAACCACACGGGCTTTCTGATTGGGGGTCAGCTTTGCAAATACATCTGTAGACTCTGCCGCTCTTGCAAGCTCTGCATCGCTCATGTGTTCCAAATCAGAACCGAGAAGCATATTGCGAACCTTCAGCCCCACCTGCTTACAGATGGTGCGAGTCACTTTGTCGTTATCACCAGTCAAAATTTTGGTGGTAACACCATGGTCTTTCAAAGCCTTAATAGCATCCGCAGTAGATTCTTTTGGAGGATCGAGGAATGCCAGATATCCAATCAGCACCATTTCACACTCATCGCTGACACCAAATGCGCCAACTGGGGACGGATTGCTTTTCTGTGCAATCACCAGAACGCGAAACCCTTTGTCGTTAAGATCTTCGACTGTCTCCAGAATCCGGTTACGGACGTCATCAGTCAGAGGCTGTACTCCTCCATCACACTCTGCAAACGCACAAATAGAGAGCATTTCTTCCACAGCGCCTTTTGTTACCATTTGGGTCTTGCCCTTTTTATCCTGTACCACAGTAGTTAGACGGCGACGTGTGAAGTCAAAAGGAATCTCGTCTACCTTTACATAGTTTTCAGAAAGATCAATGAGACGTGAATCTGCGGCTTCTTCTTCCTCCGTCTTATGGATAATTGCTAAATCCATCAGGTTTTTATAGCCAGTTTGGAAGTAACTATTGAGATAAGCGTGGCGCAGTACTCGCGTATCGTCCTCGCCATTGACATTCAAGTGGTATTCCAGCACAACCTTATCCTGGGTCAGCGTGCCAGTCTTGTCGGTGCAGAGAATATCAATAGCACCGAAGTTCTGAATAGAATTGAGGTTTTTAACGATTGTCTGCTTTTTGCTCATGGAAACAGCACCTTTCGCAAGACAGGTTGTTACAATCATCGGCAGCATTTCCGGTGTCAAACCGACAGCAATAGAAATGCCGAATAAGAAGGCCTCCAACCAGTCGCCCTTGGTGATGCCGTTGACGAAGAACACCAGCGGAACCATGACGAGCATAAATCGAATCAGCACCCAAGAAACGGCGTTGACACCCTTGGTAAAACTTGTTTCAACCGCTTCTCCGGCAACTGCAGACGCCATGGAGCCAAACAGAGTATGATCGCCAACACAAACAACAACAGCTGTTGCACTGCCAGAAATTACATTACTCCCCATAAAAGCAATGTTTGTGTAATCGGTCAAGCTCTCTTTCTGTGCGCTCACATTGAATGTTTTTTCAATGGGTTCACTCTCACCAGTAAGACTTGCCTGACTGACAAACAAATCCTTCGCATCCAAAATACGAACATCCGCCGGAATCATGTCACCAGCAGACAGATGTACAATATCTCCAACCACCAAATCATCCATAGGAATTTCTATTTTTTCTTGGTTCCTACGAGTAACAGTGCAAGTGGTCGTAATCATGGCTAACAACTTCTCTGCGGCATTTCCACTTCTAGATTCCTGCACAAATCGAAGCGTACCTGAAATGAATACCATCGTTAAAATGATAACTACCGTCAGACAGTCAAAGTCCTCCGGTACACTGCCAAACAGAGAAAAATAAGGTAGAATCATATCTGTAATGGTTGATACCAGTGCCAGGCAAAACAGAATAGCTGTAAAAGGGTTGATAAACGCACTGGCCAGCCGTTTTGCCAAGGACTTCTTTTTTTCATGCGTTACTTTATTGGTACCATATTTGGTACGACTTACAGATACTGCTTCTGCATCTAATCCCCGAAGTGTGGTATGAAGGTTTTTCAAAACCTCTTTAATGGGATTGGTTGCCGCAAATTGAATGCGGCGGTTCTGTTCGTCACGGATGACTATCTTTTCGACAGTCTGACGAACAGCCATACGGTTTTCTTTCTTGTTCATTGGTCTTACCTCCTTGAATTTTAGTAGAGGCAAGGGCAATCACATGAGTGACACGGAACCTCCGAATCCCAATGTGCTGCTCTTTGCCTTCGCGGACTACCGTCAGAGTCCATGTCTTTCACCTCACTGTTTTATAAAATATCTATGTGAAACCGCAATGCGGATTATTGATTATGATAGCGATTACTCTTTCCGATATACCAGACATCAAAGCCTGCAACGATTAGCCATGCAATCATCGCGCACACAAACCAGTGGTTTGGAAATCCTGACCAAAGCCCCTTCATCAGAAAGATAATGCCATTAAGTGCAATGACTTCCCCGATGTTACGGCAAAGCGGGATAATTTTAATTTTATCTTTCTCTTCCTGCGGCATATTTTTCCACGCAGAAAGATGAGTATATCCTTTTCCACAGGCAAACAAGAAGCCTGCAATAGTAAAAATAACTCCGAAAAAGATGCATGTAAAGTCCATATTTTCTCACTCCTTCCAATGTTTGATTTTATTTTTGGGTTTATTTGGTCTTAGAAGCCTGATGAGCAGTACGATCACTGTAACAGAAAGGATAAACCAAATAACAGCAGTTACCTGATACCAAATCTGAAACATCAAAATTCTCAGTTTAGAGAACATCCAGCTTAAATAGCCGCATATTATTGTGAAGACAGAGTAAAGTGCAAAGAAAATTGCCGGTTTGTAATTTTTGATTTTCATCTTCACTCACAATACATTCCAACCAACGCTTACAACTTCCGGGATTGCCAATGCTTGCCCAACGATTCCATCTATAACGTTGTTTTAGGTTTTCCAGCAGAACAGTAATCGCAATGATCTCAACCTTATCACCAACAACATCACCGCTTTCCAGATTATTCAGGAACAGTGTTTTGCCTGGATTGCTGTTAATAGTCCACAGACAAATTTCCTGCTTTGCATCTTCTTGACAAGTGACTGAAATACCAGATCCGAGCCATAGAGCATTGGAAACAAGGTAAAGAAGCTGGTTCCCATGCAAATCGCCTCCCTTCGACCACGAACAGTATATAAAAATCGCAAGGAAAATCACATGGCTAAAACCTTGCGATTTCCTTGCGATTTGGCAAGAATTTAGGCGGGCTGTAACCGAAAGTGGTCTCAGTCCGCCTATGTTATAGTTGGTCATTAAATTTGTACCCGATGCCCCAGATAGTCAAAATGTACTTCGGCGCATCTGGGTCAGGCTCAATCTTCTTTCGCAGTTTCCGGATAAATGCCATGATGTTGCTGCCATCCAGCAGATAATCCTCTTCCCAGACTGCACGATAAATCTGCTCTTTAGTAAAGACCTCGCCCCGATTCTGGGCAAGAAAATACAGAATGTCAAACTCTTTTGGGGTCAAGCTGATTTCTGAACCTTTCAACAGAACCTTTCTACTTTTTGGATGAATCTCCAATTCACCAATTAGAATCCCGTCCGACAAAACACTGGAAGATAGCTCTGTTTCTTCTGATGCTCCCAAAAGCAAAGAAGATACCTCTCCGCTGATCATATCCCGGATGCCAGACAGTAAATCTTCCACACAGTCACTTTTCGGCGGCTCTTTAATTAGCTTTTCCAGCAGCCAAAATTCAAGGGCAGAATCCATAGGGATAAAACTGATATTTTTTTTCACGATGAATTCCTCCTTTCAAATCAACTCATGGTACTTCTTCTTATAGAAATATTTGGCTACCGTAGTCAGCAGCATATACGCAAGCGCTACAATCACCAAAAATGCAAAATACCAAAGCGGCAGCATCGTCAGGCCGAACAGAGACGCACCTCTGGTAAAGGTAATGGCTGTAAAGGCAACGATTCCGGCCAGCGTTATGCAAATCACAGGTGTAGATGACATGCTCTGCATAAAAGGAATTTTGGGTGTTCGAAGAAAATGCAGGATCAGCACCTGTGTCCACATGGATTCCAAAAACCACCCCGTCTGGAACAGTGACACATACTGAAGCTGCAGAGAAGGATCGGTAATATTCAGGTAGGATGCTCCTCCACACAGCATGGGACATAGGAAATAATACAGGAACAGGAAGGTCGCAATATCAAACAGAGAGCTGATTGGTCCGAATGACATCATAAACCGTCCCAAAGTTTTTCCCGACCAATCTCTTGGAGACAGGGTTTCTTCTTCGTCCACATTGTCCCAAGGCAGAACAATACATAAAATATCGTACAGCAGATTCAGAAGTAGAATCTGGATGGATGTCATAGGCAGAAAAGGCAAAAATGCGCTAGCGCATATGATAGCGAAAATATTACCAAAGTTGGAACTGGCGGTGATCTTGATATATTTGAGCATATTGGTAAAGGTCTTGCGCCCTTCCAAAACACCTTGTTCCAGAACATTGAGATCCTTTTGCAACAAAACCACATCGGCTGCATCTTTGGCCGCATCCACTGCCGTGTCCACCGAGATGCCCACATTGGCCTCGTTCAGTGCTGGGATATCATTGACGCCATCACCTAGGAACCCCACCGAGTGACCGTTTTCCCGTAGAGCGGAAACCAGACGTACCTTTTGGCCAGGAGTAAGTTCCGCAAAAACATGGATTTTCTCAATTGCTGTGCTAAGCTCACTGTCTGTCATTTTATCCAGCTCCGCACCGGTCAGCACAATCTCAGCAGAGATGCCAACCCGACGACAAACAGACACCGCAATGGCTGCCTGATCTCCCGTCAGAATCTTAGGAGCCACTTTTAGCCTCTTGAGGGCTGCCACGGATTCTTTTGCGGTTTGCTTGGGCGCATCAAAGAAGGACAGATAGCCCACCAGAGTCATATTAAATTCGTCAGCGGGTGTGATTTCCCTTTGATAGCCTACGTTTTTCCGTGCGATAGCAATGACCTTCATACCCTCCTGGAGCATATCATCTACCACAGAAGATACGCTCTGCATACCATCTTTTTCAATTGGCAGAATTTCACCCCGATATTCCACATGGCTGCAACGGGAAACGATATGCCCAATGTCACCTTTCATAATGAGCTGACACTCGCCATCGCTACCTCGCACAAGGGTGCTGACGAACTTGCGGGCATAGTCAAAGGGAATTTCGTCCGCCTTTTGATACTGGGTTAAAAGGTCGGTATAATGGGTTTCACGTCCCGGCATAGTCTTACAGGCAAGAATTGCGTTGTCAATAGTGTTGCGAACGCCGGAATGATAGAAGCTGTTCAGATATGCCAGATCGAGAACTTCCGTATTTTCATTGCCGAGAATATCCATGTAATATTCCAGCAGGATGCTTTCATTGGTTAGCGTGCCAGTCTTGTCCATGCAAAGCACATCCATACTACCAAAGCCCTGCATGGCGTTGATGTCTTTGATAATGGTTTGCTTTTTACTCATGGCAAGGCTGCCCTTTGCAAGGCAGGCTGTAATGACCATGGGCAGCATTTCCGGCATCAATCCGACGGCCACCGACAGAGCAAAAGCAAAGGACTCCAGCCATTTTCCGCCTGTGATACCGAGAAGCACAAACACAATCGGCACCAGCACTGCCATGAAGCGGAGCATGACCCAGGCAATGGAATTGGCACCCTTTTGAAAGGAATTTTTGTCGTCAGAGTCGGGCTTTGTAAAGCTACCATACAGCGTGTTTTTGCCGACGGCCAGCACAATTCCTTCGCCTTTACCGCTGATAACAGTTGTTGCCATAAAAGCGAGGTTTTCAAGCTGAGTCAGCGTCTCCTGCTCCCCGTAGCTGAGTTTGCGGCAGCTTTTCTCAAGGATGGCGCTCTCACCGGTGATGGCAGCCTGGGAGATAAAGAGATCCGTGATCTTCGTCAATCTAATATCCGCCGGAACACGATCACCTGCCGAGAATAGAACAAGATCCCCGACCACTAATTCTTCGGTAGGTATCTCCATTAACTCCCCATCGCGCCTCACCGTGACGCTTTCATGAATCAGGCGGTCAAGCTGAGCAGCAGCGCTCTTTGCCCGCAGTTCTTGAATTAGACGTATCGCACCACTAATTAGAATCATGGAAAAGATGATAATAGCTGTAGTAGCGTTTCTCGCAAAATTGGATGCAACGAAAACATCCGTAATAAGAGAAACAATACCCAGAACAAAAAGAATCACATGAAACGGATTAATAAATGCCCGTCGCAATCGTTGCATCGTCGTATCATTTTTTCGCTCATTGAAGCTGTTCTTTCCATACTTCTCCCGCATCGATTCAATTTGCTCAATGGGCAGACCATCCGGAGATGCGCCAAAGTCTCGATAGATTTCTGATGGCTCACAGTAAGCGTATTTTTTGATACAACTGTCAAATAGTGTTGCTTTTGACACGAGACAGTCCCTCCTTTATAAGTATAAATAAAAATATTTTAACATATTGTTATGAAAATGTTTTGTTTAAATTCTTGCTTTTTTCTTGCAATTTACTTTGATGCAGCATTTTTCAGCTCGATCCAATCTGTCTTGCCGGGGTGAGAAAAAGCCTTTGTTCTCTTTTTCATCTGTGTTCTTAGTCACCATAAAAAACACCGCTTTCCTGACACATTTATTATGACACATTATCCAGAGGATAATGTCTTTCGAGATATGAGAATTATTGAAATTGTCGAATAGAATAGGGATTTATCTCTGTACAAAAAGGTTGTACAAATTTTGTACAGCAAACAGCAGAGGCGGCACAATCGCCCTTTCTATGTGGTTTTTGAACGTCCTCAGACGTTCAATTCCGGTCTGCGGCATTTGTGTAAGGTGCCTTAGTCATTTGTAAATGGCAGGATTGTGGTGTTTTTTGCTTTCTAGGGGAGAGTAGAAGATGAAAATGGAATGAACATGTTTTAAAAATAGGATCGCAGACAGAAGAGAAATACTGCTGGTTACTCTAAGTGATTGAGAGTAACCAGCGGTATTTTTATTTAGCAAATATCCTTCATACAGTTGGAAAAGCATCCAAGGTATAGGGGAATTAAGTAGATTATTTTGAGTAAATAATCATCAAGAACAAAAGGTGTGAAATTTATTAAGTTTTGATTGGGATTTCATGTAGAAAGACAAGAACAGAAGTGTTAAATTTACGTAAGAAAGGAACGGAATACTTATGATAGAAAATAAAAAACTGATGATGTCAGTAGAAAAAAAAGGTTATGTATCTGCATTAGTCATAAAAGATGATCCGCATCAGATGAACTGGGTGATGGAAGACACCTATTTACAGCAGGCGGGTTATCAGGATGCGGACAAAATGTTTGGTTATTTTGATATTGTTGCGGATGGTAAAAAGGCGGGCAATAACGGACTAATGTCTTTCTTAAAGGAAGAAAAAGATAAGATAACAGTTACCTTTAGCGCCAAAGGATTTCAGGTGAAGATGACTTATGACCTGGGAAAGGATGAGGAGGCGCTTTTCTGGACCATACAGCTAAAAAACCTGATGGAAAAGGAGATTAAGATAGAAGAGTTCGGTGTATGGATATCCTTTGCCTATGTGATGTTCCGGGATAAAAATGTGCTTAGGAATATACATAATTCTGCCGCAGTCTTCCCGTCTGTTTCAACGGACTATACGAAACTAAGCGCAGTGCGAAGGGACGGATTGGGAGAGAATCTCGGATTTTATCAGGTAAAGGGAAGGACAAAATCAATCGGTACCTATTGTGATTATCGGAATCTGTTTTTCGAAAATGTGTCTCCTTCTTTAGACGGCATGTTGTTCCATAAATTGTATCTGGCAGGCGGTTATCCGGAAAAGTTTGAAAATCATGACTGGATATACGAAAAGGACGGATTGGTCCTTGAAGCAGGCCAAAATAAGGTGTGGGAGTACGTGATTGATACGAATCAAAGTCCCGAGGATTTTTATAATAAAGGGCTGAAATGGAAACATCCCAAGATGGAGTACACGCCCCTTAATATTATTGGAGAAACCGCAAGGATATCCGTAAGAGTACCAGCGGGAGTGGATGCGATAGCAGCAGATGCTTTTTACAAAGATGATGGAATCGTGAAAAAACTTGCAATCCCGATACGGGAAAAGGAGAAAAAGAGGCAATACAGCCTTTTTTTCAAACCGGAGGCAATGGGGGAACACAAAGTAGTCATAAAGCTTTCTGACGGTACGAAAGACTTTGTGGTACTGAATGTGATGGACAGGATAGAAACGGTGGTTGAAGAACGCGTGGAATATATTTGCAGCAGCCTTTACCATGACGAAAATGGAGAACCTCCTTATGCTTTCGAGCCGGTTTCCAATCAAGGGGAATCTCTAGGAAAAGCAAATCTGGTTCTGAAGAAAAATCTGTTCGGTACTCCGGATGTTGAACAAGTCAGGAAAGTGGAAAACTGCGCGGTAAATTATGTACGAAAAAAATGGTTTGTAGACGGAGATTTTAGAAAACCGCGTAAACTTTACGGTGATTTTTACCGCTGCATGGATTTTGAATATATTAGCCATCTGTTTTATCTGTTATCCGAGTTTGGGGATGAGGTCCTTGCACTGCATGATGCAGGTACGTACCTGGAATGGGCGGTGGATGTTTTTGAGTTAAGGGTGAACCCGGATCTGCACCAGGAGGAGCGCGGAAAAGAGGAAGCACAGATGTTAGGCGTATATTTCCTGTATTTCAATCAATTGCTGGATAAGCTGAAAGTAAAAGGCATGACGAAGAAATACGCAAAGATACAATCCTTATGGGAACAGGTCATGGACCGGGTGGATAAGGATGCGGTAACTTATAAAGCCGCAATCACGGAGCACTATTATGATAACGCAGGCTTTGGCCCGACAGCAGGTGCTCTGTGCGAAAGCAACAGAGGGGAGAGTACCAGGCGCTATGGGGAACTCCTTTTGGCCAATATTGGCTATTCCAATGATTTCAGGGCTCAGAACCCGGATCGCTGGTGGGAAGCGCTGACGTATATGATCCATTCCCTTTGGGGAGGGGTTACAGCATCGGCAGCATATAAAGTTTTTTTGTATCTGAAAGATATAAGATATCTGGAAGCGAGTTATAGGGCCACGGCAGGCATCCTGTACTGTTATGACACGCACGCCACGGCAACTTCTCCATTAGAGAAAGGAATGGCGGCTTCCACATATGCAGTGGCAGGCCCCCATATCAACCGTCCGGATCTTTCCAGGGCACGGTTCGGCCAGTCCACATTTTATAAGGACGGCGGTATTTTTTCCAGGCTTTTTGAAAATGACAGCCAGTCCCCGGACTGGGATATGGGCGAAGAGATGGCCGCATATCTGGAGAATTTTGGGGATAAGACTTTCATTATGGAAAAAGGAGATTCCATCCACGTAATCAATGGGAGTTATGAAGAGTTTGAAACCGAGTATCAGATTACAAGCTTTGCCCCATACAGTAAAGAATTTTATTTTATCTCAGGAAATGATATAATCCTGATAGAGGATAAAAAAGACCTGAGAAGAATTATTTTGAAAAAAGAAAGGGGCTAAGCATATGGCCGGCGACATTATTTCCATTTCAATTCCTCCATTTCCGGATTTTATAGAGGGGAACTACCGCACCATGAGGAAAGGGCAGAGCCATGTAGACAGAAGGAACCTGGGCTATTTTGACCTGATCGTTGTAGAAAAGGGCTGCCTGTTTCTGGCAGAAGAGAATGAGCGGTATGAAATCAGGGAAAATGAAATGTTTATTTTGCTGCCGGACAGGCACCATTATTCATGGCGGCCATGCCAGGAGGAGACCGGATTTTACTGGCTGCATTTTTATACCACTGCGCAGTGGAAGCAGGGACAGAGGGCCAGCAGATTCGTTTCAAGGCTGCCAATCCCCGATCAGCATTACCACCAATGCTCATACACATTACACCTGCCAAAATATGCAGCGATCAAAGAACCCGGTCTTCTGTTTGAACTGTTTCAGAACATTCTGGACAGTACCATCCATGAACATAGGAATGATATATGGAAAACGGAAGAACTGTTTTTACGGTTTTTAAGATTTGTTGAGAACACGGGGATACATAAAGACCGGCTGACTCTGTTGGCGGAACAGATCCAGATCTATTTGGAAAATAACATAGAGCAGCCAATCACCAACCAGCACCTGGAGGAACAGTTTCATCTGCACAGCAATTATCTTGCTAAGGCAATGAAAGAAACATTCGGAAAAACACCTTTGGATGTTTTACTGGAGATACGGATGGAATATGCCAGACAGTATCTGATCCGGACAGATTATGATATCAGGACGATTTCAAAACTGGTCGGTTTCAGTTCGGAGATATATTTTTCTAATTGCTTTAAGAAACATATGGGAATGTCTCCGAGGAATTATAGGAAGAAGTATGAGGAAAAGACATAAGACAAGAGTTACACTAAACAGGAGTTAAAATGGCCTGCCGTTGTCTTCTATGATTTACTATTCACGGTATTCAGGGAAAGATAGACGTAAATGACGGGGTATGATAGAATGGTAAAGCAAACTTTAAGAGCGGGAATTAAAAGGAGCGGTCAGCTATGGCGAATATACTCATTGTAGAAGACGAAAAAAATATGCAGGATATTATTGCCAAGTTCATGAGAAAAGGCGGCCATAACTGCTTTACAGCTGATGACGGCGTGGATGCCCTGGTAGTCTTAAAGAATCAGGCAGTGGATCTTATGATATTGGATGTGATGATTCCCCATCTGGATGGATTTTCCGTCTGCAGGACAGCCAGACAGATGAGCAGTCTGCCGATTATCATGCTGACGGCAAAGAGCAGCGATGATGATAAGCTAAGAGGTTATGAGTTGGGCGCAGATGATTACATGACGAAACCTTTTAGCCCGAAAGTATTACTGGCTAAGGTAAATGTTCTTCTGAACCGAATTGGTTCCCTTCCGCCGGATACTTTAAATGCCGGGAAAATAACGGTTTATCCTGCGTCTCATAAAGTGCTTAAGGATGGGGAGAGTATACCCTTAACCCATAAGGAATATGAATTGCTTTATTTCTTTATGACGAATCCTGAGCAGATATTCAGCCGGGAACAGTTGTTAAACCAAATATGGGGTTATGAGTTTGAGGGAACCACAAGAACCGTGGATGCCCATATCAAGAACCTGCGGCAAAAGTTGGGGGATGAAGGAAGGCATATCGTTACACTGATCCGCTCAGGCTATAAGTTTGAGGTGAATTTATGAATATAAACGACATCTTTACACTACGTACCGTCCGCAAAAAGATCTTACTGGTTTCAAAACTGGCAGGTATGATTCTTTTGCTGTCGTATGTAATTTTCACGAAACTGCAGACAGAGTCAGATATTACATTTGCCATATGGTTTTCCTTTGTGATACTGTTGGTTCTCACTGTCGATCTTCTGATGGGTCACTTTATTTCAAAACCGATTTCTAAACTGAACCAGACCGGGCGTAAGATGGCAAAGCTGGATTTTTCCTGTCCCTGTATTGTTGCATCCAATGATGAATTCGGGGAACTGTCGGCAAACTTTGCATGGCTTCCGGTTCATCCAGCATTTCGCACAGGCAGCTGGAGATATCCATCAAATCACAGCTTTCTGCAAGCGCACCCTCTACCCAGCCTACAATCGGGATCTCGCCTCCGCTGCGGTGTTTTAGAAGCCGCACCGCCTCCAAGCGGTCATTCATACGTCTGCTGGAAGCAGGATCTTTTACTTTCAGACGGGAGATATCCTGACAGCCTGAGAGCAGAGGAACCGGGCTGTATGGCACATCGTTTTCCGGGTAGACAACCTCTGCACCAAATCCGCTTGCTTCGCGCATGGGATCGGAGCAGACACTCAACACGTCCAAATGGTATTTTTCACAGCATCTGAGCATTCCTTCAGAGAGAAGCCGGTAGTCCGTTATAAACTGTCTGTACGGAACCTCAATCTCGCGAGCCGCGAAAGTCATGACAAGGCAGAGGTTGGGAATACGGTCAACAGGTTCTCCATTTAATCTTGCAAATACACGTTCATATGAATTCATAACAGCCCTCCTATATAGGAAATAGAATACGAAAAATAGGGGAATCAAATTGAATTATCGGTATAATTTGATTATAATAGGGTTCAAGAGAAAATTCTCGCATTAAAGTGGCTAAAAATCAGATAAATGTGCGGAGAGGGGGGAGCGATGAGGGAAGCAATTAAAGAGGAACGAAATTATAATCCTTTCGAACTGGCTGTATCGGTTCTTGATAATACGGTAGATATGCAGGAACACCGCCTGCTCCTGCACTGGCATCAGTATATAGAGTTTATCTATGTGTTGGAGGGGGAGGGGGTTCTGACCATAGATCTGAAGGACTATAAAGTGGTAAAAGGGAATTTAATTGTAGTTTCTCCCAGCAGCCTCCACGGTGGTACCGGAGCGGATACGAATCCTTTGATTTGTAAAGTGATACTGGCGGATGTCGAAATGCTGATGGGGAATTTGAAAGATAAAATTGCCAAACGTTATCTTTCTCCCATGCTTAATCAGACAATAAAGATCATACCAATTATCGAATCAGGCACTCCACTTTACAGGGAGACGGCGATCTTATTTGATCAGGTTCTGGAGAAGTGGAATAAACAGGACGATGGATATGAATTATATATCAAGGGGTATCTGATACAGATGCTGGCAGCATTATTTGAAGCAAAGCATTACCGGGAATCGGCAGGCCGCAGCACAATCAAAGAGATAGAGCAGATGAAAAGGCTGATCCGGTTTATTGAAGAGCATTACAGTGAACCGCTGTCAGTGGAGCGGCTGGCACAGTTTACGGGATACAACAGGTATTATTTTATGCATTTCTTTAAAATGCATACAGGGTATACGGTTACACAGTATCTGAATCTGAAGCGGACTGAATACGCGGCCCGCATGCTGGCCGAACAGGATTGGAGTATTTCTGAGATTAGCGAGCGGACCGGATATCAGGATGTTTCATATTTTATACGTGTGTTTGCAAAACGCTATGGGATCACACCACTGGTGTACAGGAAGAGAATCCGGAGTGAAATAGAGGAAACACTCTTTGCATGTCCTCAGGAAGCGGTGCATGAAACTCCAGTTTTTCTCCGGTAATCGGATGGCTTAAAGCCAGACAGCAGGAATGAAGGGCCTGCCTTTGCATGTACTCCATATCAGGATTATACAAATAGTCACCTATAAGAGGAAAACCAAGATACTTCATATGAATGCGGATCTGATGGGTGCGGCCTGTCTCTAATAAAAGAGAGACAAGGCTGTGCCCATTCTTTTCTTCCACCACATGATAATGGGTGACTGCTCTTTCGCCATGATCAAAATCAACGGTTCTCTCAATAACAGAACCAGGCTTTCTGGAAAGAGGCGCGGAGATCGTTCCTTCCGCCGGCTGTACGCTGCCGCGTACAATAGCCAGGTATTCCCGCCTGATTTCATGGCGGACGGTCATTCGGGATAAAATATTAGAGCTGAGCATATGCTTTGCTATAATGGTCAGTCCCGAAGTATCTCTGTCAAGCCGGTTGGTGCAGCGGAAGATAAAAGGCTTCCCCTGTTCCCGATAATACCACGCCAGCCCATTTGCCAGGGTATTGGTATAGTTATTGATTGACGGGTGTACAGGCATACCGGCCGGTTTATTAATGATAATGATGTCCTCATCTTCGTAGATAATATCCAGGGGAAGGTGAACCGGAGGGATCTGCAGGGAGGAGACGTGTTCCTGGATATGCACGGTAAGTGTATCCATATCAGTAAGTATCTCATTCAGGCGGCGCGGGCTGCCGTTGACAAGAATACTCAGGGGCATTTTCTTTAATTCGACCAGATTCTGCCTGGAATATCCACGTCTGCGGAGAAACTGTTCCACGCGGAGGCCGTCTTCATTTATTTGAACGGTATAGTCTAACATTCTGTCCATAGATGTACTCCTGTTTATCTTTAAGTTTACCGATATAGTATAGCAAGTCCGAAGAAAAAATGCACTATAAATCGGGAGTTAGTGACGCGCTTTAGTCGCGGCACGGATGGGGACGCTCCATGAAGGGATCGCCAAAAGCCTCCCGGAGAACATCCATGTCCTTTCAAAAACGCGGCCGCGGACCTAAGAAAT
>NZ_CYZU01000075.1 GCF_001404335.1 Faecalicatena contorta
CGAGGGTGCTTTTTTCATATTCAAATACAGGGACATAGCTCAGCAGGTAGAGCATCTGGCTTATATCCAGCGCGCCACCGGTTCGATTCCGGTTGTCCCATTACCCATGTTTTTGTTGCGGTTGTTCATGGGTGTAACTAATAACAATAATTCAAAAAGTCATTGTTCAACTTAGTAAACATTGGGCATCAATGTGTCGTAAAGAACCGCAACAGTGCGGGCCGTCACTACCCGGCGGCCTGTATCTCAGAAAAGAATCATTAGAATGGTGGTGTATAAATTGGCAAGAAGCAGAAGCCCTGATTCAATAAAAGCAGAAGAGTTATTCCATTCAGGCATGAGCCTTGTTGACATAGCTAAGAGGATGAATAAGCCTGAGGGAACTGTTCGGAGATGGAAGAGCACACAGGGATGGGATAAAAGCGAACGTTCGGAAATGAAAAACAAGAAAGCGAACGTTCGGATAAAAGAGGAAGAAGCTGTTGCAGAAGATGTAAGGCAGGTTATTAATAACCCAGAGCTTACAGATAAGCAACGGCTTTTTTGTTGCATATATGCTAAGTGCTTCAATGCTACCAAAGCATATCAGAAGGCATATGGCGTAGATTACATGACTGCAAATGCACACGGTTACGAGATGTTGTCCAAAGTGGTCATAAAGGACGAGATAAACCGCCTTAAGCAGAACCGGTTAAACCGTGAGATGCTGGACGAAACTGACATATTCCAAAAGTATATGGATATCGCCTTTGCAGACATTACAGATTTTGTGGAGTTCGGGCGGGAGAACATTCCGGTTATGACCATGTACGGGCCCCTTGAAGTGAAAGACAAGGAAACCGGTGAGAAGGTGCAAGCGACAAAGGAAGTTAATACCGTTCGGTTCAAAGAGCATACGGATGTTGATGGAACAATAATTACGGAAGTGAAGCAGGGGCGTGATGGTGCAAGTATAAAACTTGCTGATCGTATGAAGGCGCTTGATTGGCTCACAGAACATATAGGAATGGCTACACCAGAGCAAAAGGCCCGTTTAGCACAGATAAAAGCACAGACAGATAAGCTGACTGGAAATAATCAGGAGATTGAGGATATGGACGAGATTGAGGGTGAAATCTATGGCAACACAGTTTAAAAAGAAAAAAACCATAGAGTTTAATTTTTCAGAAAAGCACAAGTCATATATCCGAATGTGCAGAGATTGTGCCTATAACGTTGCAGAAGGGGCAGTAAGAGCCGGGAAGACGGTTGACAATGTATTTGCCTTTGCGCAGGAGCTGAGGATAACGCCTGACAGAATCCATCTTGCCACCGGATCAACGATGGCGAACGCGAAACTCAATATCGGTGACGCAAACGGATTCGGGCTGGAGTACATTTTTCGGGGTCAATGCCATTGGGGGAAATATAAGAACAACGAAGCCTTGTTTGTGAAAGGACCTGCAACAAGATTCAAACAGAAAATAGTAATCTTCGCAGGAGGAGCCAAAGAGGACAGCTTCAAAAAAATTCGTGGTAATTCCTATGGCATGTGGATTGCAACCGAAATCAATCTGCATCACGATAATACAATAAAGGAAGCCTTTAACCGGCAGCTTGCCGCGAAGCACCTGAAAGTATTTTGGGACTTAAATCCGGATAATCCAAAGGCCGCTATCTATTCACAGTACATAGACAAGTACAAAGCCCAGGCAGATGCCGGGGAGTTCCTTGGCGGGTATAATTACATGCACTGTACAATTTATGACAATATAAATATCACAGAGGAGCGGCTTCGAGAGATTGAAAGCCGGTATGACAAAAACAGTATCTGGTATCTCCGAGACATAAAAGGTCAACGGGTTGTTGCAAATGGCTTGATTTACCGGAGGTTTGCGGATGATACGAATGCAGAGCAGTACACGTTCCGTAAAGACGGAAAGCCGGAGAATATCGCGGAGATTATTTTGGGCATAGATTTTGGAGGAAATGGTTCCGGTCATTCCTTTACAGCCACGGCAATAACCAGAGGATTTCAGAACGTTGTTGCGCTGGCCTCTGAATGGATTGATTGTAGCAAGGAAGAAATAGACCCGGAAAGGCTTGGAATCATGTTCTGTAATTTTGTCCAGAAGATTATTAGCAGATACGGATTTATTACCGTTGTATATGCAGACAGTGCAGAACAGACACTGATCGCCGGAATTAGGAGCAGCTTAAGGAAGAATGGCCTCGGCTGGATACGCGTGGATAACGCACTAAAAACAGAAGTCAATGATAGAATTAACGCTACCGCCATATTAATGGCACAGGGGCGCTTTTATTATGTTGCAAATGAGTGTGGAAGTCTAGTAGGTGCATTGTGCACAGCAGTATGGAATCCAAAGGAGTTGACAAAGAATGAAAGGTTGGATGACGGAACAAGTGACATTGATAGCCTTGACAGTTTTGAATATACATTTGAGCGGTATATCAGCCGCTTGATCAAATACGGATAGGAGGGAAACGATGAAGTATACAAATATGTATCTTGCGATCAGGAAGGTACTTGGAGGAGAGCAGACAGATTTCGCAATGACAAATAAGACTGCAGCGCAGATTGAATTGTGGAGTCGCATGTTCTCAGGAAAATCCCCTTGGCTGAATGACAAGATACAGGACGCGGAGCTGTCTCCTGCAATCGCCGGTGAGATAGCAAGGTTGATTACGCTCGAGCTGCAGTCTAAAATTGATGGCAGCACGAGAGCGGTGTACATTGACAAATTCTACCGTGGTGTGCTGAAAAATCTTAGAATCCAGGTAGAATATGGATGTGCAAAAGGTGGACTGATTATAAAACCGTATGTATCTGCATCTGGGATATCCGTACAGTTCCTGCATGCGGACTGTTTCTTTCCTATTGAGTTTGATGGGGATAAGATTACGAAATGTGCTTTTATAGAGCAATTCAGGAATGGAAACAGCATATACACAAGAATAGAGTATCATTCACTATCAGACAGTATGCTAACAGTAAAGAACCGTGCATTCGTGGCGCATACAGAGGCAGTGCTTGGTTCAGAGGTGTCACTTGACAGTATCCCAAGGTGGTCGGAGCTGTCACCAGGGGTCACATTTTCTGGTGTATCAAAACTTCCGTTTGGATATTTCAAGGTACCGGCAGCAAACAATGTAGATTCGGAGAGTCCACTAGGCGTATCAGTATATGCAAGAGCCGTAGGACTGATAAGGGAAGCTGACCGGCGATATTCGCAAATTAACTGGGAGTATGATTCAAAAGAGACTGCAATACATATCGCAACGAGCCTGCTTAAGTACAGGCAGGACTTAGATAAGTTTGAATACCCGGGAGGAAAAGAACGGCTGTACCGAGAGATGGAATATAATTCTGGTGCGATTGATAAACCATTTATTGATGCATTTTCCCCGGATATCCGAGATCAGTCATTTTACAATGGATGGAACCAGCAAATGCGCCGTATAGAGTTTAACTGCAATCTGGCATATGGCACTTTGTCAGACCCGAATAACACCGACAAAACAGCAGAGGAAATCCGTGCAAGTAAGCAGCGGTCTTATGCGTTTGTTTCAGATTGCCAGACATCGTTGCAGACAGCTCTTGAGGATACAGTAGATGCCATGAACTTCTGGTGTGATATCTATAACCTGGCGCCGCCTGGTGTATGCAATATGACCTACAACTGGGATGATTCCATTGTGGTCGATGCAGACAAAGAACGGCAGACAGACCGGGAGGATGTGGCGATGGGGGTAATGCAGCCGTGGGAATACCGCATGAAGCATTACGGAGAAGACGAGGAAACCGCAAAGAAGATGATAGCAGAACCGGCAGGAGTGATTGAATAGTGACACAAGGTGAATTGGAGCGAATCCCTATCCCATTTGAGAGACAGATGTCACGTCTGGAAATGAGGATCATGTCTGACATTGTACGCGCAATACGGATTAACGGATTTTCGACAGCAACAGCTGACAACCAGATAAAAAGACTGATGTATCTTGGGCGTTCTGGTGATGATATCCGCAAGTATGTTGCGGAGGCACTGGAAGCAACAGAGGATGAAATCTATAGGATTTTCTCAGACGATGTTTATGAATTCTACTATGGATATTCTCGGGCATACGATTTGTTTGGATTCGCTCAGGTTCCGTTTGATGATAACATAGAGTTGCAGGAGCTTCTGGAATCCGTTAGGAAACAGACAACAAATACCTTTCGTAACATGACAAGTTCTATGGGATTTGCCATAAGAGACCCAATGACTGGAAAAGTCATTTACAGCCCGCTCATGGATTTTTACCAGGGAACATTGGACTCATCAGTGATGGAGATATCATCCGGAACGATCAGTTATAACAAAGCCTTAGTGAGAGCAGTTAACGAGATGACCAATAGCGGGGTACGCTGGATTGATTACGATTCTGGATACCATTCTAGGGTTAATGTGGCAGCGAGAAATGCCATCATGACAGGTTTCAGACAGGTACAGGGTAAAATAAACGAACAAGTGGCAAGAGACCTTGATACGGACAGCTACGAGGTATCTTACCATGTTGGGGCGAGGCCATCTCATCAGGTTTGGCAGGGACGCGTATATACTTATGATCAGCTTCAATCGGTCTGTGGGCTTGGAAATGTAACTGGACTGCATGGAGTGAACTGCTATCATGACTACAATGTATTCATACCAGGTGTATCTGTAAGAACGTATACAGATGAGCAACTGGAACGGATGGCAGAAGAAGAAAATACACCAAAGCCGTATAACGGAAAAGAGTACACAACCTATGAGGCCCTGCAGGAACAGCGCAGACAGGAAACGGCAATGCGAAAGACCAGAGAGGATATTAGGCTGCTGAAAGAAGGAAAAGCAGATAAAGAAACAATTACGATAAAGCAGGCGAGATATCAGGTGCAGATGCACCAATACAAGTATTTTTCAGAAATAATGAAGCTGCCAGAACAGATGGACAGGGTTTATCTGGATGGTCTTGGCAGCAAATAATGAATTTTTAAGGAGGTGATATCCGTGGGATGTAAGAAAAGTAAGAAAGGAAAGCCAAAATAGGAAGGCGGTGATCCAGATATCTCGGAGCTATCCGTTAAATAGCGTGAAGCGCGTGGAAATTTCCAGGCGTTATTTTTGTGTAAAAATTTGGCATGACATGCCGAAAATGTCAGTTTCCCTGGTGGATGGTTACACACCGAAAATAACCGAATGGGAAAGGAAGGAAATAAGAACATGATTTTAAAAACAGAGACGTTGAAAGAAAAAGGACTTACACAGGAGCAGATTGATTTTGTTATGGCAGAGGTAGGCAAAGAAATGAATGCAGTTATTGCAGAGCGGGATGGGTATAAGACCCAGCTTGAAACAGCGCAGAAATCACTGAAAGCGATGGAGGGCGTAAATGTATCAGAACTGCAGGGAAAGATTTCACAACTCACCGCAGATCTCAACGCAAAAGACGGAGAAATTGAAAAAATCAAATCAGACTACAAATTTGATACAGACATCCAAGCCGCAATCAAAGCGGCTGGCGCAAGAAGCGAAAAGGCAGTCAAGGCTTTTCTGGATATAGATGCCTTAAAGGCAAGCAAGAACCAGACTGCAGACATCCAGGCGGCTATTGAGGCTGTTAAAAAAGATAACGATTATCTGTTCCAGGGAAATCAGCAGATCCCCAAGGTGGTATCAGTTACTCCGGGAATCAATCAGGAGGCACAGACAAGAAAAGAACAGGCAAATGAAGCACTCAGAAGTTTGTTCGGCAAAGAATAGAAAGAGAGGAATTAAATTATGGCAGTAAATATTGTAAACAGAGCGGACGCGGAAGCCCTTATCAGAGAGCAGGTAGTGTCCAGTATTTTTCAGGACGCACCGAAACAGTCCGTGTTTATGAGCTTGGCAAAGAAGCTCCCGAATATGACAAGCAAACAGACCAGAATCCGTGTGCTTGATTTTCTTCCTACAGCGTATTGGGTAGATGGGGATACCGGGATGAAACAGACAACCAGACAGGCATGGGATAATGTCTATCTGACAGCAGCAGAGCTTGCGGTTATCGTACCAATTCCGGAGTCCGTTTTTGATGATGCAGAAATGGATATCATGGGAGAAATTACTCCTCGTGTGAATGAAGCTATCGGGATGAGAGTAGATACTGCTACAATCTTCGGTCTTAACCGTCCGAGAGAGTGGCAGGCTGATCTAATTACATTAGCACGTCAGGCAGGAAATAACGTAGCACCGGATAGCGGGAAAGATTACTATGACCTGATCCTCGGAGAGGATGGCGTATTCGCGAAGGTGGAGGGTGATGGTTACGGAGTTTCTGGAGCACTTGCACCGATGAACTTCAAAGCAAAGCTCAGAGGTCTTCGTGACAGCAACAAACAGCCGATCTTTTCAAAGTCTATGCAGGATACGAACAGGTATGCTCTGGATGGTGCACCAATGTACTTCCCGGAGAATGGAATGTTTGACTCAAGTATTTCACAGCTTGTGGTAGGAGACTTTTCGCAGGCAGTATATGCAATCCGCCAGGACATCACAGTCAAGATCTTAGATCAGGGCGTAATCCAGGATCCGATCTCTAAGGAAATCGTATACAACTTGGCACAGCAGGACATGATTGCGCTTCGTGTTGTATTTCGTATGGGATGGGCATTGCCAAATCCGGCAACACGCCTGAATGAAGACCGTACAGGATGTGCATTTGCATATCTGGAGCCGGGAACACCTGTTACAACTCAGAAAGTAACATTTACGGTCACGGATGGAAAATCAGAAAGTCCTACAGCGTACAAGGGTGCCCGCATCAATGTGGATGGCGCAATCCTCGTAACTGACTCGAATGGAAATGCTGAGTTTAATCTGAGAGCAGGAACCTATACTGCCAAGATTACCAAGAAGGGATTTATTCCTGTGATAGAGTCGATCACAGTGGATTCTGAGGCAGTAACTAAGGCAGTTACGCTTACGGCACAGTCATAAGGGGTGGTAGAGATGTATGCAGACTATGCATATTACAGTTCTGGATATCTGCTGGGCAAAAGCCCGGCGGTGCCAGAAATAGAATTCCCATTTTGGGAGAAACAGGCGCGACTTGTGGTTGACGATGCAACACAGGGGCGTATAAGCAAAAATAGCACTCTGATTAACAATGAAGTGAAAGACTGTATCTGCGCGATAACAGAGCTTTTGTATAAGGCTGACAAGCTCAATATGAGCGGTGAGGCGCCCGGGATGTTAGTGTCCTACAACAACGATGGAGACAGCGGAACCTTTGATATCTCTCAATCAGCATACACTGAGGACGGAATAAAAAGGAAGACCGCACAGATCATCGGACAGTACCTTGGAAAAACAGGACTCACATTTGCCGGGGGGATATACTATGAACGCTAATTATATCCATACAATTACTATTTATAATTGTTTCAGGGCTACTGATAATCCAAACAGCAAAAAGGATATCTGGCAGAGGACAGTGCTGGAAAATTGCTTTTACAAGAACGTCATCGGAAGGACAGAATATCTGAGCGTTAACCCTAAGATGGATAGCACTTACACAGTCAGGATACCAGAAATGGAGCAGTACAAGCCGTATCGAGAGTGGATCAAACTGAGAGATGAAGAGCGTAAAAAGTTCTTTACCTGCAGCCAGAAAGACATCGTGGTAAAAGGGGCCTGCACGGAAGTGATAACCGGAGAGTCCCCGAATACATCTACGGAAATACTTTCGCGTCATAAGCCAGAAGCATTTGTTGTGACCGCGTTTTCTGACAACACCTCGCACTTGTGTCAGAAACATTACAGATTGGGTGGTTAGTATGAGCATAGAATTCAAATGGAATAAGCCTATTCCTCAGATTGCAAAAGAGGCCACGGGCGGTGATAGGACGCAGCTATTCATGGCGAACGAGGCAAAACGTCTTATGGATCCCTATGTACCGGCGATGAATCTTGTCCTGGCTCAGAATGTCAGAACGTATGTGGAGGATGGGGTTGGAATGATTCACTATCGTTCCCCATATGCCAGATACCAACATGAGGGATTGCTGATGGTATCGCGTATTACTGGAAGTCCGTGGGCACGCAGCGGTGAGAGTAAAGTTGTACTTGGCACAAAGCTGAACCATAGCCGTTCGAGACATCCGCTTGCTACAGCAGAGTGGGATAAAGCAATGAAGGCTGCAAGAATGAGTGATCTGACTGCTGCTGTACAAAAATACGTGAAAGGCGGTGCAGGATGACAAAGCACGAGGTTATGAAAAATTATGTGGAAGAAAAGGTAATGGAGTTATCTGACAGGCTTGTGTCGTTCAACTTCTCCGATGATTCCATTGATGGGGTATCGTTTCTTACGAACTACTCCGGAAAAACGGTAAAAAAGTACGTGAGAGCAGCGGATAAGGAGTATAGATTTACAATCCTGATGACCTGGCATTTCTCCACAGAGACGGATGATCTCAACTTGCAGGCTATGAACTTTGCACAGGAGTTCATGGACTGGATTGAGAAACAGAATAAAGATAAGAACTTCCCTGACTTTGGGGAAAAGTGTCAAGTGAAGAAAATTGAAAACCTACAGAACATGCCGAACCTTGCAGCAGTGGACTGGGAGAATATGAAAGCCCAGTACATGATACAATGCAGGGTTCTCTATTTTGAAAAAGGAGAATGAATATGAAAGTAAATGAATTAATGGCAAACCACACGCCGAAGGCGGATTATACGGGATGGGTGACAAATGATGATTATGTTTTTGCGATTGATTTGACACCTAGTGCAACTCAGGTTACGGATGTGGGGAATTATGCAGTAGTAGAAATGGGAATTGCTGGACTGGACGCACAGATGAATCCTGTGACTCAGGACAAGCAGTATATTCGTGCAGGGCAGAGTACCACCAAAACAGGTACGCAGCGTTCTTTCTCTGTAACGGGGGATCGCTATGTGGGAGATGAAGCACAGGACTACTGCCTGTCCCATGCGGTAAAATATGGAACTGGAAATGGCGTTATCACAAACTATGTGTACTACAATATCCTAACAGGAAAAGGAGAAAAAGGCCAGTGTTCTATCATTGTAAACAGCGATGGATCTGGAAACGCGGGAGAATCCTCTGCTGTTGATATTGAGTTTAAGAAGATTGGTAGCAATCCGGTAGAATATACATTCATAGAAACCATGAAAACCCTTGTAGTAACGAGTGTGGCTGGAACAAGTGGGAAAACAAAAATTACTGTAACACCGCAAAAACAGAGCGGAAATAGTTATGTGTATAAGACAGGCGCTTCTGTTTCCGCCCCCGCTTTGAATGAGAGTTGTGCAACGGGATATACAGAATGGGATGGAGTGGCAGAGATAACAGCAACTGCAAGTCAGAAAATCTTAATTGTGGAAGTTGACGCACAGAAAAGGGCCAAAGGATCTGGAATTTCAACAGTAACAGTAGGATAGATTTGACAGTATGAAAGGACGTAGCGTATGAAACAGATTAAGGTAAAAATTCTAGGGGTAGAGCTTGAATCACCCCTTCTAAACCCGGAAATAGCGAAACATTATGAAGAAGGACTTCTAACCGTTGTAAAAAAGTCGCATCAGGCACAGACGTGCAAAAGTAATTCGGAATCAATCAAAATGATGTGTAGTTCGGTAATAGAGTTCATTGATGATGTATTCGGAGCCGGAAGTGCGAAGAGAGTGTTGGGTGATGATACGGATTTGCTAACCTGTTTAGATGCGTTTGAAGAGCTTTCAGAAATATATGAGAAGCAGGTAAACCTATTAATAGAAGAGAAGTATGAGCAGGTTAAGAAAAAGGCAGAGATAAAAGATGGTAACTAATTTTGTGACTGGGATCCTTCCAAACAGTTTACGAGTATCTGGAAATATCTATGCAATCCGAAGTGATTTCCGCATTTGGATGAGATTTTCAGAGATCATGGATAGTTCTGATAGCGAAGGGCGTAAGATCATCCAGATGCTGCAGGCGTGCTATCCAAAGATCCCAGAGGACTTACCCGGCGCGATTGAGCAGATGATCTGGTTTTATCGATGCGGGGAAGCAGAGGAACAGGAAGAAGAAAAGAAAGAAAGATATCAACGCAGGTCATCGAAAGAGCCTGCGTTTTCTTTTTCCCAGGATGCACCTTATATCTACGCAGCGTTCAAAGAGCAATACGGGATAGACCTGACCGGTGATACGCAATTGCACTGGTGGAAGTTTATGGCACTATTTGAGGCCTTGAATGAAGAAACGATGATACGTAAGGTAATGTATTACCGGAAAGCCAGTACTTCTGGGGTATCCAAGGAAAGAAGGGCATTTTTGAACGAGATGAAGAAGCTGTACCGGATCCGCGGGACCTCAGTAAAGCGGATGACTTTGGAAGAACGAGATAAGCAGTGGAAGGACTATGTAAAGAACAGGTGTGGCGCCAGTTAGGAGGGATACAAGATGGCTGCAGATGGAACCATTAAGATAAGCACAGAACTTGATAGCGATAAAGCCCAGTCTGCCATGTCGAAATTCTCCAGTACAGCAAAAACTGCTATGAAAGGCGTTACTGTTGCCATAGGAGTAGCAAGCACAGCATTGACTGCAATGGCCGGGTATGCAATTAAGGTAGGATCAGATTTCGAGCAGGGAATGTCAAATGTGGCCGCAATATCAGGAGCTACAGGCGAAGAGTTGGATAAGCTTACTGAAAAAGCAAAAGAAATGGGGGCAAAGACAAAGTTCTCAGCTCAGGAATCCGCAGAAGCCTTCGAATATATGGCAATGGCTGGATGGAAGACCGAGGATATGCTAAATGGTATCGAAGGTATCATGAATCTGGCTGCGGCATCCGGCGAAAGTCTGGCCACCACATCAGATATTGTAACAGACGCATTGACAGCATTTGGACTGACTGCTGCTGACTCTACTCATTTTGCAGATGTCCTGGCACAAGCGTCCTCTAATGCGAATACCAATGTTGGCATGATGGGGGAGACATTTAAGTACGTTGCTCCTGTAGCTGGGTCTCTTGGATTCAGCGCGGAGGACTGCGCGGTCGCAATTGGTCTAATGGCCAATAGTGGAATCAAGGCAGGCCAAGCAGGAACATCTTTAAGGCAGATATTCACAAACCTTGTGAAGCCGACAGACCAGATGCAGACTGCAATGGATGAGCTTGGTATATCTATTACGGATGCGGGCGGAAATACAAAAAGCCTCGATGCTTTGATGGGAGATCTGAGGAACAGTTTTTCTGGATTGACAGATTCACAGAAGGCACAGTATGCGGCAACAATCGCGGGACAGGAGGGCATGTCTGCACTCCTTGCAATCGTCAACGCATCTGAGACAGATTTTAATGCTCTTAAGGATTCCATATACAATGCGGATGGTGCTGCGCAAGAAATGGCTGAAACCATGCAGGACAACCTGAAAGGTGCGGTCGAGGAGCTTGTAGGTGGCCTTGAAACCTTTGCGATACAAGTGTATGAGAAGATGGAAGGCCCGCTACGTGGCGCAGTTGAGTATGCATCGGAGTGCGTAGACAGATTGTCAGCGGCATTTGAATCTGGCGGACTGACTGGAGTGGTATCGAAGGCAGGAGACATTTTTGATGAGCTGACGGACAGTATAGCAGATACCAGCGAAGAAGCTAATGGAATCATAACGCCTCTTAAAAATATGACAGGCGCTATGGCATCCATTGGAAAAGGAGCCGCACCGATTGCCGTGGAAACAATTAAGTTGCTGGCAAGAAATATGGATAAGTTGATCCCTATCGCTTCTGCGTGTTTTGCGGCGGTCAAGGTGTATGGACCGGCAATGAAAGCTGCGGCTACTGCTACGAAAGCGAATGCGGCGGCAACTGCAATACTAAACAAGATGGAGAAAGCAAATGCATTACAGCTTGTGGCAACAAACGGCGGCCTGACAGTCCGGCAGATATTAATGGGTGTCCACAATGGACAACTGACAATAGGCACGGCGGCAACAGCGTTGTTTACAAAGGCACAGCTTGCGCTTAACACTGCAATGTCAGCAAATCCAATCGGATTTGTAGTAACTGCGATAGCAGCGCTTACGGCTGGCATAGCTGCGGCTGTCATTGTTTCAGATAAAGATGCAGAAGCCACAGCTAAATTATCTAAAGAACAGAAAGATCTTTGCAAAAGTATAGATGAAACATCTGAAAAAGTAAAGCAGCTTAAAGAATCAAGAGACGAAAACATTCAGTCAGCCACAAAAGAAATTGATACAACAAGTGCATTGTGGGTTGAACTTCAGAATCTGGTAGATGAAAACGGAAAAGTAAAAGCGGGATATGAGGCAAGGGCCGAATATATAACAGGTCAACTTTCACAAGCATTGGGTGTAGAGATGCAACTTCAGGATGGGATTATACAAGGATATTCTGAACAGATTGACACAATCAATAAATTAATAGAAACCCAGCGTGCACAGGCATCTTTGGAAGCAATGGAAGATAGCTATAAGGAAGCCGTGCAGGGGAAGACTGAGGCGTTGACAGGTTATTTGCAGGCTCAACAAGAAAGCACAAAAGCAGGAAAAGAGCTATCGGATGCGCAATCAGAGCTTGCGGCAATCACAGCTCAAGCAAACGAAGAAACAAAGCAATATGGTGTGGTACAAAGTGACACAAAGGTTGCGCAGGAAGAAGCGCAGGAAGCGGTTGATCAATTATCAAAAAATTATGATAAATTATCTGGGAAAACCAAGGATGCCAAGAACTCATACGAAGAATATCAGGATATTATAAAGCAGTATGAGGGGCTTTCGGCAGCTATTGTTTCAGGTGATTCAAATAAAATACAAGAAGCACTACTTGCAATACAAGCAGACTTCAAAAAGTTTGGCGAGGTATCCAATGATGAGCTGAAAAATCAGGCAATCAATGCATCAAACAATATGGCACTATTAGGAGATGCTATAAAAAATGGATGGGTAGATTCAAAAGACAGCGCAGTAGCGGAGATTGCCAATATGACGGCAATGTCTTTAGGAGAGCTTGCAAAACTTCCGGGAGGCGCTGCAACAGTAGCTGGAGAAATTAACCCTGCAATGCTTGGAGAGCTCGTAAGCCTTTCAGGTTCATTAAACGATGAGTCTAAAAAAGCAGTAACTGGATTTTTAGAAGGTCTTGATGGAGTCGATGATAAAACAAGAGATGCATTTGAGAATGCTGTGAAAGGAGCTATAGAAGGTTCTGAATTTGGCGATGAAGTTTCTTCCAAAGCCAAAGAAATGGGAATATCATATTTAGACGCTCTAAAAGAAGTTTTAGAGGTACATTCGCCTTCTCAAGCAGTAAAAAGAATATTTGCGCAGGCTATGCCTGGTGCAGCAGAAGGGCTTGAAGAGGGAAAAGAAGGTGTACTTGAAAAGGCTGGTTCATTTGTTACAGAATTCTTGGGTAAATTTCAAAATGGCGGGATAGGAGAAACCCTAAAAGAAGTTGGCAAAAATGCAATGGCACTTTTTGGCGTTGGAGTTTCAGAACAACAAGAAAATTCACGACTTGCTGGAAAATTAAACGCTGATGCAGCAAATGCTGGCGCTAGTTCTGTTGACCCATCTCCTACAGGCGGATTATTTGGCAGTCTGTTTGGTGGCGGAATAGGCGGTATGATAGGCTTTTTATTTGGACAAGGCAAGGGTCTATCAGATAGTGCTAACTCAGGCGCAGGCTCCGTAAATCCAGCACCTACAGGTAGCAATTTCGGTTCACAATACGCTTCCGGTGTTGGCAGCAAAACAGGAGAAGCAAATTTAAAAGGTCAGGCATTAGCGGATAATGCAGAATCTGGAGCAAATACAGCAGACGGATATAGTATAGGATCAAATTTTGGTTCCGGATTTGTGAGCGGGATAGGGGATTGGATTGTAAGCGCAGCCACAAAAGCTGCCGAGCTTGCAGCAAGTGCGTATAATGCAGCTAAACGTTGGCTCGATGAACACTCGCCATCTAAAAAGACTGCGAAACTTGGAAAATGGTTTTCGCAGGGACTTGGAGTAGGTATTGCGGACGGGGAAGGCGAAGTAGTAGAAGCGTCAGAGAAAGTATCTCAATCCGCACTTGACGCATTAGACATGGATACTATTTCCATGAAGCTAAAGGATATCGACATTCCGGGAACAATGGCAAGAATCAACCTGGCTATAGATGACCAGCAGACCAGAGTATCTGATAAAGTGGTTTCTGCGGCAGAAGCAAAGGAAAGAAGCAATACGGCAGAGTTAATATCAGCATTAAGCAAGTCTATGGAAATAGATTATAAGCAGCTTGGACAGGAAATGTCGAAACGTCCTATATACTTATCTGCCGAATTGGATAAGCGACAAGTCATAAAGCTCCTGGCGCTCCCTATGGATCAAGAGCAACAGAGAAATAATAACTTTAAGAAAATGTTGAATGGAGGTAGACCATGAGTTTATCAGTAAAATTTAATGGTGTTGAACTAAACGAATATATTGATGTATTGCATGGTTTTACCCCATTCGCAGGTGCGAACTGGTCTCCTGAAATAACGCCGAATGCGGGACTGGTGCGCGGTGCAAATTTTAAGTATACCACGTATAAATCAAAAACTATCCAGATGCCATTTACAATGTCGGGAAGCATAAAAGAGAAATATGATGCTTTGCAGAGGATTCTGAATGTCGATGAGCCGAAAGAGCTTGTTTTTGGGAATACTGTAGATCGTTTTTGTTATGCCATACCGGTTAATGGTATGGATTTTGAGGACTGGGAGTGTTTTGGAGAAGGGACTATCACCTGGCTTATTCCTGATGGATTGTCGCACTCCACAGTAGAAAAAACATTCACTGCCGCCAAAAACAGCAGCGGAATATTAGAGGCAACGATAGTTAACAACGGCACCGAAGCAGTCCCCATAGATTACACAATAACCCACAAATCAGAAAACGGATTTATAGGGATTGTAACAAAAGATGGAGTGATCCAGCTGGGGGACGCAGGGGAGCAGGACGGGGAAACCCGGCAGAAGACACAACAGCTCATAAACTACCGTGCCCCAGAGGCATACAGTGCCATGACGGATGGGCAGGGGATACTTGGATTTAATTACCTCAAAAACGGAACATTTAAGGTTGTCGGCCCTTACGAGGGGCATAAGTGGCTGGCCCTGGATAATATCGGGAGCGGAGCCGGTACATGGCATGGAGCGAGTAAGATGGTAACCATACCGGCAGACTCCGGGGGCGTTGTCGGTGCGCAAAACTTTTATGCACAGGCCAAAATCTGGTTTGAAACGGGCACACTTGCACAGACCGGCATGTTAATGCTGGCTATCGGGGACACGGCGGGAAACCACCTGGCAAGTATCCGGGTGGCGAAATATGAGCTGGGAAAAAATACGTCATACGCCATGTTTGATATTGAGGGAGTGGAGAAAAAACGAATACCTTTTGATCCAAATTATAAAGGGTGCACTACTCACGACAAGGGAGAAATATACATCCGCAAGTCTGGCCAGAAATTCCAGTTTTATTTTGGCGGCGGGGTATATACCATAAATGGCAGTGCTGCATCAAAAACAAAACAGGCCAAGTACATAACCATCTTTTCCGGGCAGCACGGGACAATGAGCAAAAACGCCCTGGTTACCCGGATGTATTGGGACTATCTATTCTTCCGGAAGGATAATGTAAAATACTGGTACGATATCCCGAATCGGTACCAGTCCGGAGACAAAGTATATATTAATGGAGCAGCCAGTAAAGTATACACCAACGGGGTTATCAGCCAGGAGGACGAAATAGTGGGCAGCAATTACCCAAAAGCACCTCCAGGGGAAACTAAGGTGCAGTTTTTGTGTTCGGATTTTGCTGATCCAGTACCTACCATAACAGCCAAGATAAGGGAGGCATATCTATAATGGACAATATTAGGATAGCAGTATTGAGCGCGTATGATGATATACGCGCTTTTTTGGACAATGAAGCTCCCGAGGCAATGCATTATTACAATGACGAGCTGCACGAATACCTCAAAGGGGCCGCGAGTACATATACATTTTCTACGGACGCACAGCACCCGGAATCTGTGCAACTGGTAGAGGGCAATAAGCTGGCATTCAAGTGGCGGAAGAAAGACTATTATTTCAATATTGTGCGTGTTGTGCGGGACGAATATGAAGTGGAAGTTGAAGCGTACAGCCTTAACTTGGAATTGCTTAATGAGCGCGTAGATGCGTACAAGGCAACAAAGGCAATGAAATTCGCGGAGTATTTGGATGTATTCGATTTTGAGAATGTCCTAACCCTCAATATCAATGAGGTGGCGGACAAGGCCATAACACATGAGTGGACTGGGTCAGATACAGTGCTGGCCCGGATATATTCCCTGGCAACCGTATTTGACGCGGAGGCCGAGTTTGTACCGATTTTAAATAATGACTACTCCCTAAAAAAAATAGTCATGAATGTCTACAGAAAGAATTCCAGCACAGACCAGGGGATGGGGCGTTACCGGCAAGACATGGTCCTGCGGTACGGCAAGGAAGTGTCAGGGATCACTAAGACATCTGATATTACAGAGCTGTACACGGCGATCCGTCCGACCGGAAAAGATGGTCTTATGATAACCAGCTTAAATAAGACGGAAAATGACTCTGCAGGAAACGTGGAATACCAATCCCTGGCAGGTGATGGATGCATCCGGGCGGTACAGGCCCGTGATCGGTTTCCGAGCAATACTTCCAGCACTGACCGGTACAGCACCGTGGATTGGACATACGATACAGACAACGTCAATACTTTATACGGGCAAGCCCTGGCGGAACTGAAAAAGAACTGCGTACCTCAGGTACAGTACGAGGTAGAGGGATATTTCGACACGGATATAGGGGATACCGTAACCATTGTGGACGAGGTATATAACCCGCCACTATACCTGCAGGCAAGAGTCACGGAGCAGTCCAGGAGCTTCACGGATCCGTCACAGAATAAGACCATCTTTGACAACTTCAAGGAGCTGCAGAGCCAGATTGACTCAGCGCTTATGAGAGCTATGCAACAGCTTATTGCAGAGAATAAGGTGTATACATGTTCAATTCTGAGTAACAACGGGATTGTATTTAAGAATGGGGAAGGGACAACGACTTTGAACGCCTCTGTTATGGATGCAGGAAAAGATATGACTGGTAGCCTTACGATCAAGTGGTACAAGGATGGGGCTGAAATAGCCACAGGGAAAAGCATTACAGTCAATGCATCTGATATCAACGTGAAAGCGGTGTACAAGTACGATTGTATTGACAAGGCCGGTAACGTGCGGGGGACGTGCGAGGCCACTGTATCTGTCGTAAATGACGGGCCTGCGGGGCAAAAGGGGGATGATGCGTATACCCTACGGTTGAGCACGGACAGCTACGTATTCGCGGCAGACAGCGGTGGGAACCTGGCAAAAGATATCCTTGTGTCTACTGCCGCCATTGGGTTTAAGGGAAATACACCGGTTACCCCGGTCATAGGCACGATCCCGGCTGTTAACGGAATGACATTTTCCGTAAGCGGGGCCACAGTGACCATAACCGCAAAAAAGGGGAACGCCCTGGCAGACAATGGGACTGTGGAAATACCAGTAACACTTGCTGGAATAGCATGTACACTGACGTTCAGCTACGCAAAAGCAAAAGCGGGGGTGTCCGGAAACGATGCGAAACTATGCAATATTACAGGAGATCAGGTGCTGAAATATGCATCTGGAAGCCAAATACCAGAACCTAGGAGCATAACGCTCACAGCCGAGTACCAAAACACGGTACACGGGAAATGGCAGTACAAGACAGCAGCGGGGGTATGGACGGATTTCACACCGGCCCAGGGGTCACCTACACTTACAATTACGGAGGATTCAGAGGCGTGGACAGGGAATACGGCATCGATCCGGGCCATAGATACCACGAGTACAGCTATAGACACAACAACGCTGGCAAAACTGAGGGATGGAACCGATGCGGTAAGTGTTCATATTACAAGCGTCAATGGATTCACGTTCAAAAATACAGGAGTTGCAACTACTATGACAGTCACAGTAATTGCCGGAGAGACAATGATAGACACATCTGCAAAACTCCGCGAAAAATTTGGAGATAATGCACAGATTATCTGGCAATGCAAAAATGTCGGAGAAACAGAGTTTACGCCCATTGACAAGAGCGATCCAAGGCTGTCAGACGATGGGTTTATTTTTGTTATATCTCCGCAGGACGTATACAACAAAATGACACTATCATGCAGTTTAGATTATTAGGAGGATTAAAAAAATGGCAATAAAAGCAAGTGCACAACAAGATCTATTAGATATAACCGATGGGTATTCAGTCCATCTTACAAATGATAACTATACATTTCTCGGAACTACTAACAGTGTCAGCGGTACACAATCAACCACATGTCAGATCATGGTATTATGCGGCGGGGAGCAGGTGGCGTGTACAATTGGTCAAATATCGACACCGACCGGGATTAGCGCGGTAAGCGATGGAAAAACACCGATCCCGACAATTACAATCACAGCAACATCAGCGCTTACAACATCCGGTTCGTTCACAATACCTGTAATTATCGGGGATGTTACTATTAATAAGATGTTCAGTTATGCCATAGCATTCAAGGGCAATAACGGCACGAGTATTACAATCACAAAAACAGAAACAACATATCAAGCGGGTACATCTGCGACAACTGCACCAACTGGAACATGGGTTGCTAATCCGCCAGCGGTACCTGTGGGGCAATATTTATGGAGTAAAACCGAGGTTACATACAGTGACGGGAAAAAGACAACAGCATACGGAGTGACACGAAATCCATCCAACGGAAATAACGGTACGAGCGTAACCGTATCATCAACCTCAGTGACATATCAGGTAAGCGATTCTGGCACAACGACTCCGACCGGAAACTGGGGGACATCTATACCGAATGTACCGGCAGGAAAGTACCTGTGGACAAAAACCGTAGTAGCTTACAGTGATGGGAAATCAACGACATCATACAGTGTATCAAGAAGCGGGACAAACGGGGCGAACGGGGCCGATGCAATAAATATGGATATTACATCGTCTAACGGAAGCATATTTAAAAATACGGCAATCGCCACGACAATGACAGCACATGTATATAGAGGCGGCTTGGAAGTGACCGGAAGCGCTTTGACAGCGTTAGGGACCATAAAATGGTACAAAGATGGGGGGGCAACTCCTGTTGCAACAGGGACAACTCTCACGGTAACAGCTGGAGACGTCACAAACAAAGCAACATATACGGCAAACTTAGAGGGGTAGGATATGGCAATTAAAGCAAGTGCAAACATAACATTGGTATACGTAAGTGACGGTACGGGCTACACGGTCTTATTGTCCAATGAGTCCTACGCATTTACTGCCGGGACATCAGCGGCACTTGCGGGTAGTACGTCAAGTAATGTGGTGGCCTATAAAAATACATCTAAGGTGGCTGCTACAATAACAAAAATAGGCAATTCAGCAGTTTCGGG
>NZ_CYZU01000076.1 GCF_001404335.1 Faecalicatena contorta
GGAGCCGCCATATCCACCATACCCACCGGAGCCGCCATATCCACCATACCCACCGGAGCCGCCATATCCACCATTCCCACCGGAGCCGCCATATCCACCATTCCCACCGGAGCCGCCATATCCACCATACCCACCGAAACCGCCATGCCCACCAAAGCCGCCATGCCCGCCGGAGCCGCCATGCCCACCAAAGCCGCCATGCCCGCCGGAGCCGCCATGCCCACCAAAGCCGCCATGCCCACCAAAGCCGCCATGCCCGCCGGAGCCGCCATGCCCGCCGAAGCCGTCATGTCCTCTGTGTCCGCCCCGCTGCCCGCTGAAATCAGAGTGTTCATGTAAGAACGGTCATAATGCAGAATCGTGAAACTGCTATTATAACAGTAGGATAATTACTTTCCGGGGGGACTAAACTGAGCCGCTATATGGCTGATTTGCAGGAGTCAACAAAGAAAAAATAATTAAGAAAAACCGGTATTAGTAAAAGGAAAAGAAAATATGGAGATCCGCATGCTTATCGGCTAAGTGCCGTTCTTCAGAAAATAAGCATGCGGATCTTTTGTTTTTGGGGGCAGCGAGCCGAAGTTAAGCAAGCCTGGCCTTGACGACTGCTGTGAGGGCAGCCCCTTGGAAACTGGTTAACTTGCCTGCTTTGCAAGAAGTGTTTAAATTAGTCTTATAACGGGATATAATGCAGATAGAGGACCCGGTTGATATTGCCTTTTCGCGGCAGGTGTAGTATCATCTAAGCCACATTGAATGTTAGACAGGCAGGGAACGTGATTGAGAAAAAGAGGTGGGACAGACATGGAAGATAAGGCGCGTAAGGTCAACAGGCCGGAGCGTATTGTATCCTATTTTAAAATGGAGAAGCGGACTCTTGCTGCCGTTGCCGTATCCGGGATTATTTACAATGCAGGGATGGTTGCAGGCCCCTGGTTCGAGGGAATGCTGGCGCAGTATCTGTGCGATATTATCGGCGGGAAACGGGTGTTTCAGGATATGGTTATGCTGGCCCTGTCCTATATTGCTGCGATTTTACTGGTGGAGGGAATGCGCTATCTCAAACGGCTTTATGTGAGACGATTTGCTAACCATGTGAATCGGAATATGAAGCAGGTGCTGTACCATAATCTCGTGCACAGGGGCAAGCCGGAACTGGACACTGAGGATGTGGGAGCTGTTATGACCAAAGCCATTGCAGATGTGGACACCTGTGTGGAAGGGATGCGAAAGTTTACGACAGAGGTTTTTGATACCGGTGTCGTAATGATTGCCTATTTGACAATGCTTTTTTCATACGACTGGAGACTGACCATAATCTCCGTTTTGTTTCCGCCGGCGGCATACTGGCTGGCCGGAACATTAAAACGGACGGTATCAAGGAGTGCAGCGGCATATAAGGAAAGCGCGGGCGTTCTGAACGGGGCAACCCTTGACCGGATATCCAATGCAGTGCTTTACAGGGTTTATGGGCAGGAAAAAAGCAGGGATACAGAGTATGAGGAGCAGCTGGGAGATTACGAGAAGAAAGCGGTGTATGCAAATATATGGGAAAATGCGATGCAGCCCCTCTATAAAATCATTTCGATGGCAGGGATTATTTTCATTATCTGGTTCGGCGCAAAGAATGTGCTGGGCAGTGGATGGACATCCTGGGACATTGCAGCATTTTCCACATTTTTATCTTGTTTTACCAGGCTGGCATCTAAATCCTCGAGGGCGGCAAAGCTGTTTAATGCGGTTCAGAAGGCACAGGTATCTTGGATACGGATTAAACCGTATATGCAGGATATCCCGGATGAGAAAGAACCAGGGCCGGAATCGCCGGTACGGCTTTGCGTTTCGGGGATGAAGTTTGCATACCCGGATGGGAAATATGTGCTGGAGGATATTTGCTTTTCCGCGTGTCCGGGCGAGATAATAGGAGTAACCGGAGCTGTGGCATGTGGAAAGTCTACGCTGGGGAAAGTGTTTCTGTGCGAATATCCATATGAGGGAAGTATCAGACTGGAAGGAAAGGAACTGTCGGCTCTTGCCCGGGCCGGAAGAAAGATGACCGCTTATATGGGGCATGAGCCGGAACTTTTGAGCGCTTCTGTGGAAGACAATATACTGCTTGGAGAATCAGGGGATGTCAGTGGCTGTCTGAAGGCGGTGTGTATGGACCAGGAAGTATCGAAGATGCCGGATGGGATTCACACTATGGTAGGCAGCGGCGGAGTCAGGCTTTCCGGAGGGCAGCAGGCGCGGATTGCACTTGCACGGACACTTTTTCATAAAAAGCCGGTCATTATACTGGATGATCCGTTTTCCGCGGTTGACAGAAAAACGGAATGTGAGATTATGCAGAATTTAAAGGCGCTCACGAAGGACAGTATCGTATTGATTTTATCCCACAGGCTGACTCTGTTTCCACAGATGGACCAGGTAATCTGGCTCGGGGAGGGCAGAAGTACGGTCTCTGACCACTGGCATCTGATGCTGACCAATGAGGAGTACGCACATCTGTTTCAAATGCAGAGTGGGCAGAGCGTGCCGTTCATAGGAGCAGAAGAGAGACAGGCAGAATGTACAGATAACTTAAATGATGCGCAAAAGACCGGGGTTCCGGTTCAGAAGGGGCAGACCGGGAAAAAGAATGGCAGGAAGCAGAATTACATCTTTTCGGTGGTAAAAAGGATTGTAAAGGAACAAGTGCTTTTGTCCATTGGGCTGGTGATTGCAGTGGCAGGTACTGTCATTGCGGGCATCCTTCCCCCGCTGCTTCTGGAACGGATTGTAAACCGGCTGGCAGGAGGCGCAGATGTTCTGCCGGGGCTGGCGGCGGCTTACTTTCTTCTGCTGGCGGCAGCAGGTATCTTTGATTCGGCAAAGGAAAGCCTGATCACGGTTTTCGGCCAGAAGGTTACCCACGGACTGAGAAGTGTGATGTGCAGAAAGCTGTCAAAACTGCCGGCATCCTACCTTATAGACACAGAACCGGGAGTGACGGCATCAAGATTTGTAAACGATGTAGATACGGTGGAATCCCTGTTTACATCCGGTATTATCAGCATGGTTGTAGACATTTGCCGGGTAGTCAGTATTCTGGCGGTCATATTCGTAAAGAGCCGCGGTCTTGGGATGCTTATGGCGCTTGCAGCACCGATTTTATATTTGATTACACGTGCATTTCAAAAAAGAATGCTGAAGGCTCAGCTTGCCAACAGAACCGCGGTGGGCAGGGCAAACAGCCATGTGCCGGAAACAATCAGGAACATAAGGATGATCCATACATTTCATAAAGAAAAATATATGGAAAAATGTTATGACAGATATATCCAGGCCGGATACCAGGCATTAGAAAAATCCAATTTTTATGATTCCATTTATTCTCCGATTATCATTACAATCAGGGCAGCTCTGATTGCGGTTATGATGGTTTTGGCTGCAATGGGCGGAAATATGCAGGGGCTTTTTGGAATGTCTGTCGGAACAGCAGTGGCGGTGATTGCATATGTCAGCAAAGTATTTGAGCCGTTGGAGAGCATCGGGATGGAGATTCAGAACATTCAGTCTGCCGTGGCGGGGGTATGCCGCATTCATGAATTTTTAAATGAGCCGGGGCGCAGGCTGCCGGAAAATGAGACGGCGGCTCTGGATGAATGCAGCCCGGCAGCTGCGTTTCATTCCGTCAGCTTTGGGTATGAGGACGGGCGGGAAATTCTCCGCCAGTATAGTTTTGCGGTTCATACAGGAGAAAATGTGACATTGACCGGAAGAACCGGTGTTGGAAAGAGTACGGTATTCAAGCTGCTGCTGGGATTGTACCTTCCGTGGAACGGAAACGTACGCATCTACGGGGTACCGTCAGACCAGATTTCGGATGCCCAAAAGAGGGGGATTTTTGGCTATGTGGAGCAGTCATTCCGGCTGATCCCGGGGACCGTGGCAGAGCAGATAAGCCTGAAAGACAGCAGGATAACCAGCGAGAAAATAGAGCGGGCGGTTAATATGGTGGGAATGCATGAGGCGGTTATGGATCTGGAAAACGGATATGATACCCTGTGTACCGCCGGCCTGTTTTCGCAGGGACAGATGCAGCTGCTTTCGATCGCCAGAGCCGTAGCCGCCAATCCAAGAATTCTGCTGTTGGATGAAATTACTGCAAATCTGGATTCGGCCACAGAAGAGAAAGTACTGGAGGCTCTCCGGGCAGCGTCGACAAACAGAACGGTAATTTCCATATCCCACAGACTGTACGAGCAGCGCGGAGGGCGGGAAATTTGTTTAGCGAAGTAAAACCTAACTGAAGCAGATTGCGCGGTCAGCAGTAAATACAGTTGATCTGCATATTTAATCGAGGCGCGCGAAGGACAGATTGTCCATTTATGGTAACAGTTCAGACAGGCCTGAACTGTTACCATTTTTATTAAATTCAGCCTTTTCTTTTTTTTGTTGTTTTAACAACATACTTGAATGCATACCTGCATTATACTGTACTTAGCAGCGGAGGAGTGATTGATTAGAATTAAGTTCGTCCGGTCAGAACAGCCGGAAGGATGCTGTAAAGATTCAGATTCATTCCATTGCAGAAAGAGACAGAGTATGTTCCTTGGAACATGCGCTGCCGGACAGATCAAGAATCGGGTATTGCTGCTGTGATGCAGCGGAAAGGAGAGAAAATGCCACATATCAAAAACATTGACCATGAAACTGTATTGTCACTGACGGAACTGGTGGATGCCCAGCCTGGGCAGATAGTCAGTAAAACGCTGGCCCAGAATGATTATGTCAGCGTTACATTGTTTGCATTTGATAAAGGCGAGGAAATCAGCACCCATGAATCTAAAGGAGATGCTATGGTGCAGGTGCTGGAAGGAGAAGGGCGCTTTACGGTAGACGGGCGCGAACACTTCTGTAAGGGTGGTGAGACACTGATTATGCCGGCAAATAAGCCGCATGCTGTTTATGCTGCGGAAGCATTTAAGATGCTTTTGACTGTTGTATTTCCCGAAAAGACCATATAGAAAGCCATATAAAGGAGGATATAAAATGGATAATCAAATGTTTTGTTTTCAATGTGAGCAGACGGCAGGATGCACAGGATGTACAGGTAAGGCAGGTGTATGCGGCAAATCAGCTTCATCTGCGAAGCTGCAGGACGAACTGACGGGTGCACTGATCGCTCTGGCGCGTGCCTGTTCAAATAACCCCAAGACACAGCAGACGGACCGTCTGATTCTGGAAGGGCTTTTTACGACGGTAACGAATGTGAATTTTAACGACGAGACTCTGCAGGAGATGATTGACCGTATAGAAGAAGAGAAAAGGCGGATTGTGCCCGGATGCGCATCCTGCGGTTCCCCGTGCGGTAATACGGACCGCTTTAATATGTCCCGCATCTGGAACGCAGAGGAGGATATCCGTTCCCTCAAATCACTGATTCTGTTCGGGATCCGGGGAATGGCGGCCTATGCTTATCATGCGATGGTTCTGGGATATGAGAACGCGGAAGTGAACGAATTTATGATTAAAGCGCTTTCTATCCTGGGTGAGGACTGGGGCATGGAGGAACTGCTCCCTGTTGTGATGGAGACAGGCAAAGTAAATCTGACCTGTATGGAGCTGCTTGACCGTGCCAATACGGAGACCTTTGGGACACCGCAGCCGGTTGAGGTGACAATGAAAGTGGAGAAAGGACCGTTCATCGTGATTACCGGTCATGACCTCTGGGATCTGAAGCTTCTGCTGGAACAGACTGCAGGTAAGGGCATTCACATTTATACCCACGGGGAAATGCTTCCGGCTCATGCATATCCGGAACTGAAAAAGTATCCTCATTTGAAAGGAAACTTCGGCACAGCATGGCAGAACCAGCAGAAAGAATTTGCAGATATCCCGGCTCCGATCTTGTACACTACAAACTGTCTGATGCCGGTAAAAGAAAGTTATGCAGACAGAGTGTTTACAACAGAAGTCGTGTCTTATCCTGAAATGGTTCATATTGGCAGCGATAAAGATTTTACACCTGTGATCGAAAAAGCGCTGGCGCTTGGCGGATATGAGGCAGATACGGAGTTTACAGGAATAAACGGCGGTAAGAGTGTGACCACTGGATTTGGCCACGGTACGGTGCTCAGTGTGGCAGGACAGGTAATTGACGCCGTAAAAGCCGGAGCCATCCGCCACTTCTTCCTTGTGGGCGGCTGTGACGGCGCACGTCCTGGACGCAATTATTATACTGAATTTGTAAAGCAGACTCCGGCGGACACGGTGATCCTGACACTCGCCTGCGGCAAATACCGGTTTAACGACCTGGACCTAGGAACAATAGGGGGCCTGCCAAGAATGATGGATATGGGGCAGTGTAACGATGCTTATAGTGCGATTAAGGTTGCGGTGGCCTTGTCAGAGGCTTTTGGATGCCAGGTGAATGAGCTGCCGCTCTCGATGGTGCTTTCCTGGTATGAACAGAAGGCGGTTTGTATCCTGCTGACTCTGCTGCATCTGGGGATTCAGAACATTAAGCTGGGACCAACGCTGCCGGCCTTTGTATCTCCTAATGTGCTGAATTACCTGGTGGAACACTACAATATTGCTCCAATTACTACGCCGGAGAACGACTTGAAGGATATTTTGGGGGAATAAGCAAAAGAAACAAAAGGGTCAGACCCCGATGCAAAGGGGTCTGACCCCTTTGAGCTGCCCTCTTTGAACTTGTTAATAATTTTTTCGAAAAAAGTACATAATTTGTTAAATTATCCCTCACATAACTATCACATTTAGGCGGTATATTATTAATTGTAAAGGGACAATAACCTTTTTATTATAAATTTTCTTTTTCATAATTTTCCTTGGCCGGAAGCGATTCCGGCCTCTCCTTTTTTATTTCTTAATTTATCCGTTTGGATTTCCGATCATTATGTTACTCCGTTTTTTGCAGATTATTAATTACATTTAAGGATTGTAAAATATTAGCAGATATGTTATATTTTAAATATCAATAATAATTACTATTATTAAAGGAGGGCGTTTATGGATACAAAAGCATTTTGGAAGATGAGTTATGGCCTTTATATTATCTCGGCAAAAAATGGGGAAAAAGCCGGAGGTTGTGTTGTAAATACAATGATCCAGGTGACTTCAGAACCGCTGCAGGTTACGGTGACAATTAACAAAGAAAATTATACTGCCGGTTTAATACAGGAGTCGGGGTATTTTACAGGGATCGCGCTTGCACAATCAGCCACAATGGAGCTGATTGGAGCATTCGGATTCCAGAGCGGCAAAGATAAGGATAAATTTGAGGAATTTGAGACGAAGACGGATCTCAATGGCATTCCTTATGTGTGCAGCCAGGCAGCGGCAAGGTTCAGCTGCAAAGTAAAAAATACGATGGACGTGGGAACACATATTGTATTCCTGGGAGAAGTAGTAGATGCAGAAGTGCTGAGTGCGGAAGAGCCTATGACATACGCATATTATCATACTGTGAAAAATGGTGTTACACCTCCAAAGGCATCCAGTTATATCCCTGAGCCTGAAAAAGCAAAGGGATACCGCTGTAAAATCTGCGGGTATATCCTGGAATCAGATACCATACCGGAAGACTTCAAATGCCCAATCTGCGGGAGAGGGAAAGAAGAATTAGAGAAGCTGTGAGAGAAAGTTAAGCTTAAAACCAAGGGCGGACACCCGTTTATCTGGAAATTGAAAGAAACATTCTGAATAAGACAAAAAATGGATGCTGCGGGAGAAAACGCGGCATCCATTTTTGTCTTATAAAAGGAGTACTAAAAAAACATTGGAATTTATACAGCCGGATTCTATGGGCTTACTATTTTGCATTAACATTAAGATAAGATTTTTTAATTCCTACTAAAAAAGTATAAAAAATATTAAAAAAATACAAAAACAAATCCGGAAGTATATTATAATTTTGGTATGAATTAACAGGGCGCCAATGACACAGAAGTATATTGAACAGTATTCTTTCAGGAGGGAATTATAATGAATGCAATGGAACGGGTAGTAAAAGCATTGAATCACGAGGAGGCAGACAGGGTACCGGTATACCCTATCATCAGCGGGGCTTCCCGGAGACTGACGGAGTAAGTTACAGAGAATGGGCTAACGATGCACATCTGTGCGCGGATGCTCTCTTAAAAGCGAGAGAGGAGTTTGATCTGGATTGCATCGTAACGTTGATTGATCTTTCCGTTGAATGCGATGCATGGGGGCAGGAACTGATTTATCCGGAAAATGAAGCTGCGCACCCGGATTATGAGCATTGCGTAGTGAAAGAGATTGAGGATTATGCCAGGATTAAGAAAGTGGATTACCGCAGCTCCAGACGTATGATGATGCACATTGATACATGCAGAAAATTGGTAGAAGCCTCCAAAGGAGAATTCCCCATTATAGCATTTGTATTTGGTCCCCTGGGTACGCTCTCCATGCTGCGGAGCCAGCAGGAAATGTATATGGATTTTTATGATGATCCGGCTGCGGTGCATGAAGCCGCGGGCGAGATTAATGAGACCTTAAAGGATTACTGCAGGGCGCTGATGGATACGGGAGTGAACGGCATCATGTTAGACACCCTTTTTGCCTCAGGCTCTATCATGAGCAAGGAAATGTGGAATGAGCTGGAGGGAGATCTGGTGGAAGAGCTTGCCCAGGTGGTAAGAGATAAAAATGGGCTGGTGATGATACACAATTGCGGGCAGAAAATCTACTTTGATGTTCAGATCGAGCGTATGCAGCCCGCGGCGATTTCCTTCTTATATCCGCCGGATGATTGTAAAGATTTTAAAGAATGTAAAGAGAAATACGGAAATCTAACAACCCTGATCGGGTGTGTTACTCCGGCAAGTGCAGCAATCGGCACTGACGAAAACTGGGACCAGGAATGCAGAGATTCGATTGACGCAATGTCAGCCGGAGGGGGCTTCATACTTGCAACGGGATGTGAATACCCTGCAAATGCCGATTTTGCAAGGGCGCACAGAATGGTAGAAATTGCAAAGGACTATGGAAGATACTAGAATAAGGTCTGGGAGAGTGGCATATAAAACAGCCGTTATGGATTCGTCCATAGCGGCTGTCTAAGCAGTCATGGGCTATATTATTCCCCAATTACTGCATGTTGCATGAGAGGATGCTTATGCTTTAAGCTCTGTTCTGCGTATGACACAGTATGAACAGAGGTTTAAAATACACGCTGCCAGTACAAAGATAAATACAGGATACATAAAGTTTATTGTACCGTCGGTCATGAATCCAAAAGCCTTTAAGCCAAATGCGGCAATCCTGTCAGTTAAATCTTTTGGAAGTACAAATTTTATCAAAGCAGGTATGATTAAAATAATTGTGAGGCCGAGGGTAATCCCAGCATATACTGATATTTTTTTACCGATCTTGTTTATAATAAGGATTACCAGGTAAAACAGACAGCAGATAAGCATATATACGAAAAACAGCCAAACCCAGCCCAAAAAGTATGAATGCCCGTATCCGTACAGTCCGCCAAATAATGAGTGATAATCATGAAACCAGTGATGAAGCGCATTTCCCAGGATTGTATCAACCAGCGACATGATTCCCGAGATAAAAGCGAACAGGGAAAACGTGGATAGAAATATATATTTTCTGGTAAATCCATTCTGTATCAGCATTTTAAAATCTTCTTTAAACCCCAGGATCCCTAAGATACCCACATAGATAAAAGAATTAAACTCTAAGCCGTTCGTACCAATTTTGCCGCTGCTTCCGTTTGTAATATAAGAAAGGACAAAAACGGCCGCGACAACTGCATATTCAATTGCGTAGAAGATCCAAATATATTTAAACGATGTCATACATTCATAACGGATAACAGTGCCTAATTTTTTCATATCATCGGCCCCCTTTCTCTGTTAACTTTACGAATAGTTTTTGCAGGTTCATATTAGATATCTGTAAGTGACTGTTTTTAGGAAGCTGTTCTTTTTCGCCCAGTATATAAGCGAGTTTCAAATTACCAAGTTCATCGTATCCTATCACGTTTTTGTCTTTACAGTAGTCATCGACTTCACCGGCGAGGCCGGAAATACAGTACCCTTTATTCATCAGAGTTTCAACGGTTTCCTGCAGAAGCACTCTGCCCTTGTCGATTAGCACCACTTCTTCGATGATGTTTGCCACCTCTTCTATAAGATGGGTAGCTATAATAATCGTTCTCTGATAGTTTTCATAATCCTGCAGTAATAATTCATAAAACAACTCCCGGTGATTCGCGTCCAGACCCAGCACAGGCTCATCAAAAACCACATAAGGTACATGGAGGGAAAGGGCAATCGTAAGTTTAAAGATGGACTGATAACCTTTCGACAGTGCTTTGTATCTTTTGTTAATATCAAGACCAAACTTTTCGGCAATCTGACGTGCCTGATCCAGGTCAAAACTATCATAAAAACGGTCTATCCACTTAAAATGTTCTATTACTTTCAGGCTGGTGTCGTATAAGTCCATCTCACTCATACAAAAAATCTTTTCGTGTACTTCCATGTTTTCTTTTGCACGGAGACCGTCAATCAGAATTTCCCCCTCATCAGCGAAGATGCGGTTGGAAATAATGTTAATTAATGTGGATTTGCCGGCTCCGTTTCTTCCTAAAAATCCGTAAATTTTACCATATTCAAAGGACAAAGAAACCCGATCCAGTGCGTTGACATTGTTGTATCGTTTTACGACATCCTTAATTTGAATTGCATTCATTCTCATACCCCTTTTCTACCAATGTGATAATTTCTTCTTTTGACATCTGCAGTTTGACAGCCTCGTTAATTAATGCCTCAATATACTGCGTGTAAAATTGATCCTGCCTTTTTCTGCGGATGTTTTTAACTGCGCCTGCTTTTACATACATTCCAAGACCTCTCCTTTTATAAATAATCTCTTCGTCTACCAGCATGTTCATTCCTTTGAGAACCGTATGTGGATTAATGTTCAAAAGTGCCGAGATTTCATTGGTTGAAGGAATCTTTGTTTCCTCTGGGAACACGCCTGTAAATATGGAATCTTCTAACTGTTCTGCAATTTGAACAAATATGGGTTTATCTATATTTGGATTTATGTTCAATAATATCACCACCTTATTAGTTAGTTACTTGAGTAACAAACTACCTTGCATCTTTAATATATACTAATAAGCAATTTCTGTCAATAGATTTTAAAAAAACTGAAAATACAAAAAGTACAGAGTAACTGCGAGTACAAAGGATAAAAAAAGTGGCTGTGGTCATACCAGATTCCAAAGGCGTGAACCTAGGTGAATGTGCACTAAAATGAACGGGAATATGTTGCTTATTGCACAAAAATAAAGGGCATAATTGACATGTATTATATGGGATGATACAATGTTAAAAAGATAACAAATTGTGGTACAACCAATTATGAACGAAGGGGAGAAGAGAATGGGAGATTTCAGGGTTCTGGAAATTAAGCAGAGTGTTTTTGCGGATAATGAGAAACGGGCAACCCAATTGAGGAAAGAACTGAAGGAAAAAAAGGTGTTTTTGCTAAACCTGATGTCTTCACCGGGGTCCGGTAAGACGACTACACTTAGCAGGACGATTGAACAGCTGAAAAACGAATTAAAGATCGGAGTGATGGAGGCGGATATTGATTCTGATGTAGATGCAGAAACGATTTCTGAGCTTGGGGTTAAGGCAATCCAGCTCCATACAGGGGGGATGTGCCATCTGGATGCGGATATGACCCGGCAGGGGCTGGAGGGCCTTGAGTGCGGTGAATTGGACCTTGTTGTACTTGAGAATGTGGGGAATCTTGTCTGTCCGGCAGAATTTGATACTGGAGCGGTGAAGAATGCCATGATTCTAAGCGTACCTGAGGGAGACGACAAACCGTTGAAATATCCGCTGATGTTTTCTATCTGCGACGTCGTTCTGATCAACAAGATAGATGTGCTTCCCTATTTTGATTTTGATATGGAACAATGCAGAAGGAACATTTTAAAGAGAAACCCGAATGCAATCATTATACCAATTTGTGCCCGCACCGGGGAGGGAACAGAGGCGTGGGCCAATTGGCTCAGGGAAGAAGTAAAGGCATGGCAGAAGGCGGAAAGGAGTTAGCAATGGCGGAAGAGAGAGCATTGATCTTAAAATTAGGTCAGAAGATAACGGACAGGATCGGCCACAAAGTGACAGTGGATGATCCGGAATACTGGGGGCTCGCCTGTGTTGTAACGGATGAGATGGCGGAAGTGGCCCTGGCGATGAAGGTAAGAAAGCCGGCCAGTGCACAGGAGATTGCGAAGAAATGCGGTAAACCGCTAAAGCGGACGGAAGAATTGCTGCAGGAGATGAGCGTGATCGGTCTGCTGGAGTATAACTGGGAAAATGCGGACCGCCATAAACAATACATACTGCCGATGTTCGTGCCTGGCTGTGCGGAATTCATGAACATGAATCTGGAGCAGGTGGAGAAACATCATGAGGTCGCCAGATTTTTTGAGCAGATGAGCCGGCTGCCGCTGGAAAAGGTAACCCCTATGGTGCCCCCGGGAGGCGCCGGAATTGGGATGCACGTCATTCCGGTTGAAAAGGCCATACCAACGGAACAGAAGTCCGTCAGTGTCGAACATATTTCCCACTGGGTACAGAAGTATAAAGGGAAATATGCGGTGGGCGCCTGTTCCTGCCGCCGTTCCCGCAGAATTCAGGGAGAAGGCTGCGGACACCTGGAGGATGATATGTGCATTGGGGTCGGAGATATGGCCGATTACATTGTAGAGACAGGGAAGGGCCGCTATATTGACGAAGCAGAGGTCATGGAGATTCTGCAGAGGGCGGAGGACAATGGCCTGGTACACCAGATTACTAATATCGATGGGGAAGATAAGATCTTTGCAATCTGTAACTGCTGTGTCTGTTCCTGCTATGCGCTGCGTACCTCTCAGCTGTTTAACACGCCGAATATGTCCCGCTCCGCTTATATTGCCAGGGTGAATACCGAAAACTGTGTGGCATGCGGCCAGTGTGTGGAATATTGCCCGTCCGGTGCAGCCAGGCTGGGGCAGAAACTCTGTACAAAGAGCGGGCCGGTATCCTATCCGATGCAGGAACTGCCGGATGCGGTGAAGTGGGGGCCGGAGAAATGGAATGAAAATTACAGAGATGATAATCAGATGAACTGCTATGATACGGGGACAGCGCCGTGCAAGACGAACTGTCCGGCGCATATTGCCGTGCAGGGTTATATTAATATGGCTTCCCAGGGAAGGTATCTGGATGCACTTAAGCTGATTAAGAAAGAAAATCCATTCCCGGCAGTATGCGGAAGTATCTGCAACCGCCGCTGTGAAGATGCTTGCACCCGCGGGGAGATCGACCAGGCGGTGGCAATCGATGAGGTCAAGAAGTTTATTGCCATGCAGGAACTGAATGCAGAGTCCCGTTATATTCCGCCGATGGTCAATCAGATCGGGAAGCCATACCCGCAGAAGATCGCGGTTGTGGGCGCCGGACCGGCCGGGATGAGCTGCGCTTTTTTCCTGGCTCAGAAGGGGTATCCGGTGACCATCTTTGAAAAGCACAGACAGCCGGGAGGGATGCTGACTCATGGAATCCCAGGCTTCAGGCTGGAAAAAGAGGTGGTAGATGCGGAGATCTGGGTGCTGCATGAGATGGGAATCGAGTTTAAATGCGGTATAGAAGTAGGAAAAGATATTACACTGGAAGAGCTGCGGGCACAGGGCTACCAGGCGTTTTACCTTGCCATTGGATGTCAGGGAGGACGCAGGGCCGGCATCCCGGGCGAAGAGTTTAGAGGCGTTTTGACGGGTGTGGATTTCCTACACAGGGTCAATACGGATGAAAAGGTACAGTTGTCCGGGCGGACCGTTGTGGTCGGCGGCGGCAATGTAGCCGTTGATGTGGCGCGGAGTGCAGTGCGCGCAGGAGCATCTATAACGCAGATGTATTGTCTGGAAGCAAGGGATTCCATGCCTGCCGCTGAAGATGAAGTGGCAGAGGCACAGGAAGAAGGAATCACGGTAAATTGCGGCTGGGGACCAAAAGAAATACTTGGTGAGAACGGAAAAGTTACCGGAGTGGTCTTCAAAAAATGCGTGGCTGTGACAGATGCAGAAGGACGTTTTCATCCACAATATGATGAGGACGACTGCATGACAGTAGAATGTGACAATGTGCTGCTGAGTATCGGGCAGAGCATTATCTGGGGAGGCCTTCTGGACGGAACTAAAGTGGAACTGGGACGTGGAAACGGCGCTGTGGCAGATCCTTTGACCTATCAGACAGCGGAGCCTGATATCTTTGTTGGCGGAGATGTGTATACCGGGCCAAAGTTTGCAATCGATGCGATTGCGGCCGGAAAAGAAGGCGCGGTCTCCATCCACCGTTTTGTACATGACGGACAGAGTCTGACAATCGGCCGGAATCGGCGTGAATTTATAGAACTGGATAAGAAAAACCTGGATATTCCGGAGGAAAGCTATGACCATGCCAGCCGCCAGGCGCCGGGGCATAAGGCCGGAGTTAAAGCAGCATCTACCTTCCGGGATACGCGCCTTGTGTTTACGGAAGAACAGGTAAAAGCAGAGACTGCGCGGTGCCTGGGATGCGGCGCCACAATAGTAGACGAGAACCGGTGTATTGGCTGTGGTGTCTGTACGACAAAATGTGAATTTGATGCGATCCATTTGAGCAGAGAAATTCCCGAGGCAAGCCGGATGATGAAGAGTGAAGATAAGATGAAGGCAATTCTGCCCTACGCGGCGAAAAGACAGATTAAGATTATCCGCAACCGGAAATAGCTGCATAATGGAAAGAAGGGGATGAGATATGCACGAACTGGGGCTTGTCACGCATGTAGTCCGCGCGATCGAGGAGATTGGCAAAGAAGAAAAACTGACGGAAGTAGCTTCGGTGACACTGGAGATCGGGGAAGTGAGCGGTGTTATTCCGGATTATCTGGAGGACTGCTGGAAATATTTTCGGGCAAGGTCAGAACTTCTGAAGGAAGCGGAGCTAAAAATAGAAACAATACCGGCGGTAACGATCTGCGGGGATTGCCAGAAGACTTTTTCTACACTGAAATATAAAAAACAGTGTCCGCATTGCGGCGGAGAAGATACCTGGCTGACTGCCGGAAATGAATTTAATATAAAGGAAATTACCGCCTGTTAAGGCGATGAGAGGGAAGGAGAGTTCATGATGTTTGTATTTACAGAAAGTGTGCCGACAATATTGGTCTGGCTCGTATGGATTGGTGTATTTATATCGCTGTTTGCGGCAAATGAATTAAGCCGCCGCTTTAAATGGGTGGGGTTCGGATGCTTTGTGATCCTGCCGGTGGTGTTGACCGTACTCTGGCTGACGGCGCTCAAAGATACCTCCTATATGGACTGGTTCCATCTGGCAAAGGTATATTCATCCACGGCAGGATGTATAGGATTCTGGTGCATACGCCATATAAAGAAGCTGCAGCACAACAAGATCGCGCTTTGTTTTCCGCCGTTGATTCTGGCGATCAATATTCTGGAGGCGTGTTCCAGAGATTTTCAGGTCAGCCAGTATGCAACTCCGGTGGTTGAATACATGAATAATCAGGTACAGTATTATGTCGGCGGTTCCTGGAATATCATGAACGGAATAGCGGGTATACTGAATATTATCACAATTTCCGGCTGGTTTGGGATTTGTATCCGCAGGAAAACGGCAAATGATAACAGCCGCGACATGCTCTGGCCGGATATGATGTGGTTCTGGATTGTGGCCTATGATTTATGGAATTTTGCCTATACATACAATTGCCTGCCGACCCATGCATGGTACTGTGGATTTGCGCTGCTGCTGGCCCCCACTGTATGTGCTTTTACACTGGGAAAAGGGGCCTGGCTGCAGCACCGCGCACATACGCTGGCACTGTGGTGCATGTTTGCTCAGACATTTCCGGCGTTCCAGGATGCGAGTAAATGGCTGGTTCATTCCGCATCCAGCAAGGCGATTGCAGATGCGGCGATCCAGGAGGGGGTTCTGGCCGCAGACGGGTTCACGGTATTAAAGGATGCGGGGATTTATCAGGTAGCCAGCGCTGCGCCTAATACCACATTTTTATTTGTTATGAGCCTGCTGGCTCTACTTGCCAATGCGGCAGTATTTGTATATATGCTGTACCGGATTAAGAAGACAAAGAAAAATCCTTACAAAGGGGAAATGTATTCAGACTTAGTAAAATATCAAGAGGTAAAAGCGCTGGCCGAGTAAAAACAGATCAGCCAAAGAGGGCACCTGGATGAAGTTTTATTCCAGGTGCTTTTTATATGTATATTTTTCTGTCAAAAATGTATTTTAATATATAAAAAGGAGGAAAACATATGACAGAAAAAATATCTATTAAAAAAGTAGGGGAATTCGAAAATAATTTAATGATGAATGAAAAATCTTTGGCTACGATTAAAAAATATATCAAGGAAATCCGAAATTTTCTTGATTATCTGGACGGCGGTGATATTACCAAAAGCAGGGTGATGCAATACCGGGCCGCAATGCAGCCGGAGTACAAGGCACAGACCATTAATGTGAAGCTGTCAGCGGTGAATGCTTTTCTGGATTTCATAGGGAGGCCGGAATGCCGTGTGAGATTTATAAAAGTACAGAAAAAGTCGTTTGTGGAGGAGGAAAAAGAATTAAGAGAGGAAGAGTATAGAACATTGCTGTTGTCCGCACGTGAAAGGGGCAAAATCCGTCTGTACCATATTCTGCTTACTTTATGCTCAACCGGAATCAGAATCAGTGAGCTGAAGTATATTACCGCAGATGCTGTCCAGCAGGGGAGGGCGGAGATTGATATGAAAGGGAAACACCGGGTGATTCTGCTCCCGAATGAATTGAAAAACAAGCTGAAAGACTATATGGATCAGCAGAATATCCGTACAGGAAGTGTGTTTATAACAAGAAATGGAAAACCTGTCGACCGCTCTAATATTTTTCATGAGATGAAACGCCTGTCGGCCTATGCTGGCGTAAAGCCGAAAAAAGTATATCCCCACAATTTAAGGCATCTGTTTGCCAGAAGTTTTTATGCGGTGGAAAAGAATCTTTCCCATCTCGCTGATATTCTGGGGCATTCCTCTATTGAGACAACAAGGATTTATATTGCGTCCAGTTATAGAAATTTTGACAGGATATTTGACAGCATGCAGCTGATTATATAAAAACCACAGAATCTATATTCTGTGGTAAAAAAGAAAAAAGTTTACATAAATTCTCTCCGATATGTCAAATGAAATGTGCTTCTTTTGAATTAAACAAGCATTTTAGACACACTGAAACAGACCTGTAGTAAGTGAATAATCACAGGTCTTGTTGTGGTTCAAACTACTTTTATCCAAGGCAGTTTATGATAAATTTTTTCGATATACTGTGCGTCTATAGATTATAATTGAATATTCAAGATTTTTCATATATAATAAAACCAACCAAATTTATGTAAACTTTTTTCTTTTTTACCACAGAATATAGATTCTGAGGTAATGGGGAAAGATGAGATGGAGGATCCGGTATGAATAAAAGAACACTGATTGCAGCCCCTCTGAGCATTATTTTTCAGGATCAATCGCTGCTTCTCCTCTTTGAGGATGATCATAAAACGGAAATACAATATACAGAACTTATTGTTGTTTATCTGGCAGCAAAAAATGGGAGTACCGGAGAAATCTACATGCCCTGTATTACTGAGGTTACGGCGGACATGGACGGATACATTATAATATATGGCGCCGAGATGGACTATGAGCTGCATACATATAAGACAAACAAGACTGCGGGGGAATTGTTTATCGGGATGGCGGAACACGCCGGGCAGGGGCTATTTGGTTATGAGCCGTGGATTGAGGAGATACGGCTGGAGTTTTTCGAAGAAGCAGTTCTTTTTCAAAAGTGAGCCTGAGGGTCTGTTTTTTTTCATGGAATTATTATATAATTCTTCCATAGCCTAAGTATAAAAAATAATAGCAAAATGGAGGAACATGGAATGGAAAACCGATACGGCAATATACCAAAACTGGGTTTTGGGCTGATGCGCCTTCCGATGATTGGTGAGGACGTGGATATTGAACAGACGAAGCAGATGGTGGATATGTTTTTAGAGGCGGGATTTACATATTTTGATACAGCCTATGGATACGTGGACGGCAAGAGTGAAGCAGCAATCAAGGAGGCTCTCGTTGACCGCTATCCAAGAGATAAGTTCCTTTTGGCGACAAAGCTTCCGGCCTGGGATGCAAAGGACGCAGACGAGGCAAAAGCAATGTTTGACACCTCTCTGAAGAGAACCGGGGCAGGATATTTTGACTTTTACCTGCTCCACAATCTGGGAGAACATAGATCACAGGCCTTTGATGACTTTGGAATCTGGGATTTCCTTGCAGAAAAGAAAGCGCAGGGGCTGATCCGCAATCTCGGATTTTCTTTCCACGATAAAGCGGCGTTGCTGGACGAGATCCTGACGGCTCATCCGGAAATGGATTTTGTACAGCTGCAGATTAATTATGCGGACTGGGACAATCCGACCATCGAATCAAGGCTGTGCTATGAAACAGCCAGAAAACACGGCAAAGAAATCATCATCATGGAGCCTGTAAAAGGCGGTAATCTGTCAGCGCTTCCTGAAAATCTGGAGAACATATTCAAGGCGGCCGATCCCGACGCGTCAGTATCCTCATGGGCAATCCGCTATGCCGCGTCTCTGGAAGGCATCATAACAGTCTTGAGCGGAATGTCCAACATCAGCCAGATGCAGGATAACCTCTCATACATGAAAGCGTTCAGGCCGCTGTCAGAGGAAGAAAGAGAAGCAGTGCAGAAAGTACAAAAAGGTCTTAGCAAGCTGCCAACCGTCCCCTGTACTGCCTGCGCATACTGCATGAAAGGCTGCCCGGAGAATATCGCCATATACGGAATATTCCAGGCAGTAAATCTATTGAAAACCTATGGCAACAAAGAAAGCGCCGGAGGTACCTATCAATGGAGCACAGAAGGCCACGGCTGGAATAAAGCATCCGCATGCATCCAATGCGGAAAATGCGAAGAAGTCTGTCCGCAGCACATCCAAATCCGAGAAGAACTAAAAAAAGCCGCCGCCATATTTGAGTCATAAAAAAACATTAGGAGATAGAGAAGCTTCCCCACAGCCCAATCCCATCCCCCTTTCCCACCAAATTTCCCCTCCGTAAGCGGTTTCTCATCCGTCTGGAAGAAGCCCAGCCTGACAGCAGCGGGGAGCGGGACCGTCCCCCGGCTGAGGGCCGGTCCCGCTCCCC
>NZ_CYZU01000077.1 GCF_001404335.1 Faecalicatena contorta
CCTCCTCTTTGAAAGTCGATTCAAATATGAAAAATCAAGCGGAAATGACACCCGCTCTATTTGTCATGCCCTAATCGACTGTGAATAGTAACAAGTAAATTTATATGATGTGATTTTCTTTTGCGTTTTGTCAGTAAATATACTGCTGCTCCCGCTCCTGTCAGCGCCACCGGTTCCCCTTATCTGAAATCCTGATCTCTGTCAGTCCGGGATTTGTATCTGAATCTGATAACTGGGGGCTTACCATCGCCCTTGATGTCTTTCTGCTTGCCATCGCTTTCTCTGCTGTCTCAAACAGCCTCTCCTCCGGAAGTTTTAAGGCACCACAGGAACCAATCAGCTGCACTATATATGTTTTCCCCTGCTTACTTACAACTTTGACCTGGACGGCCTGTGAGTTATCCTCCAGTATAAAACAAGTATCTCCGCGTTTGAACGTCATATCGTTCACCTCCTCTGGACGGAACCTACTCCCGGCGGGGCTGACCGCAGGTTTGCCTGGTTCCATGTATATGTTTGTCATAGCGTTGCTATTAACACCCTGTTGGCGCACACAAGAACTTCATAGCGTTACTGTTCACCCCCTGCGGGCGTGCACAGTAACGTCATAGCTGCATTTTGCACATTCTCTCTTGAAACATCCTGTAAAATAGCTTATCATGTCAGTTATATTCACTACATACTATAAAGTCTTTTCCGGTTGATGTCAATGTAGTTGGCAAAACAAGATAGCATAAGTCTTGCTGCCAGCAACTGGATTCAATCAGAAAATATAGTATCCTTATATCGAATTTTAAAAAAGAGGTGGCAAAGCGTGTATCATATTTTAATTGTAGAAGATGATGATGAAATCAACAAGCTTTTAGCTGATTTTTTAGCCAAAAACGGATACAGCGTAACCAGCCGGTTCGATGGTTTACATGTGCTGGACTGTCTGAAAGACCATAAGGTTGATTTGATCCTGCTGGATCTTATGCTTCCTTACCGAAGCGGCGACCTGCTGCTCGCAGATATCCGAAAGCAGTACACGGTTCCCGTAATTGTGATATCTGCCAGGGAGACGACCCAGAATAAGATAGACCTGCTTCGTCTGGGCGCCGACGATTATATCACAAAACCTTTCGATATGGAAGAAATGCTGGCCCGGATCGAAAGCAGCCTGCGCCGGGTACAGTATCAGGCCGCCCCCTGCAGCCGGCTGGAATACCAAAATCTTATTTTAGATGTTGATAAAAAAACGGCCCGCCTGAAAGAACAGGAGCTGTTGCTGACGGCAAAAGAATCCGCCATTCTGGAATTGCTGATGAAGTATCCGGACAAGGTCTTCTCAAAAGCAAATTTATTTCAGAGCGTATGGGGAGAAGAATACCTCAGTGAAGACAATACGCTGAATGTACACATTAGTAATCTGCGCAGCAAACTGAAAGCAGTCTGCCCGGATGAGGAATATATAGATACGGTCTGGGGAATCGGATACCGACTGCATAAAGCCAGGGGCTGAAGTCCTTGGCTTTATGTTTCTTCCCGCTTTAATAGATTCTTTATGCTTTTCTTTTCCATTTAAGGAATTCTTTATATTTCCGGTTTACACTCATATCATAAAGGAGGTTGACAGAATGAATTCTACTATTTTAGAAACCCGGGATCTGACGAAGACATATCGTCAGTCAAATGCACTGGACCATATTAACCTAAACCTCGAAAAGGGAAAGATCTATGGTTTTATCGGACAAAACGGGGCCGGAAAAACAACGCTGCTCCGGCTGATCACCGGACTGGCTTTTCCCTCCGGCGGCACCTTGTCGCTGTGGGGCCGTTCCACTACAGCGCAGCTGCAGGAACAGAGGAAACGGATCGGATGTATGATCGAGACTCCCGCACTATTTCCCGGCATGACCGCCGCGCAGAATCTGGAACTCCAGCGCATTCAGAGAGGCATCCCTGATCAGTCTGTCATTGCCCGCTCCCTGCAAATGGCTGGATTGCCTGATACCGGTAATAAAAGTGTCCGGAACTTTTCTCTGGGCATGCGTCAGCGCCTGGGCATTGCAGCGGCACTTTTGAATATGCCTGAATTTCTGATTCTGGATGAACCGATCAACGGCCTGGATCCCGCTGGGATCGTGGAAATCAGAAATCTTTTAAGATCTCTGAATAAAGAGTATGGCATGACCATTCTGGTATCCAGCCATATTCTGGAAGAGTTATATCAGACCGCTTCCGAATTTATCCTGATTGATAAAGGCAGAATTATTGAAGAATTATCGGACCGGGAACTGGATGAACGGTGCAGACGCCATATCGTCATCCGGACCGGTGATTCGGAAAAGACGCTGCTGGTGCTGGAAGAACGTCTGCATACGGATCGGGTTCAGCTTATGCCTGACGGTACCATCCGCCTGTATGATTATCTGGATGAAATAGAAAAAGTTGCGCAGATTTTATCGGAAGCTCATATTCTGGTAACCGGATTGAATCTGGCCGGTGATACACTGGAGGATTATTTTCTGAGCAAGGTGGGAGGGGTTCCCCATGACTGATCTGTTGAAAGCCGAATTCTACAAGCTGAGCCGCAGCCGGAGTTTTTGGGGGATCACTCTTTTTTCGCTGCTTTTGGGAAGTGTTCTACTGCTGGACAGCATAGCAACTACGGACGGACTGCTGAACGCTTCGCTATTCAATACCCCATTGCTTTACTTTCTGCCTATTGTGTTTGGCTCTCTCTTTGTGGGTGCTGACTTTGCAGAGCGGACCCTGCACAGCTTTGTCAGCGCGGGCCATAAGCGCAGTTCTGTCCTGTTTGCCAAGACCGCTGCCTATCAGACTGCCGGGCTGCTGATCCTGGGGCTGCCCCTGGTGATCCACTGGCTGCTTGGAATCCTTACTGGGAATGGCGGCCGGATCGCATGGGCACAGATTTTTTCTGACGCTGCCCTGCTGTCTGCTGCAGTAATCGCCATGGGGATGCTGCCGCTTGTTTGTGGTTTTATCTTTAGGGATGTCGGGCGGACACTGGGCGTTCCTATTGTGCTTTACTTTATCATGATCTTTTTATTAAATGGCGATTCAGCCCGAAAAACTGCAATTTTTCTCCCTATGGGGCAGCTTCGCCTTTTGGCACTGAACGACCTGCCCGTTTCAAAACTTATATTGATCGGAATTGACTTGCTGTGGGCTGTCCTGCTCTACGCAGCTGCGTATTGCAGCTTCTGTCATTCCGATCTGGATTAGGGAGGTGCGTACTATATGAGTAATTTAATAAAAATGGAAAGGTATCAATTTCTGCATAACCGACTGTACCTGACCGGCATCCTCGGCGTTTTTCTGCTTGGATTCTTCACCGCAGAAACCTATGTGCCCGAAGTAATGGGGCCTGCCGGAGGCGCCGCCGAATCCCTTACTGATATTTTTAATGGAATGGTATATGATTCTACATTCCTGCTAATTTTTATCTCCTGTATTCTGGCGCTGATTCTGGGACAGGAGTTTTCCTGGCGAACAGTCAGCCAGGAGGTAAGTTCCGGACACGCGAGAAGCCGTGTCTTCCTCAGTAAGATCCTGTCTTATCTGGCCGCATTTAATTTCATGGCAATCGTATATCCAGTATCCGGCTGTATTCGTGAATTTTCTCGGTTTGGAATTGCAGATGCACAAATATTCCTATACAATGTAGGAAAAGCAATTTTCTATTCTGCTTTGTTAAACAGCGCATTCTTTTTCATCGCCATATTTGTCTGCTGCTGTTTCAGAAGCACCGGGGCGGCGGTTACCGTCACAGCAATCGTAACATTTGTGCTCTCTTTATACCTGGGATATGGATTGATGCTGAAACTGCCGGTCTTCTTCCTGCCGACCTTTCAGATCCGGGAGGCACTGAGTATGCAAAAGCTGTTTTTACCCGGCTGCTTCTTGGTTGCCGGAACCTGGGGAATCGTGCTGGGACTTTGCTCCTGGCGCATATTCTGTAAATGTGATTTGAAATAGAGTGCTCAAATAAAGCGGGGAGGTGTGTGTTATCACAGGGATTATCATTTTGCTCTTAGTCTTACTTTTACTTTTATGGAAACGGCACCTTATGCTGAAGAAGCAGATCAGAAATCTAACGGATCAGATTGACGCGCTAGTCCGGGGTTCCTCAGAAAAAATGCTGGATATTGCACTGATAGACCGGGATCTTGAGCGGCTCGCCGGCACTCTCAACCAGTACTATACGAAACAGCGCTACACGGTAGCCCGTGCCCTTCAGCATGAGGATCACTTGAAAGAGTCCATTGCGAATATCTCCCATGATCTGCGCACGCCGCTGACAGTTATTACCGGTCATCTGCAGCTGCTTTTGGCATCTGCACTGACCGGAGAACAAAACCGGCGGGTCACAGCAGCGCTGCACAAAGCGGAACGGATGAAGGAACTGATCCGCACATTTTATGATCTGACACTTCTGGATTCTGAACAGACCGTACCAAAGAGGGAACAGCTGAACCTTTCTAATCTTCTGATCGATTTTCTTACCGATCATGCCCCGCTGTTTGACAGCCAAAACATCTGTCCCGACATCCTGCTGCCCGACAGCTCAGTATTCATCTACTCTGACCGGAATATGATTGAGCGCATATTGCAGAACCTGCTGACTAATGCTGTCTGCCATTCCCTGGGCACGGTCAGAATTCAGCTTACGCAGGAGGCAGACGGCAAGGCAGTAATCTGCTTTCAAAACACCGTTCAGAATGCCGCAGATTTCGATGCCGGAAGGATGTTCGATAGATTTTATACCGGCGATAAGTCACGCCATGATGAAAGCACGGGGCTTGGCCTGGCTGTCGTGAAAACACTGGCGGAGAAACTGGACGGACAGGTTTCTGCAGCCATCGAGGCAGACCTGTTCACTATAAAAGTGGTTTTGTAGGCCGGTCCTTCTCCTGCCCAGCCTGCTCACCATATCGTTTCATCACCCTGAACACAGGCTCCGGAACATATTTTGAAACATCCTGTCCATATCCGTTCAGCTCTTTTACCATGGACGAAGAAAGCGCCACATTATCGGCTCTGAAATAGACATATTCTATCTCAGGGTTAATCAGCTTATTTACTTCTGCTATGTTCTCTTCATAGAAATAATCCATGTTATTCCTGAGCCCGCGGACCATATAGTCGATATTATTATCCTGTGTAAACTGTCCGATGAGGCCATTATATATGATAACTTTACAGTTATCCAGCCTGCACTCCGCTAACGTTTCTTCTACTGCCTGTCTCATATCATCAATGTCATATGTACGTATCTTCTTGTTATTGATTCCGATCACAACGTATACCTCATTAAATATCTTCGCGGATTTTTTCACGATATCTAAGTGGCCGTTTGTAAATGGATCGAATGTTCCCGGGTAAATTGCCGTATTATACACTTATATCACTCTCTTCCCAATTATGTTAATTTACATTTTACCATGAAACTGGAATTCCTTCTACCTTTGATGAGATGAAAGTGATAATGCATAACGCCGCAGCATATATTTAGTATGACAAATCCAGGAGTGTGTACTCTATATGAAACCGCAGAATCGAAGTTCACTTATCATTGCCATACTGATTCCACTGGCCGTCGGCTCATTCTCTGCACTTATCAGCGGAAACATGTCCCTATACTCAACGATAAACAAACCGGCGTTCAGTCCCCCTTCAATTGTTTTTCCTATTGTCTGGACAATTCTTTATGTTCTGATGGGGATATCATCTTACATCATATATTCTTCGGACAGCGCGGATAAAACAAAAGCTTTGAAGATCTACGCCCTTCAGCTTTTCTTTAATTTCTGCTGGAGTATTCTCTTCTTTCGCTATCAATTATACCTGTTTTCCTTTTTGTGGCTCGTGATCTTAATTGTTCTGATCTGTATTATGATTAAAGATTTCTATAAAATCAATCCCGCCGCTGCTTATCTGCAAATTCCATATCTGCTGTGGTGCATATTCGCAGCATATTTAAATTTCTCAATTTATACAATGAATTAACCTTTTGAACCGGCTGACTCAAGCCGGTTCATTTCACCAGATTACCTGCCTGCCATATAAACACAGAGGGATGCCGCTTTTACTGTATCGTCACACCAAGGCCCTCGAAAACATTCTGATAATGCTCCAGATTATTTCTCGGCGCCATAATGATGATCCCATTTCCGCCATTTGCACCAAATACATTGCTACCGACTTCGACAGCACCACATTTCATCATATCTATTTTTGTCAGCCCGGTATTTAAGAACGAATAATCTTCCAGTCTCGTCACATAGGACGGGAGCGAATATGTACCGATTCTTGCTCTAGGAAATACAAGAAGGGTTGTCATACTGCTGTCAAACAGCATGCCATCCGAACAAACATAATTTTGATTAGGCTCCGTAAGTTCGATCCATTCCAGATCTGACATCTCACACAGAGCGCCAGGTTCGATGTTGACAATATTGGGTGGAATGAAAAGTTCATAGATCTCCGCGCTGACTCCCTCAAAAGTTCCGCTTGCAAGACCTGTACAGTTTTCAGAGGGGAGCACAAGACGTCCATCATTTACCACTCCTGCTGAGGGATCGAAGCCACAGATCATCCCCTCCTCATTCACGGTAAAACCGACCGGCTGTTCGATACCCGGGTTCTCCGCACCGCTGTCCGGGTCCTCTGTTTCTCCCGGTACATCCGGGTTATCCGGGACGACTTCGTCCGGAGGTTCTGCCGGATTATCATCGATCGGCGGATTATCCGGAACAATGGGCGTATCCGGCACTGTTGGAGTGTCCGGCACTGTTGGCGTATCCGGTACGATCGGCTTATCCGGCACGGCGGGTGTCTCCGGAACCAGTGGTTTCTCATTATTCGCCGGAATATTCGGGATCACCGGAGGGGTAAAATTTCCCGACGGCGTCTCAGGAATACGAATCTTTATATTGCTTAGGTCAGGAAGTTCATTCCCCGAGGCCCCTGTCATAACCGGAGTTTCCATACCTGATAAAAGTATATCGGACAGAAAATCGGTTTTCTCTGGATTCGAAGATTCTGCCATGGCTCCCGCCTTCCTGTTTGCATCCACCATATTAGAAATATCTGCCTTCACCGGTATTTTAACCATCAGTGAACTAAAAATATCCAGAGCCCCTGTTTCATCCGGATTTTCTCCAAAAGGATATAATTCTTTTCCCATATCTTTATCATAAATTCTGTTATACACAGAATCAATCTCTGTCAATTTTAAAGCTGGAAGTATATAACTCTTCCCTGCTGCCAATAGGATTGCGGTCAACACTCCAAGAAGACTAACACCTTTTTTCATCCTGGTACCGCGTCCTAAAAACCTAATGCAATACTCCATTTCCACTTTACCCGTATCTTTCTTTCTGCACCACAAAATATATTCACGCAAGTATAAAGTTTACATAAGAAAAAGGAACACCGCAATCTTTCGCAACATTCCTTTGCGTTTTTCCAGAATCTGCCTTTCTTCTGTTAATACGCATTTATAAGAAATCATTTCTTCTACGGACATTGGCTTTTTCTCTCACGAACCTCAACCATTTGTCGTATAGCTTCTTCTACAGCGGCATTTAAGCTCTTGCCATGCTCAATTGCGTATATCGCAATCGCTCTATGAAGATCTGAGCTGATCCGTACATTGAAGGTTCCTTTGTATGGCTGTTCCGGCTGAGCGGCACGCTCTTCGCAGTCCTTCAGATATTCATCCAGCACCTTATGGAAATCCGCCTCCAATTCCCGGATGGAATCGCCCGCATAGGTAAGATGTGACCTCAGGCCGACTACCTTTCCATTCAGGCAGTTGTCTTCCTTTGAATATTCAACCGTGCCATTATAATTTTTATATGATAATAAATTACTCACTTCATTTTATCCTTTATCAATTTCACTATATCTGGTATGCGTCTTCTCTTTTACCTATCACATATTTTCAGCACTACCACGTCTAGCCATCCCATATTATACTGTAATCTCTCTAAGCATGCAACTAATTTTAGTTGCCGGTATAAAACATTTAAAGATTCCTGCACATAAAATATACATGTTCAAGTCTTTTACATTATGGTAAGTACTTATCTCTATGAAAAACCCCTTGTCTTATATCCAATGCTAAAATCCTTCCCTTCCTATTATTTCATCAACACTTACTTTAAAAATCTCGGCCATCCTTATCAATTCAAAAATGTCAGGTATCCGTTTTCCTACTTCGTAGTTTGACAGTGCTTGCCGCGTTATGTTGAGCTGATCAGCAAGATCTTTTTGAAGAAGCCCGTTTTTCTTTCTTAACACTCTAATGTTATCTCCTATTTTGTTATCCAGCATTATGCTTACCTCATCCTTCGTAAATTAATATGTCAAATAATATCACGGTATTAATTTATATAAAATAGGATGAATCTATTTGTTTCATTAATGAAAAATATGTTAAATTAGCGTAAGTAGGATCAGACGCGGAAACGTGTACTTCATAACTTCTTAACAGAAAATGAGTACTGAAACAATCATCCAAATAACTTAGATAACTAATTCAGTACCCATTAACGTTTGAAAAATCTTGATTACACCTCTGGTTACACTTCACAAAACAATATAACGGAAGCCCCTTTCTACGGTGTTTTGTTATGCGGATAGTGGGACTTGAACCCACACGAAGTCACCCCCGCAAGATTTTGAGTCTTGTGCGTCTGCCAATTCCGCCATATCCGCTCACCGGTCTGGAATGCCTGTCTGCTTTCCAAACCGAATTTTATATTATCATAATCCCAGCTATTTTGCAATAGTTTTTATTTATTTCCCGATCATTTTCCGATCAGTTTTTTTCCAATGTCAAAACAGTCAAAAGTAGCAAAATAATCTGCCGGTGTCTCAGCACGGCGGATCAACCGGGCAGTGCCGTCTTCCTTCAGAAGGATCTCCGCTGACCTTAACTTCCCGTTGTAATTATACCCCATAGAAAATCCATGCGCCCCTGTATCGTGTATCACCAGATAGTCTCCCATCTCGATCTCCGGAAGCATTCTGTCAATGGCAAACTTATCGTTGTTTTCGCAGAGCGAGCCCGCCACATCATACTTGTGGTCGCACGGACAGTCTTCTTTCCCCATAACCGTAATATGGTGATAGGCTCCGTACATTGCCGGACGCATAAGGTTTACCGCACATGCATCCACGCCGATGTACTCCTTGTGGGTATGCTTTTCATGGATTGCCTTTGTCACAAGACAGCCGTAAGGTCCCATCATATAACGGCCCAGCTCGGTATAAATGGCCACATCGCCCATGCCCGCAGGAACAAGTACTTCCTCGTATACCCTGCGCACGCCGTCCCCGATCATACGGATATCATTCGGCTCCTGGTCTGGTTTGTAAGGAATCCCAATTCCTCCGGAGAGATTGATAAATCTGATATGCACGCCGGTCTCCTTCTGCAGCCGCACGGCCTGTTCAAAAAGCACCTTCGCCAGCATCGGATAATATTCGTTAGTAACCGTATTGCTCGCCAGAAATGCATGAATCCCAAACTCTTTTGCTCCTTTTTCTTTCAGGATCCGAAAGGCCTCGGACATCTGGGGCGTTGTCATGCCATATTTAGAATCCCCCGGATTGTCCATAATATCATTGCTGATCTTGAACAGGCCGCCCGGATTATAACGGCAGCTGATCACCTCGGGAATATGCCCGATCGTCTGCTCCAGAAACTCAATATGTGTAATATCGTCCAAATTGATAATTGCCCCCAGTTTATCCGCCAGAATAAACTCTTCCGCCGGAGTATCGTTGGAGGAGAACATAATATCCTCCCCGCGGATCCCGACAGCATCAGAGAGCATCAGTTCCGTATAGGAGGAACAGTCGCATCCGCAGCCGTATTCTTTCAATATATCAATGAGAAACGGATTCGGCGTCGCCTTAACCGCAAAATATTCCTTAAATCCCGGATTCCAAGAAAAAGCCTCCTTCAAGGCCTTCACATTCTCCCGTATCCCCTTCTCATCATAAAGGTGAAAAGGTGTAGGAAATTCTTTCACAATCTCATCCAGCTGTGCTTTCGTTACAAATGGTTCTTTTTTCATCTCTGATTCTCTCCTTTACGCATCTCAATTAATTTTATCTCATTGGCCAAAGCCGTCTTGAAAACCATTACAAAATTGTTCTGTCCCGAATACAGGCAGGTATTCAGACTCCCCGCCCCATATTCCCCTGACAATACATACTTCGAATCCGTGATCAGCCCGATCTGCCATCCCTTATCTCCGGTAACATAAACCGTAGCCCCATCCAGGAAATACTCCCCGTCCGTAATAACCACCACTTTCTTCCCCGCAGCCGCCAGCCGCTTCGTCTCCCCTTCAAACTTCCGCAGAATCTGCACCGAACAGGAAATATAAACCCGTTCCCGCACACCCATCAAAAGATTCCGTATCTTATCCTCAATATTCCCTTCCCCTTCAATAGTAATATACCCTTCTTCCTCCACATGTTCAACAGGAAGATTCTTCACCATCCAATCCTCTTCCGCCTTCATCCTGCGGATACAATTCTCACAAAACTCCTCCAAGGCAACCGGAACATACCGCTTCGCAGACTCTTCCACCAAATAAGCCGCCCCCTTCTCCACAAGGCCGGCCAGCGAACTATAAGCATTAGACCGCGAAATTCCAGCCTCCTTCGCCACCTCATACCCCGTCTGCTTCCCCTTAACCAAAAGCGTCCAGTAAACAAGAGCCTCCTGTCTGGTAACCCCAAAATGCATCAAATACTCAAGAAATCTCGCATCCCCCATCCCATCACTTCCAATCTCTCCCTGCCCTAAATCAAAGCATTTTTAATAGTAGTACTTTATAGGAACACTATACTCCACTCCCCCGCCCCCTGTCAACCCCAAACCACCAGAATACAAACATTTATAAAATAGTCAATCACTGCCCCCAATAAATCGCCCCTCCTAGTGTATCGAATAATAATTAACTTACTGTTAAACTGACCTTATTTTTCACTGTACCAGCACTGCATTGCGTAAATTCTCCCCCCTGCCATAAGTACCCCAGAAAAATTTGAACCGCGAAGCCAGTTCAAATTCGCCGCCCCCGCCAGGATCCCCCGTGGAGACGGTTCTTACTGCCGATTTGATGCACGCAGCCCGCCGCAAGCGTGACAGCTGGGACTGCCGGGGAAGTCTCCGGTGGTTTTGAAGGCATCATAGTGCGCGTTACGAGCCCTTACAGGAAAAAAGGAGAATTTTATGGATGATATTTGATTTACCAAATCAAATATCAAGCCGGCCTGAGCCGTGTAATCATCAGATTACACGGTGAATGCCGGTGTGCCATAAAATTCTCCTTTTTTCCTGTTAGGGCTCGTTCGCAAACGGCCAGCCATCAAAACCACCGGAGACTTCCCCGGCAGTCCCAGCCTGTCACGCTTGCGGCGGGCGTACTCTCATCGCCCCACATCCGTCCCCAAAATCCTACTCGATCGTAGCAATCCTCATCATGTTGCTAACCCCGCTTTTTTCTTTCTTCACACTAGGGGAAGGTATCCCCGCCGTCAGCACGACGACATCGCCCACTTCAATATACTGTTTCACAAGCGCCAGCTCGATAGCCCCGTCGCAGATATCCTCCGTGGTATCGAATTCCAAAGACTTCAGCGGCCTTACGCCCCAATAGATCGACATCCTCCGCAGAGTCCTCTCATTCGGAGTCACACCCAGTATCTCCTGCCTGGGTTTTAGATTGGAAACCACCCTTGCCGTAGCGCCGGACACGGAGGGCGTAATAATACATTTCGCATTCAGGTTCGCCGCCGCCAGCACGGAAGAATATCCGATCGCACTTGATACGCCGCTGCGAAGATGATCCCCTGCCTTTTCCAGCATGGTTTCATAATCCAGGTGCTGCTCCGTATTCTCGATAATATGCACCATCATCTGCAGGGCCTCCACCGGATATTTGCCCTGTGCGGTCTCTCCTGAAAGCATGACAGCATCTGTACCGTCATAGACTGCATTTGCCACATCTGTAACCTCGGCCCTTGTAGGACGCGGATTGCGGATCATGGAGTCCAGCATCTGGGTTGCGGTAATAACGGTCTTGAAATTATTGTTGCACTTCTGGATCATCATCTTCTGCAGATACGGAACTTCCTCTGCGGGAATCTCCACGCCCAAGTCTCCGCGGGCTACCATAATCCCGTCCGCAGCGCGTATGATCTCATCGATATTCTGAATCCCCTCTGCATTCTCTATCTTGGCAATGATCGGAATAAACGGAGCATTCAGTTCCTTCAAAAAGGATCTGATCTCCAGCACGCATTCTGCATTTCTGACAAAGGATGCGGCAATAAAGTCTACATCCTGTTCGACCCCGAATTTGATATCTTCTTTATCCTTATCTGTGATTGCCGGAAGCCTTACCGGTACATTCGGTACATTCACGCCTTTGCGTTCTCCCAGCTCCCCTCCGTTGATCACGGTGCAGATGATATCCCGCTCTGTCTTGCTCACAACCTCCAGCCCAATCAGGCCGTCATCAATCAGTATAATTTTACCTTTATCCACGTCTTCCACAAGCCCCGTGTAGGTGATGGATACTCTCTTATTGCTGCCCTCTATCTCATCAATCGTCAAAGTAAAAGTGCTTCCGGTTTCAAGCTGCACCTTTTTCCCGTCTTTCAGCACTCCGGTACGTATCTCAGGTCCTTTTGTGTCCAGGAGGATCGCCGTATTTGCACGTTCCTCCTCGCGCAGCTGTTTAAGCATGTCCATTCTGCATTTATGCTCTGCATGGTCACCATGTGAAAAATTAAATCTGGCAACATCCATACCGTTTTTGATCAGCGTCCGCATCAGTTCTCTGTCATTCGTATTAGGCCCCATTGTACATACTACTTTTGTTTTCTTCATTTTATGTCTCCTTCTTGATATATCACTCAAATCAGTCCATACCGCTTACTGTACATGCTGGTGTGTAAACAAATGATCCTGGCAGTATTCATAATTCCCCTTGCATTTTGAACAAAACCTGAACTCCAGGGTCGGATCATCCAGCTCTGTACGGCCGCAAACCGCACATCTGTGACGTGCGCCGTTGGGGTATGTCATATGGGGGCGGGACTGTTTTTTGAAGTCTGCTTTTCTTTTCTTCTCCTTTGGAGTATATGGCTTCACATTCCTGCTGGACAGGAAGAACACCACAAAATTTAAAAGGGATGCAATGATTACAATCCGTGTCGCAATATTGCCCTTCACCAGAGAATACAGGATAATCGCCCCATAAACATAGGCCATCCACTTCATCTTAATGGGAAGAATAAAATACAGGAGCAGCTCCATATTCGGATAGCTGACTGCAAATGCCAGGAAAATTGACATATTAATATAATATGTGCTGAAGGCTCCGCCCATGCCTACCATGCCGCCTGTGATCAGATACAGCACAAATGCCCCGATTACGGTAAAGAGAATGCCTGAAAAAATGTATACATTATACCGGAACGCTCCCCATGCACGCTCCAGCGCAGTTCCAAGAGAATAGTACAGCAGCGCCATAATAACGAGTGTAAATATGCTGCCGCTGGGCGCTATCAAGACCCAGGAAATCAGTCTCCATACCTGCCCCTGCAGGATCATTCCCGGCTCCAGTGTCAGCATGTACTGCAGGTTTGGCACAAACATCCTGATACCATACCCAATCACATAACCGCCGATCAGGTACATCGTCAGGTTGTGTATGGCATAACGTCCGAACTTTCTTTCTAACTTATTTAACCAATTCAATGATCATCTACTCCTTATAATTTTTTTACTGTTACATGAAGTAATTGTACAGTCCTGCCGAGTGTTTGTCAAACATATGTTAGCTTTTTTAACGTTAGGAATTTGTTAAATATTATAAACTTTGTCCGAATATTCCAGCAGCCCGCTTAATAATAACAATTGTCTTTTTTTCGATCATGTCGTATAATGTAAATTGTTGTAAAAACATAAATCACATTAAATAAGAAGTAACTGACATATAATGCTTCAAAGGATGAGGGAAATACTATGAATATAAACGATTTACATACTTTGGGAATTGATATTGGCTCCACTACGGTTAAGATTGCAATCCTGAACAGTGACAATGAAGTGCTTTTTTCCGATTATGAGCGGCATTACGCAAATATACAGGAGACGCTTTCCGACCTGCTGGGAAGAGCCATTTACAAACTGGGGCCCATCCGTGTCTCACCGGTTATCACCGGTTCCGGCGGCCTGACGCTGGCCAAACATTTGGCAGTTCCTTTTGTCCAGGAGGTAATCGCGGTCTCTACCGCTCTGCAGGATTATGCTCCACAGACGGATGTTGCCATCGAACTGGGCGGCGAGGATGCCAAGATTATTTATTTTGAAGGCGGCAGTGTGGAACAGCGTATGAACGGCGTATGCGCCGGGGGTACGGGTTCCTTTATCGACCAGATGGCTTCTCTTTTACAGACCGATGCCGCCGGCTTAAATGATTACGCCAAGAATTATAAGGCTCTGTACTCGATTGCCGCACGCTGCGGCGTATTTGCAAAATCGGATATCCAGCCCCTGATTAATGAGGGCGCAGCCAAGGAAGACCTGGCGGCCTCTATTTTCCAGGCGGTGGTAAACCAGACAATCAGCGGACTTGCATGCGGGAAGCCAATCCGGGGACATGTCGCGTTTCTGGGCGGCCCGCTGCATTTTCTCTCGGAGCTGCGAACCGCTTTTGTACGTACTCTGAAGCTGGACGATGAGCATACGATTGCCCCGGGACACTCCCATCTGTTTGCGGCCATCGGCTCCGCGCTCAGTTCTAAGAAAGATGTCAATGTAGCGCTCCGTGAACTCCAGGAGCGCCTTGCCGGCAAGATCAAGATGGAATTTGAAGTAGACCGGATGGAACCGCTCTTCGCCACAACGGCGGAATACGACGCTTTTATCGAACGCCATGCAAAACACGAGGTGCCCGTCAAAGATCTTGCCTCCTACCAGGGAAAGGCCTTTCTCGGAATCGACGCGGGATCCACAACGACTAAGGCTGCCCTGGTCGGGGAGGATGGAACTCTTCTGTACTCATTTTATAACAATAACGAAGGGGATCCGCTCGGAACCACAATCCGCGCCATCAAGGATATCTACAGCCAGCTGCCGGAGGATGTGGAGATTGTACATTCCTGTTCCACCGGATACGGCGAAGCTCTGATCAAGGCCGCTCTTCTTCTGGACGAAGGGGAGGTGGAGACCGTATCACACTATTATGCTGCCTCTTTCTTTGAACCGGATGTGGACTGCATCCTGGACATCGGCGGACAGGATATGAAGTGCATCAAGATCAAGAACCAGACCGTAGACAGTGTACAGCTCAACGAAGCCTGCTCTTCCGGCTGCGGCTCCTTTATCGAAACCTTTGCAAAATCCCTGAATTATTCTGTGGAGGATTTTGCACAGGAAGCTTTGTATGCCAAAAATCCCATCGACCTCGGCACACGCTGCACCGTTTTCATGAATTCCAAAGTAAAACAGGCGCAGAAGGAAGGGGCCGAGGTAGCCGATATTTCCGCAGGTCTTGCCTATTCTGTCATCAAAAATGCACTATTTAAGGTAATTAAGGTTTCCGATGCCTCTGAGCTTGGAAACCATATTGTGGTGCAGGGAGGAACTTTCTATAACAATGCCGTGCTGCGGAGCTTTGAAAAGATCGCAGACTGTGAAGCAATCCGCCCGGATATCGCAGGTATCATGGGGGCTTTCGGGGCCGCCCTGATCGCCAGGGAACGCTATGTGGAGTGTGAAGGTACTACCATGCTCCCAATCGATGAGATCGAGGCCCTGGAGTATACCACTACCATGACCAAGTGCAAGGGCTGCACGAATAACTGCCGCCTGACCATTAACCATTTCAGCGGAAACCGCAGATTTATCACAGGAAACCGCTGTGAAAAGGGACTCGGAAGAGAAAAGTCTGTCAATAAACTGCCGAACCTGTTTGACTACAAGAGCGAACGTTATTTCGGCTATACGCCGCTGGAAGATACAGAGGCAAAGCGCGGCGCCATCGGAATTCCCCGGGTGCTCAATATGTATGAGAATTACCCGTTCTGGTTTACCTTCTTTACCAGACTGGGATTCCGGGTTGTTCTCTCCCCCGCTTCAACGCGGAAGATTTATGAGCTCGGAATCGAATCCATTCCGAGTGAATCCGAATGCTACCCGGCCAAGCTGGCCCATGGCCATATCCAGTGGCTGATTGACCAGGGAGTGCGGCATATCTTCTACCCTTCCGTTCCCTATGAGAGGAATGAATTTGAAGATGCGAACAATCATTATAACTGCCCGATCGTAACCTCTTATCCTGAAAACATCAAGAACAATATGGATGCGATTGTTGACGGGGAAGTGGATTTTATCCACCCGTTCCTCTCCTTCCAGAGCGAGGAGACATTACATAGCAGGCTGACAGAAGAGCTTTCCGGCAAGTTCTCCATCCCGGAGGGTGAGATCCGCACCGCCGTTCACGAAGCCTGGACGGAGATGACCTCCTGCCGCGAGGATATGAAGCGAAAAGGGGAAGAGACCATCCGCTTCCTGGATGAGACGGGAAACCGGGGAATCGTACTTGCGGGCCGTCCTTATCACATTGACCCGGAAGTAAACCACGGGCTGCCGGAGCTGATCAATTCCTATAACATAGCCGTTCTCACCGAGGACTCTGTCTCCCATCTCCAGCAGGTGGAAAGACCGCTCAACGTCATGGATCAGTGGATGTATCACTCACGGCTCTATGCCGCCGCCAATTATGTGAAAACGAAAGAGAATCTGGACCTGATCCAGCTGAATTCCTTCGGATGCGGGCTGGATGCGGTTACAACCGATCAGGTTGCCGAGATCCTGACCCGTTCGGATAAAATATATACCTCCCTGAAGATAGACGAGGTCAACAACCTGGGAGCCGCCAGAATCCGCGTGCGTTCACTGCTTGCGGCGATCCGTGTAAGGGAGCAGCGCAAAACAAAACGGGAAATTCATCCTGCATCCATTGAAAAAGTGCCGTTTACAAAGGAAATGAGAAAGACACACACCATTCTCTGCCCCCAGATGTCACCGATGCATTTTGATCTGCTGGAACCTGCATTCCAGGCATCCGGTTACAAGGTGGAGGTACTGCCCAATGACAATAAACAGGCAGTAGATGTGGGGCTCAAATATGTAAACAATGACGCCTGCTACCCCTCTCTGATGGTTGTAGGGCAGATTATGGAAGCCATTTTATCCGGAAAATACGATACAGACCACCTGGCAGTCATCATCAGCCAGACCGGAGGCGGGTGCCGCGCATCCAACTATATCGGCTTCATCCGGCGCGCACTGAAAAAGGCGGGATATGCGCATATCCCTGTTATTTCCATCAATCTGAGCGGCCTGGAGGGGAACCCCGGCTTCAAGATTACCCCGGCGCTTGCCCTGCGCGGCGTGTATGCGGCTACTTTGGGCGACATTTTCATGAAGTGTGTCTACCGGATGCGTCCCTACGAAAAGGTGCCCGGTACCACGAACGCCGTACATCAGAAATGGCTGAAGGTATGTAAAGAGTTTGTATCCAGCGGCTACCCTTCCAGGCGCAGATTCAAAAAACTCTGCCGGGAAATTATCCATGATTTTGATACGATCGAGACCCTGGATATCAAAAAGCCCCGTGTCGGCGTCGTGGGCGAGATCTTAGTAAAGTTCCTGCCGGCTGCCAATAATCATCTTGTGGACCTTCTGGAAAGCGAAGGTGCAGAGGCCGTCGTACCGGATCTGCTGGACTTTTTACTGTATTGCTTCTATAACCAAAATTTCAAGGTTTCGCACCTGGGCTTTAAGAAATCCAAGGCTACCGTGGGTAATCTGGGTATCAAGGCTGTAGAATGGTTCCGCTCACCGGCAACTAATGCGTTCCGGGACAGCCGCCATTTCGATCCGCCAGCGCATATCGAGGATCTGGCCAGAATGGCATCCGACATCGTTTCCATCGGAAACCAAACCGGTGAGGGATGGTTCCTGACCGGGGAGATGCTGGAACTGATCCACAGCGGCGCAGGCAATATCGTGTGTACACAGCCGTTCGCCTGCCTCCCGAATCACGTGGTCGGAAAGGGTGTCATCAAGGAGCTGCGCCGCCTGTATCCGCAGTCCAATGTGGTTGCAATCGATTTTGACCCGGGCGCCAGTGAAGTGAATCAGCTGAACCGGATTAAACTCATGCTCTCCACGGCCAATAAAAATATGGAAGCGGAGGCCGAAGAAAAGCAGGAGGCTCCGAGTAAGGAAGCGGCAAAGCCTGTCGGCGCCGCTGCTATGAGCGGGATCTAACAGATTTCCCTTCCGAGGCAGACCGTGCCTGACGGGTGCACTTTCGGGCAGCCCCTTTATAAATGAAGGGGCTGCCCATTTTATTTTTTGCACAGACAAAAAACACCATCCTCGTAAACAGGCTGTATTACGGCCTATACGAAGGAGGTGTCTTTTTTGTATTTTACAGTAACTGTTGAGCACTAAGTGTCCGTATTTTGGCCACTTATGTGTGTATATAAATATAGTTGGCAAGGTCTTTTCGCGCCTTACTTCTTTATAAAGATTATTGCCTGTTTCCACTGCCTTCTCTTCTCTGCAAATATAAAATTCCTCCGATCAGCCCGAAAATGATTCCTGCATATGCTCCAGCACATACGATATCCACCAGTACCAGGACAATACTTTTCTGCATCAGGGCTGACGCAGCAAGGCCGAGCAGGATCGTTCCCGCAGTCCAGCAGATAATATTTGCCGCAAGATAAAGCCCCGCCGCAGATTCTTCGTCCGCATACCTTTCAATCAGAGTCCATAATCCTTTGTACATATATATCCCTCACAATCTGAAACAAATGTATTTTCTGTTGTCTCTATTGTAAGGAATTCCTGTAAAATTTATGCTTCTCCAAATGATAAATTTCTGTAAAATCCATCCACAATTTTTAATGATTTCGTCTAATTAAAAATTAAATTTTCTCGCGCACCCGCATGTCAAGGCCACGATAAATATCAATTCAAGCAATAGTTACTATTCACAGTCGATTTAGCGTTCATTCTTTAGGAAGCTCGTAACAGAGCTTCTTTTTCTTTGCCATAATGCACAAACATAGTGGTC
>NZ_CYZU01000078.1 GCF_001404335.1 Faecalicatena contorta
GATGATTTCTCGCGCTGGGTCAGCTGATTTTTGGATTCGGAATCCAAAAATCTCTCCATTTTCAGGGCTGTTTCCCACCAAGAATTTCTAAGGTCCGCTTTGAGCGTTTTTGAAAGGACATGGATGTTCTCCGGAAGGCTTTTGGCGATCCCTTCATGGAGCTGGCGCATCCAACCGGCAGGAAAAAGCTCGTTTCTAAGGAGGGGCCTCAAACGGGGGCAGCGTATGGATATAGAATTGACTGTTTTTTTATGTCCCCAGTAGGTGTATATAAGTAAGGTGATACGGCTTCCAGTTCATACACATCTTGAAGATGAAAAGACACGCATAGCCAATCCACATCCGCTGCCCTGGTCCGGGATCCCACCCGGTTGGTGGGTTTTCCTGCCGATTGGATGAGCCAGCTTTATGACAGGGAGGCCGGGGAGGTGCTGGGGCTGTATATGCCGTTGCGAAATGCTGGAATGCGCTTAGTGATTCTTGAACAGCCGATGCCGGATAGGCGGGGAACAACTTGATCTCCAAATCAAGTTTTTGCTGAACCCAGCGCGGGAAATCATCAGATTTCCTGTGATGTGTTCAGCATACCCGCCTATCCTGCATCGGGTGTTCTAGAATCACTTAGCAGCATGGGTGCATATCGCAACGGCATATACAGCCCCAGCACCTCCCCGGCCTCCCTGTCATGAAGCGTCCCCATCCGTCGACAAGTCTAAAGCTTGCCGACTAAATCCCGATTTTCTTACGTTAATTTCTTCTACTATTTCATTATAACGCTTTTTGTTCAGCCTATAAAAAACCAGTACAATTCCTGTCACCACCCATAAAACACCTGGTATTGTAGTAAAAGAATGTTTCATAACAGCCAGCACCGCCGCATTCTGCTGTTGATTTGCCGCATATCCTGCTGCACCAAGAATGAGAGCCAGAAGAGAAGTCCCCAGCGCCATGCCGATTTTATTTCCCAGCGAAATAAACGCATACTGAAATCCGTCATTGCGAAGCCCGGTTTTCCATTCTCCGTATTCTACGCAGTCCGGTATAATTGCATAAATTGCCGTATTAAATCCGGAGAAGAAGAACTGTGTTAGCCCCGACACCCCATAAAACAGAATCGGCGAAGACTGAACACTGAAAAAGTATAAGCTTAGCATACTGATTCCTGTCAGTAAGGCAAAAATAGAAGCGGCCCGCCCTTTATTGTTCGTCCATTTGAACAACAGCGGAAAACATGCTGCCCCGATAATAGACGGAATGATAATACACATGGAATATGTTGTAAAAAACGCCTTATTGCCTTCTACGTATGTAAAATAATACAATGCATCCGCGTTTCTTCCATATAGTGTAAAGCCAAATAACATCTGCCCTATTAATGCGAGGATATAAGGCCTGTTTTGTGCAACAGCCTTCAGCTGCTTCATGATAGATACTTTCTGTTTTTCGGGAACTGCAACAACTTCCTTTGTTTTGGCAAAGCAAAAGATATGGCAGGCAGCAAATATACAGCCGTATATCACCGCTATCATCAGGTAACCCCGCTTATCGTCTCCCGCGCCCAGCCTGGTAATCAGCGGCACTGTGATAATATTTATGATACCGATAGCTATCATGGCCGCCACAGAGCGGGATGTATTGATCTTTGCCCTCTCCTCTATATTCTGTGTCATAGCCCCGCATAAGGTTCCATATGGAATATTTACACAGGTGTAGCCCAGGACAAGAATACAGTATGTCACCGCCATATACGTTATTTTTGCCGTGGAAGTCCAGTCCGGATGCGCCCAGAATGTCAGCATTAGTATCACTGCGGTGAGCGGCGCTGCAATCAGCAGCCATGGCCTGTAACGTCCCCAGCGTGACTTTGTCTTATCTGTCAGGCTCCCGATCATCGGATCATTGATCGCATCCCAAAAACGGGAAAACAACATAAGGCCTGCTACTGCGCTCATACTAATCCCAAAAACATCTGTATAAAATATCATCAAAAAGTTTCCTACAAACATCCAGCTGAAATTGCATCCCACATCGCCCATGCCATAGGCGATTTTACTAACAAACGGCACCTTAACATTTGTATCCCTTTTATCTGCTTTTACCGGAATCTCACAGACTGCGCTGCATTTTGTCTCCTTGCTGTGTATGACTGGCGAAACACCTGAACTTAGCTCTACGGCTCCCATTTTTTAATCCTCCTTATGAAAAAATACGTTTGGAATCTTCATAGGGGTCTGACCCCTTTTCCCTTATTCCTGCACGTTAATGATTACTTTCATGGTTGTCTCCCGGTTATCCTCGATATACTGATACGCCTGCTTATAGTCCTGGAACGCAAATGTTTTTGAAATCAGCGGACGCAGATGTACCTTTTTCTCATTCACAAGGCGGATTGCTTCTATATAATCCTCATTACGGTACATCATTGTTGTATTAAGATCCAGTTCATGGTCATTGAGTACGGCCAGATCCACCTCTGCCATTCCTGCAAATACAGCAACCAGAATAATTGTGCTGCCCTTTCTTGCATACTGAATTGCCTGACCTATTGTTATGTTGCTGCCTGCACAGTCGTAGATAACATCCGCCTTGTCAGGACCGAATACACGGATCATAGCTTCACCAAAATCTTCTTCCTTCGTGTCAGCCATATGCTTAATCCCGCATTCTTTTGCTTTCTCCAGCCTCAAACCGCTGATGTCTGTTATCAATACGGATTCTGCACCCATACCAAGTGCTGTCTGGGCAACTAAATTGCCGATCGGGCCGGCTCCAAGAACTGCGATTTTCAATCCTTTCACATCGCCTGCCTGTCTTACGGCGTGTACGGCTACCGCCAAGGGTTCAATCATAGCGCCTTCCTCGTAACTCATAGCTTCCGGAAGCGGTGTGACTTTTTCTGCATCAACCGCAAAATACTCCGATGCCGTGCCCGTTGTCTGAAATCCCATGACCTTCAGTTCCTCGCAGAGATTATACTTTCCATGCCGGCACGGATAACACTCTCCGCACACCACCTGCGGCTGAATCGTTACCTTTTGTCCTATTGCTAATCCGTCCACGCCTTCCCCCAGCTTTACAACCTCCGCTGATACCTCATGTCCCTGGGTGACAGGATATGTAGTAAAGGGATGCTGTCCATGATATACATGAATATCCGAGCCGCAGATCCCTATATTCATGACCTTTACTAAAACCTGTTTCTCTCCCGGTTCAGGTACGGGTACCTCCCTGAACGTAATTTCCTTGGGCGCTGTCATAATCTGCTGAAGCATTGTGTTCTCTTTCCTCTTTAACATTATAATACCTCGCTTCCTTGTTTTAATCTTTTATTAAACGTTTTATTAAAGTAATTATATTATTCCCCACTTTATTTAAAAAGTCAATATTCTTTTTCATTTTTGGCAAAACATACAAAAAAACATGTGTATATTTGGTTGAATTTACTTTGAGTTATGCATCATAATAGCAGTCATAAGATTCTGTGCTGTTTATCATCACCCGGCATTTCTCTTTGTTCAGCATCCTAAAGAAAAACCACATCGAATTGGTTAAGGCATACTGCCTTCCAAAACGATGTGGTTTTTATAAATATCACCCACTATATTTCCTAAACACAGGTTAAGAATCCCTCCTCTTTTTCCCTAACCGCACATTTTCCATTTCATTGACCAATTCCTCTGACATGTGGTCGAATAAATAATTTCTTGCATTTTCCGGTTTGTTCAGGTACTCACTTCGAATCTCATTCTGCATAAGCTCTATTTCCTCTTTCAATCCGTCTGCAGACATCCGCTGCGCTCCCTGCCCAAGGATAATTACCTGCTCAAGGGCATCGGATGTAGCAACCGTAACATCATACCCCCGTCCTATGCGGCGTACCGTCTTTTCTATATACTGGTCCGCGGTCTCCGCCTCCTTGGTATAAACTACGTAAATGTTGTGGTGTTTCAGAACCTCCCCCGGATTTCCCTCCACCTTGTAGGCGTCAAATACCAGAATCAGTGTACACTGTTTATATCCCTGATAATTGCACAGAATATCCATCAGCTTGTCCCTGGCGCTCTCTATGTTTACCTCCGCCAGGGCGCTTAAATCTTCCCATGCGAAAATAATGTTGTAGCCGTCAACTAGCAGAAAGGTCTCTCTGCTTTTCTTATTTTTCTGCCGTTCCTCCCATTTTCCGTCGGATGGCTTCTTTTCCGGCGCCTTAACGGTAACCGGCGCACTCTGTGCCCTTCTTTTTACCGGATCCGGAGTCCGCCTGTAGATCGCATCCAGTTCCGACTGTGTCAGCTCTATCCTGGAAGAAGAGCCGGAAGCCGGCGGTATATATACAAAAGAATCCTGTTCGGGAGCGTCTGTCTTCAGAGTGCTTTCCATATGCATATACTCCTCCACCTGATCCCATTTCACGACAAATCCGGCCCCATGGGCACAGAAAACCGATCCTGTCGGATTCTCCATATCGGCCTCGGAATCATAACAGGATGCGGATATAACCGCCTCCTGATCATGGCACGGCTCATATCCCCTCAGGCTGCAGAACATCCGGCCCTGCCCGCCCGTGTAGGAAATAAATTCCCGCTGATATCCCCGCATCGTCGCTACCGGAACGATTCCGGTAAGCACCGCGGTCCCCCCGTCCATCCCGGGGTGATCGAATCGGCCGTACATCTTTTGTATATCAGACATCGCGCGCCCGATATGGTCCGAAGGCATTTCCAAACGGAATTCATAATACGGTTCCAGCAAAATGCTTTTCGCTTTTTTTAGCCCCTGGCGCACCGCACGGTACGTGGCCTGTCTGAAATCCCCGCCTTCCGTATGTTTCAGATGTGCCCGCCCTGCTGTGAGCGTAATCTTCATATCCGTGACAGCCGCGCCGGTCAGAACTCCCTTATGCTCTTTTTCCTCCAAATGAGTTAAGATCAGCCGCTGCCAGTTTCTGTCCAGAACATCCTCACTGCAGGCAGACGTAAACTGAAGGCCTGATCCCCGTTCTCCCGGCTCCAAAAGCAGGTGCACTTCCGCATAATGCCGAAGCGGCTCAAAATGCCCGACACCCTCCACCGGTTCTTCAATCGTTTCTTTATAAACAATATTCCCTTCGCCAAATTCTACGCGGACCTTAAAGCGCTCCCATATCATACTTTTCAGCACCTCTGTCTGCACCTCTCCCATCAGCTGGGCATGGATCTCTCCGAGCTGCTCCTCCCACACGATATGAAGCTGAGGCTCCTCTTCCTCCAGCTGTTTAAGATTCAGCAGCATCTGATGCACATCGCAGTCCTCAGGAAGCTGAATCTGATAGGTCAGAACCGGTTCCAGTATGAACATGTCCAGCTCCTTCTCCGCGCCGAGTCCCTGTCCCGGATACGTACTGACGGGGCCTGTCACAGCACACACGCGGCCCGCTGCAGCCGACTGGACGGCCTCATACTTTGCACCCGAATAGATACGGATCTGGTTGATCTTCTCCTCCGTGCCAGGCAGTACATCCTTCACATGCAGAGTCCCTCCTGTCACCTTCAGATAGGTCAGCCGGTTTCCCTGTTCATCCCTCGCGATCTTATAAACCTTTGCCCCAAATTCATGGGAATAAGCAGGACTGGCCATGTACGTCCTGAGCCCCTCCATCAATTCTTCCACGCCTTCCAGTCTGAGTGCGGATCCAAAGTAACAAGGGAATACTTTTCTTTCACGGACCGCGCGTACCACTGAATCCAGCCCAAGCTTCCCGGTCTCCAGGTATTCCTCCAGCATGCCTTCTTCACACACTGCCAGATTCTCCAGGCAGCTGTCCTCTGCATTTTCGAGGTTAGATAATTCATGAAAGCACACGCACCCGTCACTCAGACGTTTCTTTAGTTCTTTTAGAATTAACTCTCGATCTGTTCCCTCCTGATCCATCTTGTTTATAAATAAAAATACCGGGATTTGATACTGTTTCAGAAGACGCCAGAGGGTAACTGTATGCCCCTGTACGCCGTCCGCTCCGCTGATCACAAGCACTGCAAAATCCATCACTTGCAGAGCGCGCTCCATTTCAGCCGAAAAATCCACATGGCCCGGTGTATCCAAAAGCGTAATCTCCATATCTTTCCACACAAATTCCGCCTGTTTTGAGAAGATGGTAATCCCCCTCGCACGCTCCAGCTCGAATGTGTCTAAAAAAGCGTCCTGATGATCCACCCGGCCCAGCTTCCGAATACTGCCTGCCGTATAGAGCATGCTTTCCGACAGCGTTGTTTTTCCTGCATCAACATGAGCAAGGATACCCAGGCAGATATGTTTATGGGGGTTATTCACTGATGTATTGCTCATCAAAAATACCTCTTTCTGTTCTATAATAATCAAACATTATCATAACACAGGAAGAGGTATAAGTCGATGCTCGTTTCTTTCTGCTTCTTTAATTAACGATTATATACCTTTTTCAATTTTCTCCTAATATACCCCAACGATTCTGCCGCGTTCTCTTCTATATCAGCATCATTCAGCCATTCAAATGAAAGATATCCGTCGTACCCAATTTCCTGCAAGGCGCTCAGAACGCCTTCCCAATCAATAATCCCTGACCCAACCGGCAGATTATAGCAGGCCAGTCCATCCCCGTCGCACGCCCGGAAGTGAGTCATTTTCCTCCCATATTTATGCACCGCCCATGGCAGGACCTCTCTCTGCAGAAATGCCTGTGCACTGTGAAAGCTTACACTTAACACATCACTTTCAACCCGTTTCAATAAGCGCAATATAGAGTCTGTGTGGGGAGCCATTGTATTATAAGTGTTCTCAATCCGGCAAGTCACGCCTTCCGATGCCGCTATTTCAGAAACTTTTTTCATATTCTCAACAAAATTTTCCCAGTACTTTTCCCATTTGAAATCCGCTGGAAAATAAAGTCTGAATTTTGCATCAAAACGCCAGCCGTCAACACACCTTGTCTCGCCGCCTGGCAATACCATATCCGGAGTGTTTAAATAAAAATATTCCGGCAAAGTTGCCGTCGTTTTTGCCCGAATATCGTTTTCCGGATACGGAACCGGGAAGTTGACTGCAGGAGCCCCCAGCTTTTTCGCCAGCCTGCATACTCTTCTGAAATTATAAAGGGCTTTTTCGCTATCTGCTTTCTCCAGACTTGCGAATCCTCCTGCCAGATTTTGAAAAATACAGATCTGTATCAAATCCAGTTTCAACTGCTTGAGCAGAAGTTTGATTTCCTCTGTCTTCGCCTCTGTCCAGTATGCTTCCAGCTTCTTTTCATCATCAACCATCAGCTCGATTCCTTCAAATCCAACATCAGCCGCCTTGCGAATTGCCTCTTCATATGGAGCATGATAACCGGGCTGCATGAATGTCCATACTGTGCATCCTATCTTAATAGCCATATATTCCTCCTCTTATAACAGTTCAGACAGACCTGAACCGTTACCTTTTCTTACTTTCCCCGAAACATTAAACTGCTGCGATTAATGTACGCAAATAATCTAAAGATTCTAGACAATGCTTATGCTTTTCTGAGTCATGCGCCCATTCAAGTGAAAGGTATCCTTCATAACCGATCTCCTTCAATGCCTTAATTACCATTTCCCAGTCTGTATTTCCATAACCTACCGGAAGGTTATAGGCTGCCAGCCCGTCACCGTCCCGCATATGGACATGGAATAGTTTCTTATCATACTTATAGATTGCCCACGGAAGGTTTTCTCTCTGTAAGTAAGCCCATACTGTATCCAGATTTGCGCCTAAGTTTTCTTCTCCTACTTCCTCACATAATCTTAAAATGGAATCTGTATGGGGTGTCATTGTATTCGCGTGATTTTCAATTGCAAGTTTAAACCCATAACTGCCTGCAATCTTTGTTACTGTCCTGACCGCATCCACATGGCTTTCCCAATACTTCTCCCATTCAAATGGTTTCGGAAACCGGTACTTTAACTTTGTCTGAAATACCTGCAATGCACGGATCCTCGGATCCACGCCCGGAACATTGATATAATAATATTCCGGCAGATAAGAATTGGGAGCAGTAATTGTATCCGGCCAGGGAGATACAAAATTAACAATATCACACCCTAAAGCAGCGCTGATTTCACACCCTGCCTTAAATGCATCAATCGATTTTTGTTTTCTGTCATTTTCCAGGCTGGCTAACCCATCCATTACATTTTGAAACATTGCAAACTGAGAGACTTCCAAACCGTAATAATCCAGCATACTTTTAATTTCTTTTCTCTTTTTTACGGTCCAATAGCATTCTACATCCTCAAAATCACGGAGTATTAATTCCACCCCGTCAAATCCCAGTTCCCCAATTGCCTTAATTGCGCCTTCATACGGCGGATTATGGGCTGGTTCCGTCCACGTCCATGCTGCACATCCTACCTTCATAGCCATAGTCTACATCCTCTCTTTTATTATTCTTTTACCGAGCCCGCCAGATTGTCCACAAAGTAATTTTGAACCGCTGTAAACAATATCACTGCAGGGATCGCTATCATTGTACATGTTGCCATCATACCGCCCCAGTCCGTACTCCGCATTCCTACGAAACTCTGCAGCCCTACCGGCAAAGTGTATTTTTCCGGAGCCGTTATCAGGTTTACAGCAAACATAAATTCCTGCCATGCCTGCACAAAAACATAGATAGCCGTACACACCAGGCCAGGAGCCCCCAGCGGCAGCAATATTTTATAAAATGCCTTAAAAGAGCCCGCTCCGTCTATACTGGCTGATTCAAACAATTCCATCGGTATTGCCTTAAAATACCCGGTAATTAAAATCAGTGCAATAGGAACCCCTGTTATAGCCGCAGTATACGTAAGGATTAATGATGTATAAGTATTCTGTATTCCCATAATCCGGTAGAGCGTCATCAAGGGAACCATCATAGTAATTGTCGGCAGTACCTGGAGCAAATACAGCAGATTATTTAATATTTTGGCTGGTGCAAACTTGAAAAAGCACATTGCATATGCGGCAAGCGCGGCGATAATAACAGTAAGAATCACGGTAACCACCGTAACAATCAGGCTGTTTTTTAAATACATTAATACATCATATTCCCGGAACGCTGTCACATAATTTTCTAGCGTAAACTGGCTTGGAAACAGTTTCGGAGGATAAGACAGTATATCTTCTTTTATCTTAAACGAACTGATAATAATCCAATATATCGGGAAAATAATGATCAATAATGCCGACAGCAATGCTGCATATTGCAGTACCATCGCTATTCTCTTCTTTTTCTTCATAGCCGTATCTCCCCCTTTCTTTTGATCCATTGAGCCGAAGCATTTATCATTTTCGCCAGACACGCGCAGATCAATATGATCAACAGTGAAATCGTACTAAGTGCCGCCGCTCTGGAAAAATTAAAGTTCACGAATCCAGCCTGGCGTATCAGATAAGGCAGCGTCGTGGTGGCTCCTGCCGGACCTCCATTCGTGAGAATATAGATAATGGAGAAGGAATTGAATGACCATACGAAAAGAAGCATCGCACATCTTTTTAGAATCGGCATCATCCAGGGGATTTTTATATATTGAAATACCTGAACAGAACTGGCCCCGTCTATTTGGGCTGCCTCCACATGCCCATCCGGAACTGCACTCAGCTTTGCATACGTCATAATCGCCACAAAAGGAGCCGTCCGCCAGACATTTGCCAGAATAATCATCAGCATGGCAAGTTTACCGTCAAAGAAAAATGAAGTATCTTTTGAAATCAAGCCTACCCTCTCTAAAATATAAAAAACCAGTCCGGAATCGGCTGAAAATAACCATTTCCATACATAAGCAGTCACGGATTCCGGAATGATCCACGGCATTAAAATCAAAGCTTTTATCAGGGTTATCCCCTTAATCTTAAACGTCATGATTATAGCATAAAACATGCCCAGCAGCATCGTCAGTCCAACACACCCAATAATAAAAACTACCGTAAGTTCAATCGCTTTCCAAGTTGTCTTATCCATTAAAATGTCAGAATAATTTTTCAGGCCCACAAAATTCCACTCAGCGCGCATTAAACCGTAATTGGTAAAACTCATACCAATATTTAAGATAAACGGACATAATGCAAATGCAAATAACAAAATAAGAAATGGTGTACTATAAAGATAAGGCAATAGTTTTTTTGTCGTGTTTTTCATTTCTAATCTCTCCCCGGAAAACAACCGGCGGCATCTGCCGGCCGGCTAAACAACCAACCAGCCGATGCCCGGCCCTTTCATACTGTTCCGGCAGACTGCCACATCATGTCTCCATGTGCCAGCACACCAGGATTTTATTGATTCTCATCTATTGTTTTCTGTATTGCATCGTTCATCATTTTCGCAGCATCTGCCGGCGCAGCATCATCACTGAATGTCACTTCCTGGAAAACCGGAAGAATGGCTGTCGTCATTTCACTTCTCAACGTAAACTCTGCTGAAGTAATGCCCATACCATACTGCATCAGCTCCTGGAATTCCGGATAATATGCTTTCTGCTCTTCTGTAAAATGCTCCTCGGCATCCTTCCTTCCGCTGAGTCCAGCTGTCATCTTTCCTGCATTTTCCGCATCGGCTTTATATTCCAAAAACTTAAATGCGAGGTCTTTATGCTCTGAGTTTGCAAAAATCCCTAAATTCCAGCCGCTCATCAAAGCCACCTGGTCTCCTGAGCCTTTCGGGAACGGAGCAGTTACCATCTTCTCCCTCATATCATCATTTAAAGCATCATACATCCATGCGCCGCCGATTGTACATCCTGCCTTACCGGTATTCAGCGCATCATACATTGCTGTATCATCCATTGTAACAAGTGTATCCCCGTTAATTGTGCTAAAAATCTTTCTTACATTTTCTACCCACTTTGCGCCGGTTTCATTATCCAGAGCCGCTTTCCATGTGTCGCCGTCCTTTTCTACAAATGCACCGTTATCTGTAAACAGGAACAGCCCCATCAACTGACACGGAAGCGCCGTGGAATTAAATCTGACTGCCATCGGCAAATAATCCGCTTCTTTCGCCTTTACGCAGTAATCGATAAACTCATCAATCGTTGCAGGCGGATTTGCGAATCCCAGATCCGCAAGAATCTCCTTATTGTAAATGGTTGTCTGGACATCTGCAACCTGTGGAATTGCATATACAGTACCTTCCAAAGTATTTCTTTCAACTGTGGAGTCCACAAAATCATCCCACTTTAACGACTCTGATTTTTCTACATATTCATTGAGAGGCTCTAAAATCCCCGCTTTCCCCATCTGGGCAACGAAGTCTGACTCTACAAATACAACATCAAAATCACTGCCGCCGCTTGCCCCCACGTTCATTAGCTTCTGGTGGATCTCGGCATATGGTGTTTCTACGAATTTAACGTCAACATCATACTCCTTGGCAAATTCCAACGCGCCTTGTTTGATCAGGTATCCGTCTGTCCCTTCAGTCGTGCCGTCAATCAAGATTGTAAGCTCTTCTTTGGCATCCGCTTCTTTTTTGGGCTGTTCTTCCCCCTTTCCTGCACAACCGATAAGTGACAGAGCTAACATACCAGCCAGTCCCATACTAATCACTTTGTTTCTTTTCATATTTTTCTCCTCCTTTTATTTCCACCCAGCGGTTAAGCCGGCTGCTTTCTATACATGCTTCTACAATTTTGGAAATATAATATCCATCCTCGAAATTTGCGTATCGAATGTTGCTTTTTCTATCCCTGATCTGCGAATAAAAGTTTCCTATTCCATTCGTCAATGCATCCGTCCAACCTGCCGGATGCCCGTTCGGCAGCACTGCGAATGATTTTGCATAGTCGGTCAGGTATTTTCCATCTGCATATAAAACTTCATTTCCGCCATCCCGATGCCCGATCCACAGCTTATCCGGATTCTCCTGCTCCCACTGGACAGCTTCTCTTTCGCCGCTGATCAGAACTTTTAAGCCATTCTTTTTTCCCGCGCATACCTGACTTACCGCAATGTTTCCTATTATCCCGCCTTCCAGCCTGAACAAAATATGTGCGGCATCTTCATTCTCTACATCAGCCACTTCATAAGTATCTCCTTTTTGTCCGCCGGAAAATGTCTCTCTCTTTTCCTTACAATACTTTCGCTTTCGGTATTGCTGATGAAAAACTGCATAGACTGCGGTAATCCTCTCTCCCGTAATAAACTGAAGCGTATCAAAACAATGAGATCCTATATCCGCTGTTGCCCTGGACTCACCGCCTGTCTCCCTGCTGATCCGCCAATCAAAATCCGTATCATATAGCAGCCAATCCTGTAAGTACTCCAATTGAATATGGCTGAAGCCTCCCAGCCTTCCTTCCTGTACTCTTCCCTTCATTTCCTGTACCATCGCGTTATTTCTGTAATTAAAGTTAACTGCCGCAAGCCTGTCCTTCTCTTTTGCAAGCCTGCAAAGCTCCAACGCCTCCGACGAACGCAGCGTCAAAGGCTTTTCACTATAGACATGACGGCCGCTTTCCAATATCGCCTTATTCACCTCAAAATGCATATGATTCGGCGTGCAGTCATGTACAGCATCCAGCTTTACTTTCTTAAGCATATCCTGATAATTTACATAGAAATTCTCGATTCCGTTTGCCTGACACCAATTCCGCATGGAAGCATCCGCATCGGACGCAGCAGCCACCTCAATTCCAGGAACTCTTCTAAGCGCTTCAATATGCTGTTTTCCAATAAAGCCAAGCCCGATCACTCCCACTGCAATTTTCTGCAAATTTATCCCTCCTCTCCTTTTTTACCGTCTATTTATGGATTATGCAAATCTCAGTTCCGGACTTTTGGGCTGTCTGGCAGTTCCGGATAATTAATAAACTGTTTTAAATATTGTCTGCTGATCTTCAGTGCATTTTCTATATTCTCTTTCCTGTTCTCGAAAGATTTATCTTCTATTTCTATACATGCAGCCCCCTGATATCCAATTTCGAGTAATGCAGATATATAGCCCCCCCAGTCCACATCTCCGTGCCCCGGAATCCTGGGAGTCATATAAGACAGCGGCGCCGCCAGTATACCAACCTCACTTCTCGCCTCTTTATTCAGCTTAATGTCTTTATAGTGGACATGAAATATTTTATCTTTAAATTCATAGATCGGTTTGATATAGTCCATTTCCTGCCATATAAAATGTGACGGATCATAATTCAGGCCTAAATTGGGGCTTGGCAGCCTATGAAACAATTCCCTCCAGATAACGGGCGATGTTGCAATGTTCTTTCCTCCGGGCCATTCGTCCTCTGTAAATAGCATCGGACAGTTTTCAATTGCTATATTAACCCCCAGCTCCTCTGCAAATTGTAAGAGAGGCCCCCAGACTTCCTCTGCGATCTCTAAATTTTTCATAACATTCAAATCGGGAACTCTTCCTATAAATGTTGTCACCATATATACTTTCAATCTGTTGGCGGCTTCTATGACTTTTTTTAAATGCTCAATACAATAAGCTCTTTTTTCCAAATCAGGATCCAATACATTTGGGTAATAGGCTAATGCAGATATTTCTATTCTTCTTTTCCGGCAATAGGTTAAAATATACTCTGCGCTTTCATGATCTAGTTTATCCACATCAATGTGTGTTACACCTGCGTAACGTCTTTCCGCTTTTTCTTTTGGCCAACATGCCGCTTCTATGCATTCGAACCCATTGGAAGCTGCAAAATCAATCACTTCTTCTATTGAATACTGATCCATAACAGCAGTCACAAATCCCTGCTTCATATTCGCACCTCCTTTCTGATTTTTTTCACATTTTTTACTTTAGTATGTAATTTTTACACTTTTATTATATTATCGATTGACATTCTTTTCAATACCTTATATAATTTTCATTAATAACAGCAGTTTAAGGATCGATTTTTAAATATTTTCACTAATTTGTATGTAAATTTTACATATTTTTTACACCCAGGAGGTCAGCATGGCTATTTCAAAAACCGTAACCATCTCACAAATTGCAAAACAGGCAAATGTATCCATTGCTACTGTATCCCGCATTATTAATAAAAGTGGATATGTAAAGCCTGAAACCACACAAAAAGTATTACAGGCAATCTCCCACTTTGGCCTAACCCCGAAAGACTTTCACATAGCTGAAACAGCAACGAACACCTGCTCTATTCTCGTTTGTTTTCCGGATTTTAGAAACCCTTTTTATACGGAGGTAATCGATGGAATCCAGGCAGCGGCTGCTTCCAGGGGATTCCGCACTTTTTTTTATGAAGCGTCAGACTATAAAAATGCATTAAACGAGTATGAAGTCATTATGGATCAGAATCATTTTTCAGGTCTGCTTCTCGTCCATAATATCTTTGACAAAGAGAAATTAAGCAGACTGCGGCTAAAGTACCCCATCGTAATGTGTTCGGAGCATTGCTATCTGCCCAATGTTTCCTTTGTATCAATCGACGATATCTATTCCTCGCAAATTGCAATAAACTATTTAATTTCTACCGGGAGAACGAAGATCGCCCTTATCAACAGCATGCTGACAAATGCATACGCAAAATACCGTGAAAAGGGCTATTTAGAAGCCATGGCAAAAGCCGGGCTGGTTCCCAGAAATGAATGGATCATGCATGTTTCAAGTATTGATTTTGATATGGCTGTTTCTATCATATCGGCCTTATTAAAGAAACCTGACCATCCCGACGCCTTTTATTGTGTATCCGACGTCTATGGCGCAGCCGCAATAAAAGCAATACAAAACTGCAATCTGCAGGTGCCCAAAGATATCGCGGTCATCGGGTTTGATAATATTGATTTATCTAAAATGGTTGTTCCTTCCTTAACCACGATCAGCCAGCCGAAACGGCAGATCGGGCATCAGTCATGTGAATTGTTACTAGATTTGATAGAAAATCCATCTTCGCCGACACAACATATATTGTTGAATACAGAATTGATTGTAAGAGATTCTACTTGATTTGTACTTCGTCTCAGAAAATATAAGGACAAAGAAAGAATTTTTGAAAAATGAAACATTTATACTATATATTGTTATTTAAACACATAGTTATAAGCAATATACAGTATATAGATTTCATTTTCCATCAAACCCTTTCTTTGTCCTGGAATAAAAAATATTCTTTTTCATAGTCTTCCTTTGTTCCGTGAACAGTAACCGCCACTCATTTCCCTGCAAATCACATTTGCCCATTGTTCCATTAATGCATACTAAACACGCCCGAGTGATTCAAAAAAATTTTCCACAAAACTCATCGCAATTCCTACAGCAGACACCTCCTTTTGGAAGCTGCATGTTTTCAGATAAGTTGTGTCATTCTCAAAGCCATTATATTTTATCACTCTTTTACTCAATTCCGCCATATATTTTTCCAGGTATCCCCCCACATACCCGCCAAGAATGATATCGCAGTCGTATGCCATCCTCAGATTGGTAACTGTTACCGCCAGATACTCCAGATACTCATCCCATACCTGCTGCAAATCTTCATCGCCTCTATCCAGCCTTTCGAAAAACTGCTCCAGATTATCATCCGCTTTCGCTGCCAAAACCTGTGCGGAACAGTAAGCGTCCACGCATCCCTTCTTCCCGCAGTAACACTGTCTGCCTCCCGGCACAATGATCATATGCCCGAATTCGGAGCTCCGGTAATCATCCCCCTCGTATATTCCGTTATGAATATAAAAAGACCCGCCCACCGAATTGCTCAGGGACAAATATACCGCATTCTTCTCCAGCCGGTACATTTCCGCCATCGCCGCGCTGTTGGCATCATTCTCATAGCAGACTTCATATTCAAACAAACGGCTAAGATTTTTCAGGCTTACATTCTTAAGCCTTAAGATATGGGAAATGATCAGGGTCTCATGCTCCTTGTCGATAATCCCCGGAAGCGAAATCCCCACGCCCAAAATCCTTTTAGCCTCGATCCCTGCTCTTTGCACAAATTCCAGAAAGCCCTGATGCACCTTTTCATTATACTCCAGTGAGTTTTCAAACACGGCCCGGATCCGTTCTTTTTCTATCAGTTCTCCCGTCAGGTCAATCACGACATAGCTGATATGATTCGCCGTAATATCAATCCCTGCCGCATACTTCAACCCCGCATTGACTGACAATGCCTTTGCCTTACGCCCGCCGGTCGACTCATATTCCCCGCTCTCAACGATAATTCCGCGCTCCAGCAGCTCCTTCACGTTTTGTAAAACCGTTGGCATACTCAGGCCAAGCATAGCCGCAATCTCCGGCTTTGATGTGCTGCGGCGGTGCAGGATGAACTTTGCCACCTTTGCTAAATTTGCTTTCCTTTTATCGATTCCGATCCCTGTGCCCATATGCTGCCTCCTGTTAAAAACCCGCTCTTAAACGGGGGTGGATTTTTCTTTCATAAATCGTTTTATAAAAGAATCTTACCTCTTCCCTTTCAATATTGCAAGTACTTATTGAAAGCGGGGGAGAACGAAGAAGGGACGCCTGCCTGAAGTAAAATTTTATTATGAATAAAAAAAACTAAATATTTGAGCTGATTTACTTATATTTTCCACTAAACGTACCAAATACAGATTGTTTTTGACATATATTTTATGCTATGATAAATTAATATATCACTCAGAAATTTATACCAACACACCTAAAACTCTGCAACTCAGCCGATAAGGAGGGCACAATGAAAATAGATGAGTCAATATCTTTTTTGGAAGGTACTACAAAAACTTTCATTGCAGAAAAAATACAGTACCTGATCAGCCGAATACCTGATTTGGAATATATTATACTGTTTGGCAGCTATGCACGTACAGAACAAACCATAAAAAGCGATATTGATTTAATGGCAATAACATCATGCATTCCCGACCGCTTACTCCGAGGTGATTTATGCAGTGAATTTGATGAAGAGAATATAGATTTAGTTTTTTATGATATTGAAACATTTCGAAACTCAGAATGCCTTTTAGTATCTCAGGTCAAAAAGGAGGGAATCGTATTATGGAAAAAAAAATAAATTCTTACTATGGAATGGCGTATAACGATTATTGTTATGCAAAGGCCGGAATGCAGGTAGGTGAACAGCTTGGCAACTATAATGGAGTCGCTGCTCTGTGCGCGCAGTCTGCTGAGAAATACCTGAAGGCAATTTTAGAAGTAACTTTTGCGGAAGATGCTCTGGGACTTATGCATTCCCATAATTTGCGGGCTATCACCAACAAGCTGAAAGAAATTTATCCTAAATTAGACCTTTCATCAAAAGACATGAAGTGGCTTGGCGATTTTTACTATGACGCCAGATATCCTGGTGATAACTTTGTAGAGGTTAACAGGGAGGACGCGCTGGAATGCCTGCGGATAACCGAGGATTTATGCCAAAAGATAACCCCGCTCTTGGAGCAGAACCATAGCAAAATGCAGCAAAAAAAGAGACAAATCCAAGAACTGGATTCTTTTGATCTGTAATTATAGTCACAAAACATCACAGCCAGGGCATACAACTCCCTGGCTGTGTTCCTGCTTTTGAGGTACTCTGGATGCATCTGCATAAGCAGTAATATACCTCTTTCTCAGCGTCTATTTAATTCAAAGTGTTCTTTTCCGGAAACCATACTGGTTTTCATATCTCAACGCCCGCCCAAATCTCTCCCATACCGCACAGTCCTGTACACGGTCAGTCCAACCTCTATGGCTGATGCAAATACGATGATCCCCAGGATGATGTCAGATAGCAGCCCTGCATTCCACCTGTTAATCAGCTCATTTTTCCAGTGTAATGACTCGCTTAAGTTTGACTCTAACTCAAATACAAAATTGGGATTCCAGATGGGAAATACTTTTAATACAAGTATCGCCAATATTACCTGAATCACATTCGCTATGACACTGCTCAGCATCACAGTCCGGCAGTAGCACCCGGCTACCAGCCGGATAATTTCATCTACAAATGCAGCCATCAGGGCAACCAGAAATATGGGCAGTATCATCCCCCATTTGTCCAGATTAAAGAGGGAAATGCGTGTAACTTCGTTCCCATCTGTAAAGCTTGCTCCAATAAACTGCGGTACAAATATGAGAATAAAGGCAAAAATCATGATAAATACCAGGGATGCCACACAATCCCCCCGGCTAATCCTGGCCTTCTTATCCGGTATCGGATTCAGCATATCGGAGGTCCAGACCTTATCCTTCTTTAGTTCCACCTTTATCTTCTGCCGTTCCATAAATGCAAAGACCAGCGTCACCGCTCCAAATGCACCAACAGACCCCGTCATTAGCCCGCTTATGAAACGCGCTATCTCGTAGAATACATTTCTATAGTCAATCACACACTGAACCACCATGGAAATAAACATCCCTGTCCATACACAGATCAGCACGATCTTCATCACCCAGATATAATTGTCATAATAATCAGGACTGATGACATAATTTTTATCTTCCCTGTACTTTCGGGCAAACACAGCCGGATCTCCAAGTTTTGCAAATACCTGATCGAGCGTCAGCTCTTCCAGAATATCCCCGATCAGTTCTCTCATCTCCAGCTCAATCTCATCCCGCTGCTCCTTTGGGACACGTTTCGTAACTTCATATACATAGCGATTAATCAGTTCTCTCTCCCTGTCTGTCATAACGCTCCCTCCCTTAAAATCCGATCCATGTTAAACGAAAGCTGCTCCCACTGCGTCTTCAGTTCCCTGTAAATATCATCTCCCATGGGAGTCCTTCTGTAATATTTCCTCGGCTTTGATTCTCCCACGTCCCATTCGCTGCTCAAAAGTCCCTGCTTCTCCAGACGCCGAAGCAGAGGATACAGCGTGTTCGGGTCGATCTCTACGCCCTTCTCCTCAAGGCTCTGGACAAGAGCATATCCATACTTGGCTTCCCCCAGCTGGCTCAGCACACTAAGAATCAGCGTGCCCCTGCGCAGCTCTGACGTCAGGTTCGCCATCAAATCCTTCTCTTCCGGCATAGTAAATCCTCCTATAAACAAATTATACTGTATGACACACACTATTGTCAAGATCATAATAGTGGGCGGGAGATGTGTGTAAGGGGGGACGCCTGCCGAAAGAGGGGGTTCTGCCCGGGGGCGGGAAACAGGAAGGGGCCGTTCTAGCGCGCATTCTATGCTTGCTGAAAGGCCCCTTCCTGTTTCCC
>NZ_CYZU01000079.1 GCF_001404335.1 Faecalicatena contorta
CCGGCAGCGGCTGTTCTAGAAACACTTAGCAGCACGGGTGCATATCGCAACGGCATATACAGCCCCAGCGCCTCCCCGGCCTCCCTGTCATTAAGCGTCCCCATCCGTCGACTAGGCTAAAGCTAGCCGACTAAATCCCGATTTATATTATCAGGTTAAGAATAGTGACGATGATATATTTAAAATGGCTGTCCCCTGCAGGAACACAAAATATTCCTACAAAGTTCAGCCATTTATTAAGCGTTATCTTTTATCTCATTATGTCAGAATTATCTTTTTTTCGTGCATTACGCTTCGAATGCATCTCCACAGACGTTACCTCGGCAGTTAACTCAACCCAGGCACCCTCACGGCACCCGGAAGATTCTGCTTAGTGCTGCTTCGTTCCCGACCTGACACGGTTCACAGATTCCCGTCGCGTAAGACCCAGATCTCAACGCCACTTTCCAAGGGCAGCTCTGCAAATCAGCACCCTCTGCGTAATATCACCCCTGCTATAGCGGATTGCAGGTACAAGGTACCGCTAACACCCCGGCTGCACGAGTCTTAATTTTACCCTGTTTTTGCCGAAATGTCAACGGATTAGCCGAGTTTTTATTTACTATAAGCAAAAAATATAGTAAAATTAGCCTTTAAGACGTGGCTGATAGAAATTTTGCTGCGTTTTGCACGAAAATCATGGGTCTGGTGTATCTAATACATCGTAAATTTAGGTCGGCTTATGTGGCAGTTAATTATTGTAAGATGTACTAGTATAAGCCAACATCTGTTCCCGGCCTCGAACAGATACAACAGGCCTTAAAAATGGAGATATGAATTTTTATGAAGGTTTTATTAGCAGCAATCAATGCAAAATATATACATTCCAATCTGGCGGTTTACAGCCTGAAGAGCTTTGCAACAGAGTATGCACGGGAGATTCATATTAAAGAGTATACCATTAACCAGAGAATCGATGATATTTTGGCGGATCTTTACAGGCAGAAGCCGGATATTCTGTGCCTTTCCTGCTATCTCTGGAATATCAGTTATGTAAAACAGATTGTGGTTGAGATTAAAAAGGTACTGCCCGCCATAAGTATCTGGCTTGGCGGCCCGGAGGTTTCCTACAATGCGGCACAGATGCTGGATTGTTATCCACAGCTGGCTGGTATTATGCGAGGGGAAGGGGAAGAAACATTTCTGGAACTGCTTCATTATTATCATGGTAAACGGCATAACCTGGAGGATGTGATGGGGATTGTTTACCGCAGGGATGGCGGCGCCGCAGAAAGCTCCACGGAACAGGCGGAGATTGTGGAAAACCCATGGCGGCCGGTGATAGATCTCAGCCGGGTTCCGTTTGTCTATCAGGATATGGATGAATTTAAAAATAAGATCATCTATTATGAATCCAGCAGAGGCTGTCCGTTTTCCTGCAGCTACTGTCTTTCTTCTATCGATAAAGCCCTTCGATTTAGGGATATTTCCCTGGTGAAAAAGGAACTGCAGCAGTTTATTGACGCAGAGATACCGCAGGTAAAATTTGTGGACAGAACCTTTAACTGCCGGCATGATCATGCCATGGCCGTGTGGTCTTATATCGCGGCTCATGATAAAGGGAAGACAAATTTTCATTTTGAAGTGGCAGCAGACCTGTTAAGTGAAGAAGAACTGAGGCTCATTGAAACGATGCGACCGGGGCTGATCCAGCTGGAAATCGGCGTGCAGTCGGTGAATCCGGATACGCTCCGGGAGATCAGGCGTGTCATGAAGTTTGAAGAAGTGAAACGGGTGGTCAGCCGGATCCGGTCGGGTGGAAACGTGCATCAGCATCTGGATCTGATCGCCGGACTTCCCTTCGAGGACTATCACAGTTTCAGGCATTCTTTTAACGAAGTTTATGCACTGCGGCCCCAGCAGCTGCAGCTGGGATTTTTGAAGGTATTGAAGGGATCGTGTATGCAGGAGCATGCAGGAGAGTATGAGCTTCAATACCAGGACAGGCCGCCTTTTGAAGTGCTGTCTACAAAATGGATGTCTTTTGACGACATCCTCCGCCTCAAGGGGATTGAGGAGATGGTGGAAGTGCATTATAACAGCGGGCAGTTCCAGAATACATTATCTTTGCTGGAACGCGTATTCATGGACAGCTTTACCCTGTATGAAGAACTCAGCCGGTACTATGAAGACAATTCGCTTCATATGCTTAACCATTCAAGAATTATGAGGTATGAGATTCTTTATCGGTTTGCCCTGGCACACGATGGGAAACATGCAGATCAATACAGGAAAGCCCTGACGGTTGATTTATACCTTAGGGATAATGTTAAGAACCGTCCCGATTTTGCCGGGGGTCCCGCTCTTGGAAAAGAGGAGGCCGCCGTATTTTACGACAGAGAGGCAATAGAACACCGGTATCTCAAGGGATATGAGCATTATGACAAGAGACAGATACGAAAAATGACCCATCTGGAAAAGATGGACGGTAAATTTGTGCTGTTTGACTATAAGAACAGAGATGTTCTGACAAATCAGGCAAAAGTATTTTATATAGATATAGAGCGTGTTTGAAAATGCATTGCCGCAATATGCGCCCCACTTCACGGTTTATTTACTGCCAAATCCAGGGGGCGTAGTCCACTGCGTCTCCTAAGTTTGCAGTAAATAAACCGCAGACTGGGACAACATCTTGCAGCAAGCAATTTTGAAACACGCTCTGGAGGAGCGTTTATGAAAAAAAGAACAAGAGAGATTCTCTCCATTTTGGATGAACAGTATGGCCGGGAATACGTGTGTTATCTGAACCATGAGACTCCCTGGCAGTTATTGATTGCCACCATACTCAGCGCCCAGTGCACAGATGCGAGGGTCAATATAGTAACACAGGACTTATTTCAGAAGTATGACACGGTGGAGAAGTTTGCCAATGCAGATCTGAAGGAATTGGAGAAGGATATTAAACCCACCGGCTTTTACCATACCAAAGCAAAAAATATTATCGCCTGCATGAAGGCTCTCGTCGAGCGGTTTGGCGGGGAGGTCCCGCGCAGTCTGGAAGATTTGACCTCTCTGGCAGGGGTAGGGCGCAAGACGGCGAATGTCATCCGTGGGAATATTTACCATGAGCCGAGCGTGGTGGTGGATACGCATGTCAAACGAATCTCAAGACGTCTGGGGCTTACAGAAAATAAGGATCCGGAAAAGATCGAACAGGATTTGATGAAAGCGCTTCCAAAAGACCACTGGATTCTGTATAATATACAGATTATTACATTCGGACGTTCCATCTGTACGGCCAGGAGTCCAAAGTGCGGGGAATGCTTCTTGCAAAAATATTGTAAAGAGTATAAAATAAGATCTAACTAACTAAAATTTGATTCCGGTATAAAGAGGTGAATGAGGTTGAATTTCTATAATAAAAAGGTAAGAAGGATTATATCAATTGTCATTATGGTCATTATCCTGGCGATGGTCGCTACGATGGTAATACCATATCTTGTATAATCGGGAAGTGAATTAAGAAGTCAGGGGAAATGACATGGCAGACAGAAGAAGAAAACGAAGAAGAAGACGCAGACAACAGAGAAGAGCTGTTATCGGAACGGCTTTCGTTTTGGTGTGCGCGCTTCTGGTCATTGTCTGTGTGCAGATTTTTCTCCGGAGCTATATCCGGAAGTTTGACAGCCATAGGATTATTCAGGGCGTTTCTGTCGGGAATACGGATGTGTCCGGTTTGACGGTGGAGAAGGCAAAGGAAAAGGTGGAATCGGAGGTAACGGCATCCATGAAGGCTGGATTGGATCTGACGCTGGAGGACGGCAGGCATTCGGAGGTGGAGCTGTCGGCCCTTGGAATTTCCGTAAAAGATCTGGATAAGACGCTTAAAGAGGCGCTTGACTATGGCAGGAAGGGCAGCGCAGTCCAATGCTATAAGATTATGAAGAAGGCCGAGAAGAATGAGAATAAGAAAAAGTTCCCGGTGGAGTATCAGGTGACCGAGAAGTCCGCAAAAGAGGCATTGAGCCATGCGATGTCCCAGGTTCTGCACCTTCCGGAAAATGCAAAAGTGACACAGGACGATTCCGGTGTGGTGATTGTGGAGCAGAAGGCTGGTGAAGTACTGGATATCAAGAAGACGGTGAAGAGCATCAACAAATTGCTCGGCGGTGATTGGAACGGGAAAGACGCCAGTGTTCCTGCATATGTGGAATATATTGATCCGGAGGTGACAAAAGAGGATCTGAAGGACGTTACAGACCTGCTGGGAAGCTTCACGACTTTTTATGGAAGCGATGGTTCCGGGCGTGCGCAGAACATAGAGAGCGGTGCAAAGCACATCGACGGAGCCTTTTTGAAACCGGGCGAAGAATATTCTGCCAATGCGGCGATGGAGCCTTATACCGAGGAGAACGGATTTACCACGGCGGCCTCCTATGAGGATGATAAGGTTGTGGAATCCATGGGAGGCGGTATCTGCCAGATCTCTACGACTCTGTATAATGCAGTGCTCTTTGCAGAGCTGGAAGTGACGGAGCGCTCTCCTCACACCATGCTTATCTCCTATGTGGACCGTTCACAGGATGCTGCGATTGCAGATGATGTGAAGGATTTGAAGTTTAAAAATAATCAGCAGACACCGATTTATATAGAAGGAATTCTTGCGGACGGCTGTATCACGTTTAACATATATGGCAAGGAAACCCGGGATCCGGGAAGAACTCTTGAATTTGTCAGCGAGACGACAAATGAAACGATGCCGGAGGGGAAACGTTTTGTTGCGACCGAAGAGCCGGCAGGAACGTTCTATACCACCCGGCAGGCACAGCCGGAGATATCCGCACGCCTTTGGAAGGTTGTATACCAGGATGGCGAGGAACAGAGCCGTCAGATTATAAATAACAGCCAGTACGTACCGGTGAAAGAGACAGTTGCAGTGGGAACCGCATCCGCGAATCCCGAACTGACAGAAAAGATCAATCAGGCAATCCAGACTCAGGATGAGGCAAGGATACTGAGTGCTGTCCAGGGGGACAGTCAGGCGGAAAACCAGGAGGACAGCCAGGGGGCCGTTCAGGAGAGCAACCAGGAGAACAACGGGGAGCAGGGACAGTGAATCTATGAAAGCAGGCAATGTATCACAGACTATATGGAAACGGTCTGTAAAAAAACAACTGCATACTGACAGAAAAGAAGTTCTCTTCCAGCCATCGGCGGAAGAGGCGTGCAGCGTGGTTCGTATTTCGGAAGGAAAGCTGGCTGTGTACGCACAGGCAGAGGCTTCTGGAGATTCCGTGAGGACAGGGATCTATGCGGCGGTAAGGGCGCTGAATGATCTGGCGGTTCATGGGGTTGAACCGACGGCATTGTCCGTGCAGATTCTGCTGACGCCGTATGCGCAGGAGGAGGATCTGAAAGCGATGACCGGCTGTCTGGAATCCGTTTGCCTGGAGGCAGGCGTGCAGCTGGCCTGTGTGCGGGCCGAGGTGACTTCGGCCGTCGCCCGTACGGTTATATTTGTAACGGCACAGGGAGAGGCGGAGGAGGATGCGCTGCTGCGTCCTGCTTATGCCCTTCCTGGACAGGATATCGTACTGTGCGGCTATGCAGGACTGGAGGGCATGCTGCGGATTCTGGATGAGCGGGAAGAAGAGCTGGGCAGGAGGTTTGTCCCCGCCTTCATTCAGCAGATGAAGCAGCTCAGGGGGAATGTGCTGGCGCTTGATGCCGCCCGTGCAGCGGCCGCTTGCGGAGTAAAGGCGATGTACCAGGTTGGAAGCGGCGGAATATTTGCAGGGCTGTGGGAATTGGCAGAGGCCGCAGGAATCGGACTGGATGTGGAATTGTCCGGTATGTCTGTCAGACAGGAGACAGTGGAGCTCTGCGAGTATTATAACCTGAATCCCTATCAGATGACATCTGCGGGCTGCATCCTTATGACTGCCCGGGACGGAGATGCGCTTGTGAAAGCTTTGGAAAGGGTGGGGGCACGAGCCGGCAAGCTTGGGGTTACCACGGACAAGAAGGCCCGGGTAATCACAAGCGGTGAAGAACAACGATACTTAGACAGGCCGGCTCCAGATGAACTGATGTGCTGGTGGGAGCGGACCGGCGGTACAAACTGCCGGCCTGTGTAAATATAGATTTCCGTACGGCATCCGCTGTGCGGCCGCACGGAGGGAACAGTTCAGGCCTGCCTGAATTGTTACGCGAGAAACAAAGAGGATCTAAGATTCACAATGGCAGAATGAAGGAGGAGTAGAAATGGATAACCTGAGAAATGAAATTTTAAGATATCTGGAGACGAACAGCAGGGTCAATCTGGCGGAACTTGGAGTTCTGGTGGGAGTGGATGAGACGACAGTGGCAAATGAGATTGCCGATATGGAAAAAGAAAAGATTATCTGCGGATACCATACGCTGATCGATTGGGATAAGGCTGGTGTGGAGTCTGTGACAGCCCTGATTGAGGTGCGTGTGACACCGCAGCGCAACCAGGGATTTGACCGGATTGCAGAGAGGATCTACAATTATCCGGAAGTACATGCGGTATACCTGATATCCGGAGGATATGACCTGCTCGTGACACTGGAGGGAAAAACACTGAAAGAAGTATCCCGCTTTGTTTCTGAGAAGCTTTCCCCCATCGATGCTGTGATTAGTACTGCAACATATTTCATATTAAAAAAATACAAAGACCATGGAACGGTTCTGGTACCGAAGAAAGAATCAGAAAGGATGCTGGTGACGCCGTAATGAGAAATCCATTATCTAAAAAAATAATCGAAATCGAACCGTCCGGCATCCGCAAGTTCTTTGACGTGGCAAATGAGATGAAAGATGCGATTTCACTGGGTGTGGGGGAACCGGACTTTGACACTCCCTGGCGGATACGTGAGGAGGGCATCTTTTCCCTGGAAAGGGGCCGCACCTTCTATACATCCAATGCCGGACTGCAGGAATTAAGGGATGAGATCTGCAATTATCTGGAGCGAAAGATTCATGTCAGATATGATTCCAGACATGAGACACTGGTTACCGTGGGCGGCAGCGAGGCCATTGATGTGGGCCTGCGCTGTATGCTGGATCCCGGAGATGAAGTTCTGATTCCACAGCCCAGCTATGTATCCTATCTGCCATGTACCGTCATGGCAGACGGCAAACCGGTTGTCATACCGCTGCAGTATGAAAATGAATTTAAGCTGACGGTTGAGGACCTGGAGAAGTATATTTCTTCAAGGACGAAGGTGCTGATTATGCCTTTCCCTAATAATCCGACAGGATCCATTATGACAAAAGAGGATCTGGAGCCGGTGGCAGAGTTTGTAAAAGAACATGATCTATATGTTATCTCAGATGAGATTTATTCAGAACTGACCTACAAGACTGAGCACGTATCCATCGCCAGCCTTCCGGGAATGCGGGAGAGGACCATAGTGATCAACGGCTTTTCCAAGGGATTCGCTATGACTGGGTGGCGCCTTGGCTATTGCTGCGGTCCGGAGACAATTATCGAACAGATGGTGAAACTGCACCAGTTCGCCATCATGTGCGCGCCTACAAACAGCCAATATGCGGCGATTGAGGGCCTGAGAAACTGCGACGATGAGGTGGAAGAAATGCGCAAATCCTATAATCAGAGAAGGCGTTTTCTGATGCACGAATTCGCGCGCATGGGCCTGGAATGCTTTGAACCGTTCGGTGCATTTTATGTATTCCCAAGCATCCTGGAGTTTAATATGACATCTGAGGAGTTTGCAACCCGCCTGTTAGAAGAGGAGAAGGTGGCTGTTGTTCCCGGAACCGCATTTGGAACATGCGGAGAGGGCTTTCTGCGTATCTCCTACGCATATTCCCTGGATGACCTGAAGGTAGCGCTGGGGCGTTTGGGCAGATTTATTCAGCGCCTCAGAAACGAGAGGTAAATGCAATGCTGAATATTGTACTGCTGGAGCCGGAGATCCCGGCAAACACCGGGAACATCGGGAGAACCTGCGTAGCCACGAATACGCGCCTGCATCTGATTGAGCCTCTGGGGTTTAAGCTGAACGAGAAAGCGTTAAAGCGTGCGGGGATGGACTACTGGGCTGACCTGGATGTAACCACCTATATTGATTTTAAAGATTTTCAGGAGAAGAATCCGGGTGTCAGGTTATACATGGCTACTACAAAGGCGCCGAAAGTATACACAGAGGTTCACTATGAACCGGACTGCTATATCATGTTTGGAAAGGAAAGCGCCGGTATTCCGGAAGAGATCCTGGTGGAACACCAGGAGGACTGTGTGAGAATCCCTATGGACGGTGATATCCGTTCCCTGAACCTGGGTAATTCCGTGGCGGTTATCTTATATGAGGCTTTGCGTCAGAATGGATTCTCCGGTATGAATCTGGAGGGTCATCTGCACCAGCTTCACTGGCGGGAATGACAAAACGGAGCAGAGGTGTTATGAATGACGGAGCAAGACGCGCGTCCCGCCGCAGGCATGTTAAGACATACTTGTAATTTAGAAAAATTGTGAATAGAAAGAACCAGAAAAAGGGTAAATAAATCTGTATTTCTGGTTCTTTTTCTTTTGGAGAGCTCCATTTGTTAACCCGGAAACATCCTATTCCAGAAGATATGGGGAAAAGGCGGAATTTGGATCAAAAACACTTTTTCCAAAATTGTTTTTATTTTCAGTGAATAACAAAAAAAGCGGTTGAGAAAACCAGGTTTTGTATATAATAAGATTAGTTGATTTTGGGGTTCTATTTATGTTTAAGGGTAAAACAGAGGTATATCGAAACAAATAACACAATTTTTACAAATAAAAGTCAATATATTATTGTTTACCATAAAAAAATTGTGTGATATTCTATAACAGTTCAGGCAGGTCTGCGTATTTACTGCGCAGACCGTACGCAGAAAGGCGGTGACCAATTTATGGTAGAAGAAACCATTCAAGTGATCAGGGAAACGGAAGCAAAAGCCGGGGCTATTGTGAAAGAAGCCGATGCAAAGTGCAGAAAAATACTGGATGATGCATCGAAAGAGGCTGATATGCTGAAGGCCGATCAGGCAGAAGAGATTCGCAGACAGGCAGAATCCATGATGGAAGCTGCGAAAGAACAAGGTGCACAATCTCTGAAAGAAGCAGCGTCTGCTGTGGAAAAAGAAATCAGTGCACTTAAGGAGCTGGCTTCCGAGAAGGAAGAACAGGCAGTTAGCCTCGTAATATCACAACTGGTTTCATAAAAAAGCAGGATGAAGGAGGTAATACATTATGGCGGTATTGCAGATGCAGCGAATGAGTATCTGCGCATTGAAGAAAGACCGGAAGGCAATCCTGGAAAAATTGCAGCACATGGGAGTGATGGAGATTAACCACATTTTGGAGGAGGACGAAGACTTCCGCAAAATGAACACGGCGAATGCCAGAAGCGGTTTCGAAAAGGCTGCGGCATCGGCGGACCAGGCGCTGCACCTACTGCATCAGTATGCTCCCGTGAAGCAGTCCCTTCTGTCGTCATTGGAGGGAAAAGACCTGGTAGATAAAGAAAAGTACCGGTCTGTGATTGAGAACAGGGATGATCTGCAGAGAACGGCCAGAAGAATTCAGGCGTTGGATAAGGAACGGGCGGAACACAGAGCCAATATCCTTAAAATTGAAAATAGTATCGAAAGCCTGATGCCCTGGCTGCCACTTAATGTACCCGTGGCCTTCGGGGGGACAGAACATATTGTGATGCTGCCGGGAACACTGCCCGGACAGTTAACGCTGGAACAGGTATATGCAGCGCTGGCGGAACGTGCGCCGGAACTGGAGACGGATATCCATATCATCTCCACGGAGCAGGACACCATATATCTGGCCGTATTCTGCCTGCGAAGAGATGCGGCGGCAGCAGAAGAAGCGCTCAGAAGCATGGGATTCGCAAGACCGTCTCAGGTCACGGATCAGGTTCCCGCAGAGGCAAAGGCAGATATGGAGAAGGAGATTTCCGAAATTGAGTCCAGGGTCGCTGAGATTGAGAAGGAAATCACCAGCCTGGCGGTTCACCGTGAAGGACTGAAGCTTCTGGCAGATTATTACCGTATCCGTGCAGATAAGTATGAGGTGCTCGGTCAGCTGCCGCAGTCGGAGCGGACCTTCCTGATCAGCGGGTATGTGCCGAAAAAGGAAGCAGTCCGGGTTAAGAAGGCATTAGACGGCAAATATGACTGTGTCGTGGATCTGGAGGAACTAAAGGAAGAGGAAGAAGCGCCTGTACTCCTGCAGAACAGCAGGTTTTCATCCAGCGCAGAGGGGATACTGGAGGCGTTCGGCCTGCCGGGCAGGGGAGAAGTAGACCCCACCTCAATTATGTCATTTTTCTATGTGTTTCTGTTTGGTCTGATGCTTTCAGATGCGGCATACGGGGCGATCGTTTCTATTGTATGCGGGATATTAATTATAAAGTTTCCAAGAATGGGCAGAAGCATGAAGACATCCATTCAGCTGTTTTTCTGGTGTGGGATATCCACCCTGTTCTGGGGCATCATGTTTGGCGGCTATTTCGGGGACGTGGTGAATGTCATATCAAGGACATTTTTCGGGCACGAGGTCGGGATACCGGCGGTGTGGTTCGTTCCTCTGGATGAACCAATGAAGCTCTTGATCTACTCTATGCTGTTTGGAGTGATCCATCTTTTTACCGGGCTGGGCATCAAGGGCTATCTATGCCTGAGGGATAAAAGATACATGGACTTCTTCTGTGACGTAGTCCTCTGGTATATGCTTTTAATCGGGCTTTTGATCATGTTGATTCCAAGTAACATTTTTGCATCCATTGCCCAGACAACCATCGTATTCCCGCCGGCGGTGAATGCGCTCGGTAAATGGCTGGCAATCATAGGTGCAGTCGGCATTGTACTGATGTCAGGACGTGCGAATAAGAACTTCGGGATCCGTCTGGCGCTGGGGGCATACGACCTCTACAATGTCAGCGGGTGGCTCAGCGATGTGCTTTCTTATTCAAGGCTTCTTGCACTTGGCCTGGCTACCGGTGTGATCGCGTCCGTTGTAAACCAGATGGGAAGTATGGGCGGCAAGAGCGTGCTTGGAGTAATCGTGTTTATTGCTGCCTTTATCGTGGGGCATACATTTAATATAGCGATTAATCTTTTGGGCGCATATGTGCACACAAACCGACTGCAGTATGTAGAGTTTTTCGGTAAGTTCTATGAGGGCGGCGGACGTGCATTTCACCCTTTTAAAGAAAATACAAAATATGCAGATATTAAGGAGGAAACAAATTTATGAGTCAGTTAGGTATTGTTTATGCGCTTCTTGGCGCGGCAGTTGCGGTATTTCTTTCAGGAGCAGGTTCAGCACTGGGAGTCGGGATAGCAGGACAGGCTGCATCCGGAGTTGTATCGGAGGATCCGAGTAAGTTTGCAAAGGTATTGATTCTTCAGCTGCTGCCCGGTACACAGGGACTGTATGGATTGATTATCGGTTTCGTAACACTTTCAAAGATCGGCCTTCTGGGCGGCGGCGCGGCAGAGATCTCTGTTACGACCGGGCTTCTGATTCTGGCAGCCTGCCTTCCAATCGGTATCGTAGGTTTAATTTCCGGAAGATCCCAGGGAAAAACTGCGGCGGCATCTATCGGCATCATTGCAAAAAAACCGGATCAGTTCGGTAAAGCAATGCTTTTCCCTGCAATGGTTGAGACATATGCAATTCTGGCACTTCTGATCTCTTTCTTGGCAGTAACTGCAATTCAGGTATAATTGGGAATGTATCACAAAGACGCAAGTAGTATGAAGAAGGAGAGCTTATAAATGAGCGGATTAGACAAAATGAAAAGTCAGATCCTGGATGAGGCGGCCCATACAGCGGAAGAGAAAATCGCCGAGGCTGAGGCAAAGGCAGAGAAAATATTAAAGGATGCCCGCGCAGAGGCGGCATTGCAGGCCGGGAAAATCTCCGACAAGGCTCAGGCGGATGCGGAGCATTACGCACAGCGTATCGCTTCCTCCTGCGAGATGCAGCGGAGGCAGGCGATTCTGCGCGCGAAGCAGGAAGTGATAGCAGATGTGCTCGACAAGGCATATGACAGGTTATTGAATCTGGATACAGAAGCATATTTTGAAATGATCCGGAAGATGCTGGAAGAATATGTCCTGCCGGAAGACGGCGTCATCTGCTTTTCGGCAGAAGATCTGGCGAGAATGCCCGCTGGATTTGAAGAGGTGATTCAGAAAACTGCTGCCGGTAAGGGCGGCGCCTTAAGCCTGTCCAGGGATGCAAAAGAGATGAGTGGCGGTTTCATCCTGGTATATGGAGGGATCGAAGAAAACTGTACCATTCGGGCTTTATTCGAAGCAAAGAGGGATGAATTATCCGATAAAGTGCATGGATTATTATTCGGATAGGTTGAAAGGAAACATCCGTGTTACTAAGGCTCGAAAGAACCGAGCCCAAGTCAACAGGATGTACTTTACAACTAAGGTTTGAAAGTACCAAACCTAAGTTGTATAAGCAGGAGGGTTTATTTTGAATGATTTAGAGTATACTTACGCGGTTGCGCGTATACGGGCTTTGGAGTCCTCCCTGTTTTCAGGTACTGAAATTGAGCGGCTGCTGGCTTGTTCGGATGAAGAGCAGTGCCTGCAGCTTCTGAGTGAAAAAGGCTGGGGAGACGCAACAGGTTCTATGGACGCTTCTGCCATGCTGAAACGGGAAGAAGAGAAGACCTGGGAAGTGATTCGCGATGTTGCTCCCGATCTGTCAGTGTTTGATGTCCTGTCTTATTCCAAGCTGTACCATAATCTGAAGGCTGCAATTAAAGAAGTGTGCACGGAAGTGGAGAATAAGAATATTTTTTATGACGACTGTTCCATCCCGGGGCCGGAGATGCTTCAGATTGTGAGAAATAAGGAATTCTACAGACTTCCGGGGACTATGGGGGAGACGGCGGCAGAGGCCTATGATACGCTTCTTCATACGAGAGATGGGCAGCTGTGCGATATCATCGTCGACAGGGCGGCCCTGGAAGCCATTTATGAGGCGGGGCAGAAGGCGGAAGATGAGATTATCAAAAACTATGCCGAGTCTACCGTGGCAATTGCGGATATTAAGATCGCCGTCCGTTCGCAGAAGACGGGCAAATCTTTGGAGTTTATGAAGCGCGCGATGGCGCCCTGCAGCAGCGTAAATGTAGAGCAGTTATCGAAAGCCGCGGTGTCCGGGCTTGATGCGGTCAGAGACTATCTTCTGGGTACTTCCTACGCGGAGGGTGCGGCGGCGCTGGAGGAATCCCCTTCGGCATTCGAACGGTGGTGCGATAACCGCATGATGGAAACAATCCGGCCGCAGAAATACAATTCTTTTTCTGTAGGCCCGCTGGTAGCCTATGTGCTGGCAAGGGAAAATGAAATAAAAACTGTTCGGATTATCCTGACCGGGAAGCAGAATGATTTTCCGGATGAGGCGATCAGGGAAAGGATCAGGGAGATGTATGTATAAGATAGCAGTGATTGGCGACTACGACAGCATATACGGCTTCGCAACACTGGGCCTTAGCATCTGCCCCGTCCGGAGCAAAGAAGAAGCGGAAGCTAAGATAAGACAGTTTGCAAGCGGTAAATATGGAATTATCTATATTACTGAGGCTGTGGCAGCAGAATTAAAGGATGTAATCGAAGAGTATAAAGAACGGACACTGCCTGCGATTATTCAGATACCGGGGGTATCCGGTAATACTGGCGCAGGTGTGGAAGGTGTAAAGAAAACCGTGGAACAGGCAGTCGGATCAGACATCCTGTTTTCGCAGGGGTAGGAGGTTCGAATGAGTACAGGAGTAATTAAAAAAGTGGCAGGACCTCTGGTTATTGCAGAGGGTATGCGTGACGCGAATATGTTTGACGTCGTTCGTGTCAGTAATCAAAGACTGATTGGAGAGATCATAGAGATACATGGAGATGAGGCTTCTATACAGGTTTATGAGGAAACTTCAGGACTGGGGCCCGGAGAACCGGTACAGTCTATGGGAGTTCCCATGTCTGTGGAATTAGGACCCGGCCTGATCAGCAGTATCTATGACGGAATCCAGAGGCCGCTTGATGATATCATGAAGATTTCCGGAAACAATCTGAAACGCGGAGTGGAAGTATCATCTTTGAAAAGAGATTTGAAATGGGAATTTGTCCCTACAGTGGCTGCAGGGGATGACGTAGAGCCCGGGGATATCATCGGTACGGTACAGGAAACGATCGTTGTTCAGCAGAAAATCATGGTGCCTTATGGCATAAAAGGAAAAATAAAAGAAATCAAAGCCGGTGAGTTTACGGTGGAAGAGACAGTTGCGGTTGTTGAGACTGCGGACGGTGATAAGAATCTGACCCTGATGCAGAGGTGGCCGGTTCGAAGAGGGCGGCCTTATCAGAAAAAACTGCCGCCTGAGATGCCGCTTGTTACAGGGCAGCGTGTTGTAGATACTTTCTTTCCCATCGCAAAAGGCGGTGTGGCAGCGGTTCCGGGCCCATTTGGAAGCGGTAAGACAGTTATACAGCATCAGCTTGCAAAATGGGCGGAAGCAGATATCGTTGTTTATATCGGATGCGGCGAGCGCGGCAATGAGATGACGGACGTTCTGAACGAGTTTCCGGAACTGAAGGATCCCAAGACGGGGCAGTCACTGATGGAGCGGACGGTGCTGATAGCAAATACATCCGATATGCCTGTGGCAGCCCGTGAAGCCTCTATATACACAGGAATCACAATCGCAGAATACTTCAGGGATATGGGATTCTCAGTAGCCTTAATGGCAGACTCAACATCCCGCTGGGCGGAGGCTCTTCGGGAAATGTCCGGGCGCTTGGAAGAGATGCCTGGCGAGGAGGGCTACCCCGCATATCTGGGCAGCCGTCTTGCACAGTTCTATGAACGGGCCGGCCATGTGATCTGCCTTGGAAAAGACGGCAGGGAAGGAGCGCTGTCCGCGATCGGAGCGGTATCCCCTCCCGGCGGCGATATTTCCGAGCCGGTGTCACAGGCAACTCTTCGTATCGTGAAAGTATTCTGGGGACTGGACTCTGCGCTTGCGTATAAGAGACATTTCCCTGCGATCAACTGGCTGAACAGTTATTCGCTGTATCTGGATGATATGGAAAAATGGTTCAACGCCAAAGTTGCACCTGACTGGATGGAAAACCGCCAGAAGATGATGTCACTTCTTCAGGAAGAGGCAGAGCTGGAAGAGATTGTGAAGATGGTTGGTATGGACGCCCTGTCCCCGAGTGACCGCCTCAAGATGGAAGCCGCACGTTCTATCCGGGAAGATTTCCTGCATCAGAACTCCTTCCATGAGGTGGATACTTACACCTCACTCAAAAAGCAGCATATGATGATGAAACTGGTTATGGCTTTCTATGAACAGGCCGTAGCGGCGCTTGCAGAAGGCGCTTCGCTGCAGAAGCTGATTCGTATGCCGGTCCGCGAGCAGATCGGCCGTTTCAAGTATACACAAGAGGATCAGCTGGACAGTGCATACGAGGAAGTGAAGAAAGAGCTGCATATGGAAATTGCCAACACAATCGGGAAGGAGGACTTCTAATGCCAAAAGAGTATAGAACCATACAGGAGGTAGCCGGTCCTCTGATGTTAGTGCGCGGCGTGGAAAATGTCACCTACGATGAACTGGGAGAGATCGAGCTTGCAGACGGCGAAACAAGGCGCTGCAAGGTGCTGGAGATTAACGGAAACGACGCTCTGGTACAGTTATTTGAAAGTGCAACAGGTATTAACCTGTCAAACAGTAAAGTCCGTTTTCTGGGACGGAGCATGGAACTTGGAGTTTCTGAGGATATGCTGGGGCGTGTATTCGACGGCCTGGGCCGTCCGATCGATGAGGGGCCGGAGATTCTTCCGGATGCACGCATGGATATTAACGGCCTGCCTATGAACCCGGCTGCCAGAAACTATCCGGAGGAGTTTATCCAGACGGGTGTTTCTGCCATTGACGGTCTGAACACCCTGGTAAGGGGGCAGAAGCTGCCTATATTCTCTGCTTCCGGCCTGCCCCATGCCCAGCTTGCCGCGCAGATTGCAAGACAGGCAAAGGTACTGGGGACGAACGAGAATTTTGCCGTTGTATTTGCCGCAATGGGTATCACGTTTGAAGAGTCCAACTTTTTTATAGAAAGCTTTAAAGCAACAGGAGCGATTGACAGGACCGTTTTGTTTGTCAATCTGGCAAATGACCCCGCGATCGAGCGTATTGCGACCCCGCGTATGGCACTGACAGCGGCGGAATACCTTGCTTTCGAAAAGGATATGCACGTGCTTGTTATCCTGACCGATATCACAAACTACGCGGATGCCCTGCGTGAGGTTTCCGCCGCCCGTAAAGAGGTTCCGGGGCGCCGCGGATATCCGGGATATATGTATACGGACCTGGCATCGCTGTATGAGAGAGCCGGTCGGCAGAATGGCAAAAAGGGAAGTATCACAATGATCCCGATCCTGACCATGCCGGAAGATGATAAGACACACCCGATTCCTGACCTGACGGGGTATATTACGGAGGGCCAGATCATCTTGAGCCGTGATCTGTATAGAAAAGGTGTTACGCCTCCTATCGACGTACTGCCGTCCCTGTCGCGTCTGAAGGATAAGGGAATCGGCGAAGGCAAGACGCGCGCCGACCATTCCAATACGATGAACCAGCTGTTTGCGGCATATGCACGAGGCAAGGACGCCAAAGAGCTGATGGTGATTCTCGGTGAAGCCGCCCTGACTGACGTTGATTTGATCTATGCAAAGTTTGCAGATGCATTTGAACATGAATATGTATCCCAGGGATACCAGACAGACCGAAGCATTGAAGAGACGTTGAATATCGGATGGAAATTACTCTCCATGCTGCCAAGAGCAGAACTGAAACGTATAGACGACAAGTTCTTAGACCTGTACTACGGGAAAGAATAAGGAAAACGCAGCAGGCGGCATAGAAAAAGAGAGGTGATTACATTTGGCATCAACACAGGTTAACCCAACCCGTATGGAACTGACCCGATTGAAGAAAAAAAGACTGACTGCCATCCGCGGCCACAAGCTTTTGAAAGACAAACGGGATGAGCTGATGCGCCAGTATCTGGATCTGGTGCGGGAGAACATGGAGGTTCGTTTGAGAGTGGAAGCCGGAATCCTTTCTGCCAACAAAAACTTTGTTATAGCCAAAGCAGGGATGTCCGAGGCAGCGCTGAATACAGCACTCATGGCGCCAAAACAGGAAATCAATCTGGTTCCGAAGGAAAAGAATGTCATGAGTGTAGATATACCGACCTTTGATTACAAGACAAGGACAGCAGATGAGAATGATATCTATTCCTATGGTTTTGCCTTTACATCCAGTGATCTGGATGGGGCCGTTAAGTCGCTGGCAGATATACTGCCCGATATGATACGGCTTGCAGAGTGCGAAAAAGCGTGCCAGCTCATGGCGGCAGAGATCGAGAAGACAAGAAGGCGCGTAAACGCGCTGGAACACGTCATCATACCAGAGGCAGAAAAGAACATCAAGTATATTACAATGAAATTGGATGAAAATGAGAGAAGCACCCAGATTCGTCTGATGAAGGTGAAAGATATGATGTTGGAAGAGGCACATCATTATAATAAAAAGCAGGAATACATGAAATAAATCGGGAGTTAGTGACGCGCTTTAGTCGCGGCACGGATGGGGACGCTCCATGAAGGGATCGCCAAAAACCTCCCGGAGAACATCCATGTCCTTTCAAAAACGCGGCCGCGGACCTAAGAAATTCTAGGCGGGAAACAGCCCTGAAAATGGAGCACCACTGACACA
>NZ_CYZU01000080.1 GCF_001404335.1 Faecalicatena contorta
GATTTCTCGTGATGTGTCAGTGGTGCTCCATTTTCAGGGCTGTTTCCCGCCTAGAATTTCTTAGGCCCGCGGCCGCGTTTTTGAAAGGACATGGATGTTCTCCGGGAGGTTTGCGGCTATCCCTTTATGGAGCGTCCCCCATCCGTGCCGCGACTAAAGCGCGTCACTAATTCCCGATTTGGATGTTAACTGCAATATGAAAGTCCTTCTAAAGATTATCTTTTGAAATTCTTTAGATTATATGTATTGACAATATATATTATACAGAATATAATATACTCATAAAAGATATATGTAAAACAAAAACATATAGAAAGGAATGATAACATGACCTTTACACTGAACACCCCGATGTTCGACTTTCTAGTCCTATCGGTAATTGCTAATGATGATGCATACGGTTATCAGATCAGTCAGATTATTAAAAAGGCTGCCAACACAAAGGATTCTACTCTATATCCAATTCTGAAAAGACTGCAGGATAGTCAGTATGTAGAGACTTATGACCAGCAGTATCAGGGGCGCAACCGAAAATATTATACAATTACAGAGATCGGAAAGACACATCACCAGGAACTATTGAAAGAATGGGAAATATATAAGACAACAATTGATGAGATTGTTAAGGGAGGGATTTCGCAATGACTAAGACAGAATATATGAGGACGCTCGCACATAAGCTGCGCCGTCTTCCCAAAGAAGATTATGATAAGGCGATGGAATATTTCGAAGAATACTTTGCCGAGGCAGGACCCGAATTTGAGCAGCAGGCAATCGAGGATCTCGGTTCCCCCAAGGATGCCGCAAATCAACTGATTATAGACCTTGCGGCAAAAAATGTGCAGGAACCGCCCAAGACTGTCAAAAGAGGGCTGTCCGCCATCTGGATCGGCATTCTGGGGATCTGTGCCGCACCAATTGCACTTCCGCTGGGATTCGCTCTGCTGGCCGTATTTATCTGCTTTTTAATCGTGATACTGGCCGTAATCTTTTGTTTGTTTCTGGCTGCAGTAGCAGTTGTAGCAAGCGGTATCATCGGTGTTTTCGGAGGTGGTATCCTGCTTTTCTCCACATTTGCAGACGGCCTTGCAACCATCGGATTAGGCTTATTCGCGCTGGGCGCCGGAGTGCTTCTTGTTTATGGGGCTGTCAATTTCTGCCGCTGGTTTTTAGGAAAGACTTCAAAATCACTGGGAAATATCTCTAAAGGGGGGAAAAAGAATGAAAGCAATCACTAAAAAAATTATAACTGTCTCTGTCTGCCTCATGGCGGCAGGCGCCGTGCTTGCCGGAATCGGCTATCTCTTTGGAGGCAGGGCCGGCGTCTCCATCTCCAGAGGCGGGATTCATCCCAACTCTGCAACTTCCGATCCCGTCACGCTGGAAAAAACGAAGCTGGAAGCCTTCACGGAAGCAGACATCACCATGGATGCCTATGCCGATATCCGGGTTCTGCCATCGGAAGACAATAACTATTATGTAGAATACCTGTTGGATCAGGCGTTCGGAACTCCCAAGTATAACGTAACTGATGGTAAATTCACCCTTTATCAGCCAGATCAGAACCACGGTGTATTTCTCGCCTTCTCCACAGTCGGCGACTCGCTCAACACCTATATCAACTTATACGTGCCAAAAGACAAGACCCTTGACGCACTGAAAATATACGACGATTCCGGCGATGTATCCGTAACCGGAACCAATGCTGCAAATATGGATATTTCATTAGATTACGGTGACCTTACCTTAAAAGAAAGCAGTTCAAGCTCCCTGAAATTAACTCTTGAAGGCGGCGACCTGGAACTGAAAGACATAGAAACCGAAGCGTTCACTTTATACAGCGCATATGGGGACAGCACCATAGAGAATTTCAAATGTGATACTGCAAAAATACAGCTGGATTCCGGCAGTCTTTCCCTGGACGCAGCCAAACTCAGCTCCCTGAGCTGCAACAGCGAATACGGGGATGTGGACCTGTATCTTCCAGAAAAATTGGAGACATACACCTTTGACATCAAGGCCGAATACGGCCAGATCTACCTTCCTGAGAACGCACCAAAAGGGTACTATAGGGACAGGGACGACTCTGAAGAATACTATCAGACAGACGGAACAGAACAAAAGCTCATCAGAATCTACGCCGACTCCGGAGATATTGATATCCGTGAGCGGAGGGAATAGAGATTTGTAGTATGAGTCGAAGGGGACGCTGTGCGGAAGCGTGGCCGGGCTATCCTGGATACGGTATTGTGGTGTAACAGCCGCTAATCAAAATGAAAGCCAGCATGATGAACACCGCCGACAAACACGGGAATGCCGGATGCATTCCCGCTTGAGTCGGCTTTTTTGCAGGGCTTGTAGCCCTGCAAAAAGTTCATATGCCGGCTTTCATTTTGATGAAGCGGCTGTAACACCACAAAAGACGCATCCAGGATAGCCCGGCCACGCTTCCGCACAGCTGGCTCATCCGATCGGTAGTTAAAATTCTTTCCCCGGAGGGGGCTCCGTGGACGGGGGCTGCGGATTTTTTATGGATATTAAGGACACTGCTGCCTGGGGAAGGCGGAAAGATTGGAAGGCAGTCTCATTAGCTCCCTAGCCCATGACCATCCGCCTCTCCCGTAAGAAATCCCCTTAAAGTTAGGTATCTTCCGCCCGGATGAACGCAGCCTGCCAGGGATGCCGCCTGTGGTGTCAAGCGGGATCTCTGGCAGGCGTCCCGCGTCCCCCCGCCGCCACTCCCTAACTCCTCAATTTCTCCCACTCAGCCGCCTTGAAGCCGGTGAGTACGATATCCCCCTCCACTACTATAGGCCGCTTCACAAGCATCCCATCGGTTGCGAGCTGTTCGAGCTGTTCTTCCTCGCTCATTTCAGGAAGTTTATCTTTCAAGTTCATTTGTTTGTACAGCATGCCGCTTGTATTGAAGAATCTTTTCAACGGCAGACCGCTTTTTTTATACCACTCCTTCAGCTCCTCTTTTTGGGGATTTTCTGTTTTGATATCTCTTTCCTCGTAAGAGATGCCCTGCTCTTCCAGCCACTTTTTGGCCTTCTGGCAGGTGGTGCATTTGGGGTAACAAACGAATAACATATGTTTTCCTCACTTTCCATTTTTCTTATCATTCATCTCCGGACACGCAGGCCTTATGCAGATTTCCAGGCAGACACAGGCTCCCTTATGGGTGCCTGCGTTGCCAAGGGTGAGCCTTCCGCCCTGTTGTTTTGCGAAGGACTGGACTATGAACAGTCCCATACCGTAATGGCTTTTGGAATTCCGGCTTTTATCGCCCTGATAAAACTGTTCCGGTCCCCGCCTGATATCTTCCTCCGTAAAACCAGGGCCGCTGTCCTCGATCCGAAAACAAAGCCTGTTCTCCTCTTCGTACAGATTGATGGTGATATTTCCGCCCTTGGGCGTGTATTCCACTGCGTTGTCCAGCAGATTTTCCCAGGCGCGCAAGAGCATCTGCCTGTCACTAATAATATAGTCTGAAATCAGGGAAATTACAACCTCTAAGTTCCGTCCGCCTGCAGATGCCACGACTCTTGCATTTTCAGCAAAGGATTCGGCAAGTCCCCGGATTGCCACGGTTTCTTCCAGCAGCTTAACGGCGCCGTCAGATTTCAGCATTTCCTGCAGGATGCAGATATACTGCTCTATTCTGTCCGTCTCCTGAAGAATATATTCCCGGCATTCCCTGCTCTCCTCCAGCGACTCTGCTTCGCAGGACAGCTGGGTGTTTCCCCTTATGACGGTCAGCGGAGTTTTAATGTCGTGGGCCAGCGCGCGGATCTGCTGGCGTCTGTTCTCTTCCATTTCCCATTGCTGCTTAAGAGACGCCTCCAGGGCCTCTTTCATTTTCACAAGAGACTCCATCACTTCATCTATCTCCACAATCCTGGAAGCCGGCTTTTCGAAATCCAGATTTTGAAGTTTGACCTTTTCCGTCACCTGCTTGACCGCTTCCAGTTCCCTGCGTATCACATTGCCGAAACGCCGGACCAACAGAACGGACTGTATGAAAAACAGGATTAGAAATAAAAGAAAAAGGCCCTCCGGTACCCCCGGCAGTATTTTTTTAAGTAACGGATTTGTGAACTCCGCTCTTAATTGATAGACCGCCAGACAAACTTCTCCATCCCGCGGAAAATATTTCAGATACCCTAAGGCGCTGTCACCGCTCCCGCCTCTTTTGTACTCTTTCCACACCTTTTCCTGTGAGCTCTGACTTAAGTTTCCGTACAGAAATGTACCGTCTTCGCTGTACACCCCATAATGACAATTGTCCGGTATCATTTCTTTTGTCACAATATCGGCTTCCTGTATCTCTGTACGCCGCCTTTCCAGCGCCACTTCACTGTAATTAGCCGGCAGTACTACACCTGCCGCACTTAAAACGCCAAAAATTACTACGCACATCAAGAGAAGGCCTGCTGTCATCAGACAAAACCAGACCAAAAATCTCCGAAATACAGATTGTACCGTTACCTTACGTTTTATTTCCATTTATATCCAATCCCCCATACCGTCTCTATCGGCTCCCTGCCGGCCCGGGAAAATTTAGCGCGGATGTTTTTTACATGCTCTGTAATCGCAGATACGTCCCCATCCTTGTCATACCCGAATATACGCTCATAGATCTGTTCCTTAGAAAACACCTGGCCATGGTTCATTGCCAGAAACTCACTGATCTCATATTCGCTTTTTGTAAGGGGCACCCGGCATTCCCCAACTCCGGCGGTTTTACCCGCCAGATCGAAGCGCACACCTGACACCTCCGCCGTATGCCTCTTCTCCCGCTTTTCTCTGCGCAGATGGGCCTGTACCCGCGCCCGCAGTTCCCCGATCCCAAAGGGCTTTGTTATATAATCATCTCCGCCCGATGCAAGCCCGTACATGATACTGTTTTCGTCTGTCTTTGCCGTCAGGAAAAGGATCGGGCTGTCGACCTGGCTGCGGATCTTTTTCACAAATGTGATACCATCCGTTCCCGGCATCATGATATCTAACAAAAGCAGGTCATATTGGTTCAGGTTTTCTATTATGATCTCATCCGCACAATTTAAGGTTGTCACACAGTGCCCCTCCTTTTCCAGAGCCCTCCGTATTAGATTCCGTATTGCCGGCTCATCGTCTACCGCAAGAATTCTGGCCATCCACTACATCCCCTCTCTCATGTTTTTAAATATTTTTTTCTGTCAATTTGCAAGAACCTTTCCCCCACCCCTAATCTTCCATCCGTTTTCCTTCGTAATAATGAAACCAGAGATATGTCAGCAGAATCCCTGCAATGGTGATTCCTGCCATCATGATTCCTCCTGTTTTCATCTGGGACTCTGCCAGCGCCCAGGCCGCGGAATCCATACCTGCTGCACGCTGTACATACAATCCTGTGAAACGGCCCGCCCAGGCACACGGTATCCACTGCCAGATCCCATCCCCAAGCCCGGTCATCAGTATCGCGGCCAGCAGGCTTTCCACAATTCCGGCCCCGATGCTAATGCCTTTCGAAAATCGCAGACCTAAAAACAGATGAAGGCAATAAGTGAATATCTGGCTGATCCAGATCAGTCCTGTCACTGTTATATAAAACATCTCCGGTACGGCAGTCCGTTCAATGAACAAATAATATCCGGCGCCAAAACCGACTATCGTCACTAGCACCGCTGCCAGGTTCCAGAGCAGCAATGTACAAAGTTTTGCAGACAGATTTGCTGTCCTGCGCTGTCCTGTCCCTAAAAGATTTTGAAAATGCCCTGCCTGTTTTTCCTGGTCTGCCGCAAGTCCGCAGATAAACCCTACAAGTGTCGGGCATACAACTGAAACCACTTCCACATAACCCGAGATCTTCCCCCAGCTGCTCCACCCTGAGATACGGTAGTATAAAAGAAATATAACGATTCCCGTCAGCGGCATAATGATATGGAGCCACAATATCCATGTTCTGCGCAGCTTTACCAATTCGGCACACAGCATCCGGAATCCTCTGTTCTTCTGTTTCAGCTTTCCCATCCTTTTCGCCCCTTTCCTGCATACCAGCCGGCCGTCAAGGCCCATACTCCCAAAAACAGCGCCACAGAAATGCAGACTCCCAGAGGGATGACTGTTATCTTTAATACTTCCGGGAAAAAGGTCTGGCTTCCCGGTTCCGCCGGCAGCCCATTCGGGAGGATCTTCAGAATCGGACACATCAGGCGGCTGATATAAGCAAATGGATTCACCACCCACCATTTTGACAGAGCGCCCAGAACTCCCAGCCCTATATTACCTGCCAGGCCCAAAAGTATTCCTGCGGCAAATCCCAGCGACTGGTTCACAAACAGCCAGAGCGGGATCTGCCACAAACTGAGCACAATCCACAGGACAGCTGCCGCAAGGCCGGTCAGCCCTGAGATCTCTCTGGCGCCGCCAGAAGCCAGCAGACGGCTGACCACTTCCTGTACACAGAATAAGATCAGAACGGCAAGTACAAGCGTTTTCAGGCTGTACAAGATCTTCGCGCTCCATAAAGTCTTCATGTTTATCGGCAGCGCTCCCATGGCCCTATTCTTCATCTTCCTTTCCCGCTGCCCTGCAAATGCCGTGCTAAGAAGCAGCAGCATAGGGAAAAACGTTGTATACCACCAATTATACTGATTCATTTGGTAATACCGGCTGTCCTGCCCCGAAAAAACAAATGACAGCAAAATGCTGAAAAGAGGTACCAGCCAAAAGAGCCTGGAGGCCACGGTATGTCTGTTCTTTAGATTCTCCGCTTTCACATATGCTAACAACATGCCTCAAGCCCCCTGTTCTTTCTGACCACATCCGTAAACAGGCTTTCCAGATCCTTTCCCTGCTTCATGCCGCCCTGATATCCCAGAACGCCCCCCGATATGATCCCGATATAATCGGCGACCTGCTCGACCTCGCTTAATATGTGGCTGGAAACGATAACAGTGATTCCTTCATCGGAAAAATCCCGTATCATATTTCGGAGTTCCTGAATGCCAAACGGATCCAGCCCGTTGGCCGGTTCATCCAGAATCAGAAGGCTGGGTTTATTAAGAAGCGCCGCCGCAATCCCCAGACGCTGTTTCATTCCCATAGAAAACTGCCCTGCCCGCTTCTTCCCCGTATTTTTTAAATCTACGATTTCCAGGACCTCGTCTATTCTTTTCTTCGGAAGCCCCAGCAGAAGGGTGCGTACCTCCAGGTTCTCCCGTGCCGTCAGATTGTCATACAGCGGAGGCTGCTCAATCAGCGCTCCCGTTCTGTTCAGATCCTTCCGGCTCCATGGCTTTCCCCCAAAAAAGATCTCTCCTTCATCCGGGCGCATCATACCCGAAAACATTTTCATCAATGTGGACTTACCGGCGCCGTTCGGCCCCAGAAGCCCATATACGCAGCCCTTTGGCACCATCAGAGATACCTGGTTCAACACAACCTGACGGCCAAACCTCTTGCAAATTCCTTTTGTCTCCAAAATCATCTCATTCATGTTAAAACCTCCTTGTCTATAAGGACATTTTAAAAGACAATTATAAGGAATTTATAAGGGAACTGAATATTTTCTATTGTAACATAAACTAAAAAATGTGGATACTCGGGTTGCGTATTTTTCCTTTTATGGTAGAATAGTGACGGAAGACAATTTTTTGCCACATATTCAGTGAATCTATTTCTATTAAAAAACATAACGAACTGAGGACAAACTTCCCCGGTATCTGCAGCCGGACGGCCATACCTGCACGTCTGCCCTGTTCACTGCCTGGGGGAATATAAAAAGGAGGATCACATATGTACTGTTTTAGAAAAGTAACCGATGACTTATACTGGGTAGGCGGAAGCGACCGCCGTCTGGAGCTGTTTGAAAACATTTTCCCCATCCCGAACGGTGTTTCCTATAACTCTTACCTGCTGATGGACGAGAAGACCGTTCTCTTTGACACAGTAGACGCTTCTATCGGAAGGCAGTTTCTGGAAAATGTAGAAGCAGTTCTCGGCGGAAGAACACTGGACTATCTGGTTGTGAACCACATGGAACCGGATCACTGTTCCCTCATCGCAGAACTGGCGCTGCGCTATCCTAAAATGCAGATTATCGGTAATGCCAAAACATTCCCCATGATCGGCCAGTTTTATGATATGGACTTAGAAGACAGGAAAATCATCATCAAAGAAGGGGATACCTTTTCCAGTGGTACGCACACCCTTCATTTTGTTATGGCGCCAATGGTACACTGGCCGGAGGCAATGATGACTTATGACGAGGCCGACAAGGTTCTGTTCTCTGCAGATGCCTTCGGAACTTTCGGCGCTCTGGGCGGCACGATTTTTAATGATGAAATCAACTTCGACAGAGACTGGCTGGATGATGCCCGCAGGTATTATACCAACATCGTGGGCAAGTACGGCGTACAGGTCCAGAATGTACTGAAAAAAGCCGCTGCGCTGGACATCCGGTATATCTGCTCACTCCATGGACCGGTCTGGAGAAGCAATCTGGATTATATCATTGGAAAATATAATATCTGGAGCACATATGAGCCGGAAGTACGCGGCGTTATGATCGCCTATGCTTCTATGTACGGCAATACGGAAAATGCTGCCAATGTACTGGCGGTCAAGCTTGCCGATGCGGGCGTGAAGAACATGGTGGTTCATGACATTTCCCGCACCCATGTATCCCAGCTGATTTCTGACAGCTTCAAATACAGCCACCTTGTGCTTGCCTCCCCTACTTATAACGGCGGGGTATACCCGGTCATGGCCAATTATCTGGATGACATGAAGGCGCTGAATGTGCAGAACCGTACGGTCGCTGTGCTTGGCAACGGAACCTGGGCTCCGATGTCGGCTAAACTCATGGAGGCTAAGATCGGTGAAATGAAGAATATGACAATCCTGACGGAAAACTTTGCTATGAAATCATCCCTGAAGGATTCACAGATGGAAGAAATGGATGTTTTAGCTGCAAGACTTGCAAAAGAGATTCTCGGAAACGAGTAATTCCGAGAGCACTGCTCCACAAACACAGGCGTAGTGGAATACGCTGAAGTTTGTGGAGCAGTGCTGCCGGAAATTTAAGGATACGATCGGTGCCGTACAATTCAAATATGCCCCTCTCAATTCTTGTGCAATGCATGCGGCTTTTTCGTTCTGTCCATCCAGCATATCCCCAAAAACATGAATAACCCCAGAATGGATAACCCGATTCCTGCTTTCACACCGGGTATTTCATATTTCAGTTCAATTATATTCTCCCCCGCGGAGAGGGGAATTGCCATCAGGGCATTGGCTGCCGGCCTGATTTCCACTTTCTTCCCATTCACGGAGGCTGTCCAGCCGTCATCATAAGGGATACTCAGGAGCATATTGCAGTCTTCGACTGCGGTATAGCTGCCTTTCACATATCCGTCTTCAAATTTTTCTGTTACCATTTCTTTGCCCTTCAATTCCTGAATGACTTCCTCGAACAAATCCTGATCCAGATAATAGAAATAAGGCGTCATATCCTGTTCTTTTCCGCTATATCCGTCCAGTGCCGCTGTATGCGCCTTCGTCCCGTCTCCGACATTAAATATCTTATAGCTCAGCCATGTGGCGTAATTACATCGGTACTCGCCATCTACATATAGTACAAGGTCATGTACCCAGGAATCTACATAGCCATAGAGCAGATCTTCCTTTCCGGACGCAGGTATACTAAAAATCAGCACCTGGTCTTCCATACGTACCTCCGGCTCCGCTTTTTTATAAAGCGCTACTTCTCTTCCGAGGATTTTGGAAAACAATATATTCTGATATTCAAAAGGGTTGGCACTCTCCGTTTTTTCATAAACAGTATCCGCCGCCTCCATGCCTGCGTCCAGCACATATAGATTATAGTATACGGATTTTCCGTTTGCTTCCGGTATGGAATCCACTTTTTCATAGCCTGCCACCTCTGCCGCAGACAGCAGATACTTTACCCCCAGCAAGGAATCTGCCGGCAGGCTTGATTCGGACACGATGCTTATGGTACTCTCAGAGGAATACCCGATATCCCGGAGCAGATCTCCTGTCGTTCCGTCAAATGTGGAGGAATAATGATTCAGACCGCGATAGTCATAAACCATGGCCTCATTTAGAAAGGCCGAGCATCTGCTCTCCTCGTCATACCTTTTATTCAGAGTGTCCATCCTGTAGAATTCATCCGATTCCAGTTTTTTCACTGCTGCAACCTGTTCTGCATTGCGCGCCGTATATTCCTGGTAAGCGGAAATATCCTGATTCCACTCGTAATTCATCTGAAACGTCATAATCCCGTTTAAAACCAGTTCTACGGCCAACACTGCTGGAACTAAATTCTTCAGCCCTGCCTGTTTTCGTTTCCCCATTCCTGAAAGCAGATACAGCAGAGCATACACTGCAAGTACCGCTTCTGTCAAAAGCAGTTGATTCTTTCCATATCCGCCCGCCAAATGGTACACCAGGAACAGCAGGATGCATCCCGCATATACCGCCGCCATTTTTTTGCCGTCTCTTACCTTTTCATACTCCTGCACCCCTCTTGCCGCCAGGTACAGTACAAGAAAAATGACAATGAAAGCGAACCGAAACGGATAACTTGCCACGTACCTTAATCCGCTCCAGATGCAGTCCAGCGGTACAAACCAGCAGCTTACCAGCATAAACATCACAGCGATTACGGATAGTATCTTCTCCTTTTTTTCCACATGGCGTGAGAAAAAATAATAGAGAAAGAAGCCAAAAAAGAGCAGACCGCAGTATAACGATACAGATTCAAAATAGCTGCCCAGTGCAAATCCCTTGAATGCATCAAGGAGGGATCCATGTGTGGCCAGATGGAAGATCTCAGGAACAAAAGCATCCTTGCCTTTCTGCAGGCCCACCACCACCGGATAAAATATAAAACAGCTTCCAAGCACTCCTGCAAGCATGATGCCGCCACATAATATGGTATCTTTTATGAACCTTTTTCGCTCCTTTGCGTCCGGCTTGTCAATCTTTAAGATTCTTTCGTACAGGAAATAACATACGGCAAACAAACCTGTCATATAGCCTGTATACCAGTTAATTGCAATGGAAAATAGAACGGTAAGGAAAAGCCACCGCTTCCGGTTTCCGGAAACAAACCTGTAAACAGCCAGCAGTAAAAGCGGCAGAAGGATTACACCATCCAGCCACATAATATTGGATGACTGGAGCATATTGTACTGCATCAGAGCATACGAGAGCGAAATAAGGGTCCTCATCCTTAATGATACCGCAGGAAAACGCTTCCAGAAAAAGATTCCTGCAGTCACCCCCGCAAGCCCTTGCTTTACTGCCGTAAGAATAAACAGGAACAAAGGCAGCTGCTCTGTCTTGAAAAACACTACAAGCAGATTCAGCGGACAGCCAAGATAATAGCCGAACAGTGCAACCAGGGAACCGCCCAGAGATTTTGTGAACGAATACCCGATATCTGCCTTGCCCAGCAGTACATTCCGGTAATACGCAAAATAATCCACGTACTGAATATCCTGGTCCCAGAGCATATTAGACTTGCTGCCAAAGGGATATAATCCACTCCCGGCCTGCATTAGGATATACAAAAAGATGGAGCTGAGGAAAACAATCCCCAGCGCCAGCAAATTTCGTTTTCTTGTAGCATCTGATCTAAATTTTTCCGACATTGCTTAACTCTCCATCCGCTTCCCTTTACTTCATGAACTGTAGAAATCAAATAACCGAAGCTTTCCGCTTATTGTCCCAGTGTTTTGACACATTGATATTCAGCCTCATAGCTAGCCTAAATCTCAATGTATCAGTACACTAGTCCTCGCAGGAGCCAGAATTCCCGGCTCTACTGGAACTCACTCTGTCCCTTATAGTTTACGGCGATATAGCTCTTCCCACGATTTACTTTGATCTCCTTGCCGCTCCCATCGTAAAAACGCAGGTACGAATTCTCGTTATTCGCCTCTTTACTCCAATGTATCTTCTGCATACCGCCGTTTGACACATAATATCCTACATAGTCAGAACCGCCATACCAGTTGATTTCTTTATGCCCAATATCATCCCTTACTGAAATATCCGTCTCCAAAACAAATACATTTGTAAAAGCGAGCTGGGTGTTGTCACTGCCATCCATCTGTGGTTTTCCGTTAATCTGCTTTAAGTAAGTCTTTGAGCCCTCGTCATAAGTCAGGGTTGCCGTGGCCGCCCCAAAATTAATGCTGACATTTTTGCAGTCCTGCCCTTCCGGCTTCAGCTGTTCGTCCATCCCGTTAAACTGGAATGCCGTCCCCTTTTTATCCTCGTTTAAATCCGTTCTCCGACCTTCTGCCTGCACCACCTCTGCAAATCTGGTTCCATCAAAAAATCCTGTGTGCTCCAAAGAATATCCCGCATTCAGCCTGTCCTGATCACGACCAAACAGCCCTCCTGCATTGTTCATCCCGTCATATTGGTCCAGGTTCAGCGCTTCGAGATAGTCTGCAATACTGTCATCAATTCCCCAATTCACATAAAAGGCATCATATCCCTGTGAATATGCCGGGAAATAATAACGGCAGCTGCGCACGGCACAGATCTTCGGTACTGCAGTGTAGTCTGCGTATAAAGCCATAAGACGCGTCACATCACCTTCGACCGGAATCTCATATATAATATCTGCCTTTGAAATCCCAAGCTGCGGGAGCGCGGCCTCCACATTATTCACCATAACGGCTACAGGCCTTTTGCCAATAGCGCCGTCTGTCAGATCAGCCAGCCCTGTCAGCAGGTTCTGGTTTGCAGGCACCTCTTCCTGTTTTGGCTCTTCTTTTTTCTCTTTTACTTCTTTCTCTTCTGTCTTCTCGGCTCTTTTGGGCGCTTCCTTCTTCTTACATCCGGCCATGCCAAATATCATAAGAAATACCAGCAAAATAATACTTACTTTTTTTAACCTTTTCATATAACCTCTCCCTTCCAGTCTAAAGCTTCCTGCTTCTTATTTTACCAAATTCATACAAAAGTACAACCCTATATCACAAATGCCCTTGTTTTTAGAAGTTACTGTGTTACTGTTTACATGCTTACCTGTGAACAGCAGCTCCCTTTCCCCCGCGGATCTCTGTTCAGCAGCCACGGGTAAAGCAGCACCAGGGGCAGGCCGATTACCAGGAGATAGATATACCTGACGCCAAATGCCGTTGGAGTAGCCACCATCAAAGTCAGCCAGTTGCCTGCCATGACCAGCAGAGGAATGATATACACTGATTTTTTACGCATCCAGCAGAAAACAATATCAAATAAAAGGATCCATACCAACAGCCCCGTCGAAATATAATCGTACTTTTCCACTATTTTTTCCTGCATAGGATAGCCCAGAACATTTTCAAAAGGCTGATTCTGATACATATCCCACCAGTTCCTGGCAATATCCGTTTTCACAAACTCGTATTTCGTCTCCCCGCCTATATGCCAGAAGCCATACGTCCCCATAAGATACTGCTTTACATAGACATCAAAATTTTTAGTCAGCATGGAAAACCAGACATGAAAAAATTCTTTCTTGTGGCTGTCTAAATATTCCGTATCGAATTCGGGCGCCCATTTAATCGGGTCCACTAAAAACGGCCAATAATAATCCTGATACTTTTCCAGGGGCAGCAGATGATCCATAAATTCTTCCTCTTCCGCGCTCATCTCTCCCTCTGTGACAACGACTCTGGCCATTTGCTGCAAAGGGATGCCGACTGATTCCACAAAAACATTTTCTGCAGAAAACATGTACACATATACAGGCCCTGTAATAAACCAGATCAAGCCAATACTGACTACCGATGTTATCAATACCCGCTTTAAGCGCTTCCTGTAAACCACCAAAAGTCCCGCACTGAGCAGGATCCCGATATAGATTCCGTTATTTCTCAAAAGAGATGCCAGAATCATCAGCCCTGCATAGCTGATCAAAACTTTCTTTTCTAAAAATGAATCTGGATTCACTGCGACATGATCGATTAATATCAGTGCTAACAGAATAAGAACACCGCTGAAAATAGGGTCTTTCCACATAACAACCGCATAGTTTCCAAACACCGGAGCCGCCGCAAAATATGCGAGCCCCAGATAGATCAGAATCTTCTTAAACCCTTTCCGCTCAATCCACTCCAGCAAATACCCCAAAATTCCCGCCATAATAAGCATCTGAAATACAGAGTAAAGCGCAATACCAATATTAAAGTTATGGAAGATATAGCCCACAAGCATGAACCCGCCGACCATTAAGGTATAAAAAACAGGGAAATGGTTGTCCCATGGCATCTCCCCGAAAGCAATTGCCATGGAAACCGTAGCATCATCAGGTACAATCCCCGGGAAATAAGTTACAAATGTGGGAACCCAGGCTGCAAACAAAATCACGCTGTAGAGCAGCCATTTTCTTTGATTCCATTTCGGAACCGATAATTCTCCTGAAGTCATACGGCCTCTTAACGCCGTATTCACGCCGGCCAGATATAAATCAAAAAACAGAAGCCCTCCAACAAAAAAATAAAGAATAAACCAGAAAATATCAAATCCCGTAAAAGCTAAAAAAGATACGCTGTCCGCATGGATCTTCTGCCCAACTACAATCATCAGAGAAAACAAGATTCCCAGTAATACGGTTCCCGGCAATATACGGCCATGTTTCAGCAGATGCGCATTCTTCCGGGCCGCCTTAAGCCCCGCATAAATCAGAATCGATAATCCTGCAATATAAACCGGATTCATCAGCCACTTTTCCTGATGAAAAAACATCAGATTTGCTATTGTAATAGACAGGATCAGCGAAAATATATCCGATTTCCCTCTCATAAAGTTCTTTGCCCGGTTCATTTCTTTTTCTCCTCACCCTCTTCTTCCAAATTACTTTCATCGCAGATATAGATTGGCCTTTTTTTTGTTTCCAGATACGTCTTGGAGAGATACATGCCTAAAATCCCCATACAAAGCAGCTGAATTCCGCCCAGCATCAGAATGATACAGGTCATAGAAGGCCAGCCTGCAACCGGGTCTCCGAAGCATAAAGTCTTGACCAGGATAATTATCAAAAAAATAAATGCGGCCGCACAGACTGTCATCCCCAGTATGGAAGCCATGGCAAGCGGCGCCGTCGAGAAACCGATAATTCCCTCAAGACTATAGCGGAACAACTTGAAAAATGACCATTTTGTCTCGCCTGCAATACGCTCCACATTCTCAAACTCAATCCACTTTGTCCGAAAACCAACCCAGCCGAAAATACCTTTCGAAAAACGATTGTATTCACTCATTTCCAGAATTGCATTTTTGAACTTCCGGTTCATCAGACGGTAATCCCTCGCTCCATCCATAATCTCAGCCGAAGAGATCTTATTCATCAGATGATAAAACCGGCGCGCAAAGAAAGAACGGATTGGCGGCTCCCCTTTCCGGGTCACTCTTCTGGTAGCAGCGGAATCATATCCTTCTTCTTTCACTGCCTTTAACATCTCTGGCAGCAGTGAAGGAGGATCCTGCAGATCCGCATCCATAAGAACCGCATAGTCACCGTCCGTTTTCTGAAGTCCCGCATAGATGGCAGCTTCCTTGCCAAAATTGCGGGAGAAAGAAAGATATTTGACCCTGCTGTCACTTTTGGCCATATCTTTTGCGAGATCTAATGTGCTGTCCTTCGAGCCGTCATCTACAAAAAGGAGTTCTAATTCATATTCTGCTAATTGCCCTGCTGTCTTTTTGAACTCCTCAAAAAAATAGGGGAGCACCTCCTCTTCATTGTAGCAGGGGACAATCAGGGATATCTTTTCTTTTGGCATAATATGGTTCCTCCTATTATTTCCACTTTTTCCATATATCCGGCTGATAACCGACTGTTGCCAGTTTTCCGTTTCTGACAATGGGTGTCCTTATCAGTTGCTGGTTTTCAAGAATTTTTTCTGCCCGGTCTTCTTCTGCGATATACGTGACCAGGGCAAGTAAATCTTTGTCCCTGCAATTCGGATCGAGCAACTGTTCATAGCCCCCAATTGATTGGCAGACGGAGTAGAACTCTCCTTTGCTGAATCCCTTTTCTTTCATGTCTATAAACTGATATTTTATGCCCCGCTCCTTGAAATAACGCTCTGCTTTTTTGCTGTCGAAGCTCTTTTTTGTTCCAAAGATCTGTATATTCATGGGCCTTCTCTCCTTTTGGAAACTCTTGTTTCATTTTCTTGAAATTTTTATATTTAGCTGACTGAGTCCTGAACAATGCCGCTAATTTGAAAATTTAAGATATCTGGTTATGTTTTATTCAGCAAATATCTTACAAATTTATCCACCAGGAAATTATATCATAGAATCCGCTTCAAACCAATAGTTCTTTCTTTTACAGACAACAAATACCTTTTTAATAAATTTTATTCTATATTTTATCTAATCAGAGTATTTTTTAACCGCTTCCAAAAACTTATGCATATTTTCAACCGGCGTCCCCTTCGGGATCTCACAGCCGCCTCCAATCATACATTTCCCTTTTGTATCATCAATAATTTTTTTCACTTCATCTTCAATCATCTGCGGCGTGCCAAATCTCAAGACCGCGGCCGGATCCAGGTTGCCGCATAAAACCTGCCCTTTACCCAGCCGTTTTATCAGTGAAGGCACATCTTTCACCAATGAATCTATATCCAGGATATTGGCTCCAGCTTCTATTAAATGCGGCAGGATCCTGGAAGAATCGCCGCAGATATGGAATTTGGTATAGATCCCCAGCTTATTTGCATGTTCAATCAGTTGCACATGATATGGAAATATACGTTCTAAATACATTGACTCGCTTATTTGAGAACATATAGCGTCGCCAATACTGATGCAGTCTGCCCCCGATTCAGCCTGTAAATCAATCCATCGTTTCGAATTATCCACTATAATCTGAAATATCTCAGACAGCTCATCCTCATAATCCAGTAAATCTATGAGCCCCTCAGATACGCCTCTTAAATCCGTATATTCCGCCAAAGGGCCTTCTACGTGCCCTGCTATAAAATACGCTTCGCCAACCGTATCTTTATAATGCTTAACTCCTCTCACGCGATTCATCATCGCATCGTTCTCTTTTATATTCAGTGACCTTATCTTCTTATAATCCCTTTCAAAATCCAGGATTAAATGCTTTTCTGGATATGGACAGTCATCTTCAGGATACACGATGTCCATTCCGTATGCGCCTGCTTCACAATATGCAAATCCCGACGGATGGAACCAGTCCACACCAAAGTCTTCTGCAAACTTTATCATTGCATTACATTGGCTCCTATAGTCCAGGCAATACTCTCTAAACGGAATCTTCGCATATTCGTATACGGTAAACCATGAGTACTGGCTCATTTTTTGACCGCCGTTTCCGGCGGCCAGGTCTACACATTGGTCGTTTTAGA
>NZ_CYZU01000081.1 GCF_001404335.1 Faecalicatena contorta
CCCGCCTAGAATTTCTTAGGTCCGCGGCCGCGTTTTTGAAAGGACATGGATGTTCTCCGGGAGGTTTTCGGCTATCCCTTTATGGAGCGTCCGCATCCGGGAATACTTCCAGGTATTCTTCCGCTGTAAATACAGAATTTGCAACCGGAGAATTCCCTTCATTTACAGCCAGGTCAAGTTGAACCTCATCACTTGAACAGTATTTGGAAAATCAAAAGCAATGTCTTTATTTTTATTATTCTTGTTGATCCCGCTCCCACATTCTGAAAGCTCTGTTTTCCTGGGCGCATCAGGGTTTAATCCTAGTATAATTATATTCTAGCATGTACGGTATCTTTGACAAGGTTCTTATATTCGGCATTGCCGAACGTTTAGGGACTTCCCCCGTCTGGGAATCGCCAAAAAAATTAGCTGTTTTTATTCAGTTTCAGGTTTCTTATTCAAGATATTTTCTTTCATTTCACATAAAAACGAACAAAAATCGTAATGTCACAAATAATCTTCCGATAATAATACATCTTCATTTTATTTTCAAACACGCTCTAATACAAATCCTAGAAATCTTTTTTAGTCAAGTGCCGACCGCCCACCGATTCCATTTTCTTTACTTCCTGCGCAACTTCTGGTGCGATATATGGCATAATATTCATTTCCTCTCCTGCCCGTAATTTGATATTTCCGGTTGAACTTGGAATATCAGGGCACAAAAATAGCCGGGTGATCTTCGCTTTGAAAACCACTCGGCTATGTAAAATTTGAAATTAACTCTTTTTATTCTATGCCGTTGTTTTATATAAACATGCTACAGCTTCTAACTTTTTATAATCACAATGGAATTTAAGCACCTTTCCTGTTTTCATTTGTTTGTCATAAATCTTCTTTGCTCTCTGCAAAATACCATCTTTTATATTTTTATAAAACAAATATTCTTTGTATGTCAACGTCCGCCAATTACGTTCATCTTTTGACAATTCAGAATTTATTGATAGGTCTGCCAAAGAATAAACGCCTTCAACAACAGGTATCATTTTCTTAATTTCTATAACTGACAGAATTCTTTTTTTATAATTATGATATTCTTCTTCCGCAATTCCCTTATTAGATAAAATGGAAGTATTTGTAATATCCACAATAATATCTTTTGAATCATATACCGCAGTTCTCATATCTATTATCTCATAAATTCGATAATACGCTTGATTCACATCTGCCCAACTTTTATGTTTTTCTTTTGCAGAAGTAAATGGAATCACATACTTTTTCTCATCATTCGTTACTAAAATTCCAAGAAATGGCTTTTTAGCATATTCTGCGCCTTCTCTATACATTACTTCATTATCCGCATCATACAATACTTTAAGATAATTTAAGTCCACATGAACTATTTTAAATTCCTCACATTTCATTCGTACTTCTCCTAAAAATATAGGGGAAGCATTTCGCTTCCCCTATCAGCCTTATCGTCTCCCATTTCATAACTACATAAGTTATAAACTTCGGTAGGGAATCACCTGTCTTTATCGTCTCTCACTTCAACGACTTTGGTGGAGAATCACCACACTTTATTATTTCCCATTTCATAATCAGAGTGATTATAAACTTCGGTAGGGAATCACCTGTCTTTAATTTAATTATACACAATTCTATGCCGATGTCAAGATTTCAATCCTGCATCAACATCATCCGCTTGTGTATTTGTTTATTATATGTTCTCCTCCTTAAAATTACAACAAAAATTTCAATATGATTTTCCCATTTTTGATTTTTCGCAGCTCTCTTCGTTGATTGGTGCAGACACGTCTACATAATTTACCTCAACAACTCCATCAACTCCCACATGTGCCAACACCGTTTTCGGGTACGACGCTTTGGGCTGTCCCTTCATTTCGCGCCCCGACCGCCGCCAAATTTAAAGCTTGTCACCTAATATCCCCTCATATGCAAGATCTCTGATTTTTGGATGTATGTCATGATAAGCTTTTGGATACCCAACGACATGCTGTGAATAGAAGATACTGACCTTATTCACCGTATCAACCAGCACATATGCTCCTGCCGCCCCATCCCAGCCAAACTCACCGACCGGTGATTTTGACATTTTACCATCCACAAGTACTCTTACTCCCAGGCCGTATTCGTATCCGGCCTTGCCGCACATGGCAAAATCCCGGCTCATCTGCCCGGTTGTATACGACACCGTGAACATCTTTACGGATTCTTCCGAGAGAATTCTGACCCCATTTGCGCCTTCACCTCCATTGCATAGTGCGTCGATAAATATACTGTACGCATCCACCGTTCCGGCAAGGCCGGCCCCGCCGCTTTCATAATTGGCCGTGATCTGAAATCCTTCTGACAAGGAACCGTTATCCGGCACGATCTCATCCGTGCCAAAAACCCCCATATGCAGTGCACAGACCCGGTCTGCCCGGCCCCGGTCCTGGCTCTTATGAAAATAGAGATCCTGTATGCCAAGGGGTTCAAATATATTTTCTTTTAAGTAGTCTGAGTACCTCCGGCCTGTGATAACTTCGACTACCGCAGCCAAAACATCATGCCCCAGCCCGTATGAATATCTGGCGCCGGGTTCATATACAAGCGGCATCTTCGCGATCTCAGCGATGACTTCTCTTGTGGAAGCCTGATTGCCGCTCTTTTCCCGGATCGCTGTTATTTCTGCTGATTCAGTATCATAGGACAGCCCGGCTGTCATCGTCATAAGGTCTATAATTCGGATGGGATTGTGGGCGTAGTGGCATGGGTCTGATGACTTCGGCCATCTTATGGGAAACTCAAACTGAAACTCATCTGCTACTTTCATAATCCCGTATTCCGGAAGATACTTTCTTACTTCGTCATACAGCCCCAGATTTCCCCGTTCGATCTGCTGCATCACGGCTGTCATCGTAATCAACTTTGTAGCCGAAAAAAATCTGAAACATGTCTGTTCCGTTATCGGCTTATTCTTTTCATAATCTGCATATCCTACCATATGGCGGTAAATAACTTCATGGCCTTTTGTAATCTTACAATCTGCTGCCGGAATGCCATATTCTTTATTCAATGAATCCATATATTCTGTCAGCTTATCAAAATTCATTTTTTTAAGCTCCCTCTTATATTTTATCGTACTTTTTCTTTCGATCAAGCTTACCGGAAAGACAAAACGCCTGCTGCCTGCCTGTTCCTCAATTTCCTTCATAAGCTGGACTGCCGCAGCCGTTCCCATTTCTGCAATGGGCTGTGCTACAGAGCTTATCTGGAGCAGTCTGGATATTTCCAGACCATCGTAGGAAATGACCGGCATCTGATCCAGTATCCCTGTTTCCTGTACCTCAGGGCTGCAGATAATACTCGAGGCCAGCGCATCGCTGGTTACAAATAATCCATCCATATTCCGGTGCTTCTCAAAACCGCGTAAAAACTCCGCTGCTGCCGCGCCCTCATCATTTCGGTGTTCAGAAGCTAAAATATGCCCCGGTTCTTTCCCCAGTCTTCTGCACTCCTCAAAAAATCCGGTATTCCTGTCGTTCATAGGCATGTATTTTGGAATATGATCTCCAAAGAGGACCGGATGCGAACAGCCTGATTCGATTAATGCCCTGGCCGCCAGCGTTCCTCCCTGATAGTTATCTGACATCACTGTGGAAAAGCCCTCAATCTCTCTGTCTATACTGACGATAGGCATCGTGGTTTTTCCTGCATATATTCCGGTGTCTCCCAGCCTGCTGCAGAGGATAATCCCGTCTACCTTATTGCCCTCCAGCATGGATACCATCTCGATTTCCCGGTCTTCATTCTCGTCGGAGCGGCAGAGCATTAACTTATAACCATGCGCATGGCATGTCTCTTCTACCGCTTCGGCCAGTCTGCCAAAGAACTCATACTGAATTGACGGCACAATCAGGCCGATCATATTGCTTTTTTTCTTTTGCAGCGCCCTGGCCATTTCATTTGGAAGGTAATTCAGCTCCTTCATGGAGTCATAAACCTTTTTCCGCGTTTTCTCGCTGATCGGCCCTTTATTGTTGATTATTCTCGAAACCGTTGCAATAGAGACATCTGCATGTTTCGCTACATCTTTGATTGTTGGCATCTTGTCAATCCCCTTTTTACCTGATAACCGTTACATATTGTTCTCTGCCGTAACAGTTCAGGCAGGCCTGAACTGTTACTCTCTGCCTCTGATTTCTCGGAGGTTTTTCCACAGTACTCCTGAACCCGGAGTTTGTTATCCCATTCGTCCTTCTTTTATCCACATTCCTGTTACTATTCACGGCCTATAGGCCGCGCATAGTAACTCATTCCTTTACATGCGAAATCATCCAGTCCAAAATCCCATTTTCATTGTGCAGGGTAAGGATCCAGCTGTTATGATTTTCTGCATCCAGTTCTTTATCGTTGATCCCTTCCGTACTGCCAATTCCGTACTTTTCCAGTTCTTCCGGAAGATACATGGTATACTTCACATCCGTCCTGCCCTCGCCCCAAAGCTTATTGCAGGCATTTAATATGTACGCGTGCCGGCCATGCTGATGATCCATATAAGCCGTTGAGATCCATACGGGCACCTTGGGCCAGTGCAGCAGCTGGGGATAACTCTCCCCATTCATGCTCGGACAGATCGGCAGCGCCGCCGCAAACAAATCCGGGGCAGTGGAAACCGCGTTGATCGTTCCGCCTCCGCCCATGCTCATGCCAATGACATAGACTCTTTTTGCGTCTACTTTTCCTTCCTCTATCATCCGGCGTATGATATCGGTGACCTTTCCCAGATAGTCCCGGTTCCAGCCCCGCTCTCCCTTGAGCGCAAACGGAGTCATTCCCATCTCCACGCGGAATGGGTTGCCTCTTTTTCTCATGACTTCAAAGTTCTCCTGCATGGTCAGGGAACCGGCAGGCGCCTGGGGAGCCATAATATACATATCCGGCCACTTTTCGGCCAGCCTCAGGGCGCCCAGCGTCCCCGTCATCTGGAGCACATTGTCTTCCCCGCATTCCCCCCCGCCATGGAGAAACAGCACCAGGGGTCTTGCCGAGGCCGCCTCCGGTTCATATATCCTGTAGATAACGCCGTTTTCCTTCCTGGCGGTAAATGTATCCAAATCCTTTACGACTACTTCGTCAATATTATCTTTTGTAACCTCTATGTCTTCCCCGCCGATCTTACCGGTGATTCTAAAATCATATCTGTATAAAAACGGGTCAAATGCAACCTCCACGCCGCCCTCGATTTGTTCCGCAGACAGTACTCCTTTGGAAAGTGCCTTTCCGCTCAAATCACAGAAGTGTCTTTCTATATTAACAGACACGTCACTCATAATTATTTCATTATCGGTGATAAACTTTATGTTGTCAACAGCCTGACCATAATCTCCTATATGCACATATGCAACGATTTTTTTCATATTCATCTCCATTCCGCCGCCTTTAGCCGGCGGCACTTTTCTTGTCTCTTCATTTCACCCTTTTCGTATCAATACTCTAAGCCTATATCCTTTACAAAAGGGCAGAATAATGATCCGGAACCATTTCTCCTTTGAACAGATCCTTTATGATATCCGCCATAAACGCCGACAGATCTGCAAAATGGTCTGTGATGTATGTAACCCCATTACAGCTTGAGACCTGAAGGCTGTAGAAGTATTTTGCAAACCATTCGATGGATACCAGCAGCTCGTTATCCCGGTGCAGCGCCTCACAGTACATACATCTGACCGTATCGTCAATGACGCACCCGATGCTTCCCCTTGCAAACTGCAGCCTTCTGCCGTCTTTCAGGAGCAGGACAACCGATGCCGCATGATCCTCCGCCTCATAGTCTGCCTCAAATACCTCCGCAATAAACGACAGTGGAACGCAAAGATAGGATCCTCTGACAATCTGGCCTCCGTTCAGTCCATGGTACTTCAGTTTATCCCACTGGACCGCTTTGGTCTTCAACTCCATTACCTGGTTTTTAAACCAGGCTTTGTCATATCCACCTGCCACGGCGATCCCGAATTCATCGCCTGTTCTTGGAAGTTTACTTTCCTCATGGGTAATGGTTCCGTCTGGATTCCTCCTGGTTCCGGAGAAAAGATAATCCCAGTACAAAAATGCTTCATCCAGAGTCTGTCCATGGTCCCTGTTCTTAATATCCAGGTAAACCAGGTCTGCCTTGCTGCCCTTATAAAATGCAAAATTATTTTCTCCGATAATCCGGATCTGTGGGATTAGTCCGCAGTCGTTCAGCTTCATCCAGTAGATCCTGTTCATCTTATTGATTGTATATTCATCGTATTCTTTTCCGGGAGGGAGACCATTCTTTTCAGGCCTTGACTGCCAGACTGCAAGATGTCCCGCCCTGTTGATTATCTTCCCGTCCGGGTCGAAGATGTTCCTGAGCTCGCAGGGACCGCCTGACCCCGCCGCTCCTGCCAGAATATCGCCGTACTGCCTTGCAAACTGCCCCGTCATGATATTGCCCATGGACATGCCCTGCATAAAGATTCTGCCCTCATCAATACTGTACTTTTCCTTCATCCTGCCGATCAGCGCAAGAATCATATTCATATCATGATTTTTCTCAATATCCTCGGGAGGCTGCACGATCGGAAGATCCGGTGCTGCTGCAGGATCAAAGTTATCGAATACTCCGTAATTTGCCCACATTCTTTTTTCATGGGCATTGGGGAAAAGACAGATAAATCCCTCCCTGTCCGCCGCCAATGTCCATGAGGTATAGACCGCATGGCCCCATCCCGTCATAAGTCCGCCGTGCAGACCGATGATAAGCGGGACCTTTTTGGATGGATCATAGCTCTCCGGAACATATTCATACCAGACATCTTCCACCCCGTCGATGACTGCCTCTTTGAATTCCTGAAGTCTTTTCGGATACACGATCGAATTGTTGCCGTTTTCATTGACAACAATGTCTGTATTTCTTATTTTTTCCGGCAGGTATTCCCGGTTATCATCATCCGGTGTTCCCTGCAGAATTCTGATATCTGCCATATTGCTTTTCCTTTCACATGGGTTTTGGGGAAATTATAGCTTTTATTTTCCGCTGTCCCCTTTCCTCTAATCAATCACAATCTGCTCTTTCACACCGCGCAGGAGATTGCGGATAAGATCAGCCATATTTACTCCTAATTCTGCGTGATGATCTGTGACATAAAGGACATCACCACATTTTGATGCACACATATTCATGATAAAACGTGCAAACCACTCCAGTGAAATACACAATTCCCCGTCCCGGTGCAGGGCCTCGCAGTACATACATCTGATCTCATTGTCAATCACACATCCGATGCTGCCTCTTGCAAACTGCAGCACTCTTTTATCTTCCAGATACAGATAGGCAATTGCCCCGTCCGCTTCATATTTATATTCCGCCCCAAACGCCTGTGCGATCAAAGAAACCGGAACACAGAGATACTCTCCCCTGACCTTCTGGCCTCCGTTCAGGCCGTGATATTTTAACTTTTGCCATTTTACTGCCGGCGTTTTCATTTCGGCTCTCTGGTTGTTAACCCATGCTGTCCTGCATCCCTCTGCAACAGCTATGGCAAATGCATCGCCTGTCCGCGGAATCCTGGAGCCTTCATCCACAATCGTTCCGTCTGCTTTTCTTCTAAGCCCTGAAAAATAGTAATCCCACACAATCGCCGCCTCATCCAATGTCTGTCCATGGTCTCGGTTCTTAATTTCAAAAAATACCGTGTCTGCCTGATCCCCTTTATAAAAAGCGAAAGCATCCTCGCCAATAATACTGATTTCGGGATCCTGGCGGCAGCCATTTACTTCATTCCAATACACCCTTGTGTATTTATAAATCGTCTGGTCATCGAATTCACACCAGGGCGGACACCCATTTGTCTCCGGGATGGAGGTCCACATTCCCACCGGACCGGCCTCATTTTTTATCTTCCCATCTGCAAACAGCAGGCGTGGGTTCGGCGTGCCCCCTCCTGCTCCGGATGCCGCTGTCAGAAGGTTTCCAAAATATCTGGCAAACTGGGAGGTAAACATATTTCCATTGGACATACCCTGCATGAAAATCCGTTCCTCATCAATGTTGTATTTCTCTTTAAGATATTCCAGTAAGGCAAATACCATTTTTATATCCGGATTATTCTCATTATCCGACAGATTTTGTTTGATATCATCGGGCATTTGTTCATCCACCCTACGCTCAACCTCCGTAGCCTCCATGGTCCATAATCTTCTTGTATGGGCATTTGGAAATACCACGATGATATTGTCTCTGTCCGCCACCATTGTCCACGATGTATAGACCGCCTGCCCCCAGCCTGTCATCAGGCCTCCGTGCATGGCCAATACCAGGGGCGTCTTCCTGGACTGATCGTAGCACTCCGGGACATATTCATACCATTCGTCTTCCGTATCATTGCCCATAATTCCATGGAACTCCTGAAGGTTCTTTGGATAGGGTTGTGAATTGTTGCCGTTTTCATTCACAACGATGTCCGAGCCTTTGATCGCTTCCGGCAGATATTCCCTGTTGTCATCATCCGGTATACCGGGCAGTATTTTTATTTTATTCTCCATTTTTCTCCCTCCTGTGGATAATCTGTTACTGCTCACATCCTGCGGGTGTGCACAGCAATAATGATTTAGTTATTTATGGAACGCTGTACTACAGCATTTCTTCGTAATGATCAGGTACAATCGTATCCATCAGTAAATCTTTTATCAGATCCGCCATGTTTGCCGACAGCTTATTGGAATGATCCGTCACATATACCACATCTTCGCAGGCTGACACATGCATATTGCAGATATATTCTGAAAACCACTCCACAGAGACATAAAGCTCCCCGCTTCTGTGCAGTGCCTCGCAGTACATCTGCACCAGGGAATTGTCCATGACACATCCGATGCTTCCCCTTGCAAACTGCAGTTTCTTTCCGTCTGACATCGTCATTCCTGCCGTCAGATTATCTTCTTTATATGCAAGTTCAGCGCCGAAAGCCTCTGCCAGAAATGATAGGGGAACCATGACATATTCCCCTCTGATTTTCTGTCCGCCTTCCAGTCCATGATATTTCATTTTCTGCCATTTCAGCGCCGGGCCGGGCATTTCCTGAATGCGGTTTTGAAACCACACCTTCGAACTGCCGGGTGTAATAGAAAAAGCAAAAGCATCGCCGCGCCTCTCTCTGACAGGCTGCGTACAAACAATGGAACCGTCTTTTTCTCTTCTGATTCCGGAAAAGAAGTAATCCCAGATCAGCGCCGCATCATCAAATGTCTGCCCATGATCCCGGTTTTTAATGTCATAATATACCACGTCTGCGTGCTTTCCTTTATAAAATGCCAGGTTATTTTCTCCCTGGATTGTAATCTCCGGAATCAGGCTGCTTTCATTAATCCGCATCCAGTACAGCCGGTTGTATTTATGTACTTTTTTCTCAATCTCCCTTCCGGGGGGAATTGCATTGAGTTCCGGCCTGGACTGCCAAACCGCAAGCGGACCGCCCTGGTTGAGAATCTTCCCGTCCTTATGATAAAGAAGGGACAAAAATGCCGCTGCTCCCGAACCGGCGGCCCCAGCCAGAAGATTCCCAAAATGTCTTGCAAACAGCCCCGTCATCATATTTCCCATGGACATTCCCTGCATAAAGATTCTGCCCTCATCGATGTGATAGGTCTTCTTCATCAGCTCTATGAGCCCTTTCGCAAACTTAATGTCATGGTTTTCTGCTACATCTTCGGGACAGCACAGCACCCCCTGGGGTTCCCCTTCCATTGATCCCGGCGTGCGTTTTTCGGGGTCAATTTCCCATGTTCCCCACTGGACCTGCCAGAACCTGTTATAACTTGCATTCGGGAAAACGACGATAAATCCGTCCCTGTCGGCAGCCATTGTCCACGAGGTGTAGACGGCCTGCCCCCAACCGGTCATCATGCCGCCGTGCATGGACATGACCAAAGGTGTCTTTTCCAGTGGGTTGTAGCTGTCCGGCACATAGACATACCACTCGTCTTCGATCCCGTCCGCTATCACGCCATGAAATTCCCTGAGGTTTTTGGGATACGGCTGCGAGTTGTTTCCGTTCTCGTTCACCACAATATCCGTACCCTTCAGTTTCTCCGGAAGGTACTCTCTGTTGTTATCATCCGGCGTTCCCGGTCTTAAATACATCTCTCCCATATTCTCCTCCTTATGAACAGTTCTTTAATCAGATCATTAAATTGCACACAGGTACAAACTGTTCCTCTCCTTATCCTATTCCGCATCCCGCTGAAAAGTCTCCCTGATATCCAGCCAGTCCAGGAACTTTTTGACATGGCGGTTGCAGTATTCCCAATTATGCGCCCCATGGTCAATCGTCCTCTCGAATCTCAGCCCCATTGCCTCATATTTATCCATAAATGCAACGTTGTCTTCATAGTGCGTATCCTCTACCCCCGTGGCCATATATCCCCTGGGGAGTTTTTTCCCTGCATCCAGCTGTTTCTTAAGCACATAGACTACATCGTCTTCTGTCCCCAGTGTATTGGCAGCATCTCCGAAGGCCGAGGCAAACATATAAAAATCGTCTTCCCTGTCCTCCTTTTCCGGAAGGATTTCCGGTACATTTTTAATTCCTGAAAACAGTCCGAATGCAGCAAACTTCTCCGGATCCCGCAGCATCCATTTGAGAGAACCATAACCGCCCATGGAAAATCCTGCTATATAGTTTTCCTTCGGATCCTCGGACAGGGGAAATAAATGTCTTACCACTTTCGGTGTTTCAATGGAAAGCTGTGTAAAATACTTGAAATCCCCATGTTTGGTATCCATATAACCTGAACAGTATGTGCCGCTGCAAACCACTGCGACTCCTGCCTCCGCCGCATATAATTCCAGGGCCGTGTATCTCTGCCAGTCCGTATAGTCAAAGCCGCCGCCTGACTGAAGCCACAGCACCGGATAACGGTATCCCTTCGGCCTGTCTGCCAGGGAATGCCCCCATGTATTTTCCGGGATAATTACGTTCACTCCCACCGTCATACGCAGCGCCTCCGAAAAATAATGCAATCTGAAATTCGCCATTTTCTTTTCCTCCTACTCCAATATGTTTATGACTTCTATGTCCGAGCCGTTCAGGACACGATCCATTTTTTCATTTTATCTGCCGCATAACCATGCTATGGCCTTTTTCAATACCATTGGTTCACTGAAATCCATGATTTCCCCTTCTGTTTCCACCAGAACCGCCTGTTCCTTTAAGGATACTGCCAGGCGTTTTCTCTCTGCCGCATATTTAGAAGTTTTGGTTCCTGTTATGTAAAACGCCCCTGCCCGGCACTTCTTCGCAAGCGCATACACATCATGCCCGCTTTCAGATATTTTTGTAATATCGCCGAACACGGCCCTGAGTGATTCCTCATTGTGGAAGATACCTGTCGGTTCCCCGTTCATTGCCAGCCTGCAGATGTGATCCATATCAAAGATCCCGTCCATAGCAATGCATTTTGTAAATAAATCCGGGTGCTTAAGCGCAGCTTTTATCGCCCCGTAAGCGCCTGTCCCGGTTCCTCCGATCCAGTTTAACGCCGGATCTTCTGAAATAGGCAGATTATTTCTGCAGATCCCCGGCAGCTCTGATGCAAGAAATTCTTCGTATTTGGGGCCGTAATCCATGTTCGTACAAATGGAATGCTGTGCGTCTGGCGCAATGATAAAGATACCGTATTCTGCCGCGCAATTCTCGGCCATCGTCCTGTTCCAGTCCAGCGACGTCCCTCCCTCGCTGTGAAGAAGCCATAATACCGGGTACTTTTTTTCGTGTTTTTCATCATCCAGGTCTAACATGTTCATTTCCGGCAGATAGATCTTCGCGCTGAATGATCCGCACAAAATCGTTGATAAAGCATTGAGTTCTAAATAAGCCATCAGTTCTTCTCCTCCTCTTGTTTTCTTCTTATATCTTCTCATTGCAGATTAAAAATGTCAAACGTTTACATTTTCGATTTTCCGGCTTGTTTTATCGATTTCTTGACTTGCACTTTCGGTTTTGTTACTATGAAATCAGTTCTATTTTTATAAACGTTTAACCTGGGGGGATTCCATGAAATTTTTAAAACAAAAGAGGCCTTATTCTATTAAGAAATTTTTATATAGATACTTTCTGTTATTGTTTCTGTGCACTTCCGCAGTGCTGATCTTTTACTGCGTCGTTTTTATGAAATCTTACTCAGACCAAATGTCCTCCAATGCAGCTGCCAGGATCGACTACTATTCCAGTTCCCTGGAAACTGAAATGAAAAAATGCACCTCCTTTGAACAGAAGTTATGTTACTCGGACAGTTCATTTCAATTATTAACCATAAAAAATTTAAAGGATACCGATAAGGTTATCCTCCACTATAATGTCACCGAGATGCTGAAACGGCAGGTCGCTCCCTATGAATGTATCTTCATTTTCGATCAGGACAGACGGGTATCCACCTATGCGGCAGGGGAATCCTTTTCCGCTGATGAGAAACAATATATTTATCAGCTGAAGGATCATTTAAGAGAATATTGGTTAGATGAAAACCAGACAAGTTATAATAAATGGATCGTTTTCCAGGATGCGCACAACTCTGTTTTGATGAAGGCCCTAAAAGTCAGAGATGTATATGTATGTACCACGATTGATCTGGAAAATTTTGACCTTCTGACGTATAATGAATCAGAGGACAATCCGGTTCAATTCGGTTTTTTTAATAATACCGAAATTCTTACAAACCAGATAAGTGTCACTGAGGCAGGAATGGATTTGACAAATCTGGCGTATCCTAAAAACCCGTTTTTTTCTAATTATTACATAATGACTACACCCATAGAGGAAACCGACATCAGCATGTTTTGTCTGGTCTATTCCGACTATATGGGGGATTTTGCCAAGGTATCCATTCTCGTATTCGTCCTGGCAGCGTTCGTGACCTGTATTATTATCGTTTATACATTTTATTCCTTTCATAAAATACTGCTGTACCCATTGGATCAGATCAATGCAGCAACAAAACATTTAGAACAGAACGATCCGGCCTCATTTTTATCCGACAGCCACAGCAATATCATCGAATACCAGAATATTAATAACGCGCTGTCGAACCTGATCGAACAAAAGATAACTTTAACCAATGAGAAACAGGCGGAAGCCTTTGAAAAAGACCATGCGCGCCTGCAGTATTACCAAATGCAGACCCGCTCGCATTTTTTTATCAACTGTCTGAAAAGCTTATACAATATGCTGGAAAGCAAAGAATACGAAAAAATGCAGCGGATGATCATCGCTTTCTCAAATCATCTCCGCTACATTTTCCATGACAACTTAAAACTTGTCACTTTACAGTCTGAACTGGCGGAGGTAAACGACTATTATAATATCATTTTGCTGGACCGGGTCAGTCCGTTTATCCTGAATACACAGGTTGACGAAACATTGCTTCCTTACCGGGTGCCGTCGCTGATCATTCAGACGTTTCTGGAGAACACCGCCAAATACAACAGGGAATCCGGCAGCCTGCTCATCTTCGACATAAAGATAGAACGCGCTGAGCTGAACGGGAAGCCGGTTATGCAGATTATGCTGAGCGACAACGGAACCGGATATGACCAGGAGACACTTGACCGGCTCAACAGCTCGGAAAATGATTTGTTTGCCAGAAAGCACGTGGGAATTTCGAATTTGAAGCGCAGAATTGCTCTCATTTATAAAACAGATTATCAGTTTGCTTTCTATAATAAACCTGCCGGGGGCGCTTGCGGATTACTTTATCTGCCGCTCATAGAGGCGCCGCAGCTTTAGGTATCAGTCGGCGGCGGACATCTGTAATTGCCAGGCATGCTCTGGCCCGGACACTCAAAGTTTCTGAGTGTCCTCACTCATACAAAGGGGGAAATCATGAATCTTTTAATTGTGGACGACCAGATCTCCGTACTGGATGGAATCCTTAAGGGGGTGGATTTTGTATCCCTTAAGATCGAAAACGTTTATACAGCAACCAATGTTTCAGACGCAAAAGATATCATCAAATCCAATGATATACAAATCCTCTTGTCGGATATTGAGATGCCGGGGGAAAACGGCCTTTCATTAAATCGATGGATCGCCGAGAATTATCCGGTTATTGTCAGAATCCTCCTGACTTCCCATGCATCTTTCGATTACGTAAAAGAAAGCATGAAACTCGGATGTTTTGACTATATTGTGCAGCCGGCCCCCTACCACGAGATTGAAGATGTTCTTATGAGAGCCGTCTCCAAAATTCTCACCCGGCAGCAGCTCTCTGATTACTATAATTTCGAGGTGCTCAGCAATATCGTCCTGAATTTATTTTCTTCCAATCCGTCAAACAAGGAGCAGTCGCTGGTTTCCTTGAACAAGATGGGGTATATGATAAAAGATGAATCGAATGTGCAGGCCATTATTATTGATATTTATTCCTACACCGATTCTGTGGAACAGTCGCTTTCCGACTCCTCAATCTCGGTCATTCTGATGGAGCATGCACTTAAAAACTTTGCCAGGCCTGACATTTACCCCCTAATCTGTCTGAACCGGTATAAGCAGTTTGTTCTACTTATGTACTGTAACGGAGATTCTCTCACCACTCTTGCACCCGATATGTACAGCTCCTATTATGAGGATATCTGCGGCAAGATCCGCTCCGAATTGGCCTGTTACGTTACACCCCGCAGCCAGGTGGCTGCGATTAGAGATATCATATTGCCCGGGCATCAGCGGGCAGTCAATAATGTCTCCCGAAAACCGGGCCTGTATTTTTCTGACGAAGCTATGCCCGCCCCTGAAAGTACGAGCCTTTCGGAAAATGTAGTACGGTGGGAACGCCTTTTGGAGAATAATCAGTTTATATTTCTGGAAGACAATATTGAGTCCTTTTTAGATTACAATACCTCCCTGAACAGATTCAACCTGGAGACGCTTTCGGAATTCCACCAGGAATTAACCAAGCTCTTCTTTATCTATTCCTATAAACGGAAAATTGATATCATGAGCCTGTTTTCCGAGGAATACAGCTACAACGATTATATGAGCTGTTTTAAAGATATCCGGTCGCTGAAGACGGGAATCAGTTTCCTTATCACCGCCATATCAAACGCATCCTGTGAGGATGACTCTAAAGATACCGTCCAGCGCGCCATTGATTACATCCTGGAAAATCTTTCTAAAGATATATCGGTGAAGGATGTGGCCGACTATGTTTGTTTCAGTCCGGAATATTTTTCAAAATTGTTTAAGAAAGAAATCGGCGAAAATGTAAAGAATTATATTCTGCGGATAAAAGTGGATGCCGCAAAAGACCTGCTGAGGAATCCCAATATTCCTGTCAGTATGGTTGCCGCAGAACTGGGGTACAGCAATTTTTCCCATTTTACACAGATGTTTAAAAAGCATGAGAATATGACCCCAAGCGAATACAGAAAACAGTTTTTAAAACATAATTAGTATGGAGCAATGGAAACGAAGGACAAAAATGGTAGCAGTTCAGGCCCGCCCGCACTGTTACCCAGAATGCGAAAGGGATTTTAATGATGAAATACAAACATATTATCTTTGATTTTGGAAATGTAATTGTAACGTTTGGAGAAAAGCAGATTATCGGACCTTTCTGTCCGTCCCCGGAAGATTCCGCGATGATGAAACAGGCCATTTTCCATGCCTGGGACGACCTGGATCGTGGCACCATCGACTATGAAGAGTATATGGAACACGCGGCATCTCTGGCCCCTGAACGCCTGCGTCCAAATATCCGGCAGTTTGCCCGCGAATGGTGCCTTCATCTGACCCCGCTGGAAGAAACCTGGGAATTAATTCATGATCTGAAAAAGAAAGGATTTTCTCTATACATATTGTCAAACGCATCCACACATTTCGCCGCACACGCCGATTACTATGAGATTACGAAGGAATTCGACGGAATCGTATTCTCCGCCCCGGTTCAGATGATGAAGCCGGAACCGGATATATACCGGTATCTGTTCGAGACCTATCATCTGAATCCTGAGGAATGCTTCTTCCTGGATGATAAAGAAGAGAATGTCAGAAGCGGCAATGCTTTTGGTATGGACGGAATTGTGTTTACCGGAAATGTTGCCGAGGTCAGAAAGATTCTGGAAGTATAGATGCGCCGGATATGCCCTGCCCGGCATCCCCCCGGACTTACAGGTTATTGTGAAGCAGTTCGAGCACTGTGCGCAGATCCTCTGCCTTCATCTGCCCCGGTGCCGAAGCCTTCCCCGCAGATCCAAAAGTCAGGGCTGAACCGAATACTTCCCCGCACAGGCGGCTGATCACACCGGCGCCGGCCATAGACATTGTAATAATCGGCCGGTCTGCATGTACAGACACCATCTCTTCCGTAGCCGCCAGAAGTGTCAGCACGTCTTTTTTATTCCGGGGCATAACAGCGATCTTGGGGATATCCGCTCCCAGTTCCTGCATCCTGCATAGTCTGGATACAATTTCCTCTTTCTCCGGGGTCTTCTGGAAATCATGATTGGAAGCAATCACTTTCACGCCGCGCCCATGGGCCGTTTTTACCACCCGTTTCATTGCCTCATCCCCTGTAAAGATTTCTACATCTACCAGATCTGCATATCCGGTCTCTATGGTTTTTATATTCAGATCTACGTATATATCTGCTGCCGCCTGCTTTTCTCCACCCTCTTTGACGGTGCGGAAAGTGAAAAGAAGCGGGGTCTCTCCGAGAACTTTCCTAAGCTCTTTCAACGTCTCTTCTGCTTTTGTAAAGTCAAAAATATCCTCGTACCAGTCTGCCCGCCATTCCACGACATCGGCGCCGATCCGTATGATGTCGGCGGCAGAGCTTAAAATCTTCTCCCTGGTTACTTCTACTATTGGCACACAGATTTTCGGAATTCCGCTGCCTATCTCAACATTTCTGACTTTTACCGGATTCATGGGTATTCTCCTTTTTCATATATTGTTCTTTTCAGCAGTCTTCAGGCGCATATAACAGCCCGGAAGTCTAGCCTATTTACAACTTTTTCTACCAGTTTACCATAATGCAGGCCTATAAACAACGAGAATCGGGATTTAGTCGGCTAGCTTTAGCCTAGTCGACGGATGGGGACGCTTTATGACAGGGAGGCCGGGGAGGTGC
>NZ_CYZU01000082.1 GCF_001404335.1 Faecalicatena contorta
TACGATAGCATGATGACTTGGATTGTACATTTTTATTTTCCATTAAATGTACATTTTTATTTTACCATTTACAACCATATAATGCAATTCTGGCAGGCAGACACCTTCTGTATTAAAACATTTCACCATCATACACACCTCCATCCTTTCATCGAATTATACCAAACCTTTGTCCATTTATACTTAACAGAAAACTCTATATATTCCCCGTCTCCCTGAATTTCTTCTTTTATTATACGTTATCCCATGTTAATGCACAATCTTTAGTTCACTCCATTCTTCGCTATAAATGTTTTCTTCCCGAAATTAACATTTTCATGTTTCCATGTTACAATTCAGGTCATACCATGTCCATGTGTAAGGTATCTGTACAGGTTTCAGAGCATAAAATCATATGCATGTGGACAGAGAGACAGAACGTAGCCAACAGGCTACGTCCTGAACCTAGAAACAACTTTTTTCAGATAATCCAGAAATCCCGCTTTTTTCACATTCTGAGATACAATAACATCTACTTTCCCGATCTCTTTCCCGTCCAGTTCATAAACCAGACTTCCTGCCTTATCCCCCTTCTTCACCGGAGCATCCAGGCTTTTCTTTATTTTCAGCTTTTTTGTAATCCCTGCCATGTTTGCTCCGCTGGTGTCAAGATAACTAAAACTGCCCGCATACTCACAGGGTACCGTCTCTTTTACACCGCCCTTTACCTTTATATCTTTCAGCTTTTCCTGTTTCTCATCCTTATAAACCTGGCATTTTCCGAATCCATAGTTCAGCAGCGTGGTCGCATCCTTAAACCTGGCCTTGGAATCCTCTGCCGCCATGATGACCGCGATCATTTCAATATCGTTCTTCTTTGCAGTTGCTGATACGCAGAATTTGGCAAGACCCGTAGATCCCGTCTTAAGACCAGTCGCATATTCATACTGTCTTACCAGCTTGTTTGTGTTGGTAAGCCCGAATTCTGTGGTTCCTTTTTTCGTTGTGTGCGTGATATTCTCCATCCAAATCATGCAGTAATCATGAATCTGCGGGTATTTTGTGATCATCTCCCTGGACATCAGGGCGATATCTCTTGCCGTTGTCACGTGCCCATCCACATCCAGGCCGTTGCAGTTGACAAAATGGGTGTTCTCCATTCCCAGCCCCTTTGCCCGCTCATTCATCTGTTTAACAAATTCTTCTTCATTTCCGGATATGTACTCGGCCATAGCAACGCACGCATCATTCGCGCTGGCCACGGAAATACATTTCAGCATCGTATCTACTGTCTGTGTTTCCCCGGGCTCCAGGAATACCTGCGAACCGCCCATGGATGCTGCAAACTCAGAGGTTGTCACCTGATCTTCCAGCTTGATTTTTCCATCGGCCAAAGCATCGAAAATCAAAAGCATGGTCATAATCTTTGTTACACTTGCAGGAGGACGGGCTGTGTCCGCATCCTTCTCAAAGATGACCTCTCCGGTGGACGCCTCCATAAGAATTGCAGACGGCGCGCTTACCTCCGGACCGGCAGTCTGTGTGTCAGCCGCCTCCCCCTCTGTACCGCCTGTATCTTCCGAAACGGTTTCCCGGCTTTCTTCCGCCGCCGTATCGCTGTTCTCCGTGTTTTCTGTGCCCTGCTGCGTGTCCTCCTGCACTTCTTCTGTATTTTCCTGTAATTCTGCAGTGTCTTCATAGACAATATACTCTTTTGCCGGCATTGCATATGCATTCTGTACACAAAGTAGTGCGCTTAATAATACCGCCAGTGCTGCTTTCATATAAAACTCCCTCTGCTATATCGTCTATTACCAATATAGTAGAGGGAGGGTAAGTTTAGAACAACTAAACCGCAGAATAAGCTGTTTCTTCTGCATTTCTAGACGTAAACGGCATACTTCACGACACCGTTTCTTTTATTCTCAAAAATATCATATGCCTTTATTATATAATCCAGCATGGTCCTGTGGGTGATCATACATTCTGTGTCCAGCCTGCCATTCTCAATCAGGCGCAGGATATCCTCGCAATTCGCGGCATCCACTCCACCTGTTTTAAAGGTAAGGTTCTTTCCGTACATCTTTGGCAGCGGAAGTACCTGATCCTCTTCGTACATTGCAACAATTCCTACAACCGCATTTGGTCTTGCAATCATCCATGCCATCTCAAAGGTCTCCCTGCTTCCTGCCACCTCGAGGACGGAATCCGCTCCCCGCCCGTCTGTCAGTTCTTTTATGGCCTTTATCACATCATCTCTCAGTGGATTTAAGGTGACATCGGCGATCTTATGCTGTCTTAGCAGGTCCAGCCTTAGATCATCCGTATCAATCCCTATAATCTTAGAAGGATTATACAGTCCGACACACTTCATAACCGCAATCCCTGCAGGACCTGCCCCGATCACTGCAACGGTATCGGAAAGCTTGATATCCCCCATCTTAGCCGCCCAGTAACCTGTTGAGAGCAGATCACCTGTAAATAGTGCGGCTTCGTCTGAAACGGTATCCGGGATCCTTGTAAGACCGTTATCGGCAAAAGGAATCCTGACATATTCCGCCTGCCCTCCGTCGATTCGGCAGCCCAGGGCCCATCCCCCATATTTATCCGTACAATTATTGACATATCCGTGGCGGCAGAAATAGCATTTTCCGCAGAACGTTTCTACATTAACGGCAACACGGTCCCCCGGGCGTATTTTTTTAACCGCTCTTCCTATTCGGATCACTTCTCCCACAAATTCATGGCCCAGTACGATGTTCTCCTTTGCCCGCGGAACAGCCCCATGCTTGATATGTATGTCGCTGGAACAGATGGTTGTCACCGTCACCTTTACAATTGCGTCTGTGTCCTTTTGAATCTCAGGCAAAGGACGTTCTTCCAGACTTATAATTCCGTTTCCCTTATAAACAACTGCTTTCATAGCCAAACCTCCGTTTCAAACTTTCCTTACAGCATCAGGAAAAAAGTTTCCAGACCAAATCTTTCCTCATCATCCAACAGTTCTTCCAGTTTTTTCTTATTAAAATCCGAATGCTCAATCTCCCGGGCATAACGGCGGGCCGATTCTTCCACATCCGCAAGGCTGTCTCTTCCCTGCTTCCTGACCCAGGCTGATCTGGACATCTCACGGATCATCAGCGTGCCGAACAAGGAAAACTTCATCTTTACATAAGCATTCCCGTCATATACAGCCCCGCAAAAATACGTGAATACAAAATAAATCATCAGCTGTTCCCACACCGTATCATATTCCCCCGCTTTGCCGGATATTTCAAGAATGCCTTCCTCCTTGTACCCCGGTTCAATATGGCTTCGTTCTTCGTATCCGTGCGCCTGGGCTAACACAATTTCTTTGCTTTGATGCAAAAAAGCTCTCCAGTCATCCCGAAGCACTTCCAGACCATCGAATACCAAAAATGCCTCCCTGTACACGCAGGCACGCCTCTCTCCTTTCTTTTGGCCGGCTTCCTCTGTTTTTTTATGAAACCACTCTGCCGCGCCAGGCTTTTCATACCGTTGGAGCAGACTATCTATTTCAAACAATGCCTCTTTATCTATCCGCTGCTGCAAATCATGGGCCAGTGCAAGTACCATGGCCATCCGTACCTCCATATGAATACTGCGTCTCTGCAGAATCCGAAATATAACCTCTCTGGCATCCATCAACTTAGTAAACAGCAGAAAATCAAAATCCTGATACTCCTCTCCTCTGATCCCCCTTTTTTCCTGATGAATAAAATGCACAGGCTCCTGACAATTCAAAATCAAATGTGCGGCGGCCGGGCAGGACAGGGACAGGGAAATCTCCCGAAGTCCCTCGAATTCCTCCACATGCCTCGGATACAACCTGCATGTCCTGCAGAACATCCCGCTTCCTCCTTCCAGAAAAAGATCACACAGATTTTCCTCATTCAAAAATGCGCAGCGCCCCTTATACTGACGGAAGCTCTCGTTTTTCCAGTCGATCTCATTGTGAAGGCGGTTTCCAAGGATTCCTTTTTTCCTCCTGTACTTTTTTAATGACTTTTGATCAATTGCAATCTGCCAGCCTGCGCAGCAAGTATCCGGACATTGATCTGCAGTACAATGAAACTCCCTATAATAATGTGGCGCCGTATACTGCATGCTTTCCTCTCCTTCTCTTAAAACGGAAGCCGGATCTGCGGATTCTTCCATGACTTCACCGCCCGTTTTTTAACAATATCATCCGCTCCTATGCTGCCGCAAAGCAGCGGCGAACTGACAGCAAACCTCTCCCTGCAGGACTTAAGAACAGTCCCGCTGTAATTGGCATAACAATACCTGCACCCATTCATGCATGTATTGTAAGCCCCAATGTCGATGCTCTCCATACAGCCGCATCCCGGCCTCTGGCCCTTGTCCCGTACGGCGTTAAGTTCACATCCGGCAAGTTCCTCTATGAGGCTCTTATCAATGCATGCCCCATGTTCTATGCCCGTCCTGCCAAATTCCATCTCTTCCGCGCATGCCGCCATGCGCATTCCATACCGGCCCGCCGTTTCTGCAAGCTGTCCTGCTAACCGTTCCAGTTCTCCCGCCTCTGTTTTTTTCAGCTTCAAAATATCCGCATTTTGCCTGGTGTTTTTATAGGTGTCAATAAAACTCACAACAACCTTCTCCGTACACCCCTGCAGATTCCCAGCGATTTTTTCAAAAGCCTCCAGGTGGAAACGGGCTGTATAATAAGGATTCAGCAAAATCGGATCATACCGCCATATCATCCGTTTCCTGCCAATCCGCCCAGCCAGTTTCTGAAACACCTCTATCAAAGCCGCCTTATCAGGAAGTCCCGGCTCAATATCTTTTCCGTATCCTGTCAAAGTAAACTGGAAATAATATAAATATTCATCCAATCTGCTCAATTCTGCAATCAAAGGTTCGGGATTTTTCGTCCAGAATACAATACAGTCAGTCACCTCCGGCGTGATCGCAATCTCGTTGATCTGATGCGGCCGGAATGGATTACGCACGCAGACAGTGCCTTCTTCCACGCGTTTATAAAACCAATCCGGATAACAGCACGGAATATCGGTTCTCCGGCTGACACTCAATATCATAAAAATCCCTCATTCCCATATTTTCTTTTAATAGTATACCATTATCCTGCTCAGATTTACAGGTATGAAGTCAAAAAACTAACACATACTAAATTTAAATTCCCTCATGAAAGGAGGTTTGTTAATGATAAATAATGAAGAACTGCCGATCGGTTTTACCATGGCACTGGCACAGCACTCCGATGCCCTGAATCACTTTTCCCATCTATCAGATGCTGAACAAAAGCAGGTGATTGATGAAGCAAGACAGAAACACAGCCGGGAAGAAATGCGGAACTACGTAGAAAATATGTTCCAGTAATCGGGATATAGCGACGAGCTTTAGCCTCGGCGCGGATGGGGACGCTCCATGATGGGATAGCCGAAAGCCGCCCTGGGAATATACCTGCCCTTTCAAAAATGCGGCCGCGGGCCTAAGTAATTCCAGGTGGGAACCAGCCATGAAAATGGGGTACAGCTGACACATCACGGGAAATCCGATGATTTCCCGCGCTGGGTCAGCTGATTCTTTGATTCGGTGATCAAAGAATCCCCCATTTTCACAGCTGTTTCCCACCAGGAATTTCTATGGCCCGCTCTGAGCGTTTTTGAAAGGGCAGGTATATTCCCAGGGTGGCTTTCGGCTATCCCATCATGGAGCTGGTGCATCCAACCGGCAGGAAAAGCCCCGTCTCTAATGTAGGGCCTCGAACGGGGCCAGCGTATGGGATGGAATTGGTGCTTCGTTTATATCAACGTAAGTTTTTGAGCGCTTTTTACCCGTGAGTATATAGGTCGAAGCTTTAAAATCCACTCAATAAAATGCATGATACACATAGCCAATTCCATCCGCCGCCCCCGTTTCGGGCTCCCAACTTAGCAACGAGTTCTTTACTCCCGGTCGGATGAACCAGCCAAGCGGACTGTAAGCGGCAAGCCCTCCGGCCTGTATGGTCGGTTTAAAACGCCTTATAGCGGACGAATAGAAGCTCTTAGAGAGCCAGAGGCACTCGGAAGGGATGAAAATTGATTCTCCAAAATCAATTTTCAATCCGGCCTGTGCTGAAAAAATATCAATTTTTTCAGCGCATGCCGGATGTGCCCTTCCGGGTGCCTCTGGGTCTCTTAGAGATTCTTCGTTAAGCGGTCAGGATTTTAAACCGACCCTACAGGCCGGAGGGCTTGCCGCTTACAGTCTGCTTGGCGTCCCCCCATCCGCGCCGAGACTGAAGCTCGTCGCTGAATCCCGATCTTGATTTTTTTGTGATCCTATCGTAATATTAATTGTGGGAGAATAAATAATGAAACAGGAATAAGGAGGAAACGATGGAAACCCGTACATACTATGACATTCTCGGAGTATCCAGAGAGGCAACCCTTGAAGAAATTACCAGCGCGAAAAATGCATTGGCAAAAGTATACCATCCGGATGCCAATATGCATAATGACATAGACACCACAGGCTACATGCAGGAGATACTGGAAGCATACCGGACACTCGCCAACCCGGACAGGCGCAGTAAGTACAATCGAAAACTGGTTGGAAAGCCCAACAGGGTATTCCGCACATATACGGTGGGAAAGCCCGAGGAAGAGAGCGCGGATTCTTCCGCATCCTTTGTAACATACTGGAATGCGGCCTGCCGCCTGAATGAGATCGTCTCACAGAGCGGGAGTCTGATGGAACTTCACTCAAAAAAAGAAGCACTGCCTCTTAAAATTTTCAAAAGATTAGGTAAAAAAGATAAATACGAGATAGAACTTACCGAGCAGCTTAGTTCTCTGTCCATGCAGGCCATCCAATACATCTCCATCCTGAGATCGGCAGAGATCCCCATGAGCTACTGGCAGAGCGATGCCATGAACTGGGTCCTGGTTCGCTGGGGCCAAAAACAGCACATGGATTACCACATCCTGTTCGACAAATACGACGCTTACGTAGAACAAAATAGAACAAGCACAGAAAAACTAAAACTCCGTTCCCAATACAAACAGTTTCAAAACACCCTCAAAAAACTCTTAAGCTACGCAGTTGCTTAATCAAAAAGTTTTAAAGGAAAACATACGCCTCTCCCGTCAGTGCCGCCAAAGGGATGGGGTTTTGTCCCGCCTTGATGAGCCCAGCCGCCGAAACCGGACATAGGGAGGTTTGGAGGCGTAGTTATGGCTGTTAGTCGGAGTTAAGTAAAAAAGCAGGAAACCCAGGGTGATTTTTGTGATTCCGAATCACAAAAATCCCTGGACCCAGCGCGCGAAGCCCTGATGAGGGCTTCGGGTGATGTGTCCAGGTTGCCCTGGGTTTCCTGCTTTTTTACTTTACTCCGGCTTACAGCCATAACCCCGTCTCCAAACCTCCCTATGTCCGGTTCCGGCGGCGTCCCCCACAAGCCGATCCCCCCTCACTCCTCCACGACTCTCCCCCGCAGGCGCAGGTAGTATATTCTGAGTTTTCCCAACAAGGATGTGAGGTACCGCAGCACGGGTTCTGTAGCTATTGAGAATACAATAAACAGCATAACGCATTTTGTGGACATACCGGTTATAGCAAACAGGTTGTTCAGGAAGATACTGCAGAACAGAAGTCCTATTATGCTGCCCGCTACTACGATTGTACGCATGATGTTCATCGGCGCGCTGATCTTATAAAGAATCATAAACCCGACGATCGCCAGCAGCATCGTTGCGGCTGTGGATATGTCTTTTGAATTCACGCCAAATGTCTGCCCGAATACGACCAGCGCCCCCACTGCAAGTACATCTGTCAGCGCAGCGGGCAGGGCTTTCAGGAATACATTTGTCAGGAAATGCCCCTTGATGATGTTCTTGTTCGGCTCCAGCGCCAGGAAGAACGCAGGCACTCCGATTGTAAACATGCTGATCAGAGATATCTGCGACGGTTCCAGCGGATATGTGATCATAAATACAACAGAGAACAAAGACAGCAGGAAGGAAAATATATTCTTTACCAGAAACAGACTGGCTGACCGCTGGATATTGTTTACGACCCTCCGGCCCTCCAGAACGACCTGGGGCATACAGGAGAAATCTGATTCCAGCAATACAAGCTGTGATGCCTGGGCTGCGGCTTCGCTTCCGGAAGCCATCGCTATACTGCAGTCTGCATCCTTGAGTGCAAGCACATCATTGACACCGTCCCCCGTCATCGCAACCGTTTTCCCGGCCTCTTTCAGAATCTGGACGAACTGCCGTTTTTGATTCGGTGTTACCCTGCCGAATACGGTATTCCCAAGCACTGCCTTACGGACATCCTCATCCGATGTAAGAGCGGAAGCATCTACATAGTTCTCCGCATTGGCAATGCCGGCCTTTTTGGCCACCTCCGATACCGTCACGGGGTTGTCTCCCGAAATAACCTTAACCTCAACGCCCTGCTCTGCAAAATAGGTAAATGTCTCTTTTGCCTCTTTGCGAATCGGATTTGCCAGGAGAATATATCCTAATGGGGTAATTCCCTGTTCCAAAGCCTTCCCGTCAATCTCACCGTCATAAAGGCCAAATACCAGGACTCTGGCGCCTTGTGAAGCATATCCGGTAATTTCTTCCTCATAGGTTTCATACTTGTCCTTCAATACGAATTCGGGCGCTCCCAGCACGTAAACCTCATCCTCAAAAGTGACGCTGCTATATTTTGTGGCAGAAGAAAACCCGGTTTTGCTCAGCGGCTTTTTACCCGATGCGTTCTGAAAATATTCTTTCATGGCCGCCATTGTAATATTGTCCTGATCCATCGCCGCCGCAAAGTCTCCGATCAGCATGCTCAACGGCTGCATCTCTTTCTCATCGTAACCGTCCGCAGGAATCACTTCCTGCACCTTCATCGTATTTTCCGTAATCGTTCCTGTCTTATCTACACAGAGCACATTTACCCGGGCCAGTGTCTCGATACATTTCATATCATGAAGCAGTACTTTTTTCTGGGCAAGCCGCACCGAGCTGACCGCCAGCGCCACGCTCGCCAGCAGATAGAGCCCCTCCGGGATCATGCCGATAATTGCAGCAACCATGGAAGTGATACTGGACTGAAAGCCTTCATTCTGAAAGAAAAATGCCTGGACAAACAGTACAATTCCAATCGGTATGATCGCAATACCCACGCATTTTACCAGTTTATCCAGAGAGCGGATCATCTCTGACTGCTCTCCTTCCTGCATTTCCTTCGCTTCCATTGTCAGTTTTGAAATATAGGAATCCATGCCGACCTTTTCCAGCCTTGCATGGCACTGTCCGGACACAACGAAGCTTCCTGACATCAGCTCGTCGCCTTTCTTCTTCACGATCTCATCGGATTCTCCGGTCAGCAGCGATTCGTTCACCTGTACCTCCCCGGCACAGACTTCCGCATCTGCACATATTTGGCTGCCCGCCTTGAAGATAACGATATCATCAAGCACCAGCTCTTCCGCGTCAATCACAGACTTCTGTCCATCCCGCACAACAGTTGCGTGGGGCGCATTCAGCATCGTCAGGTCATCCAGCACCTTCTTTGCCCGCACCTCCTGTACAATACCAATCAAGGTATTCAGTATAATGACCGGAAGAAATGTGAGATCACGGAAAGACCCAGCTATACATAAAAGAATAGCAAGAATTACAAATATCAGGTTAAAGTACGTAAATACATTGCTGTGGATGATTTCCTTCGTTGTCTTGGCCGGCGGATCCACCGCCGTGTTCGTCCAGCCATGCAGACGGTGTTCCTGCACCTGCTGGTTCGTCAGCCCCTGACGGTACTCGGGGCGGTACCTGGTTGTCGGAATCCTCCTGTCTTTTTTCTCCTCAATCACCTGTTGTCTGCTTTTTTTCTGCATGTATCTTATTCCACCTCATTCTCAGATTCTATATCTTCGGTATTTTCCAGTTTTAGTCATTTCCATTCTATCACACTGAAAATGAATTTCCAGAGGCTTCATTAAATCTTTATAATTTCTTTCGTTAAAAACCGAATGTCCCACAAAATATAGTTCTATGCCGTTACTGTGTACGCCCGTATGATGCGAACAGTAACAACCTGTACCTGCAAAATGCCGAAATCCTTTCAAATTCCTTGTTTTCTGTATCCGTTTCTATTATAATAGTACAAGTATTTCAAGAAAAGGATAAGAGTTGATATAAAATTATGAGAATAAGAAGCATACTCGCAATTAAATGTGCTAAATGCACCAGCTATCTGATTAAAAAACTGAATAGAGGAAGCGGCGTTACCCTGCCGGGCTATGTTGCACGGATCATTGATCCCCGCATCTTATCCGCCATGGCGGAAATGGTGAGAGAAAAAACGATTGTAACCATGGGAACGAACGGCAAAACAACGACAAACAGTATTCTGTATCATGCATTAAAAGCAGAAGGGAAAAAAGTGATTATTAACCGTACCGGAGCCAATATGCTCAACGGAATTATTTCTGCCTTTGTGCTTGCAACTGACAAACAATGCAGGCTGGATGCAGATTATGCCTGTATTGAAGTGGATGAGATCGCGTCCGTCCGCGTGCTCCCCCAATTGAAACCAGACTGTGCCCTTCTTACAAACATTTCCAGGGACCAGCTGGATCGATTCGGTGAAGTTGACATCACTTTCCATAAGTTAAAGACAGCCGTCACCAGCGTACCGGACACAAAACTGATCATCAACTGTGATGATGTCCTGTCCTATACCCTTGCCGCTGAAAGTGAGAATCCGTTTATCACTTACGGCATCAGTGAGCAGATATTTGACGATATTTCCCGTTCCGAGATCCGGGAGAGCATCTTCTGCCGTTCCTGCGGCAAGAAGCTGGAATATGACTTCTTCCATTATGGACAGCTGGGTATCTACCACTGCCCCAGCTGCGGCTTAGAACGTCCGGAGCCCGATTTCACGGCCTCTGAAATCGAACTGCACGATGAGCTTTATACATTTCATATGGACGGAATGGACATCCGTTCAACCGCACGCACACCATACAACATTTACAATACACTGTCCGCGTACGCGGCGCTCAATGCACTTGAGGCAGACAGGACCCATTTCCAGGAAATGATCGAAACCTTTGACTACGGGAATAACCGCGAAAGTATTTTCTCGATCAACGGCGCCAGGGTTCAACTCCATCTTGCAAAGAACCCCATTGGTTTTCAGCAGAAGATTTCTCTTGTATTAAAGGATAAAAAGCCGAAAGACATTATCATTCAGATCAACGACACCTATCAGGACGGAGAAGATATCTCCTGGCTCTGGGATGTAGACTTTCAATATCTGGCCGACGCACAGGCCGCCACTATTACTACCACCGGCACACGCCGCCATGATATGGGGCTCCGGTTAAAATATGAGGACATTCCCTGTGATTCCACCACAAATCTGCGTGCAACGGTTCAGGAACGCACGGAAAACGGAACCGGCAATCTTTATGTCATCGTAAATTATTCCGGCCTTTACAGTACAAACCATATGCTGACTGAATTAGAAAAAGCCGGGAAAGGAGGCGCCACAGCATGAAACTGACAATCGGACATTTATACCCTGATCTTTTGAATCTGTACGGTGACCGCGGCAATATCCAATGTTTCCGTAAGCGGCTGGAATGGCGCGGAATAGAAGCCGAGGTGATCCCCTTTCTATCCGGGGACGCCATTGATTTTTCAAAACTGGACATTATCCTGCTCGGAGGCGGTTCAGACCGTGAACAGGAACTGGTCTGCGGCCAGCTTCAGAATATTAAGCAGGATTTTAAGGACTACGTAGAGAACGATGGTGTAGTACTTGCAGTCTGCGGAGGTTATCAGCTGTTAGGTAAATATTACAAAACAGATAAAAAAAACATAGAGGGCCTGTCCATCCTGGACATCACAACAGAGTGGGAACCTGAACGGCTAATCCGCAACATCGTCCTGAACAGCCCCCTCTTCGATACCCCTGTTGTAGGATTTGAAAACCATGGCGGGCGTACTCACATAGGAAACCACACCCCCTTCGGCAAAGTCTTCTATGGTCTGGGCAACACCGGCAAATCCGGTTACGAAGGAGTCGTTTACAAAAACGTAATAGGAACTTACCTTCACGGCCCCCTTCTCCCCAAGAACCCTCACGTCTGCGATTATCTGCTTGCAAAGGCGCTGAAACGAAAATACGGGGAAGATATTCCACTGGACCCGCTGACGGACAAGCTGGAACATCTGGCAAACAGTTACATCACAGACCGTTACAGCGATAAAAAATATATCCTCAAAGAAACCATAAAAAGACACACCTAATCAAAGAAAACCGGGGCTGCCCTGTCTCATCACGAGAAGCCATAAATGCTTCCCACGATGTGTCCAGGCTGCCCCGGTTTTCTTTTGTTTTGCTTTCCTTTAGCTTACTCCCGTAACCCGCTCACGCCCATACTTATTTCCGGCTGCAGCGGCGTACTTTCTCATCGTACCTTCCGTTTCCGCACCGCCTCCTTGACAGCTTTTATCAACTGAATTACCGGCAGGTTAACTGCCGCCAGCCCGTATACGGTAAAGAGCTGTCCCAGGGTCAATGACTGTACTTTAAACACGTTTTGAAGGCCAGGTATAACCATAACGCCAGTAATCAATACTAGTCCCAGCAAAAAGGCCCCAATCAGGTAGATGTTATTGAATACCCTTTTTGTAAATACGACCGGCCGGTCTGCCTTACAGTTAAAGCCGTGTACAAGTCTCGCAGTGCACAGTGTGCCAAAAGCCATCGTGCTTGCCAGTACGGAGTTGCCCGTGCGGTATCCGATCAGAAAAGCAATCATTGTTGTAATCCCTATGCACAGGCCTTCTGTTCCGATCTTAGTCAGGAAATCCCTGGTTAATATGGACTCATTCATGGGCCTTGGCTTCTCATCCATCACATCTTTTGAATGCGGTTCCAGCCCCAGCGCAATTGCCGGCAGACTGTCTGTCAGCAGATTGATGAACAGCAGGTGCACTGGTGCAAAAGGAACCGGCAGTCCGGCAATGGATGCGTACAGCACCGCCAGAATAGCTCCGAAGTTCCCTGATAGCAGGAATTGAATGGAACTCTTAATATTCCGGTAGACATTCCTGCCATTCTCAACCGCCTTAACAATCGTTGCAAAATTATCGTCTGTCAGAACCATGGAGGCTGCATCCTTTGATACTTCACTGCCCGTGATTCCCATGGCAACACCGATATCCGCCTGCTTCAGGGCTGGCGCATCATTAACGCCGTCGCCTGTCATGGATACGATATTCCCCTTTTCCTGCCACGCCCTGACAATTCTGATCTTATGTTCAGGAGATACGCGTGCATAAACAGAAATACCTTCCACAAAATCTTTCAATTCTTCGTCAGACATACTGTCTATCTCTGCGCCTTCACATGCCTCTGATTCATTTTCCAAAATACCGATCCTCTTGGCAATGGCTGCCGCTGTCACCTTGTGATCTCCCGTAATCATGATCGGACGAATCCCGGCTCCCCTGCATTCGGCTACCGCCGCCTTTGATTCCTCACGCGGAGGGTCCATCATGGCAATCAGTCCTACAAACGTCAGATTGTCTTCATCTTCCAGAGTCAATTCCTGGTTCTCCCCGATTTCTTTATATGCAAATGCAAGTACACGCAGGCCGCCCCTGGAGAATTCCTGATTCTGGGCTTCAATTTTTCTGCGGTCTTCCTGTTCAAATTTTCTGACTTCATCCTGGATCTGGATCGACTCCATCCGATTGAGCAGTACATCCACAGCGCCCTTAACAATCATAACATGCTTCCCGTCTATCGTATGTTTTGTTGCCATAAGCTTTCTGTCACTGTCAAAAGGATTTTCGCTTTCACGGGGATACTTTTCCCTCACATCCTGTGCGTATACGCCCAGACGGCTTCCCAGATTAATCAGGGCTGTTTCCGTTGGGTCCCCTATCTCGACACCGTCTACATTTGTAGAATCATTGCAGAGTATACTGCACAGCAGCAGCTTACTGTGTGCCGGACGATTAATATCGATCTCACTTGCAGGTACCCGCGTTTCGTTCACATAGTAATCTTCCACAGTCATTTTATTCTGTGTCAGTGTTCCTGTCTTATCGGAACAGATAATTGACACGCTGCCCAGTCCTTCCACCGCCTGAAGCTTTCGGATGATCGCATGCTCTTTTGCCATCTTCTGTGTACCGAAAGAAAGCACAATTGTAACGATAGAGCTCAGCGCCTCCGGTATCGCAGCAACTGCCAGCGCCACAGCGAAGAGGAAGGCATCACCGATATTGCCGCCCCGCAGGACGTTAATACCAAATAGGATTGCGCAGAATATCAGGATAATAATGGACAGTTTCTGTCCGAACTGATCCAGATTTATCTGAAGAGGGGTACGTTTTTCAGAAGTCGTCTTGAGCAGGCTCGCAATCTTTCCGACCTCGGTTTCCATACCGATCCCGGTTACAAGAAATGAACCGCGGCCGTATGTCACGAAGCTGCCCGAGTACACCATATTAATTCTGTCGCCCAGAGGAACCTCCCCCTCAATCGCGGCAGTATTTTTATCCACTCCAAGGCTTTCTCCCGTCAGAGCGCTCTCATCTACTTTTAAACTCGCGCTCTCCAGAAGCCGACCGTCAGCAGGAATATAATCACCTGCATCCAACATGACAATATCCCCTACCGTTACTTCTGTAGAGGGAATCGGCACGATATTGCCGCCGCGCAGTACCTTTGCCTCCGGTCCCGAAAGCTTTTTCAGACTGTTGAGAGACTGTTCCGCTTTTACAGTCTGTACTGTTCCCAGAATCGCATTAATGGTAATAACGATCAAAATAACTACCGCGCTCTCGGCGTCTCCCAGAAAGCCTGAGACAATTGCTGCCACGATCAGTATGATAACAAGGAAATCCTTAAACTGTTCCAGAAATATCTGTACTGTCGTCTTTTTCTTACCTTCTACCAGCTCATTTGGGCCGTACTTTTCCTGATGCTTTTTCACTTCTTCTGCAGTCAGCGGCTCCATGGTTCCATTGATCCTCTGTTTCGTTTCCTCTGCAGAAATCTGGTAAAATTCTTTCATGTATGATCCTCCATTTCTTTATACAATATGGAGCCTTTTCCATTCAATGGGACAAAAAAAGAGACTCCTATTGCATATTATGTAATGCAATAAAAGTCTCACCATTTAATCACGATACGGATGGAAGGCCATCGTCCTGACGACATCGCGAACGCTCCAAAGAGCGCTAGTTACTCCCTTCTATTAGTGATTATCATAATACAGCAAGCCCGGGTATGTCAAGGGAAAATTCCAATTCGCATTTGAATTCACATTTGAATTTACATTTGAATTCACATTCCCAGATGTTCTACGATTTCCTTTGCGCGGGGCGTGTTTGCAACTCCGCCCTTACCGGTCTCCCGCAAAGAAACATGCATAGACTCTCCCACTTCCCTCATAGCGTCAATCACCTGATCCGGCGGTATCCTGCTTGTAATGCCGGCCAGCGCCATGTCTGCTGAAGAAAGTGCATTGACAGCTCCGATCACATTCCGCTTGACACAGGGAACCTCCACGAGTCCTGCTACTGGATCACAAACCAGCCCCAGCAGGTTTTTCAGGGCCATCCCTGCCGCATGCATAATCTGGCTGTTATCCCCGCCTTTCAGGTAAACGAGGGCGCCGGCCGCCATAGAAGAAGCCGTCCCCACCTCTGCCTGGCATCCCCCGGCAGCACCGGCGATAAAGGCGCGGGATGCGATAACCTGTCCAATTCCCGCCGTCACATACAGGCTGTGCACAATCTTCTCTCTGTCCGCCTTTCCAGCCCGGTACAAAGGCACAAGCACGGCCGGTATCACGCCGCAGGCCCCTGCCGTAGGAGCCGCTACAATGCGCTTCATACAGGCATTGGATTCTCCCATCTGCAGTGCCTGCACGATCACTCTGGACACAAAGTCCCCGCACAGAGTATCGCCCTCTTTCCGGTATTTTTCCATCTGTCCGCCCATCATGCCGACCAGCCCGCTGCTGGAAACCAGTTTTTCATCATAGGAGTCGCTGGAACGCAGCATGGCGTCCCACATCGCCTCCATCGTCTGGAAAGATTCTTCTTCGCTGACGGTCCGCTCATTCATATCATCCAGGAGCACAGCCCGCCAGAAAGGAATCTCCCTCTCGCAGCAGACCTGCCTGATTTCTTCCAAAGACTGATAAGCCATCTATGCATCCTCCCTGTCAATATATGTCACTTTCATAATACCATCCTGTTGTTCAAACCATCTGATAGAAGCCTCGGGCACGCACTGGTCGATCTCAATTACCATCACGGCGTCACCGCCCTTCTTCCCGCGGTAAAGCTGAAGCGTGGCGATATTAATCGAATCCTCCGCCAGCATGGATGCAACAGCCGCCACATGCCCCGGCCTGTCATGATTCTGTACAATCAGGGTCGGACATTCTCCTGTACAGTTTACCATAATTCCGTCCAATTTATTCAGCATAATCCGTCCGCCGCCCAGAGATGAGGCCTGTACCTCTACCGTGTGTCCCTCTTCCCCCCACACTTTCAGCAGCGCTGTATTCGGGTGCGCCTCCCGTATCTGTACATTCTGTATCCGGAATTCCATCCCTTCCTGCTCCGCCACCCTGAAACTATCCGGGATCCGCATATCATCCGGTTTCATCCCCAAAAGCCCTGCAACAACAGCCCGATCCGTTCCATGTCCCTTTCCTGTCGCCGCAAAGGACCCGTGAAGCCCGATCTCCGCTTTTACCGGTCTGCTTCCTAACAGCCTGCGGGTGATATAGCCAATTCGTACCGCACCCGCGGTATGGGAACTGGAAGGACCCACCATAACAGGGCCCAAAATATCAAAAATATTCATACCAAATCCTCCAACTCCAGCCAAAACTATTCGCTAATCATTATAACAGATTCCACCATAAATATCCATAAAATCGGGATTTAGCGACGAGCTTTAGTTTCGGCGCGGATGGGGACGCTCCATAAAGGGATAGCCGAAAACCTCCCGGAGAACATCCATGTCCTTTCAAAAATGCGGCCGCGGGCCTAAGAAATTCTAGGCGGGAAACAGCCCTGAAAATGGAGCACCACTG
>NZ_CYZU01000083.1 GCF_001404335.1 Faecalicatena contorta
TTAGTGATTCTTGAACAGCCGATGCCGGATAGGCGGGGAAAAACTTGATCACCAAATCAAGTTTTTGCTGAACCCAGCGCGGGAAATCATCAGATTTCCCGTGATGTGTTCAGCGTACCCGCCTATCCGGCAGCGGTTGTCCTAGGAGCAGTTGGCGCACGGGTGCATATCGCAACGGCATATACAGCCCCAGTACCTCCCCGGTCTCCCTGTCATAAAGCGTCCCCCCCTCATCCATCTACAAGCAAAAGTAAGTTTCTATAAAAATTTCAGTATTGCCAAATAGTCTGCTTCATGCTATACTCCATCTAAAAACATTCTGCAAAGAGGGGAGCCCCTTTCCGGAATGTAAACGCCACAGGCGTAAAAAATTATTATTAGGAGGATTATTTTTTACTATGGACTCAGACCCTGACGGGAACACGATTTTATTTCAACTGTTACTCTTATTATTTTTCACGCTCATGAATGCTTTTTTTGCCGGCGCCGAGATGGCTGTGGTCTCTGTGAATAAGAACAGGATCAGGAGCCTTGCGGAGGAGGGGAATAAAAAGGCAGTCGTGATCCAAAGCCTCTTTGAGGATTCTACGAAGTTTCTTTCAACGATTCAGGTAGCGATAACATTTGCCGGATTTTATTCCAGTGCATCTGCGGCGGCGGGGATTGCGCCTACGCTTGCGGCATGGCTTGAGAACATGAATGTACCGTACAGTATGGCGATTGCCAGAAATGGCGTGACTCTGCTTTTGATGTTCTTTAACCTTGTGTTTGGTGAGCTTGTGCCCAAAAGGATTGCACTGCAGAAGGCGGAGGCGTTCTGTATGGTGACGGTTATGCCGGTCCACTATATTTCTAAGATACTTTCCCCGTTTATTAAGCTATTGTCTGTATCGACGAAAGCTGTCCTGCGGCTGCTCAGGCTGAAGACAGAGGATCAGGAAGAGGCTGTGACAGAAGAAGAAATCAAAGCCCTGCTGAAGATGGGAAATGAAAATGGTACTTTTGAGGATGAAGAGCGGGAGATGATTAATTCCGTATTTTCATTTGACGACAGGACGGCCCGGGAAGTTATGGTGCCGAGACGGGACGTGTATGTGCTGGATGTGGAGGAGCCCTTTGCGACTCTGGCAGATGAAATTCTGGAATCCAGACATTCCAGAATCCCTGTGTATGAGGGGAATATTGATAATATCATCGGAATTCTTCATATCAAGGACGTGATGATTGAAGTGTGCAAGAAGGGCTGGGACGGCCTGGATATCAGGAAAGTGGTTCGTAAGCCCTATTTCGTGCCTGACACAAAGGATGCGGATGAATTGTTCCGGGACCTTCAGAAGTCCAGAAAGCACATGGCTGTATTGGTAGACGAATACGGCGGTTTTTCAGGAATTGTTACGGTGGAAGACCTGGTTGAAGAGATTATGGGAGAAATCAGCGAGGAATATGAAGAAGTTGTCCAGGAGATTATTCTGCTGAATGAAAATGAATATATGCTGGACGGCGGGATTCTCATAGATGACCTGAACGAAGAGATGGGACTGAAGTTGGTTACGGAGAATTATGACACCCTGTCAGGATATCTGATTGAACAACTGGGGTATATTCCGGGCAAGGAGAGCAGGGAAACAATTGCGGCAGACCAGGTGGAATTTTCTATTGAGGAGATGAAGGGGAATCGGATCAGCAAAGTGCGCATGAGAAAAAACTCAGCTTAGTTATTGAACTTACGCGAGTTCGCAGGTATAATAAGTCTGTATACAGCGAAATAATCATGAAATTCAAAGGAGAGCCATCTTATGAAAATGTTATCAATCGAGCAGGAATTAAAGAATAACTCGTATCCCGGGAGAGGTATTATCATTGGGAAGAGTGAAGACGGCAAAAAAGCCGTGACTGCTTATTTCATTATGGGAAGAAGCGAGAACAGCCGCAACCGCATCTTTGTGGAAGATGGGGAAGGAATCAGGACACAGGCGTTCGACCCTTCCAAACTGACAGACCCGAGCCTTATTATTTATGCACCGGTTCGCGTACTGGGCAATAAAACGATCGTGACAAACGGGGATCAGACAGACACCATATATGAAGGCATGGACAGGCAGATGACATTTGAGCAGAGTCTGCGCTCAAGAGAATTTGAGCCGGATGGCCCTAACTATACACCCCGTATTTCCGGGATTATGCACCTGGAAAACGGCAGATATAACTATGCAATGTCTATCTTAAAGAGCAGCAATGGGAATCCGGAGAGCTGCAGCAGGTATACATTCGCTTATGAAAATCCTCTGGCGGGAGAGGGACATTTTATCCATACATACATGTGTGATGGAACCCCCCTGCCGAGTTTTGAGGGAGAGCCAAAGCTGATATCTGTTCCGGATGATATCGAACGCTTCACAGAGATTTTGTGGAACAGTCTGAATGAGGACAACAAGGTTTCTCTTTTTGTGCGTTATATAGATATCGAGAACGGAAAATACGAGACAAAGATTGTAAATAAGAATCAATAAGGAGCGAAGGATAAAATGAATGAATTAGAATTGAAATATGGCTGTAACCCGAACCAGAAGCCGTCCAGAATCTATATGGAGGATGGCAGCGAACTGCCGATCAGGGTGCTTTGCGGACGCCCGGGTTATATTAACTTTCTGGATGCGTTCAATGGCTGGCAGCTGGTCAGTGAACTGAAGAAGGCCACCGGCCTGCCGGCTGCGACCTCATTTAAACATGTGTCTCCGGCAGGGGCTGCCGTAGGGCTTCCTTTGGATGAAACACTGGCTAAGATTTACTGGGTAGAAGACCTGGGTGAGCTGTCTCCTCTGGCATGCGCATATGCGAGAGCGAGGGGAGCCGACAGGATGTCCTCTTTTGGTGATTTTATTTCCCTGTCTGATGTCTGCGATGCGGACACCGCAAGGCTGATTAAGAGAGAGGTGTCAGACGGTGTGATTGCACCCGGCTATGAGCCGGAAGCTCTTGAGATTTTAAAGCAGAAGAAAAATGGCAACTATAATGTCATAGAGATTGACCCGAACTACGTTCCGGCTCCGTTGGAGCGCAAAGAGGTATTTGGAATTACATTTGAGCAGGGAAGGAATGAACTGAAGATTGATGAGGAATTCTTTGCAAATGTAGTTACAGAGAATAAAGACATTCCGGAATCAGCCAAAATGGATCTGGCGATTTCAATGATTACGTTGAAGTATACTCAGTCCAACTCCGTATGCTATGTAAAAGACGGGCAGGCAATCGGCATCGGGGCAGGGCAGCAGTCCCGGATTCACTGTACAAGACTGGCAGGACAAAAAGCAGACAACTGGTGGCTGCGTCAGTGCCCCAAGGTACTGGAACTGCCGTTTAAAGATGATATCAGGCGTGCAGACAGAGACAATGCCATTGATCTGTACATCGGAGAGGAATATATGGATGTCCTTGCCGACGGCGTCTGGGAGAATACATTTAAAGAAAAACCAGAAGTATTTACCAGGGAAGAGAAGCGCGAATGGCTTGATAAGCTCACCGGTGTGGCGCTTGGTTCTGATGCATTCTTCCCCTTTGGCGATAATATCGAGCGCGCTTACAAAAGCGGCGTAAAGTACGTAGCTCAGCCGGGGGGATCAGTGAGAGACGACAATGTAATCGAGGCATGCAACAGGCATCAGATGGCGATGGCATTTACAGGACTGCGTCTGTTCCATCATTAGAATCGTTTGAAAGGATGGGCTATGTCAGTCAGATTTGAGATACGAATGACGCAGCAGGCAATGTATAGTTTTATGCTGCATCATAATTATACACAGCTGTCAGGGATACTGGAGGTAGTTTTTGGCACTGTGATTTTGGCGATGGGGCTGAAGCAGGCGGAGTCCGGAAAGACTGCGGGTGCGGTGCTTTTATTTTTCATCACAGCACTTGTATTTGCGTATCCGCCGGTTATGCTCCGGATACGGGCAAAACGCCGGGTGGAGAATACGCCCGTATTTAAAAAGCCTTTGTGTTATGAACTTTCCGACAACGGTGTCAAAGTGATACAGGAAGACCGGGAAAACGAGAACCCCTGGCAGGACTTTCAACGGGCGGTTTCCACTGGGCAGGCGCTTGTGCTGTATATGGATAAAAGCCGTGCCGTTATCTTTCCAAGGAATCAGATCGGAGAGAAATGGGCGGCTGCGGCAGAGATGATCTCTACCCACATGCCGCCGGACAAGGTTCGGATCCGGCAGGTAAATTAAGCTTGAAAGAGGGGAGAATATGGTATTGGAATCAAGAAGTGCCGAACAGACATTTCAAATCGGCGTCAGGCTGGGGCAGAAGGCGAAGCCGGGACAGGTATATACCCTGACCGGCGATCTTGGTGTGGGCAAGACCGTATTTACCCAGGGATTTGCGAAAGGGCTTGGGATTGAGGAGCCTGTGTGCAGCCCTACGTTTACAATCGTTCAGGAATACGGGGAAGGGCGGCTGCCGTTTTACCATTTTGACGTCTACCGCATCGGTGATGTGGAGGAGATGGATGAAGTGGGTTACGAGGATTATATTATGGGCCAGGGCGTTTCTCTGATCGAGTGGGCCGGCCTGATTGAAGAGATCCTCCCGGAAAATCGTACGGAAGTGATTATAGAAAAAGATCTGGAACAGGGATTTGAATATCGCAGAATAACGATCGAAGAGATGTAGGGATAACGAACGGGGGCAGACGGGTGCTGGCCCCTTTATGTAGCAGTTCAGGCCTGCCTGAACTGTTACCCCTTTATAGAGAGGAAGTATGACATGCGGGTATTGGCAATTGACAGCTCCGGGCTGACCGCCACGGTGGCGGTAGTGGAGGAGGACAGAACCATAGCGGAATATACGATTGACTATAAAAAGACCCATTCACAGACACTTCTGCCTATGATTGATGAAGTGGCAAAGATGGTGGAACTGGATCTTGCTTCCATAGATGCAATCGCAGTGGCGGGGGGGCCGGGCTCTTTTACGGGTCTGCGTATCGGCTCCGCAACGGCGAAAGGGCTGGGGCTTGCACTGGAGAAACCCTTGCTGCACATTCCCACGGTGGACGGCCTGGCATATCAAGTCTACGGATGTGAGGATATCATATGTCCGATTATGGACGCGCGCAGAAATCAGGTATATACCGGGATTTATACATTTTCAAAAAAAGCGGGCAGGAAAGAGGGGACCAATCGGGTGGAACCCTGCTTTCAGGTGCTGAAGATGCAGATGGCGGTATCCATAGACGAACTGCTGCGCCGCCTGAATGCGTATGGAAGGCCGGTGGTGTTCCTGGGGGACGGTGTACCTGTGCACAGAGATGTGATCGATAAGTATATTCAGGTGCCGTATTCCTTTGCACCGCCCTATATGAGCCGCCAGCGTGCAGCAGCAGTAGGGGCCCTGGGGATACAGTATTACAAGGCCGGAAAGATTGAGACTGCCGGGGAGCATCAGCCGGAGTATCTCCGGGTGTCGCAGGCCGAACGGGAACGTGCAGAGCGGGAAAAACAGGCCGAGCTGATCATCCGGTATCTGAGGGCGGAGGATGCGGCTGCTGCAGCTGAGATGGAGCGGCAGATATTTTCGGATCCATGGAGCGAGACAAGTGTGCTGGACACCATCAATCAACCGCAGACAATCTGTATAGCAGCAGAAAAGGCGGGAAGGCTTATAGGATATATGCTGGCTTACGAGGCTGCGGGAGAAGCAGAGATTGTCCGCATTGCAGTGGAGAAAGAATCCAGGCGGCAAGGGGCAGGCAGCCATCTGATGCTGAAACTGGAAAATATATGTGAAGAAAGAAAGATCAATAAAATACTTCTGGATGTGCGGGAGAGCAACGCGGCGGCACGCACCTTCTATGAAGAAGAGGGGTTTGCGGAGGATGGCATCAGGCAGAATTTTTACGATGATCCGAAGGAAGATGCTGTGCTGATGAGCAGAAGGCTGGGAAGATAATTGGCAGATGCCAGGGCTATATGCATGGGGATGTAAATAGTTACGGTAATTGAGGAAGCACTTCCCAGTATGAAATCAGCTCAAAAGCCGATATAATGAAGGCGTAACAAAAGTGAAATGTACACAACACAGGAGGAATTTGTATGCGCCAGTATCAAGTAAAAGAAACAAAAGAAGTAAATAAAATTATCTGCAATAAATGCGGAAAAGAAATACCGGTCGTAAATGGGCATGCGGAGGAAGGCATCCTGAGTGTGGATCATACATGGGGATACTTTTCGAATAAGGATGGAGAGAGACATTCCTTTGATTTATGTGAATCCTGCTATGATGAGCTCCTTGCATCATTTCAGATACCGGCAGAAATAGAGGGATAATATGTTAGATGTATGTTTACTCGGAAGCGGCGGCATGATGCCGCTTCCTTATCGGTGGCTGACTGCCCTGATGACGAGATTTAACGGCAGCAGTCTGCTGATAGACTGCGGAGAAGGGACACAGATTGCAATCAAAGAAAAAGGCTGGAGCTTTAAGCCAATTGACGTCATCTGTTTTACACATTATCACGGCGACCATATCAGCGGGCTTCCGGGACTGCTTCTCACGATGGGAAATGCGGACCGGAGGGAACCCCTTACTCTGATTGGCCCCAAAGGACTGGAAAGGGTTGTGAATGCGCTGAGAGTCATCGCGCCGGAGCTTCCGTTTCCGATTCGTTTTTTAGAAATAGAAGGGGCGCAGCAGACATTTGAGATGAACGGCTACCGCCTGAAGGCATTCCGTGTGAACCATAATGTACTCTGCTACGGATATACACTGGAGATCGACAGGGCCGGAAAGTTTGATATAGAAAGAGCGAAGGCGCAGGGGATACCTATGCAATGCTGGAATCCGCTGCAAAAGGGTGAGACCGTGGAACTGGACGGAAGGATTTTGACGCCGGATATGGTTCTGGGCGCTCCGCGTAAAGGAATTAAAGTTACCTATACAACCGATACAAGACCGACGGAGTCCATCCGGGAAAATGCAAAGGATTCGGATCTGTTTATATGTGAAGGGATGTACGGAGAAAAAGAGAAAGCTGCAAAAGCGGTAGAATATAAGCATATGACCTTCTATGAGGCGGCACAACTGGCCAGGGAAGCGCAGGTGGGGGAACTTTGGCTGACGCACTACAGTCCATCCCTTACCAGGCCGGAAGAGTATATGGATGATGTGAGAAAGATCTTTCCGGCGGCAAAGCCCGGCAAGGACAGAATGTCTGTGGAACTGGCATTTTCTGAGAATCAGCTTTGAAGCGGGTAATAGGAGGCACATTATGAAAGAAATTCGAAATATTAATATACTTGCAATTGAGAGTTCCTGCGATGAAACTGCGGCCGCGGTTGTGAACAATGGCCGTGAAGTGCTGTCGAATGTGATTTCATCCCAGATTGAGCTTCATAAGCTGTATGGCGGCGTGGTGCCCGAGATTGCATCCAGAAAGCATATTGAAAAGATCAATCAGGTAATAGAACAGGCTCTTAAGGACGCCAATATGACGCTGGATGATATCGATGCGGTTGGAGTGACATACGGCCCGGGACTTGTGGGCGCGCTTCTGGTGGGAGTGGCGGAGGCTAAGGCAATTGCCTATGCAAAGAAGCTTCCCCTGATCGGCGTACATCACATAGAAGGACATATTTCTGCAAATTATATTGAACATCCCAGCCTGGAACCGCCGTTTTTATGCCTGGTTGTGTCGGGCGGGCATACGCATCTTGTCTGCGTAAAAGAATACGGTAAATATGATATTTTAGGACGCACGCGGGACGATGCGGCAGGAGAAGCCTATGATAAAGTGGCGAGGGCCATCGGTCTCGGCTATCCGGGAGGGCCGAAGATTGACCGCCTGGCAAAAGAAGGGAATCCGGATGCAGTTAAATTTCCAAGGGCTCATATAGAGGGCGCGCCTTATGATTTCAGCTTCAGCGGACTGAAATCAGCGGTTCTGAATTATATCAATGGCTGCCAGATGAAAGGACAGACCTACAATCCGGCAGATATTGCCGCCTCTTTCCAGAAAGCTGTCGTGGATGTGCTGGTGGAAAACTCCATGAACGCGGTGGAGGAATTCAGCATGAACAAGTTTGCCATTGCCGGCGGTGTGGCATCCAACAGCGCCCTTAGGGAAGGAATGAAGGAAGCCTGTGAAAAGAGAGGAATCGAATTTTTCTATCCTTCACCGATTTACTGTACGGATAACGCAGCCATGATTGGGGCCGCCGCCTATTATGAATATTTGGCGGGAACCAGGCATGGCTGGGATTTGAATGCGGTGCCGAATCTGAAGCTGGGGGAACGTTAGGAGAGAGGATTCCTGTGCACACCCGAAAGGGGTACGCGGTAACGAGAGAGGTGTATATGGGGAAAATACATTGTACCGCCATTGTACTGGCGGCAGGGCAGGGAAAGAGAATGGGAACAAAAGTACACAAGCAGTATCTGCTGCTTGCGGATCGTCCGGTACTCTATTATTCTCTGAAAGCTTTCGAAGATTCACCGCTTATTGACGAGGTTTTTCTGATAACGGGAGCAGGGGAAGAAGAATACTGCAGGGAGAAGATCGTCAATCCGTACCATTTTACAAAAGTAAGCAGGATCATGCACGGAGGCGCGGAACGCTATCATTCTGTCTGGAACGGCCTTCAGGAACTGGAGGAACATGGTTATGTCTTTATTCACGACGGAGCCCGTCCCTTTGTGGACAGCGGAATCATCGAGAGGGCTTACGAGGAAGTCCGGGAACACAAGGCCTGCGTAGTCGGCATGCCCGTAAAAGATACCATCAAGGTGGCGGATGAACACGGTAATGTGGAAACGACGCCGGACAGAAGCAGGCTGTGGATGGTGCAGACTCCCCAGGTTTTTGAAAATCATTTAGTAAGAGGTGCATATTCTATGCTGATGAGGGAAAGCTATATCAATGTGACGGATGATGCTATGGTTGTGGAGCAGATGCTGCGGTATCCCATCAGGCTGGTTTATGGTTCCTATGAGAACATAAAGATCACAACTCCCGAAGACCTGGAGATGGCAGAGGTGTTTCTGAAAAGACGCAGTGAAAAATTACAAAAAAGATATTGACATATATTTCATAAATATGCTACAATATCCAATGTCGCGAAAGCTGACAATACAATTGAACTTATTCTGCCAGGTGCAGGTAAGAGACTGGAGAGGTATCGAAGTGGTCATAACGAGGCGGTCTTGAAAACCGTTTGTCCGCAAGGGCGCGTGGGTTCGAATCCCACCCTCTCCGTTTTAGCAAAAGGTAGTGGAATCCGGTAAGGTTATCGGTTCTGCTATTTTTTTATAAAAACTGTCGGTTAAGATAAATACGAAAAAAGACGCTGCATCAATGAACGGTTCGAGCCAGAACGGTTATTGATGCAGCGTCTTTTTTATGTAAGACGGCATTGCATGTCTGATATTTAAGAAAATGATTCCTTGTCCATTTCTTGATAAGTAGATTCAAAATACTTGAAGAGCAGATTCAGAGGCTCCGATGCCGGCACGTTTTTTGGACGTACAAGGCAGATCTTTGATTTGATAGGTTTCTTAAAATGAGCCACCCTGATGTTTGGAAACACTGCGGCGGCTACTAAATTGCCCGGTATAACGGCAACACCAAAATTCGCATTTACCATGGACAGGATCTGTTCATGATGCTTATAAAGATAAGAAAATCTAGGATATAGGTTTCTTTCGTGAAATAACTGCTTGATGGTTGTGTGGAGTGAGGAGGACTCATCAAAGGAAATGAGGGGATGGTCGGCGATCTCCTCCAGTGTTACATACTCTTTATCCAAGTGCTCCATCTTATCAGGATATATAAGAACCAGTTCTTCTTCTAAATAGGTTACATATTCATATTTGGACAAGTCAAAAGAATCTGTGCGGAGAATTGCCGCATCAATCTGCCCAAACTGCATCATATTCTGCAATTCCTCCTGTTCCCGTTCCAGCAGATTTATATAGATATTGGAGGAGCCGATGAGCTTCTGGAAAAAAACAATATCATTGTTCAGGCTATATTCGTTGATGATGGGGAGTACCCCTAAAATTAAAGCCGTCTTGGACAAATTGCCATTTATCTGATTTAAGTCAGACATCATGGAGGAATAATCTTTGGAAAATTTAGTTGCATATTCCAAAAAGCGTTCACCCGCGGGAGTCAAAGAGTTTTCTTTGGCCTCTCTAATAAAAAGGGTGTGTCCAAGTTCCAATTCCAGAGCTTTAATTTGTTTGGACAAAGAAGATTGGGATATGTATAGTTCGTCGCTTGCCTGCGTAAAGGTTTTATGCTTTACAACTGCGAGAAAATACATGATCTGTGAAAGGGTCATATGCCACACCTCCGTGATTCATGCGGGATTTTATTTTATATTCTATTCGAATTTCGACAGGATATTCCTGGATTATAGGCTGGGTAATCCAGAGCACATCTCATTTGTTAAATATTATACTAAATGCGTTGATAAACCTGCAATTCCATTATGGAATAATACTCGGGAGAAATGTGAATTGCGTTTTACGGCTGAAAAAACCTATAATGAACTCGTAAACAAAAGCGCTTTGTTGAACTAAATTAACAAAATGTAACAAGAGGTTTCTAAATTAATCAGCGAATAGGTAAGGAGGAAAAGGCGTGGCAAAAGTATACAAAGACTTAAGGGAATTTCTGGCGACCCTGGAGGAAGAAGGTCAACTGGTACGAGTGAAAGAAGAAGTGATGCCTGAGCCGGATATTGCATCTGCAGGACGTGCGGCAGCAAATATCAAAAACGGGCCGGCTGTATTATTCGAAAACATCAACGGTTATCAAGGGAAGGTAGTAACAAACGTTCACGGTTCATGGCCAAATCATGCGTTAATGATGGGCATGCCAAAAGACACACCGGTTAAGGAACAGTTTTTTGAACTGAACCGCAGATGGGATAAATTCCCGGTACCGCCCAATATTGTTGAAAGAGATGCGGCTCCATGCAAGGAAAATGTAGTGGATAAAGACATCAATCTTTTTGAAGTCCTCCCGCTTTACAGAATCAATGATCAGGACAGCGGTTTCTTTATCTCCAAGGCATCGGTGGTAACTGCTGATCCGGAAGATCCGGGCAACTTCGATAAAATGAATGTAGGTACATATCGTATTCAGGTGAAAGATAAAGACAGAATTGGTATTCAGGCCCTGGCTATGCACGATATCGCTGTGCAGCTGGAAAAAGCTGAACGTAAAAATGAGAAAGTGCCGATCGCAATTGCGCTTGGTAATAACCCGCTGGTAACCTTCATGGCTTCCACACCGGTTGGATATACGCAAAATGAATATGAGTTTGTAGGTGCGCTTCAGGATGGAGTTCCGATTGACATTGTAAAAGCTGATTTGAGTGATCACCTCTATGTTCCGGCAGGAAGTGAGGTTATTTTGGAAGGCTACATCGAGCCCCGCGTACGTGAAGTGGAAGGACCATTCGGTGAGTTCCCCGGCTCATACTCAGGAGCACGTAATCAGTGTGTTGTAAAGATTGAGCATATTACACACAGAACAGATCCGATTTTTGAGAATCTGTATCTTGGTATCCCATGGACAGAGATTGATTATCTGATGGCACTGAATACTTCTGTACCTCTGTACAAACAGATTAAAGAAGGGTTCCCGGAACTGGTAGCATTGAATGCAATGTATATGCATGGGCATATCGCAATTATTTCTACCAAATGCCGTTATGGCGGATATGGAAAAGGCATTGCATTCCGTCTGTTATCCACACCGCACGGTATGCCTTATACTAAGATCGTAATTGTTGTAGATGAATATGTGGATCCATTTAACCTGGAACAGGTTATGTGGGCAATGGCATCGAGAGTAAAACCGGACAAAGATGTTGCAATTATTCCGAACTGCCCTGGTATGCCTCTTGATCCTTCCTCTTATCCGGCAGGTATGCATACAAAGATGATTATTGATGCGACAACACCAGTAGCGCCAGAGCCGAATCCGCGTGCAGTAGAACTCCTTGAGCCCCCGGCAAAAACAGGTGAGTGGGAAGAAAAACTTCGCGAATTATTCAAATAAGACAAAAGGCATGTAAATCATCTGCAGGAGCGGATGTCTGCAATATTGAAGGAGGTAGAAGATATGACTTGTCCACGTTGTGGTAGTGACAAAATAAGAGTAATGGTAAAATCTCCGGTTGGAGATGCATGGGAAGTATACGTGTGTGAAACTTGTGTGTATTCATGGAGATCAACAGAAAATCCTGATATTCATGAAAAATTCAAATTAAATCCGGAAGAGATCCCGGAATTACAGGTTATTCCGCCGGTACCACCGCTTGATTAATGAAGTGTTCTGAGATCAAATGACGAGAGGGCCTGTTCCATTACCAGAACAGGCCTTCTGGTAAATATGGCTGAAAATGATATCAAACTACAAGAATAGTTAAATAAAAATAAATGAGTAAAAGGGGGTCTACTAATGAACAAGAAAGTCATAGGCTTTCTGGCGGGTATTGCAGTGGCGGTTGTTATTATGCTTTTACCATTATCCGGAATGGAACCAGAAGGTCAGAGATGTCTGGCATTAAGTTTAATGACCGTAGTATGGTGGGCGACAAATGTGGCGCAGTCGGGCTTTGTAGGTGGTTTTTATCTGATTATGCTGATTGTGTGCAAGGTTGCGACACCCGACCTTGTGTTTAAATCATGGTATGGTTCCTCTACCATGTGGCTTGTTATGGGAGCATATATGATTGCGGGGGCGGTAAAAGACTCCGGTCTTGGCGAACGTATTGCATATGCATTTATCAAGAAATTTGTGCGGTCTTACAACGGAATCATTATTTCGATTTTTGTGCTGACGTTTATCATGAGTGTACTGATACCACATCCATGGCCGAGAGCATTCCTGATTATGTCAGTTATGGCAGTCGTGATTCAAAGTGCTAAGATCCCGAAAGTAGATGCAGTTAAAATTGGTTTCACTGTATTCGCGGCATCGGTGCCGGTATCTTTGATTTTCCTGACCGGCGACAGTGTCATCAATCCGCTGGCTGCCTCCTATGCAGGCGACAGTATAAGCATCGGCTGGATAGGGTGGTTCCAGTATATGGGAATCCCGGCAATCGTTGCATCTGTAATTACACTGGTTCTGATTCTGTTTCTTTTCAAACCTTCTCAGCCGGTAACCATCAATCTTCAGGAAATCGAAGAAAAACAAAAAGCACAGGGGCCGATGAGCAGTTTGGAGAAGAGAACTGCAATATGGCTTATTATTGCGATTATATTATGGATGACAGACTCGATTCATGGGATTGATATCGGATGGGTCACAATGGGCGTAGCGATGTGCATGAGCCTTCCGCTTATCGGAGGAGTCCTTACTGTAAAATCCTGGGGGCAGGTACCGGTGCATGTATTGGTATTTCTGACATCTGCTATGGCGATTGGTACTGTAGGTGGGGCTACCGGTATGAATATGTGGATTGCAAATACAATTCTGCCTGAAAATCTGCCGGGAAATCTTTTCATATTAGCATTGCTGATTGCACTGATTTCAATGATCGTGCATATGTTCATGGGTTCTGTAATCGCTGTAATGGGAGTTGTTATTCCTTCTGTTCTGATCCTGACTGAATCTATGGGGATTCCACCGATTGTAACAGCACTTATCGTATATATGGCAATCGCATCACACTATATTCTTCCATTCCATCATCTGAATATGCTGGTGGGACAGGGTGAAGAAAACGGAATGTATACACAAAAGGAAACAATCCGGCTTGGCGTTCCGCTGACAGTTGTAGTATTTATTCTGGTATTAGTGGAAGTACTCTGGTGGAATATAGTAGGTCTGGTATAATACAGGACCTGGCGTTGAAAAACAGTGTGTTAACAGTAAAAGAGCCGGAACTTAAGGGACAAATTTTATAAATATGATATAGGCCGGAGCTTGTCGAAAAGTTTCCGACCTATTTCTATAAAAGAAGCTTATTAAAAGGGAGGAAGTAGAGGTATGAGAATTATTGTTGGTGTAACAGGCGCTACAGGTGTAGAGATGAGTTATTATTTGATGCAGGCTCTGAAAAGTATAGAGGGGTGTAAAATACATTTGGTATTGAGCAGCGGTGCAAAGGCAACATGGGAACTGGAGAGTGAAATCCCCATGGAGAAGCTGCTTGCCCTTGCTGATGTAGTTCACGATGAAAGAAATATGGCAGCCTCCATATCCAGCGGTTCTTTTGTGACGGAAGGCATGATTGTCATGCCCTGCAGTATGAAGTCTCTTGCGGGGATTGCAGCCGGTTATGCGGATACACTGATTATCCGTGCAGCAGATGTCTGTTTGAAAGAGGGACGCAAAGTTGTATTGGTTCCTAGGGAAATGCCTCTGAACCGCATTCACCTGAGGAACATGAAAGAAGCGGCAGATGCAGGATGCACAATTATTCCACCGGTGCTGACTTTTTATAATGGGCCAAAGACGATTGGCGATCAGATCAACCATATCGTAGGTAAGATTTTGGCACAGTTTGGGATTTCTTATGATAAGTTTGTTCCATGGAAAGGGAAGGAGGAAATACAGGATGAATGACCGCGTACTAAGACAGGAGTTGTTTAACGGGTACTATGTACAATGTGAGGTGGTCGAAATGGGAAAAGATTACATGCTGGCAGTTTACGGCGGGGATACACCGCACATAGGCAGTGTGGTTATGTCGATAGCAAGGCCGAGTCTGACCGGTGAGGGCATTGGCGTTACCTCCAGTGTGATCAACGGAACCGGGCACAAAGATGAAGACATAGGCAGATGGTTTGCAGAGAGCCTGGCGAAAAAAAAGAACTGCATTGTGATCTGCGGATGCGGAATTCATGTAGACGGCATCACTCCGGATCAGATCGGCATGGTAAAGACAAACTGTGGTGTACTCCTTGAAAAGTTATTAGTAAAGACCAGTTGTGAGAAATAGGTGGCTGGCACTAGCCATAGTAATGTGATAATATATAAATAAAAATATTTTACTATGATAATGCCGTCATATAGGAACGGTGGAATGGAGAGACTTATGGAAGGAAAACAGCGAATGGAGCCACAGGAAGGAATGGAGAGGGTTAAGGAGGATAACTTACAGGAACAGGTCGTTCTGGTGGATATGAATGACCAAAAAATTGGATGTATGGAAAAAATGAGGGCCCATGAAGAGGGGCGCCTTCACCGGGCGTTTTCCGTATTTCTGTATAAGGATGACGCAATACTGCTGCAGCAGCGGGCAAAAGAAAAATATCACTGCGGCGGATTATGGACCAATACCTGCTGTTCGCACCCGAGAATGGGGGAGAGCGTATATCAGGCAGCCTGCAGGCGTCTTCAGGAAGAACTGGGAATAAAGACCACGGATCTGGAAGAAATCCAGTCCTTTGTCTATCGCTATACATTTGAAAACGGATTGACTGAGTTTGAATTTGACCATGTGCTGGCAGGAGAGTACAGGGGCGCCTGGACAGAAAACCCAGAGGAAGTGGAAGCGGTAAGATGGGTGAAAATGAAAGATCTTATGTCCGATATCCAAGAAAACCCGGAGCATTATACGCCCTGGTTTATGATAGCGCTGAAAGAGGTCATGGAATACGTGAATAAGAAATTACAGGCAGGCAAAGACAGCATATAAGTGGAGAAGATTATGCCCCCGTTTCCTTCAGATTCTGTATATAATTGAGCGTCAGGCTGTTAGAAGGATCTTACGAAAAGGGTCCTGATTAAAAAAAGGGGGCTTACTTTTCGTTTGCGTATTTAATCAAATGGCTGGTTTAAATTCCGGCTGAAAAAGAATGCCGAAGAGGGCCGGACTGCATATGGCATAAAATGTCTGAAAATTACCGCGTAAAATGTAAAAAGAAGAAAATTAAAAAAAGATTAAAAAGGACTAGACAAGAAGGCTGGTTTCGTGTATATTTAATAGCGGACGTTTTGGAGAAGTACCCAAGCTGGCCGAAGGGGCTCCCCTGGAAAGGGAGTAGGTCGTTAATAGCGGCGCGAGGGTTCAAATCCCTCCTTCTCCGTTTGTTCTGTTTACATGGCGAAACACAGTTTCGACAGTTACAGAACGGCATATCTGAGTGTGTTAAGAAAAAATGAAAATTTTGTAAAAAAGTTTTAAAAAATGTCTTGACAAACTAGTACAGGAAATGCTAATATGTTTAAGCTGACTCGAGAGAGGACAGGCAAACAGAAAAAAAGAAAAATAAAAAAGTTCTTGACAAAGCAAAATGGACATGGTAAAATATGGAAGTTCGCTTATTGAGAACGGCAAAGAACCTTGATAATTAAACAATAGACAACAAACCCTTGAAAATTTCTTATAGAGAAAATTTTTAAGAACAGCATCATAATGATGCACCCATCACTGAGATTAATCTCGGTGGTAAGAACAGTAAAAGGGATAGAATTAGCTAGTAGTTAATTCTGACCTGGATACAAACACTTTTAACGAGAGTTTGATCCTGGCTCAGGATGAACGCTGGCGGCGTGCTTAACACATGCAAGTCGAGCGAAGCACTTTACTTAGATTTCTTCGGAATGAAGAGTGTTGTGACTGAGCGGCGGACGGGTGAGTAACGCGTGGGTAACCTGCCTCATACAGGGGGATAACAGTTAGAAATGACTGCTAATACCGCATAAGACCACAGTACCGCATGGTACCGTGGGAAAAACTCCGGTGGTATGAGATGGACCCGCGTC
>NZ_CYZU01000084.1 GCF_001404335.1 Faecalicatena contorta
GGTACGCAGTTCTTTTTCAGTTCCGCCAGGGCTTGCCCGTATAAAGTATTGACGTTGTCTGTATCGTATGTCCAGTCTACCGTGCTATACCGGTCAGTGCTGGCAGTATTGCTGGGGAATCGGTCGCGGGCCTGTACCGCCCGGATGCATCCATCACCTTTCGGGGACTGATACTCTATATTGCCTTTTGCGTCACGCTCTGTTTTGTCCAGATTGGTCACCATCAGGCCATCTTTGCCGGTCGGTCTGATTGCCGTGTACAGCTCTGTGATATCGCTGGTCTTGGTGATCCCAGATACCTCTTTTCCGTACCGCAGTATCATGTCTGTACGATCCCGGCCCATCCCCTGATCAGTGTCAGAATTCTTTTTGTAGACGTTCAAAACGATCCTTTTGAGGGAGTAATCGTTATTAAGCTGCGTAATAAATTCAGCTTCCGCGTCAAACACCGTTGCCAGGGAGTATATGCGGCCCAGCACAGTTTCCGATCCAGTCCACTCATGTGTTATGGTCTTGTCTGCCACCTCATTAATATTGAGGGTCAGGACTTTCTCAAAATCGAATACATTCAGATACTCCGAAAATTTCATGGCTTTTGCCGCTTTGTAAGCGTCCACGCGCTCATTAAGCAGTTCCAGATTAAGGCTGTACGCTTCAACTTCTACCTCGTATTCATCTCGTACAACACGCACAATATTAAAATAATAATCCTTCTTTCTCCATTTAAACGACAGCTTATTGCCTTCCACCAGGCTTACTGACTCCGGATGCTGTGCATCCGTCTTGAATGTGTATGTACTGGCAGCCCCTTTAAGATACTCGTGCAGCTCATCGTTGTAATAATGCATTGCATCCGGGGCCTCATTATCTAAAAAAGCGCGTATATCATCATACGCGCTCAATACTGCTATCCTAATGTTGTCCATTATAGATATGCCTCCCTTATCTTGGCTGTTATGGTAGGTACTGGATCAGCAAAATCCGAACACAAAAACTGCACCTTAGTTTCCCCTGGAGGTGCTTTTGGGTAATTGCTGCCCACTATTTCGTCCTCCTGGCTGATAACCCCGTTGGTGTATACTTTACTGGCTGCTCCATTAATATATACTTTGTCTCCGGACTGGTACCGATTCGGGATATCGTACCAGTATTTTACATTATCCTTCCGGAAGAATAGATAGTCCCAATACATCCGGGTAACCAGGGCGTTTTTGCTCATTGTCCCGTGCTGTCCTGAGAATATGGTTATGTATTTCGCTTGCTTTGTTTTTGATGCAGGACTCCCTTTTATCGGATAAACCCCGCCTCCAAAATAAAATAGAAATTTCTGTCCAGACTTGCGGATGTATATTTCCCCTTTATCCGAAGTGGTGCATCCCTTATAATTCGGATCAAAAGGCAGCCGTTGTTTTTCCACGCCTTCCACGTCAAACATTGCATAGGACGTATTCTTCCCCAGCTCATACTTTGCCACCCGGATACTTGCCAATGGGTTCCCCTCTGTGTCCCCGATCGCCAGCATTAACATTCCCGTTTGCGCAAGTGTCCCCGTCTCAAACCAGATTTTTGCCTGGACATAAAAGTTTTGCGCCCCGACAACGCCCCCGGAGTCTGCCGGTATGGTTACCATCTTACTCGCGCCATGCCATGTACCGGCTCCGCTCCCGATATTATCCAGGGCCAGCCACTTATGCCCCTCGTAAGGGCCGACAACCTTAAATGTGCCGTTTTTGAGGTAATTAAATCCAAGTATCCCCTGACCGTCTGTCATGGCACTGTATGCCTCTGGGGTACGGTAATTAATAAGCTGCTCTGTCCTCTGGCGGGTTACCCCGTCCTGCTCCCCTGCATCCCCCAGCTGGATTACCCCGTCTTTGGTTACGATTCCGATGTATCCGTTTTCGCTGCTGTGAGTTATGGTGTAATCTATGGGGACGGCTTCTGTGCCATTGTTGACTATCGTTGCCTCCATTATCCCGCTGCTGTTTTTGGCAGCATTGAAGGTCTTCTCTACCACTGAGTACTTGTACGGATCCGCGCAATAAATGTCAAAGCTACTTATTACGTTCAGCCTACCGCCTGGAACCTCATCGATAGTACTTTTGGTTCCAATGAAGTATTTGTCAGGCTCATCATTAAAGACAAATTTCATCTGCTCTTGATTAAGCACAAGATTCAGCGCATTAAATCTTTCCCTAAATACTTCTGGGGTATTAGCCATAAGCCTATACGTCACGGTAATTACCCGTGATACATTTCTTTTTCCCTTATATTCTGTACCGTCTGTATACCCAATCTGTTGCTCTTTTATTTCAGACTCAAGCAGTTCCCGACCGGTAACATACATAGTCCGATATCCTTGTATTACATTCTCTATATACTTTCCGTTTACACTTACAGCCTCAGCAGGGAGGGTGCCTGCACTGCTGCTATGTTCCACCGTGTCTACAAAATTATACATTTGCCCTCCTTACCTGTTGCCGTAATTTATGCGGTTTCTTATTTTTTCATCTTTTTTATTCTTTTCCTGGACATATTTTGCACTGCCGTATCCAACCTTTTTGCCATCCATAACGCTAGTTACTTCTGCGTTTACATATACCGTCTGGTTGTACGAATAATCATCGTTCAGGCTTCGCTTTGCAGATATCTTGGAATAATACCTTTCTATATCACGTCTAGTATCTATACTGGGAATAGACACCATATTTTCGCTTGCTTTTTCAACCTGTCTATTCATGGATTCAATTCCAATCGCGAACCCTTCGCCAACAAACGCACCAAGTTCTTTAAACACCCTGGATGGACTCCCGATCTTAGATTTTGCAATTACAGCTGCTTCAGCGGCTGCAGCAAGTTGTGTTGCAACAGCCCGGACTTCTCCCAATGTTGACCTCATGCCGTTAGCAAGACCGATTCCAATATAATAACCGCAACTATACATTCGATCTGGTACGCCATCCATTGCACTCACAATAGACATTGCTCCACTTTGTGCTATAGATTCGGCGTTCTTGAATCCCGCAGAGAGTTCTCTGTTAAAGCTATTCATTGCGCTCTGGGCTGCGATTGTAAGTCCCGGCACAATCGTTTGTGCCGTAGCTATTATAGATTTTACTGCCACATTCATAGCGTTCTGAGCCATTCTGCATCCATTTAACAGCCCACTGCTAAATCCTGCACCGCCCTGTGTCCCCGCCTGCACTAAGGCCGGGACAGTATCTCTTGCAGCCGAAGTCACCTGTATAAACGCCGCCGTTACCGGAGACATGTCTGGTGGGACAATTACGAATCCTTCAAATGCTGCCTTGATGTTATTCACAGCTGTCTGGAGGCTTGTTGCTACAGTTGATACCATAATTGCACTATTATAAAATGCCATCATACCGGTTGTGGCTACCATAAGGCTGGTAACTATCAAAAGCATTGCGTTCGCCACTTCTGGTAATCCTGATCCTGCTGTAGATATCTCACCGATCCCGAGCGCTACAGCGCCGAGTGATTTTGCAATGTCAATTAAAGATAATTCTGCAATCATGTCGATCCCAACCGCAACCGCTTTAAATCCTTCTCCTGCGTTACGGGCCGATGTTCCCACGCTTTCTATAACTCCCGCAATAGAGTCCAACACTCTTGAAAAACCGCCACTGATTGCATCTATTACACTGGTTATTCCATCCGCAATTGTTTCAAATCCTTCACTTATGGAATCTACCACCTGTGAAATTACGTCTCCAGCTGTAGTCATTACATTACATAGTGTATCTCCCACAACGGACACTATCTGGCTTATAGCGTCAGATATCGCATCAGCCACCTGGGAAAAAGTGTCCCCTAATTGCTTTACAAATGGTGTAAGAGCATTAATAAATACAGCTGCCAGCGCCATACCAGCTCCCACCATCAAAATGGTAGCTCCAAATGCTAACATCCCCGGTATGGCTGCATTAAGTGCGTTGCCAAAAAACCCAAATACTGCTACGAGGCCCGCTACAACAATGCCAAATGTCGCCATTGCAACAGCGCCTTCTGTTCCTGCTGCTGCAATTGGTGCCATCGCCAACGCCATAACAGATACTGCTGCTGCAAACACAATAATTCCAGTCGAACTCTTTTGTAGTTGTTTTGCCGTATTAGCGAAGACGACCGCTAATCCCCCAACTACAACTCCGAAAGTGACAAGCGGTGCGATCGCTGTTGTTCCAAGTGATGCCAGCGGTGTCATCGCCAACGCCATAACAGATAACGCACCCGCAAATATGGCAATTCCATTTGAGCTTTTTTGAAGTTGCTTTCCTGTTTTGGAAAACACGACCGCCAATCCCCCAACCGCTGCACCAAACGCAAGTAGCGGAGCAACCGCTGTTGTTCCGAGTGATGCCAGAGGCTTGATTGCCAGAGCCAATCCGGCTAAAGACGCGATAATGAGTGCAATGCCAGCGCTTTTAGCAAGTGACCCAAGCCCTTTCTTTAGAGTCATAGTTCCTTTTTTTCCGTTTTTTCCTGCTTTTCCGAGGTCATTTGATTTGCCTGACAGTCTTTCGAGAGCGTCAGAAACAGTAAAACCAAAAGATGCGATGCCCTTAAGCACCTTAAAACCTTTGTATGCTAAAAATAATTTGGGGAGAGCTTTTATTACTGTGGCGATGGTATCTGCATGCTCTTCTAAAAACCCGGCAAACGATACAAGTTTTTCTTTTGCCCATTCAACTATATTAGTAAACTTATCTATCGCGTCCTCTGCATCATACACACCGATGATCTTTTTAAAAGCATCTCCTATTGCCCCGAACGCATCACCAAACGCTTTTCCTATATCTGATGCATTTGTTTTTAATACTTCCCAATATGGAGATATTTTGTCAATTGCTTTAGGTATGGATTCAGCCAGCCAGTCAAAACCTGCCCCAACTTTGTCATTAAGCCCATTGATTGCATCAACAACAGAAGACTTAGCAAATGTGTCATACAGCTTCATCATTCCGCTTTGAGCTGTGGCCTCCAGATTCCCCATAGCCCCTTCGAATGTAGTTACTGATTGCGCTGCATCTTTTGCTAGATCTGTCATTCCAATATTGTTCATCGCCTGGCCTAACAGATCGGCAGTTATAGCGCCGTCTTCCATCGCGCCTTTAAAGTCCTCTCCGAGAACCGGATTCAGTTTTGTTAATTCTTTTTTCAGTCCGCCTGCCAACTGAGGGCTTGCATTCAGTATCTGGTTCCAATCTTGTGCATGAAGCGCTCCTGCCGCCATTGCCTGTGAATATGCAAGTCCGACAGCGCTGAATTCCTGCGCTCCTCCGCCAAACACAGCAACCGCATTACCGACAGACTCCGTCATCTTGTCTGCATCCTTAATACCGTTTGCCGACAACGCACCAAACGTACTCATAACGTCCTGAAGTGAAAACACCGTCTTATCTGCATATGTTTTCAATGACCCTGTTGCTCCAGCAATCCTCTGTATCTCTGCTTCACTCGAACCGCTAAACCGCATAGCTTGCTGTAGTTTCTGCATAGAATCTGATGTGTTTATCGTTTCTTTTGCAAGTCCGGATACACTGCCGGATATTGCTGAAAAGGCTGCTTGACCGGCACCCATAAGCACGCCAAACCCCAGCCCGCTTGTAAGTGTGCTTTTCAGATTATTTGTATATCCGAGGGCACTTTTCATGGTCGATGAAAAATTCTTATCTACCGCTGACAGTATCGCCTTAACCGAAAAATCTCCCATATTATGTACCCTCCTTTCTGAGCAGTTTTCCAATACCGGAAAATCTTGCTCGGTTTTCTTTCTTCGTAGTCCCTGCTTTTTTCAATTCTTTTTCATAGTCAAAGAACTTATCAAAACTGCTATACACAGGTTTTTCCTTCCGTTTTCCGACAGGCCTCTTGGCTTGAACTGCAAAATTCAAAAATGCCTGCCAGTGTACTAGTCGTTCTTGATCCACTAGCTTCAACCTATATGCCTCTACCAAAAGTTCATATTCTGGAATCGTAAGCCTATCTACTTCCGATAGGCTTTTGAATCCAAAATATCGAAAACAGTTCACCGCGACTTCATGGTACAACTCTTCAATACTTACGCCATCGCTTCCATTTGTGCTTTCAGTTTGGCTTCTCTCAATTTGTTTGCCTTCTCTACATTCTCTATCGCAGATATCGTTCCTTTTTTGGTAGCATTTGAATTCTTCAAAAAACCCAGCACATCCTCAAACACCTTATCTATATCTGTTGTTTCATCTTCAATAAATTTATCTATGAAATCCTTTGTCACTCTCTGTTCGCAGTTTGTATTTGCTGTGTATAGCACATTTACAAGTGTGTTTACATCCCCTTCAAGCAGGCCACCAACTGCATATCTCAAACCGACATCTTCCTTAAGTCCAGGAGCGCCGTCAACTGGAATACTCACTTCTCTGTTGATCCTTCTTAAAAACCCCATTCCAAAATTCAACTGCACGATGCTACCATTCATTTCTAATTCGCTCATTTATCTTACCTCCTGTTATGTTTATTCCTATTCCCCTGCTTCCTTTGTTGTGTCTTTGAACACATATGACGCGAGTTCCTGCTGCTCATCTGTCACCGTTGCAAACCCATCAGCGCCAGTTCCCTCGATTCCGAAGTCCAAAGAAGCCTCTGCGTGATCCTCTGAATTTGAAGAAAGTTCAAAACTGGTAACATATCCCTGATAGTACTTTGCTGCATACTTACTTTCATTAGATTCAGTACCTTTTTTGTCCAGATTCACTTCCCATATCTCTACTTTTTCACCGCTGTCAATAGCACTTTCCAACTTTCCAATCATCTCATCGTTTTCGCTCGCAAAGAGTGCAGTCGTGCTAATTTCCACTTCCACATCTCCCGGTACGCGGATCGTTCCATCTTTAGTTGATACCGTATCAGAATCCCTTGATTTAGTCCGGCTGTTTTCGGTGGAGAATGCGATCGCTGTTGCTGTTTTTGTTGCTGCATCTGTTAAAATGCGGTATAAGTAGATAATTCTTTTTCCTTTGATTACACTCATGTGTTACCTCCTGTTATAAAATGTCAAATGTTAAATTCACCATTCCTCGCCATATCGGCGGGGTTACTGTCCTATCCTGAATAATCCGTATGCCAGACTCTTGTACCCGAAGAGACGGCCTGAATCCGTAGGCCTCGGACATCGTCATTGCCTCATATAAGACACTTCCGCATAAGTCTGATACATTCTTGCGGTTATCTTCTGTATCCCATATATTTATGTCTACAGAAACACTGGGAAGTGCACCACTCTTTGTTCCTGCATATCTTGTTCCAAAATCCTCGAAGTCGGCAAACGGATATCCTACATCCGTCATAGGGCGGCTTTCATGGACATTCCCTTCCACCATTTCAGACAGCTTTTTCCACAAGATATCATGTATCGCCTGTTCTGCTGTTTTCACAATATCCGACATTACTCCTCCACCAACTTCCTTATTTCCTTTTGAAAAACGGAACTTTGTTTTTCTAATGCTGGCTTGAGATACGGCTGTGCATCCATATATCGGGTACCTACCTCAACATACCCAGCATATTCTGCTGTTGAATATACCTCTGCCGTCATACCGCCATCCACAATATCTAATTCAATATGTTTTTTCAGATTTCCAGTTGCCGGCTTAAATACCATACCTTTTCCTGCTTCCCATTCATAATGCCCCTTGAAATCGGCTTCTCTCTGAGCTTTACGCTGTAACGCCTGACCGTCATGTCTTATTAGTTTTTTCACTTCATCTTTTGACATGTTTTTCTTCAACTGCTTCTGTAACGTTTCAACACCTACAATCTTAATTCCCGCCATTTTGCACCACCACCAAGCCCTGTTTATCACTAGGACACCGTTCAGTGTCCACAGTACATCGTTTTCCATTAAGCTCAACATAATCATAGGCTGCCTTATAAGCGCGCTGTAAACGCACTGTGAAACGGTTTGAGCGTACATCACCAAATACTGCCTGTTGCCGTTCTGCACTCATGTGCGTTACGTTAGCGTACTTCTTTACCCGGACAGTCTCGCTTTTTATCCACTCGCCGGAGTCCGGGTCGTAATGCTTTTCATTCTCTTTTACAAAAACAACCGGTGTCCCGTATCTCATAGAAACCGCATCCTTCCTTTTGTGTTGTCCTTCTGCATATCGTTCCATGCCTTAATCGCTGGAAGATAAGGAGATATGTCATCCCCATATGTAATGCTCTCCCCCTCCTGGCTGTAACTGGACATCCCTTCATTTCCAATTCGGTTAAACCTGGACACTGCCATTTCGCAGACAATATACTCAAGCACCGTAGGAACGGACTCTGTGCCAGAAGGCAGGTATGACAGCACCTGCTTCTCAGCATTTTCAATAATCAGATTCAGCTTATTGTTCAGACCCGTCTCCTCTTCCGAGATATCCAGAAGAATCTTTACGTCATCCAGTACTGCCATACATCACAACCTCCTCGCTTAAGCCTTTACGTCTGCTACCACATCGCCGGAGCAAACTGCCTTGTAGTTCTGGTCGCACTCTACGACGGTGACATGATGACCAGCGGTCGCGGCAATCTCAGAGATTCCATCCCACTTTGTCCATGTCTTCACATCCATACCGTAGGTAACATTCGTAGCTGCAGATGCTGCCGTCTTGTACTTGTATGTGTTGTTCATAGACGCGAGCTGTGGGGATACATAAATAGCCGTCTTTCCGGATTCACTTCCCTTCGCAGATGTTAACGTCAAGGTTCCGAGTGTCTGTGTGTCAGAAGAACCGACTGCAATGTATGCGATAGCGTCCAGATACTCACAGAAAAGACGCAAGCCCATAATTGCAAACATATCAGAGATAGCTCTCTCATACGTTCCCTGCGCGTGGAATCCAATAAATCCAGTAGCCGAATCTGTTGTATAAGACAGACCCGCTTTTACAAATTCGGAATCGCCCGGATCCACATAGTAAGCAATAATATTGTTAAGCGGTGTAGCAATAACCGTATTTTCCGGAATCTGGGATGATACGAACACAATATCAGCTCCAAGGAAATTCTTGATATAACTCATACCAAAAGCAGTCTGAAGGGTAATATCTGCCGCGCCGATATACTTGTACACATCCAGCGTATTAACCCATACAGCAGTTCCAGTAGCAGTTCTTTTCATGGTTTCGAATTTGTTTTTCACTTTTCCGATCGCCATCGCTACTGCCATCTGCCATGTGGATTCGTGGCCAACCAGTGATCCCTTCTTAAGCTGTGCATAGAATCGGTCAGTCACCTTGTTCTGCAGGTCAGACTTAAATTCATCGTCCGTCATCTGTACTGCAGCCTCGTAGCCTCTTTCTGCGATTGCCTCCAATGATACGCCTTTTCTATATTTTTCAATCTTAATTGTGTCAAAGATTTTTTCTTCCACAGTGTACTGTGATAAGGGGATCTCGTCACCTTCTGCGACTTCTCCCGACCGCAACGTTCCACTTACCTTCTTTATTTTTAACACAGAGTTATTCTCTTTTTTTATCATACGTACAATGCCCAAGATATCCAGCAATGCCTGCATGTTCTTCCCAAAACTCGTTACAAAGTCAATCTCCCTCGCCCTTACCTGAATCTGTGCCTGCCCCGTCATGTTGTCCGGTGCAGCAAATACCTGCAACCCTAATTTTTCAATGTTATGCATAGTTTCTTACTCCTTTACTGAAATAATGTGATATTATCGGCGATCATCCGCTGACGTTCAGACGGATTTTTAATTGCCATAATCTGTTCTTTTGTTACTGTAGTTCCGCTCGTTCCTGTTTTTGGAGCTGGCCCTTTCAATGAATTTTTAACCGATTCATTCACAGCGTCTTTGAAGAGCTTTGCAAAAGACTCGACAGCTGTTTTGGTCTGCTCTGCATCCGTGGACACCAGCCGTTCAAGGAGTTCATCTGGAAGATTAATCTCCTCTTCTGCCAGCATCTTCCTGGCCGTTTTTGACATTTCCGACAGGGTATTCTTCTCTTTCAACGCATTCAGTTCTTTTTCGATTTGCTGTGCCTTATACTCCGCTTTCTGTGTTGCATCCATTTGAGCAAGCTTCTGCGCCTCCGTCAGCTCCTTCTCTTTCTTTTTCTGCCACTCTGCGAACTTCTGGCTCAGGATTTTATCCACATCATCATCCGTATACTTTGGTTGATGTGATGGGTCATCCGGTTTTTGATCTGCTGGCTTCGAGTTTTCCGGGTCACCCGGTTTCGGATCCTGCGAAGCTGGACCTGCCGGTGCTGGCTCATCCGCAAACAACTGCAACTGCATAAACTCTCTTAACTTCATTTCTTCTACCTCCGATTTTTGAAACTTACGCTTTGTTTTCCGTAGCTTATAGCATCCACGCCTGGCTGCAATCCGTAAAGTTTTAAGACCTTCACGCCTGGTCACATTACCCGGACATAATCCGGAAATTCATCAGCAATCATCAGAATGCCAACGAAAAAGGAATCCACCAAAGTCTTTGCTTTCTCTGATAGATTCCTGTATTCTATATCAACCCCGCCGGGCGATATTTTATATTTGATTTTGTCTGATGTCAGATCCTCAATGGATTTGATTAATGTCTGTGTCAGAGCAGATACCCCGGCACACACAATATCTTGACCTGCCGGTGCATAACCTGCGTGACCGCTAACGGTTATTCCGTCCTTACGGACGCTTATCGCAATCAAATTATATCAACCTCCTTAAAATATGCATAAAAATACCACCGGCCAAAAATACTGACTAGTGGTTACTATTCATTTACTCTATATTTTTCTGGAACTACAATCTCGATAGCTCCATCAATTAATTCAAAGTTTTTTTCATCCGGCAGGCAAAACAACTTCAGTTCCTCGCTTTTTTTATTGATTATGATACCTGGTTTTCCATATACAACAAGACCGTCTTTATTTTTTCCGTCAAACAGCCAACATTCTCCTAAATCCCGTATCGAGCAAAATCCAGAATCCCCATAATTTTTTCTAAAATACTCCATTGCTTTTTCACAAGCTGATTCAAACTTCATTCTACTCACCTACCTCGCATGCTGTTATTCCTCTATCTGATGGTTCAAGATTATCAATTCTCCAGAATCGCGTTTCTCCATTTTGAACACGGTCAAATATCTTTGGCGATAGTTTTTCACCCGACTGAACATCGAAAAAATACACCTTTTCATTCTTCTTTTCCGCAACAAAAACATGACCACTCGCATTGTTTTTCCACTTCACAGCAATTTCAACCCTCGAACCATCCGGCAACTGTTTCATTGCGTTTAGAATATCCTCAAGTCCGCTTCCTTCCGGTTTCTCTACTTCCGGATGAACCCATGCTTCTTCTGGATTCCGTTCCAAATAATGATTTCCTGTAGATGCTTTTGCAACTACATCATAACCACGCTGTCTCATCTCGTATGCAGAAACGCAATTAGTACAATTTGTTTTATACTTCTCATCTCCGCTATAGTATCCCGGATTCGTATTTTTCAACACATTATCAACAAAGGCTATCGTCTTCCACTTCTTCGGAATACCTTCGTAAGACGTTGCGTTCTTTGATTTTATTGTACCATTTTCAGAAGATTTTTCAACAGTTTTTCTATTCTTCTTCAACCGTTCCCACTCTTCCGTGGTTCCGCCTTTATTCAGAAAGTCAAGCCATGCTTCATATTCTTCATCGTCTTCCCATGCAGCCACGGAGCATCTGCAATTTGGGTGCATCGGCGGAGCATTTCCCCCCGGTTGTGCTTTATCAATGTCGAAGTGTTTTCCATCAATTTCTTTGCAGATATCACACGCAGAACCTAATGCGATAAACTCATACTGGTCAAAACCGTTTTCTTTTAATGAACGTAACTGTGCATCCGTCTGCACTCTGGCAAGTTCTGTCCTCATCAAACGCTCTGCATCAGCCTTACTTACACCGAACCTCTTCTCCAGATGCCTTGCAAGTACTCTCGGATTTCTCCCTTGTATCATTCCAATCTGCAATAGATTTGACAATTCCGCTTTCAGCATATCCTGGTACATCCAAATACGGTCAGAAAACTTTGCATTGTGAAATGATGCATTCACAATCGAATGCGCAGCCTTTGCATTATTATGGATTGTCTTTCCAAGGATTCCCGCTTGCCGTTCTAATTCATCCAGAGTCCGTTTTGTCAGAATCTTATCGAAATACTTCTGCAATCCGTCAAATCCATCTACCAGTTCCAAGCCGATATTTGCTTTCAGCATCTCCAACCGGTTAATCTTCATCGTCGCATTGTACAGTCGCATCTCCGCATTTGCTTCTGCTGAAAAGTTCTTCTCCTTAACATATTTGGCAGCCTTACGTTCGTAGGCTTTGATATCAGCTTCAGACACACGTTTCTTCGCTTCTGCCAGAGTAATTCCTTCTTTCTTAGCATACTTTGCATAGAATCCATTTATTTCCTTCTGTATCTGGTCCATCATGTAATCGTAATAGCTATTTATGGTTTTCAGGTATTCCGCTTCTGTCTTTAGGTTATGCTTGAGGTTCTCCTCTTCTCGCTTTCTCCAGTATTCTTTACTGTCCATTTGCGTTCACTCCAAACATACTTCTCATAACCGCATCTGTTTCTCTTTCTGACGATTCTGCCTCCAACTTATTAATCTCATCTTTCGCATTATTCACAATGCTAAGAATACCGAGCTGAGTTTCTTTTGATACAATCCCTTCCAGATTCCCAGCTATCTGACTTTCCTCCAGTACATTTGCAGGGAAATTCGGCGTAAAATGCGGATGCACCTTTACGAAATCATCTGCCTTAATTCCTTTTGTATGTGATACTGGGTTGCTGAATATCAGCCGGTATCTCCTATTCATTCCACTGGCAAATTTACGTTCTTTGGTCTTTTCCAGATTGCTCATAGCATGTAACTTATACTTTAAAGCAATTCCGGAAGACGTTCCGAAGTTTTCATCCGAGATATTCGCCACCATACTGATCTGGAATATGAGTCTTTCCAGACGGTTGATCAAATTCTCTTGCGTGGTATCTCCGTTTGGCTTCTGCAAGAAATCGACTTCGGGAATCGCTCCATCAATCGCGCCCTCAAAGTTCATGATACGGTCATCCCTGATGTGTTTAACCTCATCATCTTCTAGCTTCGGCCCGAGAATCTTAAGATAAGCGTCTGCAAAGTAGTCTACATCATTTGCCTTCTCGGAAATTGCCTTATTGTAAGCATCGATCATTGTCAGAACCGGCTCAAAGATTCCCATCTTCTCTTCATTCTCCACATATTCTGTTGCCGGGACTCCATCGAAACCATGAATCTTATCATCTTTTTCCCAGATAATCTCTCCTTTCTGGACAAACCACCTGACTTTCGTATCATCCGATACGCTTCCGTGTAGTACATCATCAGCGTCTCTGTATAATCTGACAAAATACCGTTCCCGGCAGAGCACGGAATCATCGTAGATCATAAAGGCATCCATCGGAGTTAGATATGTAATACCAATGTTTCCTATCTCATCCACGTAGTACATCTCATATCCTTTTCCGTAAATGCTGCATATCTTGGATAACTCAGCATTATTATCGTCCTGGTCATTGTACTGATCCAGGAACTCCACATACTTCTCAATTTCTTCATTTCCTTTATCCACGATAAGTTTAACTGGATGACCAATAAAGAAGCCGTTCATGGTATCCACAATATATTTAGCAAAGTTCACCGCAATCCTATTGTCAGGCTTCCAATTGGGTTTAGGCGGCTCGTAGAATATCGGATAGTCCGTCATGTATGCGTCCAGAAGCCGCTTATAACGAAGCGTTGACTCCTCAGCGTGCTGTTGTAGGAACTGTCCCAGCTTTTCATCGGTCAGCTCTTTTTCTGCTGCTAATCTGTACATTTTATATTCCTCCCTTCACTGGATTGTATCTTGCTCTTGTTTCCATCTTCCGGATTAGGCTTGCCGCGCTATCCGGTGAATCATCATGCTCGGCAAATTCGTTGTAATCCAAAATTTCATTTATATACTCCGGATCAGTGTCCTCCAACCAAGTGATGTTTCCCCAATTACTCCGGAGATAAGTTGATATCTTCAAAAATTTATTCATGGACTCACTGTATGGATTGACATGATACCCAAGCCCCCGGAGCTCCTTGGCCAGATATCCCTTATCAGCATTCTTCTCACATGAGATGGATCCGGCACGTAGCAGCTTATGGTATACACCAATTTCATTCAGGCAGTCATCCACGTGTTTGTCCCATCGTTTCCCGAATCCAATGATCTTGCCATCCTTCAAACGGTTCATGATCGTAAATGCAGTACCGTCCGCGCCGTCATAGGCTGCGTCAATATGAGAAAGACCACCGTAGATCAGTTCCTTCTCATCTGTGAACTTCGGATTCTTGAACATTGCATCCTTATCTGCAATATGCTTCAATTCATAGTTGGCAGCAAATAGACTGTCACTCATGCTCTGTCGGAGCTGCTCTAGTTTCTCCCTGGTAATTAAACCCGTAGAATAACAATCATACCGCTTCACATTCGGCATGATGGAAATTGCATCTTCCTTGTGCCAGGGTGTCCCGGTGTTAATGAACCGTCCCCCGCGATTACAGATGTTCTGCAGCTCCATGTACTGCATCTTCGTGCGTTCTCTCTCCGCACGGCTAATTCGGTCTTTCAAGTTGACAATATCGTCTGTGACCACTATGTCTGCATGTTTACCGGTAATTGATGTTCCTATGCCAAGTCCCAGCACCTGTGAAACACCCCTCGCTGAAGTACACAAATTTGTACAAAACTCGCTATCTGTGAACTTGGTGAACTCTAAGTTTGTTCCATACAGAATTTTAACAATCTGCTGCATGCATCCTGATTGTAGAATTTTCTCTGACTGTTTAATTACCTCAATTACATCTGTGTCAGTCTTCCTAAAAAAAATTATATTCTGGTTTGGATGTGTGATCGGATGTATCGCTAGGAACAATGATAAATCTGTTGTCTTATATGAACCTCTATGAGCAAGTAGCGTCTGATTTTCTTTAGAATACAAAAAAGACTTTAACCAAGTGTTATGCAACTCGGTCAAGTCTTTAAATCCTACGAAATGTCCTATTTTATAGGGCTGCTCTTTTAGCAGTTTCTTGAGATCCTCTCTATCCATCGAAATATTCTTCCAATTCCTTAATTGTATCGTCTACAGGCTTAGAAAGTTCTACTCTATTGATATATTCATTTTCCATCTTGTTATCTGTATCAATAGCTCTTGTGCGGTCTGATGGAGCATTATCATTATCCCTCGCTATATCTGCAAGTATCTTCCGCTTTTCCCAGCGGGTCAGTAGCGCATCTTTTTTCTGCTCCTCTTGAATTTCATTATACCTTACCAAAACCTTACCAGAAAACAAGTCGGATGCTCGACTATCCACTACTGAATCTTTCCATTTCTTAGATCCCGGGAATGCATCTCTATAAGCCTGACGCTGGCTCATTCCTGCTATTAAATTCTGTACATACTTTTCATGTCTTGCATTCTTTAATGCAGCCATTCAGGCTCACCTCTCTTTCTTTTCTGAGATACAGGCCGCCGGGTAGTGACGGCCTGCACTGTTGCGGTTCTTTACGACACATTGATGCCCAATGTAATACCAAATCGAACAATGACTTTATGAAATTATTGTTTTTTAGTTGCCCGGCGAACAACCGCAACAAAAACACCGGTAATGGGAAACCCAGGTTTCGATCCTGGCTCTTCTGCTTTTCAGGCAGACGCTTTCACCAGATTAGCTTGCTTCCCGATTTTATTGCATAGAAAAAGAGACATCGAAGTGTCTCTTATCTTATTTCTATATCAGCTTTATACTTTTTGCTTTATGCATTGCAATAGCATTTTTAGACTTCTTATCCACAAATGCACTGGTGCCCATTTCTGCCATTACTTGCCTTTGCTTATTCTGTTTAACTTTTTCATAACAATTCTTATTAATTGTTTTCATAATATATCTCCTTCACACTATAGGCTTGCGTGATGTTTACCGATACGGGAATTCCCGTTTCGTTTGCGCATTTTTAAGCAATCTTCCATTCCTTCATGCACCTATATTTAATTGGAGCTGCAATATAATCCCGGCGTCCCGCTGCACATCGGATCTCCGATGCCGTCCCCCTCTATAAGAGGCAGATTATATTGTCTCATAC
>NZ_CYZU01000085.1:0-15443 GCF_001404335.1 Faecalicatena contorta
GCAAGTATTCTGAAGCATGACGTGCCGATTGCTCCCGGATTTGCTTTTGTCGACAACCAGGGTGACCAGAAGACCGCGATTATCTGTATCGAAGGACAGAAGTTTGGCGGGGCACCTGTAAGCCTGAACCTGAAACTGGATGTAATCGACAGCCCGAACTCCGGCGGAATCAGCGTTGACGCCGTTAGATGCTGTATGCTTGCAAAAGACAGAGGGATGGCAGGCGCTATCGAAGAGCCAAGCTCCTATTTCATGAAACACCCGCCGGTACAGCATCCGGACGATCAGTGCCGTGCCATGCTGGAAGACTTTATCGCTGGTAAATAGACATATTGACTCCTTCACTTTAGAATTCTGCAGTCAGTGAACCATATGGGTATTGTTTCATATATGGAACCTGGTGCAGGGTCAGGTATCCGGCAGCCCGCTAGCATCCGCTGCCGGATATTTGAGCAAATCATGCTGCAAAATTGCAAGATTGTAACAGTTCAGGCAAGCCTGAACTGTTACACATCCAGCCCATTCAAGTTCGCCTACGGCGAATGGCTGGATGTCTGCAGCCACTATGTTTTCGTACGGTCTGCGCAGTAAATGCGCAGACCTTTCTGAACTACTACACAAGATTGTACCTCTGCAATTTTGCAGCATTTTTAACGAAAAACAAGAAAACCGGGGAGGTAACTCATGATAAAATTAGCACCTTCAATTCTTTCTGCTGATTTTGCAGAACTCAGGAAAGAGATCACAGTCTTACATCTCTCTTCCGCAGATTATATACATATCGACGTTATGGATGGTATGTTTGTACCCAATATTTCACTCGGCCTGCCCGTCATCCAGTCCATACGAAGATATACCGACAAGCCTTTTGATGTCCATTTGATGATTGAGGAGCCTTACCGCTATATAGACGACTTTGTAAAAGCAGGCGCCGACATCATTACCGTACACGCAGAGGCATGCCGCCATCTGCACCGGACCATCCAGGCCATTAAAAACCACGGAATAAAGGCCGGTGTTGTCCTGAATCCGGCCACCCCTCTTTCTTCTATAGAATATGTACTCGAAGATGTGGATATGGTGCTTCTTATGACTGTAAACCCAGGATTCGGCGGCGCTTCCTTTATCCCCAATGTGCTTCCCAAGATAACACGGCTCCGCAGCATGATCGATGAGGTGGGGCTTTCCGCAGATATCGAAGTCGATGGGGGTATCAAACTGGACAATGTAAAAGATGTCATACAAGCCGGTGCAAATGTAATTGTGGCAGGCTCCTCAGTATTCAACGAAGATATTTCCACGAATATTGAGAATTTTTATAAAAAATTTAAGGAGGCAACTCATGAATAAACAAAAACTCCAGCAGATTGCGAACGAAGTGCGCAAGGGAATCGTCACTTCTGTTCACAGTGCGAAAGCAGGCCATCCGGGCGGATCTCTTTCTGCCGCAGACCTGTTTACCTATTTATACTTTGAAGAGATGAACATTGATCCCGAGAATCCAAAGGATCCGAAACGGGACCGTTTTGTTCTTTCCAAAGGACACACGGCTCCGGGCCTGTATGCCACGCTCGCACACAGAGGATATTTTCCGGTAACCACACTTACCACGCTCCGGCAGATCGGCTCCATCTTGCAGGGACATCCGGATATGAAACACATCCCCGGCGTGGATATGTCCAGCGGTTCCCTGGGGCAGGGCGTATCCGCTGCCGTTGGCATGGCACTTGCGACAAAATTAAGCAAGGCGTCTTACCGCACCTATACCCTGCTGGGTGACGGAGAGATTCAGGAAGGCCAGGTATGGGAGGCTGCCATGCTGGCCGGACACCATAAGCTGGATAATTTGGTCGTAATCGTCGACAACAACGGCCTTCAGATTGACGGGGCAATCGACGATGTATGCTCCCCGTATCCCATTGATAAGAAATTTGAATCCTTCAATTTCCATGTAATCAACGTAGACGACGGCAATGATTTCGACCAGTTGAAAGCAGCTTTTGACGAAGCTAAGACTACCAAGGGAATGCCCACCGCAATCGTGATGAAAACCGTAAAAGGAAAAGGTATTTCCTTTATGGAAAATCAGGCTTCCTGGCATGGAACCGCACCAAACGATGAGCAATACGCAATTGCTATGGAAGAATTAGAAAAGGCAGGTGAGACATTATGTCAGAAGTAAAGAAAATCGCTACCCGTGAAAGTTATGGAAACGCACTTGTTGAACTTGGCAAAGAACATGAAGAAATCGTAGTTCTGGATGCAGACCTTGCTGCTGCAACTAAAACAAGCATTTTTAAGAAGGCTTTCCCTGAAAGATTTATCGACTGTGGGATTGCAGAAGGCAATATGATCGGTGTGGCCGCAGGTCTGGCTGCTGCCGGAAAAGTACCGTTTGCAAGCTCCTTTGCCATGTTCGCGGCAGGCCGTGCCTTTGAGCAGGTGAGAAACTCCGTGGGCTACCCGCACCTGAACGTAAAGATCGGCGCCACCCATGCCGGTATATCCGTAGGAGAGGACGGAGCTACACATCAGTGTAACGAGGATATCGCGCTAATGAGGGCAATCCCGGGTATGGTTGTGATCAATCCAGCCGATGACATAGAGGCCCGCGCCGCAGTAAAAGCCGCATATGAATACGAAGGTCCCGTATATCTCCGTTTCGGACGCCTGGCAGTACCCGTAATCAATGACAGACCTGACTACAAATTTGAACTTGGAAAGGGGATCACACTCAGGGACGGCAGGGATGTCACCATCATCGCTACCGGACTGTGCGTTTCTGCTGCCCTTGAAGCCGCTGAAAGATTCTCCCAGGAAGGTGTTCAGGCCAGGGTCATCAATATCCACACAATCAAGCCCCTGGATGAAGAACTTGTCATCAAAGCTGCAAAGGAAACCGGTAAGATCGTCACAGTAGAGGAACATTCCGTCATCGGCGGGCTTGGAAGTGCGGTATGCGACTGTCTGAGCGAAAACTATCCCGCCAGTGTACTGAAAATAGGTACGAATGATGTGTTTGGGGAATCCGGCCCGGCGGTAAAACTGCTTGCAAAATATGGGCTTGATGCCGACGGAATCTATACGAAGATTAAGAGATATCTTTAAAGATTAGAGCACGGAACAAGTTGCACTAAGCCGCAAACTGATGCAATGTTGGATGCGTGTGTATTTTACTTTGGGCGGGAAATCCGCCAGCCAGGGTGCTCCCCTACATGGCAAAGCACCTTTTTGAATGTAACAGAGCGTGTCTGAAAATTATTTGCTGCAAGATGTTGCCCTGCTTCACGGGATATTGCGGCAGTAAATTTTCAGACGCGCTCTGATCTTACCTGTCATTTCTGTAATTATATTTGCTGTAGAATATTCCATCTATTTGGATCTCTGTTTTATCCTTATCAACAAGATACAGAACAATATAGTTATCTACAGGCATTCTTCTGTACCCTAAGGACCTTAGCCGCATATCATTGGTATATTCGTACATTTCAGGATTTAAACAAAGCTGATCATACTTTTTTTCTAGTGTATTCAAAAAGTCGGTTGCAGCTTTTGAATTCCGAAGCTTAAGTGTCATATATTCTATAATCTCTTTGAGCTGCAGACGTGCTTCTTCTGAAATCTTTAGTTTATAAGCCATATTCATCCTTTAAATCCCGAAGCACTTCATATCCATCATGTACTGACCCATTGTCGAATTGATCCCGGGAGATTTCCAATGTTTTGTATATATTGTTCAAGTACATATTTCGTTCATAGGCTTCCATACTCATAATCACCATATCACCATAGCCATTCTTTGTTACAAAAATAGGTTCATCTGACTTATGGCACAATTCTGAAACTTCACTTGTATTTTTTAAGTCTTTGATAGGTATAATCTGAGGCATAAAATCAACTCCTTTCTTTATAGTATAATTATACCTTAATAATCCCATAATTGCAAAAGAATTATACCATATATCAGACCATGGTTTCTGCCATTGTTACTGTGCACACCCTGCGGGTGTGCACAGTAACGGCATCTGCCCATTTAAAGTCGCCTACGGCGATGGGTGCTATGCGCCAGTGGCGCATGTTAAGCACGAACCGAAGCGGAGCAAAGACCAGATGCCCCGAGACCATCACTTCATCGGCTCTGATGCCGTGCAGCGAGGTGCACGGCACGGTCTGAACAGTAACCTGCCATTTTACTGTATCGGATTATGCGGAGCTTCCCCCCGAAAAACTTTCAGGACTGACTCTGCGGTCATGACCGATGTCTCTTCACAGTTTTCATATGTTTCAGCTGCTATATGGGGTCCTGCGATATAGTTATCGAATCCAAAGAGCGGATTCTGCAGATCTACCGGCTCGCTTTCAAACACATCTGTTGCCAATCCTCCGATTTTCCCGCTCTTCATTGCATCTGCCGCGGCTTTTTCATCTACGATGCTGCCTCTTGCGGTATTCACTATGAGTACGCCGTCTTTCATTTTTTTGATATTTTCTTCCCCGATCAAATGAAACGTCTCATTCGCAGCCGGCAGATGTATGGACAGGATGTCTGATTCAGCCAGCACTCTGTCCAGAGCAGCTATTTCTACGCCTAGCTTTTCAGCCGCCTCAACGTTTGGATACTTATCATACGCCAGCATTGATGGATGGAAACCTCCAAGCTTTTCTGCTGTACTTCTTGCAATTGCGCCAAAACCCAAGAAGCCGACTGTCCTGCTCTTCATTTCGTGGAACATGGGGCGGGTCCATTCGCCCTTCCTGACCGATTTGTTTAGCTCAGGAACCCGTCTGAGCAACGCCAGCATCAGCGCCATGGCCTGTTCCGCTACGGCGGAGGAATTAATTCCCGGACAATTGCAAACGGTAATCCCATGTTTTTTCGCTGCCTCCAGGTCAAAGTTGTCCACGCCGACTCCGAACCGGGCTAATACCTTTAGGCGTGGAGCAAGCTGAAAGATTTCTTCATTCCATGTGTCCACTCCTGCAATAACCCCGTCCACATCCCCCACTATGGCTTTCAATTCTTCAGAAGTGTACGGCCTTCCATGGGGGTTTTCTATAATCTCACAGCCCGCTTCCTCCAGAATCTGTTTTCCGGGCCGGCAATACCTCGAATAATTGGTTGCTGTTACTAATACTTTCATATCTGCTCCTCTCCCAATATGCTCCGCCTGATATAATCCGTCAGGCGCATGAGCTGCTCTGTCTCTGATATTGCCGTTGCATTCAGAAGAGAAGCATCCTTCGTTCTTGTATGTATAGAGGCAAAGTTTCCGAGCAGCTTCTGAAAGTACTTTGCATTCACCGGGTAGACCTGGCGTTCTATCAAAGAGGCGGTTGTAAGAAAATCGGCGATTTCCCTGGATTTCTCCGGGTTTGTTTCATAATTGCCGCAAAGCCATGCATACAGATCCAAATGGAAGTTGGCCATAACTCCGCTAAATCCGCTTGCCCCCATCTGCAGTGTTTCCAGCAGTGTGGAGGAGTTGGCATTGAAGAGTTTCAGGCTGCTGCCCTTCACGGCCTCCAGTTTCTTTCTGATGATTTCCTTATCGCAGCTTGTATCCTTGATAAAATAGAACCTTCCGCTGTCTGCACACCACTTCAGAAGTTCGGGTGAGATAATCCGTTTGTAGGGGTATGGGCATTCGTAGAATCCGAGCGCCATATCTGACGGCAGTTTTTCCAGCAGCTTTTCCAGGTTTTCAAGCCATACTTCATCGCTCTTTTCCTCCGCAGCAAGACGGTTTGTCAGCAGGATAACCGCATCCACACCTGTCTCTGCGATCCGATTAAGCTCCTCTGCCTGTGCCTCTATGGTATCGGATATATGGCCGGATGCCACCACCGGTACTCTGCCCGCTGCTTTTTCTTTGACAAAACGCGCAATCTCTACTCGTTCTTCCAGAGACAGGAAAAACATTTCGCTGGACTGGCAATCTGCAAACAGGCCTGCCGCACCGCTGGCAATATACCATTCCACCAGCCTTCCCAGTGAATCATAATCTACTTTGTTCTCTTCTGTAAACGGAGTCAGCATCACGGGATACACTCCATCCGGAAATTTCTTGTTCATTTTCTATTCCTCCTCATCTTTTACCAGCCAGTACAGCGGAGCCGACAAAATGCCCATCTCCTCAAGCCGGTATTCATATGTCCATTTATTTCCACGGGTCCTCCACAGGTTCGGACCGTACCACGTTTCCGTCCGGTCTGCGTTATGTACCGGGCCAAATGCATTGGCGCGGTTTCCAAACACCCGGATACATATCTTGTGCTTCCCTGCCCTGACCTTTCCCAGGTTCATCCTGTAAGGTGCATATATCAGGTTTCCTTTTTTTTCTCCATCTACTTCAATCTGCAGAAGTGCGCCGCGGTATCTCGAAATCTCTGTCCACAGCTCTCCCTCTTCTGTCTCCACAGAGGTCTCATAGACAAGATTCCCTGCATAAAAAGGCAGGCCCTGTGTTACATAATCCCCATAATATATTGCTCCCGGATATGCCGTCAGCCGTTTTTTCCTTCCTGACACCTTTACGCCAAACCGCCCCAGAAGCCAGCACCATTCTACATTTGTTTTCTCGCCAAAGGGCATATGCAGCTCCAGAAGGTTCTCTCCTTTTTGTATACGGCCAAGATAGATCCTGCGGATGCTCTGATCCACATACCACCCCCGGTCTTCATTGCCGCACGGATGTCCATTCAAATAGATCTGCATTTTTTCCGGATGCTCCAGCGCCAGACATACATCCTCTATCGCAATCTCTGCATCTATCCGGAAACGCAGCCTCAGTCTGTGAGCGCCTTCATCTTCCCCCTGCTTCAGCCATGGCTGCGCCAGAGCCTCCATGCGGAGGGGATAGCCCAGCGCCTTCCGGAAGCGGTTGTCTGCCCGGAGCAGTTCCTCCTCCGGCTGCCATTCCCCATCGTCAAATGCATACTCCGCCAGGTCAAGCAGACAGCAGTTCTCCTCTTCCAATGAAAATTGCTCCGGCTCAGGAAGCAGTTTCTTTGCCTCATCAGGACAGATACCGCACTCGTTTTTCAGGAATGGGGGTGTCTCTGCCGTGTCTGCCTCCACGTATCTTCCCGGCGCCAACCGGTATAGAAGGCTGTCATGGGCTGAAACATACGCCGTAATAATGGTTTTTCCGTTTTCATAGCGTGCCGCAGACTCAGTGATTCTCCCTCTTAAAGTATCATACAAGCTGGGACGGTACTCTCCCTTTATCTCAATAGTCAGTCTTTCGGTATAAGTAATATCCTCATTTACCGGCTTATTGACATGACATAGAAACAGCCATTCGGCCCCCTTGTCCACACGCATCTGGTAAAACATGTTTTTTGCCCGCTTCTGATTTTCCCGGTGTTTCATCCTGGTGGGATCTGCCCTCTCTGCATTTTCTGTAAACAAATCAATGTCGCGGCAGGACTCCAGGGAATTCAGAAGGCTTTCCCGCTGAAAGGGAATGACTCCGCATTCCTCCGCCAACCGCCGTATGTCCACATTTTCTCTGCCTTCCATACAGGAGGGCGCTGTTCCCAGAAAGAGAATTCTGCCCCCCTTGGAATGGAACTCCTGCAGTCTTTTATAGGTATGCTTCCGCAATGTTACGCAGCCGGGCACCACGATCACCTCATATGTGCCTTCTCCAACCTGAAAGTTTGCTGCATGACCGTCTCCCTGGAAAGTATGGCTGTAAATATCTGCAGTTTCTAACATCCGCTTCCCGGCTTTTACCTCAGCAGCATCTCTTAACTGCCCGTCAAGTTCCTGCAGCATGGACTCCGATATAAAATCAAAATCTATCAGCCCGTACAGCAGCCAGGATATGATATTTTCAAATTGTGTGTCGAGCGTCTCGCGGATATCCGCATTATGGGATTGGCATCCCCAGCAGATCCAGTAGGACTCAATGGGGTGTATGACACCGACTCTTACCTTTGCTCTTCCCCTGGTCAGAGCCGTATTTAATCTTGCAAAATGATTCTCCACTTCGCGGTATTCTTTGTACCACGGAGACTGATACCCAATACTTGCCGGATAATCCCGCTTTGCCTCCCCTTCCATGGAAACCCACGTCAGATGAGGAACTCTCAGTGTCACCCCCAGCGCCGCCTGCCAGTCTCCGGCCAGTTTATGGTTCCGGAAATCGAAGGTCCACCCGGTCACCCCGTAGATCTCACTCATCACGCCCGCGCGCCCCATCTGACGGGCTACACTCTGGGCCTGCTTTGCCGTGGAAAGTTCTCGTCTGTCGCACAGCATATCAATTCCCGGTATTCCAAAATTCATCATAGGGCGCATGGCCTCCCCCACTGCCATGGTCTGTGAATGCAGAGTCCATTCATTCATCATATGTCCGGTCAGCGCGATTCCATGTTTCCGGCACCATTCCCCCACATGATCCCCGAACGCTTCCGAGAACCGTTCGCATACATGACGGTGATAGAGATACCGGATTTGAGAGTAACCATTACCTTTTTTGTCCCAGATTAGTTCCGGAAGACCTGACAATATGGAGATCCCGTATTCTTTCTTAAATGTTTCCTCAAAGTCATCTGTGAAAGGCAGGATGACCGCTTTTTTCTGAAAGGGATCTTCCAGTCTTTCTTTATGCGCAGTCTGCGGTTCATCCGTAAATATGGCCGGTATCACTGTACCAAAGTCATCCTGAAAGCGCCGGTAATATTCTTCATGGGTGACTTCCAGGAATCTGTCGATGGCCGACTTGTCCAGCGTATTTACGTAGGACTGATTATTAAACCAGGGGGTATTTCCGGAAACTTCCAGCCATGCACACCAGATTTCACCGTCCAGAGGGTCTTCCACACATTCGTAAGATTCCAGCATACCCTTGGCGTCCAGTGTGATCCTGTAATATCCCAGCAGTTTGCGGCTTCCGCTTCTGACCGCCTTCGCTGCGGCCATATACCCGTCCTGCTGCTCTTCCGCCATCTCGTAAGGCTCGAAGACAAGAAAACGCATGCGGTACTTTTCTTCCCTTGTAACGATTCCTCCTGCCGTACCGGAAGGCCAGCGATCCTCATCGTACAGCCAGCACAGAAGTCCTTCCTGCTTCATCTTATCTTTGCAGGCCAATACCGCTTCAAAAAACGCGTCTCCCAGATAAGGGGTATCCAGCCCTACCCGGCAGTGAATATGTGCGCCTCCCATTCCCATTTCGCTGAACTGGCTGATCTGGGAAAGGAGAACTTCCTTGTCCAGCCTGCAGTTCCATGCCCAAAAAGGGGCCCCACGGTACTGTGCCGGAGGATTTTCAAATAATTCCGGATCCAGTGTATCTTCATTTGATCTATTATAAAGCATTGCTATACCTCGCCATTTTATAAAGGAGGGCGTCTCAAGATCTTTTGGGACGCCCTCCCCGTATTAGAGCATGCTTGAGAATTCATTGCCGCAATATGCCACGCCCGTTCCTGTCTTTTATTTTACCTGCTCAAATTTGGACTCCATAGCCTTGGTAACGTCCGCCGCGTCAGCCTCTCCTGCAATCACTTCCTGGAATTTGGCAGTCAGTTCATCGCTGACACCGCTCGGCCATGCGTTGTTCAGATTGTAAATCGTGGACAGACCGTCGTATCTTGTCATGTATTCCTGAATCATCTCACGTTCGTCAGAGAGGCTATTGTGTACAGGGATGTTATCGTTTGACTCTGCCCATGCCTCGAACAGAGGAGTGCCTTCTGTAAACCAGTAGCTCATCACTGCCTTTACCGCGTCCTCATGGCCTTCATTGGCGCCTGCAAAGATACCTTCGGCCGGAGTCAGGTTGTATACCAGTTCCTCGTCCTTCTCGTTGGATGGAAGCATGAATATACCTCTTTCAAATTCTGACGCGCCATCCGCCATCAGCGCCTCCCAGCCAAAGCTTCCGTCAAATGTCATTGCCGCTCTGCCATCGATAAATGCCTGTCTTGCCTGGTCATGGGACAGCCCCAGCGTATCCGCCATCACATATCCGTTGTCATACAGATACTGGTATTTTTCAATCGTATCAACCCATCCCGCATCGGTAAACTTTGTCTCTCCTGTATAAAGCTGGTCGTCAAAGTCAGGGTTTTCATTGTAAATGCAGGATGCTCCCATCATGTAAGTGCCGAACTGGATCACATATGCATCCTTATCTCCCATAACGATAGGTGTAATACCCTTTGCTTTTAAGGCGTCACAGCATGCGATGAATTCATCCCAGTTCATCGGTACCTCGGATATCCCCGCTTCTTTGAACAGCTCCTGATTATACCAGGTTGTAAGGAAACTGGATCCCAAAGGAACCGCGTAATTCTTGTCGTCAAATGTAAAGGAATCCACCATATCTTCCCGGAAATCCCCGATGCATTCCAGGTCGCTCAGATCCAGGCAGTACCCCGCCTCTACCAAAGGTTCCGCCTGCTTGTCCGGCCACCACTCAAACATATCCGGGCCTTCGCCGCTTGCAAACTTCATCTGGATTGTAGATTTGTAGTTATCGCTCGGAAGTTCCTCCACTTCAATTTCTATATTAGGAAATTGTTTATTTACCATCTCGGGAAGTGTCTTATTATAAAATTCGTTTTCCCCGCCTGTTATAAACATAAAGTTAAGGGTTACGTCATCCCCGTCGTAGGTAAATGCCGGATCTGTGCCGGTGGACGCCTGCTCTGTCTTTTCGGTCTCTTTACTCGCCCCCGCCTCCTCTTTCTTTTCGTTTCCTGAGCAGCCTGTTAAGAGGGCTGTCCCTACCATACTCAGTACTAATAAACAACTGACTAACTTTTTCCTCATTTGATTTCTCCCTTTCATTTTATATTCAGCTATCCGCAGGTAACAGTTCAAGCTTGTCTGAATTGTTACATCTGCAAGTAACTTTTGTTACGTTTATCCTAGCACGGGGCCGGTAACTTTTTTGATGAATCTAAGTAACTTTTTATTGTATAGCGCATTCCTCAGGCCGGATGCCAAATACACCGCAGGCAGTCCGCCAGAAGATATCTTTCTCCCATTCCGGATGCCTCTCCAATATCGTGCGGTACTTGGCAAGCTCGGTCGGAATCTGCAGAGGGGAATCCGAGGAAAACATTACTTTTTTCCCATTAAGCGCGCGAAGCGCCTCGTAGGTCTCCCCGATCCCGCAGCCGCTTGGTTCCAGGCAGACCTGCTCATATTCCTGCGCCAGATGAATAGCCTGGGACGCATAAAAGCCGCTGCCCAGATGGGCAATCACCATTTTCACATCCGGATATAAGCCGGCCGCTTTTCTTAATTTTTCCGGGTCGGCAAAGGGGACCCCATACCCCGTGTGCACCATAACCGGCACCCCCAGTTTTCTGGCCGTCTCAAATACAAACAGCCCGTCCCTGGACTCCGGGTTCACTGCATGGCTGACCGGTGTAAGCTTCAGGCCGATGAATCCCAGTTCCTCTACGCAGCGCCTGGCTTCCTTTTCATATTCTTCGTGCCTGAAATGGGGATTTATCGAAGCCATCCCCCAATAATTCCTGTTATTCCGGCAGAACTGCCCTATTCTGTCATGGTACTGCCTTGTGACCTCCATATATGGCCTGCCGATGAAAGGCTGTACGATCCCGCCCGCAATTCCGTATTTCCGGTTATTCTCAAGCAGATCTTCTTCCGTATGCCTGCAGTCAAATATTACGTCCTCCCCCAAATGGGAGTGTGCATCCAATATCAAGAGCTTACCCTCCTGTTCTTCCTGTATTCCTGCGGAGTCTCACCGACAGACTTTTTAAATACCTTAAAAAAATACTTTGGATTCATATATCCGATCTCACTGGAAATATATTCAATACCGGCATCCGAATCCGTAAGAAGCTGTTTTGCATGCTCAATTCTAATCTCTGTAAGATATTCATTAAAGCTGATGCCCTTCTCCCTAAGTACATTCCGGCAAACGGCCGGATTGACATAGATACTTTCCGCTATCATGGACAGCGTTATCTTTTTGTTATAGTTTTTGTGGATGTAACTGTCAATCATCCCGAATAAGTCCTGCCCGCGTTCTTCTCTCCCATCCACAGACTGAAAAATCAGTGTGATATAACCTGCAGTCTCCCGTTTCATCCTGTCCAGATTCTCATCAAACAGATATCTGGTGTCAAAATATCTCATGATATCATCTTTTTCTATACTCTGCTCTTCTGCATATTCATTTACCTTTTTCACCATGTATCCGCATGTCTTGCGCACGTCTCCCATTGTAAACTGTGTAATGTCAATATTATCAAAAAAGCTGTCCATCACAGCCGACACCTCTGCCGGGTCGTACTTCATTCTGCCGAACCAGCTGTCCATACACTCCGCCGAATAAATCATCCTGCTCTCAACCGGATTCCCCGAATGCAGAATTCCCCTCTTAACACCGGGAAGCAATGTGTGCAGCGCTTTGTCATTGTCTTTTCTGAGAGAATTTAATTTGTAAATACTTCTCGTGGTTCTGCTGATTACACAGACCATTTCTTCTTCCCGGAAGTTATCCGCAAGGGACTTCACAATCTGGTCGGTTTTCAGCCTCAGATAGCTCTCCCGCTCCTTTTCAGTGTATAAAAGTATAAAAAACTGAGATTTCTGTACCGTATTTTTTATAACTGCCCACCGCATACTCTGTGCATGCTCCTGGCAAATGAAAAAACAGGTCTCGTAGGCGCCCCTGATTTTATGGTTCACAGAAACCAGCCGGGCATAAAGATATTCCGGGTAATCCGCCTCATTCAAAGCCAGGCCGTCCGGGTTTCCCATGATCAGATCCTGGAGGGCCCGGGTTTTGTCCTCCAGCTCCAGAAACTGCATTTTTGCTTCGATCGTTTCTATCTGGCATCGGCTCTCAATCTCCTTAACGGCCTTCTCAAGCTGTTTGCCGATCTCTTCCGATGAAAATGGCTTCAGCACATACCCGATCACCCTGGATTCAATCGCCTTATGCATGTACTCAAAATCCTTAAAGCTGCTGATAACAATCACCGGCTGTTCCAGCCTGCTGTCTCTTAGTGTCTCGAGAAACTGCACCCCGTCCATTTTGTTCATTTTCATATCCGTAATAATAATATCCGGATTCTTCTCTTTTACCAGTTCCAGGCCTTTCAGCCCGTTTTCTGCCTCGCCTACACATTCATAACTGTTATCTTCTATATCGCTGATCTTCTTGATCAGCCCTTTGCGGATAATTACCTCGTCATCGATTACAATATAAGAATACATCAGACCACCACCTTATTCCGTTTGAAGAGGCAGGCGGATCACTACTTCCAGGCCGCCGCTTTCCCTGTTATAAATTTCCAGTCCGTATCTGTCCGAATACACCAGCTTGATCCGCCGCTGGATATTGACAAGGCCGATACTGTTTCTCCTTCGCTTCAGCCCTTCCGATTCCGCAGCCTCCCGGATTTTTTCCCTGGTAATGTTGCCCCGGATCTCCTCCAGCTCTTCCGGAGTAATATACATGCCCGCATTCTCTACACGGATACAAAGCTCCTTATCTTCTGTCCATGCCTGGATTCTGATCCACCATGCATTCTCCTCACCGATCAGGCCGTGTTCGATGGAGTTCTCCACCAGCGGCTGAAGCATAAACTTCAATACCCTGGATGACCTCAGGCCATCCGGTATTTCTTCTATTACATGAATCTCATTATCAAAGCGGATCTCCTGGATCTTTACATACTTCCGGATATTTTCCATCTCCGCCCCCAATGACTCCTGCGTCCGCTCAAATTCCATGCTGTAATGCAGCATATCGCCCAGAGATTTTGACATCATCGCAATCTTATGGTTCCCGTCCAGATCCGCAAGACAGTTGATATTTTCCAGTGTATTGAAGAGAAAATGCGAATTAATCTGGGACATAAGGCCGTTTAGTTTTTCACGCAGCAGATTGATCTGGCTGACATACTGCTCCTGTATCAGCTCATTGATCTTAATGACCATCAGCTGGAATTTGTTATAAAGAATCCCTATCTCATCATCCCTTTTCTGCAGTGCCGGGGACAATACCGGCTCCTCATCCGGCACCTTCAGCATCATGGCCGATAATTTCACGATTGGTTCTATAAAATGTCTGCCAATCACAAAAACAGACACAATAATAAATCCGACACAGATCAGGAGCAGAATCACCAGATTCATAATATTTTTCCGATATAACTCACTCAGCTCGTCTACACCGTATCTGGAAACAATTTTCCAGTTATTCACACTCAGTGTATGGAAAATGATACCGCCGTCTTTCGTATCGATAATTCCCTTGTCCTCTTTTCTGATCTGTTCCTTCTGCGCCGCAGTCAAATCCATATCTCCCATGATTGTGTACAGGAGCCCACCTCCGCTGTCGAGGATCACAGCTTCGTTGTCCAGCGCGGAATCACTGTCCATCTCTTCCATAATGTTATTGTTGCCGACAACGGCAATATATCCTGTCTTCCTGCCCTTTTCATCTGCCACCGGGCGGACCTCCAGTATATTCTTGTCTGTAACCCGTTTACTTGGGGAGTCCCAGAAAGTGACAAGCTGATAAAGATTTTCATCACGCATCTGCCTGTACCATCTGCTTTCCTGGTAATCCTTCTCCAGATAGAATTCTTTCGTCTTTGTATAAGAATAGGTATATCCGCTCTCGGTGAACAGATATACCCCTTCCACATATTTATTATTACAGATCAGGTTGCTGCAAATATAGATATACTCCCTGTAGTTCGTAAGCCTCTGCATGGCGGTTATATCTGTATCCGCATATTCCATGCCCGCAATAGACTGTATGCAGTATTTGTTATCGTACCTGCTGTGAATCAGAGAAGCAACCAGCTCGTCCACCTCCTGAAAGGCGGAATCAATCTGATAAACAGCCTTTTCCATCTCGCCGGATGCAATGATGCTTGTCCTCTCATCGTAGAACTTATAAAAACTCTTGATGTGCAGATAAAACAGGATCAGGACGGGTATGATAGAAACACACAGCAGCCCAAGTGTAAACTTTGTTTTTAAACTTTTTTTCATTTTCTATACCTCCGGGAATTCACCATGCCCCTATTGTAACATGTGTACACGCGGCGGAAAACACTGCACTGCCTTTCACTGCTTCCATATCCTTACTCTTTTTCCACTCCCCTCCTGCCAGCCTGTTGTCAGGCGCGTCTTCTGCTAAACTGCAGCAGTGTTTAGTAAATACACATTTCGCAATGTATAATCCTTTCCAGAACCGTACGTGCGGCTTTCCCGCATACGGCTCTTCATAATAACATTTACAGTTTCATGCTACGCATAGAGGTTAAAGTATTTCTTTGGGTAAGCTAGTGGATAATACTCCAGCATCTGCTTGAATCCCTCCCAATTGTAGCTTTTCTTCTGACTCCTGCGGTTCATCCAGCGAAATAGCAGTAAGGTAGTGTTATAGTGATACTTTATCAATGACTGTATATTGTACGTCAAACCG
>NZ_CYZU01000085.1:15613-16048 GCF_001404335.1 Faecalicatena contorta
GTATACCACCAGAAAACTCTTCCCTGTTCCACGCTTTTCATAATATGCTTTATACCACAGCACCAACACATGGTGCATGTAGATGTTTGCCAATATCGGACTGATGATATTTCCCTGAACTGAACCAACCTCGTTCGTCTGATACTTCCCGCTTTCTAATACTCCTGCCTTCAGATATTTCTTTATCAGCCAAAGTATGTTGGGGTCTTTGATATAGTACCCAACGAATTTCATTGTCCATTCATGGCTCATGTGGTCAAAGAAACCCTTTATATCTGCATCCACTACATAATTAATCCGTTTGCGGACAATACTGATACACATCTCTTTAATTGCCATATGGCAGTTCTTGTTTGGACGGAAACCGTACATGTTGTCCTGGAACTTTGGTTCATATACTGCTTCCAGTATCTTCTTTAATCCTAATTGTACAAT
>NZ_CYZU01000086.1 GCF_001404335.1 Faecalicatena contorta
AGAAGCCATCAGGGCTTCTCGTGATGTCCCCAGGTTGCCCCGGGTTTCCTTCTTTTTTCCTTTACTCCAGCTTACAGTCCGCTTCCGTCCCCAGCCATCCCTATGTCCGGTTCCAGCGGCGTCCGTCCATTCATTCGCAAGCTCATTCCCTACTTCCGATTCCTGAACTGTACGGGTGTCATGTTGTACATTTTTTTGAATACGCGGTTGAAGTGTTCTACGTTTTGGTATCCCACGGATTCTGCGATGCTTTCTACGGTTGTATTGCTGCTTTTCAGCATGGAACGTGCTTTTTTCATTCTTACTTTTTTCAGAATGTCTCCAAATGTCATACCGGATTTTTCTTTAATGTATTTGGAGAGGTATGGCTTGGAGAGGAAGAATTTCTCTGATAAGTCATCCAGTGTTACGTCTTTGTAGTTTGCATAAATGTAGTTGGTGATTTCTAATAATCGCTCATCTTTGCTGGATTCGCTGCTCTTGATTTCTTCGATCTTATTAACTGCAACGACAAGCGCTTCCACGGATGCCTTGATAATATCTGCGTCGATTCCTACACCCCAATATTTCTTTTTGTTGCAAATTACACCTACATAGGCAACCGCTTTTGAGGAGGAGCCTTTTGTCAGGGAATGTTCTTCGTAAAATGCAAGTTCGTAGCTGATGTCAAAATAGTGCTTAATGGCATTGCTTACTGCGTCCAGACGGCCGTTTCCTACGCCGGTGATCCGGCGGTTGCTGCCTGAATGGTGGATGACAGCGTCTGCCACAATGCCGTCTTCCTGTTTAAAATGGCATTCATCCACTGTAAAGATGGATTTTGCATTGATGTAATTGTCTTCGAATATGTGATATACCCAGTCAGGATCCAGCTCTTTGTGCGCTTTGTCTGAAACGTCTTTTACCAGATAGCCTACCTCTTCTTTCATTTTATCCGGAAGGCTGATTCCGAAGCTCTGCTTCAGGATATAGTTCACGCCGCCCTTGCCGGACTGGCTGTTGATGCGGATTACGTCAGAGTCGTATCTTCTGCCCACATCTTTGGGGTCGATCGGAAGATACGGAACATCCCACTTATCACACTGTTTTTCTTCTCTCCATGACATGCCTTTTGCAATAGCATCCTGATGGGATCCGGAGAATGCGGTAAATACCAGTTCTCCTGCATACGGCTGGCGGGGAGAAACCTTCATCCTTGTGAGGTGCTCATATATTTCGCAGATGTCACTCATATTCGTGAAATCAAGTTTTGGATCTACCCCATGTGAAAACATATTCATTGCAAGGGTGATGATATCCACATTGCCTGTTCTCTCTCCGTTTCCAAATAAGGTTCCCTCGATGCGGTCCGCTCCGGCCAGAATTCCCAGTTCGGCATCGCTAACGCCTGAACCTCTGTCATTGTGCGGATGAAGAGAAAGAATCACGTTTTCACGGTATAACAGGTGCTTATCGAAATATTCTACCTGGCTTGCAAAAACATGAGGCATTGCGTTCTCCACTGTTGTCGGGAGATTGATGATTGCTTTCGTCTTACTGGTAGGCTTCCATACATCCAGAACCGCATTGCACACGTCCAGCGCATAGTCAACTTCTGTTCCCGGAAAACTTTCCGGACTATATTCGAAAGTAAAATTGCCTTCTGTCTCTTTTGCCAGTTTCTTTAATAACTTGGCTCCGTCGACCGCAATTTTTTTAACTTCTTCTTTGTCTTTTTTAAATACTTGTTCTCTCTGTGCCACGGAAGTGGAATTGTATACATGTATTACGGCGTGAGGAGCACCCTTAACCGCTTCAAAAGTTCTTTTAATAATATGTTCTCTCGCCTGTGTCAGCACCTGAATCGTCACATCATCCGGTATCATATTCTGCTCAATAATTGTCCGGAGAAACTGGTATTCAGTTTCCGATGCAGCTGGAAAACCCACCTCAATTTCCTTGAATCCTACGTCTAATAAAAGCTGAAAAAATTCGATTTTCTCGTCCAGGCCCATAGGTTCGATCAGCGCCTGGTTCCCGTCTCTCAAATCCACGCTGCACCATGCAGGCGGTTCCGTAATCGAGTCCTTTTTCACCCAGTCATAGCATGGTTCAGGCGGCATGAAATACATTTTTTTGTACTTTTCATAATTTTTCATAGTTACATCTCCTTATATTTTATCAAATTAATTGTCTTTTTTTATCTTCATCCATACTAACATAAGTATTGCCTATTATCCAGTGGTAAAATTAATCATTTAAATTGATATTTTTTAACATATACATACCAAAAATTGTTTTTATATACCACTTAAAGGTTTTTTCCTGTACTCCTGAAGCCGTTGTTATATCATAAGATCTTAATTTTTCTCCATTTAAAGTATATACGACCTCGCCGGCCTTCTGGCCCTTAACTACAGGGGCATCCAGTATCTCTTCCTTCTCCCAGCTCATTTCTACCTGCTCGTCGGTTTTAAGTAGCAGCCTCCATTTAGGATCTGCCCCTACAACTTCCAGGGGAACTTCTGTCTCTGTTTGGAACGGATGCTCTTTATCGATCCCATTTTCAACCTTCACTGTTCCCGCGTCTATTTCCTGCCAGATGTCCCGGTATTCATAGTTATCCAGCGCATAATTCATCAGAGCCTTTGTGTCCGCCCACTTGTAGCTTTTATTGTTGGGCCACCCGCATGCAAGCAGGGCCACGATAAAGGTTCGGTCATCCCTTCTAAGTGATCCCACATAACAGTAGCCCGCATCTCCCGTAAATCCTGTTTTCCCCGACAGCGCGCCGTCCATCATCTGCAGGAATGCATTATGGTTTGTACAGGAATACGTGGATTTTCCGGAGCAGTCGGTAAACTGGTAGGAGGGTGTCCGGGTGATCTCCAGAAACATCTCCTTCTGCGGCGAATCCATGATGCAATACTTCATGATTCTCGCCAGATCCTCCGCCGTAGTGTGATGGCTTCCGTTTTCGTCCGCGGCATCCAGTCCGTTAGGAGTAATAAAATATGTATTGCCGCAGCCCAGCTCTTTGGCTTTGGCGTTCATCATGTCCGCAAACCCTTCCACACTGCCTCCAATGTTTTCGGCAATGATCACTGCCGCATCGTTGTGGGATTCCAGCATGAGCGAATATAGCAGGTCCCTGAGATAAAATGTTTCCCCTTTATATGCCCCAAGATGAACCTTTGGCTGGGATGCGGCATATGCGCTCACTGTCATTTCACTGTCCAGTTTTCCATATTCCAGAGCCAGTATGCAGGTCATGATCTTTGTTGTGCTGGCCATCGCCTTCTCCTGTTGTCCATTTTTTGAAAATAAAATACGCCCGCTGTCTGCATCCATCAAAACTGCTGACTGGGCGTATAAATTATCCGGCTCTTCCGACTCTGCGCGAACCACCATAACTGTACTGCCCCAGGTTCCCGAAAAAACCATACAGCAGATTAAAATAAACACTGTGATCCGTTTCCTTATCTTATGGACAGCTTTGCCGTCCTGTCTTTTCCTTTTTATCATGTCCAGGCACTCCATAACATACTATGTTATTAGTATTTATGTGGGTCATGGCGCCAATAGAACTATTTTCGTTAAGATATACAGCCCATAGGCCGTGCATAATAACCTGTTTTCTCCTGATTCCTATATATCCAGCTTCAGCTGGGCCTCATCTTCCGCTTCCTCTTTAAAATGTTCCACCTGCTCCGGATTTATTGTAGGAAGTTCATCCAGCGACTGGACGCTGAACCTCCGCAGGAATTCCTCCGTGGTCCCAAACAAAAGCGGCCTTCCGGGTGCATCCATACGTCCAACTTCCTCAACGAGTCCGTACTCCACCAGCTTATTCACCGCATGGTCCGACTTCACGCCCCTTATTTTTTCAATCTCCAGCTTGGTGACAGGCTGTTTGTATGCGACAATGGACAGCGTCTCCAGCAGAACCTCCGTCAGTACATACCGTTTGGGCTGTTTTGCGATCCTGATCAGATATTCGTAGGTCTCTTTTTTCGTACACATCTGGAAAGAATCTTCCAGTTCTATAATCCGGATTCCCCTGTTGTCTTCCTCGTACCGGTCCATCATATTATGTATGATCTTTCTCGTCGTATTCTCGTCGTGTTCTATCACCGCTGCAATTTTTCCCAATTCCACCGACTCCCCCATCGTAAAGAGGATAGCTTCAATGATGCCCTGCAGTTTTTCTATCTCCATATCTTCTTCCATTCCTTTCAAATCAGCGAGTCAATCATAATATCCCCGCATGTCTCCTCCTGTTCTACCCGAATGGTTCCCAGCTTCATCAATTCCAAAACTGCCAGGAATGTTACCACAATATGCATCTTGCTCTTCTGCGCTTCCAGAAGCTGCCGGAAACTGAATCTCCTGTGTGACCTGGCATAGTCTTCCACATAGGACAGCTTAACGGGAAGAGGAACTTCCTCCTTCTCGATCGTACCGAACTTGCTTCTCACCGGGTCTATCTTATCCTCCTGGCGCTTCATGACGTCTTTGAATATCTGGTTCAGCTTTTTCAGCGTTAGATCTCCCAGAAGAAGATCTAAATCTACAGGCTCCACATATCCCATCACTTCCTCCGGAATTGTGGGAACCTTATAAAGGATCTGATCCGCATCCAGCTGCCGGTCTTTCAGTTCATATGCCATATACTTGTACATCTTATATTGAAGCAGCTGTTCCACCAGTTCGGCACGGGGATCTTCTTCCTCCCCCTCCTCGTTCACTTCCTTCGGAAGCAGCATTCTGCACTTGATATCCAGAAGAGTCGCTGCCATTACAAGGAATTCGCTCATAACATTGAGGTCTTCCTTCTGCATGTTCCGGATGTATTCCATATACTGATTTGTAATCTCCACAATCGGTATATCGTATATATCTATTTTATTCTTATCTATTAAATGAAGCAGAAGGTCCAGCGGGCCTTCGAACACTTCCAGCTTTACTGGTATTCCCATACTTACGCTCCCTGCTGCAGATATTCACACTGCATTTTATTATAAGGGAAATGCACAAAATACTCAAGTTTATTTCGTTTCCCTGTATGGAAGCAGGCTGATTGCCACCACTTCCGCATAATTGCAGAACCGCAGATTGATCGTGTGGGTTCCAAGTCCCTTGCTTACGGCAATCGCCTGACTGCCTTCCACGGTCATCTCCCCGGAATACTTTGGAAATAGCGCCGCCTGAGGAGTAATCACCCCCCCAAGCCCGGGAATGCGCACGATTCCCCCATGAAGATGCCCCGATACTGTCAGATCCGCCCCCCATTTCCTGTATGCAGGATAATAAACAGGATTATGCGCCAGAAGAATCTGATATTTGTCCCGGTCCGCCCTTCCAATGCATTGTCTGATATCTGCTGCGTCCACTTGGTGTTTTTTGAATTTCTCATAAGTAAGCATCGGCAGTTCAAGCCCGTTCACCCGGACAGGCAGCCTGTCCAGTTTTATGTCCGCTGTCTGGTTCTCCAGATAATGGACACCGGAGAGTGCCAGTCCTTCTTTGAACTTTTTGTATACGCTCTTTTCATACTTTTCCGGGTATTCTTTCAGCCTCTGCTCGTGGTTGCCAGGGCCATAATATACCGGACATATTGCAGGAAGCCGGGTAACAAAGTCCAGGGCTTCCTGATAAGAGGCGGTGTCTTTCCCCACAAGCATATCTCCCGCTATCAGGATCAGATCCGGCTTTTCTTTCCGTATTGCATCCAACAGCCTGCTGTTATGCTCTCCGTAGGATTTATTATGAAGATCTGCCAATAAAATGATCTTTTTCTCGCTGTCCAGTTTTTTAAATGCAGGCACCTTCAGGGTATATCTGGTAATTTTGAAAAAGCGCAGTTCCCGCCTTCCTTCAGCCAGACACAACAGGAAAACCAGAATAACCGCCGCAATGATTCCCTTCCACATCTTAATTGCCTTCTACAATGGCAATCCCGGAGCTGGTTCCGAGCCTGTCTGCCCCTGCCTTAACCATTTCCCTGGCCTTCTCTGTTGTCCTAATGCCGCCCGAAGCCTTCACGCCCATAACCGGCCCCACTGTCTGCCGCATCAGGGCAACGTCCGCCGCAGTAGCACCTCCTTTGGAGAATCCCGTAGATGTTTTTACAAAATCGGCTCCGGCCTCCTTGCAGATCTGGCATGCCTTTATCTTTTCCTCGTCAGTCAGAAGGCATGTTTCCAGGATCACTTTCACAATGGCACGCCCTGCAGCAGCCTCAACAACAGCGGCTATATCGTCCTTCACGTACTGCCAGTTCCCGCTCTTTATCATACCGACATGAATCACCATATCGATTTCCTCCGCCCCGTCATATACTGCAGTCAGCGTCTCGCCCACTTTTCCGTCTGTAGACATGGCGCCCAGGGGAAAGCCTACTACGGTGCATACCTTTACATCCGTTTCTTTTAACAGCTGAGCGCAATAGTACACAAAGCTGGAATTTACACATACGGAATGAAATCCGTATGCTGCAGCCTCATCACAGAGCTTTTTCACATCCTCCTTAGTGGCATCCGGTTTTAAAATCGTGTGATCTATCATTTTTGCAAAATCCATAATATTCCTCCATTGTATACCGGTATACACAGCCGGCATTGCATTTATCATCTACACTATCCTAACATCTTTTATCGGTAAATTCAATTTTTTATTGATCTTTGCCCCTTCTTTGATTCTACGTTTTAATTTTAATATATTAATACAATACGTTTACTATTCTAAAAATAAAAAAAGGAAGCAAGATACTCCTGCTTCCTTTAAAAATTTCTTATTTAATCATTTTTCAGAGCATCATCGAAAGCTACATCGGATGGTGAAAAATTAATTTTCTTTGTAAATGCACAGGCCTCGGTTCCCCCGAATACCCGTTCCATGCCACTGTCCTCCCATTCTATCGACAATGGTCCCTCGTAATTTTTCTGATTGAGAACCCGGATAATATTATCAAAATCAACGTCCCCGTGCCCTGGTGATACAAAGTTCCAGCCTCTCCTCTGGTCTCCAAATGTAATATGTGAGCCCAGTATTCCATTTCTTCCATTTAGGTTCACCTTTGCGTCTTTGATGTGGACATGATATACACGATCCGCAAAATCGTATAAAAATACTGCCGGGTCTACTCCCTGCCAAATCAGATGGCTTGGGTCAAAATTAATTCCTATTGTGGGGCGGTACTCAAATACTTCCAGAAGTTTCTTTGTACTCCAGTAATCATATGCTATTTCCGTAGGATGTACTTCCAGCGCCAGCTTAACATTGTATTCGTCGAATACATCCAGAATCGGAGTCCACAGTCTTTTCATCGTCTGATATGCTTCTTCCACCTGCTCTTCCGTCGTCTGCGGGAAAGAATACCACATTTTCCAAATTGGTGATCCCATAAAGCACGTTACTACCTCTACCCCCATATTCCTGGCTGCTTTTGCTGTATACTTCATCTCTTCAACAGCCCACTTCTGAATTTCCTCTGGCTTTCCTGCCAGTTCGGATGGTGCGAACCCATCCAGCCTTGGATCGTAGGCATATGTTAAGGCATCTCCGACACACTGCCCGGTCAGATGAGCGCCGATTGCCCAACAGCCTAAGTTGTATTTTTGCAGCACACCCAGGATTTCTTTTACATATTCTTTATTCTCAGCCGCTTTTCTTACATTCAGCTGTCCCCATGTTGCGATCTCTAACCCCTCATATCCCATTTTAGAAGCAGTACTGCACATTTCCTCCAATGGCAGGTCTGCCCACTGTCCCGTGAAAAGTGTTACTGGTCTTGACATCGTCTCTTTCTCCCTTCTTCTCTATAGCTCAACCCATACATTTCCATGCTCCTGGCTCTTAAGGCATGCCTCTACATACTTCAGTCCCTGAATGCCATATCCAATTGTCGGATAATCAATCATTTCCTCTGTAAAGGTTCCGGTCCTTTTTGCTGCCACGCATTCCCCGAAGCTGTCATACAGATTGCCCATCGCTTCCAGCCAGCCTTCCGTATGTCCGGCCGGAAGGCGTCCGTATCTGGCTGCTTCCGGAGTAATTGCAGGATAACTTCTTTTCACCAGGCGCGGAATACCATCCTCTTTAATCAAAGTTACTTCTTCCGGGGCCTCCTGGAACCATAGAATGGTGCCTTTTGAACCATAGATTCTGATTCGCAGGCTATTATCACATCCTATGGCAAACTGGGAAGTCCAGTTGATTCCTGTTGCCCCGCCTTCATACTCAACCAGAACCTGGTCATTGTCATCCAGCTTTCTTCCCGGAACAACAATATCCATTTTTGCCAGCACCCGTCTTATTTTTAACCCGGTCATCATTGTGACCGCATTCTCTACATGGGTTCCCAGGTCTCCCAGGCAGTTCACCCTGCCTGACTGTTTTGGATCACAGCGCCACTCGCCCTGTTTTCCTCCCCAATCCTTTTCATTGTATAGCCAGCCCTGAGGGTATTCTGCCATGACAGTGCGGACCGGGCCTATTTCTCCGTTTTTCACTAAATCACGCACATATTTTGCGGTCACGTGTCCCATATAGGTATAAGTAACCATAAAGAGCAGTCCCTTTTCATCGGCAATCCTCTTTAAGTCCTCCGCCTGGCTGCTGTCTGTTGCAAGCGGCTTATCACATGCCACATGAATCCCGGCTTCTAAAAATGCTTTACACACCTCATAGTGGGTGGCATTGGGAGTAACCACAACCACAAAGTCAATCCCATCTTCTCTTTTTCCTTCCGCCAAGGCCATTTCCTTATAGTTCTCATAACAGCGCTCTGTATCCAGCCCCAATGCCTCCCCATGATCTCTCGATTTCTCAGGATCCCTTGAGAAGCAGCCCGCCACAAGCCTCGCCGTATCGTCTACGCTGATCGCCCTCCGGTGTGCGTCTCCTATAAATGCGCCGGGTCCTCCGCCAACCATGCCGTATCTCAGATTTTTTCTCATTCCGGTTTGCCTCCCCATAGTTTTTCTCTTTCCTCTCTCTCCATATTCTTAAAATATTGCAGAGATTTTACTGCGCTATCCAGGGAATTATCTGCCGGAACACTTCCTTCTATTGTTATGAACCCTTGGTATCCATCCCGGAGCAGCATATCATAATGTTCCCTGAAATCTACCGCCCCCTCTCCAAACGGAACACTGACAACCTTTCTCCCATCGTTGCAGAGAATCCCGTCTTCTGCCGTACTATACGCAAAATCCTTAAAATGAACCGATACTGTCCTGTCTTTGAATATCTCATACACTTCTGCCGGATTCTCCAATGCAGTTAATGGATTTCCTGTGTCATGGGTATATTTCAGCTTCCTTACCGCTTGAAAGATACGTTCCATTTCGCCGCAGCTGCAGTATGGCACCGCAATGCTTTCCAGTGTCTCCGTGCTGATTGTCATTCCTATTTCTTCTCCATAATCCACGCAGGCCTTCAAGCCGTTAACCATATTATGGAATGCGTCTTCTCTCGTAATATCTGCATCTGCCGTATAAACAGAAGGCATAAGCAGTACATTGCGGCACCCCGCCTCGTGTGCATGGCTGATCAGGCGCTTTGCCCTTCCCAGCATAGTTTCAAATTTACTTTTTGTCTTTGCATTCGCAAAAGGAATGATAATATTTACAGAAGATAAAGTGATCCCATACTGTTCTAATATCTTCTTTGCTTCTTTCCCTTCCGTCTCTAAATGAAAATCCATCATGTCTATACCGTCATAGCCGGCATCTTTTGCAAATTTTACATAATCCTCGAAGGTCATACTGCCATTTTTGACGGGCACACCATGTCCGTTCAGAAATTCAAACACTTCATCAATTGTGGGGTTTTCGCCTTCGTACCCAAACTCTTTCATCATCATCATATGTATAAAATTCGGTTTCTTTACCTTCAGCTCATCGTTGACCATGAGCGACATTAAACTGTATTTCATGCGGCACCTCCTATCCCCTTATTTCCGCCAGTATTGACTGTTCCAGGCGGATATGCCGCTTCACATAATCAAAAGAACTTCTTCCGGGCTTGATCTGTCCTTCAAACTCTGATACGACATAACCGTCATAATCTTCCTCATCTAAAACTCTCAGGATTTTGTCGTAAGGAATCGTAGCTTCGCTTCCGTCATCCAGAATCTCGAAGAATTTACCGTGCATATGCGGGCAATACTTCATGATTTTTCTTAACCCATCAAAGTCAGGATTCTTCGAGAACTGCATATATCCATACATGGATTCAAACAAGTTCATTTCAGATGGTGTCGCATTTTTAGCTGACAAGATCTGACGGCCTTCCTCTCTTGATACTCCGTCATAGCGAAGCTGTGTTGCTAATTCTACAATTTTTCTGTCCGCACCGTTTTCAATGGCTCTGTTTAAGTCTGCCTTATTCGGCCTGTCTGCAAAGATTCCAAAATCAGGCACAAATCCCAGATATGCGGAGCCCGTCTCCTCAAACATATTGTAGTACTCCGTCATGATATGGCTGGAAGGCGTCTCCGGGTTATGGATCTCAATCGTGAGTTTTACTCCATAGAATTCGGCATATTTAGCTGCTCTCTGCATGACCCTTGGGGAGATTAAAAACTGTGATTTAAGTACCGGACACTCCAGTTTGTTTGCATTCTGAAGATCTTGTATTACGACAGCAAGCATCTCTTCATCCGTCAGATTCCTGTCTTTTCTCTTGCCGCGGTCCATATTACCGCTGACCGCAACCAGCTTTACGCCATAATCCTGAGCATATCTCCTGATTTCACCTGCATATGCATCACTGACATACGGATACTCCGGAAACATTGAGGTCGCAACAATCTCCATTCCGTCGCACCCTAATTCTGCTATATGCCGCACCATATCCTCCAGAGTCGCTTTATCGTCAACCCATTCTGCCACATAGGAATGCGTTGTAACACCTAATTTTATATTACTCATCTTTATACCATCCTTTCTGACTTAAGCAATTGTATCTTCGAGAATCATGATCTTTTCATCACAGCTGTCCACCGGTGTATACCTATCTTCGGCCCCTGGCTGGGGAAGATACGGATTGCGAAGCATAAGAGTCAGCTTAACCCGGTGCTCTCCAGCCTTCAGCCCGCCTTCCTTTCTGATTTTAATGGTCGCCGGATCTTTAATGCTCCAAAATTCGTAATATGCTTCTTTTAACTGATTCGGCATAAACTCTTTTCCATTGATACAGAACCGTATGGACTCTTCCTCTATTTTTTCATGATCCACTTCAACAGCAAGTTCATCAATGACTGATAAATAATGGCCCCGGTAGTATGCCAGCCTTAAGTCAAACTGATAACCCGCCTTTCTTTTGTTTTCATAATAATTTTTTAAGGTACCGTCTCTTAATGTTTCTGTTAATTTGACTCTCATTACAAATCCCATGATTTGTCCTCCTGTTCTATTCATTACATTCCCTTCTTAATTGCCTTCCTGTACAGCTGCCGCCCGGATCTCTTCCTGGCTGCTTTTGTTCTTAACAAACAGCAATGCCAGTACAGCAATTACAATACTTCCAATTCCGGCCATGATAAAGCGGCTGCCGGCATCCGGTCCAATCATTGAGGATGCCAGATTGACTACGACCGGCGAAAATGCCTGTCCGAGATTGATGATCGCAGACAGAAAAGCAAGGGAAAAAGTCAGTGTACTCGGCGTGCTCATCTCGGATACGTGGAAGTTGGCCGTGGACGCAAACATGCAGAAGCCCACACCTGTTATAAATGCCCCCATGCAAATCAATACGACACTATTCCCAAGAAATCCTATCAGAAGTCCTGCTGCACCCAGTGCATAAGCCGCAGCAATCGTCTTCCTTTTTAACTTCACAACAATTTTCCCAACAAAAAATCCTGTAACCAGCCCTGCTATGGTATAACAAGTCGTGATGTAACTGGACTCTACCGCGCCTCCCAAAGATCTCTCTGCCACGAGCACAGCTGCATTATTATTGAATACATTGATGCAGACATAGAACACAAATCCTGTCAATGCGATCATCCACACCTGCTTTGACATACGTCTGCTTTGCTTGATCTGTCCGCTTTCCTCTTCCTGATCCAAATGTCCTTTAGGCAGCAGAATACATTCCAGAATAATAATCGGTATCAGGATCAAATATGCCAGAAAAGCATGATACCATACGGATGCTCCTAACCGGCCGCCCAGCAGTGAACTTACGGTTCCCCCGATTGAAATAAATGCAGCATATAGCCCAAGCATCCCGCCTCTTTCCGCGCCTTCGAAAAACTCGCAAATCAGTGCTGTCAGCGCGGTCATAGCGATCCCCATGCCAACACCGATGATACAGGAGCATGCCAGAATGACCTGTGCATTAAAATGGAAGAAATAGGGGAGTATGCCTCCGACCAAATAACAACACGTACCAAAAATAATCAATGTCTTTTTTAAAAAGCGTTTTGCCAGTCTGGCTGCAACCAGCCCCAGCGGGATAGAAATCAATGATGGAATAGAAATTATCATCTGGATCAGGGATACGCTGGTATCCGGAAACTCCTGAACCATCGCTGCTATAACCGCTGCCGGCGCCAAAAATGTCATCATTCCCATGGCTGACAGCAGCAGCGATACCTTTGCCTTCATTTTATCACTCATGCTTGATTCTCCTTTTCATTTTTCAGATTCATGAACCTTTTAGCTATCGATAACTATACTATAGTGATATTTAAAGTGAATTACAAAGGAGAACTTGTTGTACAGAAACGACAAGTTTGTGGTTTTATCTTATGTTCATATATTGCTAAATAACTGTTTTTTATCTATAATGTAACTTGAATTCACTGTAACAGCAAAGGAGGAGGGGAACCATGGACCACATTCATGATGTAAATGAATACGAAAGAATCCCGCATACACAGGTAAGCAATGTCAACTTCTTTCTGATTAATCTGACCTACCGTCCCCCTCACATGCACCATGACTTTGAGATCGTGCAGGTTATTGAAGGAGGCCTTCATGTCAAGACACTCACAGAAGAATTCGACCTCGGTCCCGGTGAGATAGCATTATTTAACCCGAATGAATTCCATACATTACATAGCAGACAGAGTGACTGCATCCTTTTGACCATCCAGGCAGACCCTTCTTTTTGCGCCGCGCATTACCCTGCAATCCAAAATATACGTTTTAATACCAGCAATGTCACTTCCATCACTCCATTTGCTGAAGCCCTGGATATCATCCATACTTGTTTTAACCTTGGCTATAACTACTGTTTTAGAGCGCCTGGTTTTGAGCTTCGTTGTGTCAGCGACCTGTACCGGTTATTCTGGTACTTTACAGCATTTGTGCCATACCATATGCTGAAAGATACAGAAATCGTCAACGCCAGGAACAAGGACCGCAGGCTGACACGAATCATAACCTATATCCACCAGCGCTATAGGGAAAAAATAACACTTTCGGAACTTGCAGAAAAAGAAGGCTTGTCGATAACATATCTGTCCCATTTTTTTAAAGACGCTATGAAAATGTCCTTTCAGGAATATGTGAATTCTTTACGATTTGAGCACGCAGTACTTCTGTTGAAAAAAACAGATATGAATATTACAGATATTTGTCTGGAAAGTGGATTCTCTGACAGTAAATATTTGAATAAGCGGTTTCAGCAGGCATATAACATGACGCTGAAAGAATTCAGAAAAAAGACATCTCTTATGGCGCCGATTGAAGAATACAGCCAGGACGGAAAAATGGAACAATACATTTATACTCCACAGCAGGGGCTGCAAATCATGAGGAAGCATCACTATTTTGATTGTGATCACCCGAAAGTATAGTACACATAAAAAAATAACCGGTTATTTATATTTAACAACTCAGGTTTTATAAAATATCACGAACCATGCAGGGGACGCCGCTCCCACATGGTTCGTGATATTTTTCTTCTTCATTTCCGGATATGTACTCGGCCATAGCAACGCATGCGTCGTTTAAAAATGATAGACACTTACTGCTTGTTCCATATCTACGCAGGTGATACTGAAAATATGCCGCAGAATCTATATCCACGGCATATTTACATTCTTTATACGACTGCCTCAATCAAAATCTTATCCTTTACAAACACTTCGTGTACGCCAACTTGTTTGTTCTTGTTAAAGTTAAAGCTAATCATATATCCCTTATTTTTTTGGTAATCATCCAGATACACTGCTAATTGTTCTTCTCCCCGGCGGTTGTATTCCTCTCCATGCCAGATTTTCATCTCTACAATAGACTGCTCCCCACGGTAATCAACTATCACATCTGTACGCCGCATCCCTCTTGTCCTGGATTCAATATAATAGTTCCCTACTCCATTGATGATCGGTCTGAGATAAAGCAGAAAATACTTTCTTCCCTCCTCTTCCAAAAAAGTTTCATCACTGTCAGCGTATAGTTCTGTAAAATGCGCTACGAACTTTTCCAGTATGAGCCGCATGTTCAGATGACCGCCGATGATAAACTGGTTCTTATCCTTTAGGGATGCTTTATAAATATCTTTATCATGCATTTCATTTGCAGATAAGTAATAATTATAGAGTAACGTATCAAATATCCTGTTCGCCGGCTCTACCATGCCATCTCTGTTTTTCACAAACCCAAACATAGACGCAATCTCAATCGCCGGGTTCAAGGCATTATAAGCAATTCCCCTTCCAGAGAACAGTAACGCGTATAGCATTTCATCCATTTCCGGGTAATCTGACAGCTTATTAATCAATGATTCAAATAGTGTATTTTTCTCCTGCAGCAATAGCCTTTCAGCTTCCAGAAATCCAGATTTTGTCCAAGCAGACTGCTTGTCTGGGCAGACCTCGCTGTTAGCAATCCTTTCGTCGATAATCTTGCAAAGACGGGAAACCAGATAAGGATAGCCTGATGTATAATCAAAAATCATTTTAGCCATCCCCATTATATCCATGCCAGTATGCCAATCGTCTTCATATTCTTGCAACATCCCTGCAATCTCGTCGGTCGAAAGACTCATGTCTACATTAAAATCAGCAGCAATATTCCAAGGGCTGTTATACTGCCTTTCACTTTCACTGCGCATTTTTAGCTTTAAGTTTTTAATATCATGTACCCCGGCTAAAATCACTGAATGAAAAGTAGGTCTGTCGGTCCTTTTCAGGTACTTATTCCTTAACATTCCTAGAAAATCTAAAAAAATAGGCTTTCCGCTCGCATAGTCTACCTCGTCAATAATCAAAACCATTGGGTGAACACTCTCCTTGCAAATCTGTGAAATCACATTTGAAAATTCTCTTAAGGAAAGTTGTTTATCTCCGTTTGCATACTCTGCCAGCATCTGATAGATTTCTTGCGGAACTCCCTTGGTTTCTCCATAATCAATCGTCTCACATAAAAGACCGCTAAATTCCTTGCAGAAATTAGAGTCCTCTTTATAGGCAAAATCCCCCATTCCCTCGAAACTTAAGGAAAACACTATATACTCTTCTGAAAGCATCTGCACCAGCTGCCGGATCGTCGTCGTTTTTCCATACTGTCTTGCTCTGTTGATGGTAAAATACTTGCCCGCATCCACAAGCATTTTGATCTCATTCAGCTGCCTGTTGACATTGACCATATGTAAATGTCAATATAAAAATGATCAAAAAGTGGAAAATAAAAATGTACATTTTCCAAGATCTATTCCTCAG
>NZ_CYZU01000087.1 GCF_001404335.1 Faecalicatena contorta
GACCACTATGTTTGTGCATTATGGCAAAGAAAAAGAAGCTCTGTTACGAGCTTCCTAAAGAATGAACGCTAAATCGACTGTGAATAGTAACCACCGTTTTTATTCTAAAATAAGTATATCTTGGAGCCCTGTTTCCTTCTCATATTAAAATCCAGACAGAAATCCTATCTCAAAGATCTCCGCCTGGATTCTATTCTGCTTATTTATAAGAGCCGAAAAACATTGCCTTCCGCACCGGCTTTCATGGAATGATAAAAGACGTCATAATAACAGCTAGGGTGCTTAACAACGTTCCTAATAAATAATACTCCGCAAATTCCGGTACTTTCGCAATCTTATCATATCTTGCAATTGACTTAGCTGTTAAAACCAGGCCAATCGCCGCGTATTGTCCTAATGATATGAAAACCAACATAATAAAACGCTCTATAGTTCCAATGAACCTTCCTGCATTATAATTCTCTTTTCTCCCCAAATCCTTATCTTTTGGCCTGTAGACCGATAACATTTTGGATATGGCAATATTTGCAGGCTTGTGTATCATAAGCACTGCCGTAATCCATGAGGCTGTCACGGCCCCAGATATCCCTGCTGTCTCAGCAAAGTCTGCGATACAGCGTAATAAATTTAACCTGCATCCATATATGGTAAAACAGTATGCAATGATAAGCAGGCTGATAATGTGAAGAGCCTGATCTATGAAGAAAATTTTTTGTTCTCTATACACTATTGTTTTTACTTTGTTTTTAGTTTTGAGATTATAGTAAAATTTTGACAAGTCTACTATCATATGTACCATCGCAGCTATCATCCCATATAGTAATACCTCATATGACATTACAAATACTGAAACCAGTATAACGGCTGCCCAATAACAAAGGCCGTGTATAAAAACCCATTTCAAGCTTTTTGTTTTTTTATCTGCCATCGTTTCCGTCTGGAAATAAAAATCTCCAATTACATGGGACAACAATAGTAACATGAAAAATTCTCTAAATATCATCCTGAGTTATTTCCCCCAACACTTTACCTACAGTATCCAGTGCTTCCTTATATGCATAATACCTCCCCTTTGCAAGTATACGCTGTACCGTAGACTGTTGAATCCCCATACGCCGCGCCACATTCACCTGACCGTCCTGATGTCCAAGCATATCTGTTATTACCTCTCTCTGCCTGTCACTCCAGGAATCTTTAATCACTGTCAGCAAAGTAAAGATTGTATTTATCATAATTGTAACTGACTCATTATCACCTTCAATACCAAGACGTATGTCGGCAGAGTCAATCTGTTTCCGCTTTTCGTTTTGCTTCAAATACTCTACCGCTTCCCGAGCCTTATGATACCCGGGACCGTCTGCACCTATTGCCATATCAGCGTTGATATCAGTAATGATTTCTCCCACACCGATTCCATAACGAATTTTCACCGGGTACATCTTGCTTTCTATCTCCGTAATGATCTGCAGGATATTGCTCCCGTTACACAGAAGCCCTTGAAATTCATCGCCTAAAGTTATCATGAAATTTGATGAAATGTCTTCATAATATTTCTGATTCACTTCATTCAATACTTTTTGTAACTTTTCCTGAATCTTTTTTCTGTCATTTAGCTTTTTTGAATCCTTAATATCCCCTATTATTGCTATATACGGCATATAATTAAAGAAAAAGAACATAATACTGCGCCTCCATTCCTTTTCATTATATAGCCTTACGGATGAATAATCAACAATTATGTATCATACAGGCTATAATTGAAGATTATAGCCTGTATGATACATAATATCGAAAATAATTGTACGTGAATGCATCAATTACTATAATTCCCTGCCTGTATTAATATAGCATATCCCTCTAAAAGTAAGGCGCTTCTGCACACTGTGCAACGCAGTACCAGTACATCGTAAAATAAGTAACTGACTCATAAGCTGAGATAAATTTTCGAGAGTGCTGCTCCACAAACGCAAGCGCAGTGGGCTGCGCTGTACTAACCCCGGCGCTGCCTGCTCACCTCGAACATCAGCACCGCAGCAGCCACAGCGGCATTGAGCGATTCTGCCTGCCCTTCCATGGGAATTCTCACCCAGGCGTCCGCTTTTTCTGCCACCTCCGGGCGCAGGCCGTTTCCCTCATTTCCAATCAGAAATGCAGTTCCGCCGCAATAATCTTCCTTATCATATGAATTTTTCCCCTCCAGGTGCGCTGCATAGACCCGGATATTTTTATTTTTCAGATAAGCAATCCCCTCCATCATATCATCCATGTACAAAAAGGGCATCCGATATACAGCACCCATCGTAGACCGGATGGTTTTCGGATTATAGATATCCACGCAGTCACGGCTCAGCAGAATCCCCGTCACTCCCGCAGCCTCGGCTGTACGGAATATGGTTCCCAGATTCCCCGGATCCTGCAAGTTATCCAGTACCAGAATGTGCGGATTCTTCTGCCCTGCAATCTCCTCCATCGTATACGACATCTGCCGTACAACTGCCAGTATCCCCTGAGGGCTCTTGGTGTCTGAGACATGCGCAAACACCGAATCCGTAAGCACTTCCGGCTGCGCACCGTATTTCTTTAATTCTTCCTCATGTTTCCCATAATAAGTCTCCGATACATACAACCTGACCAGGCTCTTTCCGGGTGTCTCGCCTACCATACGGGATCCCTCGGCTACAAATACACCCTCCTGATTTCTGGCTCTGCTTTTCTTCTGAAGCTGCAGCAGCTCCTTTACTTTTTGATTGCTTGTGCTTGTTATCATACTGATACACCATTACCTTCTAAAATATATCAACCACTAAAACGTCTTATCCTGAAACTTCGCCAGCACAGAGTTCGCACCGATTACAATAATGATACATTCCGCCGGCAGAGGCTTGTGAGGATCAAAAGTGACATCCACTTCCTCACGCTGCATAACCCCGACCACATTAATTCCATAGCGCTCACGTACCTTCAGTTCTGCAAGGCTCTTTCCTACCCAACGTTCCGGAATCACTGTTTCAGCCATGCTGTATTCTGAAGACAGTTCGATCCAATCCGAAAATGCGGTGGATACCAGGCTCTTGGCTACCCTGCTGCCCATGTCACGCTCCGGATACACAATGGCGTCCGCGCCGATTTTCTCCAGGATCATCCCCTGAAGTTCATCCCTCGCCTTGGCAAGTACATAGGGAATTCCCATCTCCTTACATGCAATGGTGGCCATAATACTGGCCTCCAGACTCTCCGATACCGCAACCACGGCTCCGTCCAGATTCCGGCCGCCCAGTGACAGAAGGGCATCCGGATCCGCCACATCGGCGCGCATGGCGTAGGATACGGAATCCGATATCTCCTGCACTTTCTCATAAGATTTATCTACCACGATTACATCGCTGCCCAGACTTTCCAGCGTGAGCGCCACACTGCGCCCAAAACTTCCCAGGCCAAATACTGCATACTGCTTCTTCATTTTATTTTCTCCTGACTAATCCTTTATTTTTCAGACACGCTCTAACCGAGCATAATTCGTTTTTCCGGCAGATCCCTCAGCTGGGAAGCCGAATTGGCGCGCCCTGCGAATACGAGCGCCAGAGTAATCGGACCGATACGTCCCACATACATCAGAACCATCAGCACCGCCTGGCTTATACGGCTCAGCTCCGGCGTCAGATCCGCCGTCAGTCCGACCGTCGCCATCGCTGATGTCACCTCGTACATGATCCGCATAAAGTCTATCCCCGGCTCCAGCACCGTTATCAGTGTCACCCCTGACAGCCAAAACAAAAATGTCAGCAGAATAATCGCAATCCCAGATCGCACAACGGATGGTTCGATTTTTCTGCCAAAGCATTCCGTATCCCGCTTTCCTTTGAGCACCCCAACGCCGGTGAGCAGCAGCATAGCCACAGTCGTTGTCTTCACACCTCCGGCAGTTCCAGCCGGAGAGCCTCCTACAAACATCAGGATACATGCGAGAAGCTTGGAACCCGATGTCAACCCGGCCTGCGACACGCTGGCAAATCCTGCTGTCCTGGTCGTAACAGACTGAAAACCGGATGCCATCAGCTTCTGCCAAAAATTCAGTCCGCCCATAGTCTCCGGGTTCTTATATTCAAGAACAAAAAATCCCAGAAAGCCGGTAATTAAGAGTACTGCCGTCATAGTCAGCACGATCTTCGTCTGCAGCTTCAGGCGCATGAACAGACGCCTGGGAGGCTGTCTTTGAATAATGACACGCTTCGTATTTGTGTAAATGTCGTGCCATACCGGGAATCCCAGACCGCCGAGCACAATGAGAAATATGGTGGTAAGACTGACAATCGGAGATTTTACATATCCCATATAACTGCTGTTTCCCAGTATATCGATCCCTGCATTGCAGAATGCCGACACCGCATGGAAGACAGAATAGCATATCCCCTCCACCAGTCCGTATTCGGGAATAAACCGAATCGAATAGAGAAGCGCTCCGATTCCTTCCACCACAAATGTTCCGCGCAGAATACGGATCACGAACTGCACCATTCCGGTCAGCGTATCCAGACTATAAGTCTGCTGGATGACCACACGCTCCTTCATTGTTATCTTCTTTTTTATAATCAGAAAGAAAGCAACCATACATGCGATCACGCCCAACCCGCCGATCTGAATCAACACCAGCAGAATTCCCTTTCCGATCACGGTAAACTGTACCGCAGGCGTAATTGTAACAAGCCCGGTCACACAGACAGCCGAAACAGCGGTAAACAATGCATCCGCAAAAGCAATCGGTTCCTGATTGCTGACAGGAAGCCATAAAAGCACAGCTCCCAGCAAAATAACACCCAGAAACCCCACTGCAATTTTCTGCATGGTATTCAGGCTCATTTTTCTTAAACTTTTATTCTTCATTTCCTAACACCTTGAATTATATTCCGGATAAACCGGTATGTCTTTTGGAGTATGCCTGGCAGTGACTTTAAAGACGATAAAATATCCATATCATTTATGATTATAGAGACTATTATAAGCAGCCGCTTTGGTTATCATTCTAACACAAGCTTCCGAAAAAGGACAGTCCCGAAATCATTCGGAACTGTCCCTTATCAGGTTATTCAGTATTTCTTTTGTATTATACAGTTAGTTGCAGCCCGCTCAGATCCTCATCTATCCTGTTAAACTTTAAACCGGTACCCCACACCCCATATAGTCTCAATATACTGGGGATGAGAGGTATCATATTCGATCTTCTCACGGATTTTCTTGATATGCACCGTAACAGTAGCAATATCCCCGATGGACTCCATATCCCAGATCTCCTGGAAAAGTTCCTCCTTTGTGTATACATGGTTTGGATGCCCTGCGAGGAAGGTCAAAAGATCAAATTCCTTCGTGGTAAAGGATCTTTCCTCCCCATTCACCCATACCCGTCTTGCCGTTGTATCAATCTTAAGCCCTCGGATTTCGATGATTTCATTCTCTTCCACATTGCTCCCGATCAATCTCTCATAACGTGCCAAATGTGCCTTTACACGCGCTACAAGCTCACTCGGGCTGAAAGGTTTTGTCATATAATCGTCTGCGCCCAGTCCCAGTCCTCTGATTTTGTCAATGTCATCCTTTTTCGCCGATACCATAATGATCGGCGTATTCTTCTGGTCGCGCACCTGTCGGCAGATTTCAAATCCATCCACGCCCGGCAGCATCAGATCCAGGATAATCAGATCATAATCCTCTTCCAGAGCTTTTCTGCGCCCGATCTCTCCATCATTTGCAACGGCCACCTCGAAGTCGCTGAGTTCCAGGTAGTCCTTCTCAAGGTCAGCGATGCTTTCCTCGTCCTCGATAATCAAAATTTTCTTACTCATCCAACGGTACCTCCTGATATTTTCTGATTACAAAATACATTGTTGTTCCAACCCCATCCTCGCTGGTCGCCCAAATCTTGCCGCCGTGCTCTTCCACGATCTTCTGTACGATAGAAAGCCCGATACCGCTTCCTCCCTTAGAAGAATTGCGTGAAGCATCCGTCCGGTAAAACCGGTCGAATATATACGGCAGATCTTTCGCGGCGATTCCCTTTCCATTATCCCCAAGTTCCACTTGGATAAAATCACCCACATCCTTTAAACTCATAGTAATCTTCCCTTTTGGTTTATCCATATATTTCAGGGAATTAGTAACAATATTATTAATAACACGCCTGAGCTGTTCCGGATCCACAATCACTTTCGAATCCGTCTCCACATAATTGCAATATGTGAATCCCACACCCTTTGCCTCCAGTTCAAGAGACAAATCCTCCGCACAGTCGCCAAAATACTGGTTGGCCGATATCGTTGTAAAATTATAAGGTATACGATTAGTATCAATCTTTGAGTACAGCGTCAGCTCATTAATTAGCAGATCCATCTCATTAGCCTTATTGTATATTGTTTTAATGTATCTGTCCATCTTTTCCGGCGTATCCGCCACACCATCCATAATCCCCTCGACATAGCCCTTAATCGCCGTAATAGGGGTCTTCAGGTCATGCGAGATATTACTGATCAGTTCCTTATTCTCTCTATCATATGCAATCTTATCCTCCGCATTCGCTTTCAGGCGCAGACGCATCTCCTCAAAATCCCGGCACAACTGCCCGATCTCATCATCCGTTTCACTTTTAATCTCAAAATCAAGATTCCCCTCTTTAATATTCCTCGCCGCCCGCTGCAGCTTCGCCAGCGGAACAGACACCGTCCTGTAAATCCAGTAAATCAACAGCGCAGCCGTCATAAAGACAACCAGCAGATAAAGCTGCTGATACTCCCCAATCTCCCTGGGCGCAAACGTATGCACTGCAACCGTAGTAAAAAGCGTTGACAGAATCATCAATGTCATAAATGCAATAACCAGTTTCGTTTTAAGCTTCATGATTTCCTCAAAGGGGTCTGACCCCTTTGCCCTCCGTTTTCTGAATTTTCTGAAAAAAGCAGGCTCCCGAAGGCGCCTGCTTTATCTTTTATTTTACGCACCTAATACTGTTATATTACAGATATTTTTTCAATGCGTCAACTTTATCTAACTTTTCCCATGGTAAATTTAAATCATTGCGTCCAAAATGACCGTATGCCGCGGTCTGTTTGTAGATCGGCCTGCGCAGATCCAGCATCTTGATGATGCCTGCCGGACGCAGATCGAAGTTCTCGCGGATAATCTCTACCAGCTTATCTTCGCTTACTACACCTGTACCGAATGTGTCAACCATAATGGATGTTGGCTGTGCCACTCCGATTGCGTAGGACAGCTGAATCTCACATCTCTTTGCAAGGCCGGCTGCTACGATATTCTTTGCCGCATAGCGTGCTGCATATGCTGCGGAGCGGTCTACTTTCGTGCAGTCCTTTCCGGAAAATGCACCGCCGCCGTGGCGTGCCATTCCGCCGTATGTATCCACGATGATCTTACGTCCTGTAACACCGCTGTCACCGTGAGGCCCGCCAATGACAAAGCGCCCCGTTGGATTGATGAAGAACTTGGTATTCTCGTCTACCATGTCTGCCGGAATAATCTCGTCAAATACATACTTTTTGATATCTTCATGAATCTGCTCCTGTGTCACATCCGGGTCATGCTGTGTGGAAAGAACGACTGCCTCCAGTCTCTTCGGCGTATTGTTTTCATCGTATTCCACTGTTACCTGTGTCTTTCCATCCGGACGAAGGTAGGTGAGAACTCCGTCTTTTCTGATCTTAGTGAGCTGTAATGCCAGTTTATGTGCCATCGCGATTGGATAAGGCATATATTCTTCTGTCTCATCTGACGCATATCCGAACATCATTCCCTGGTCGCCTGCGCCGATTGCCTCGATCTCATCGTCTGACATCTTATTCTCTTTTGCTTCCAGCGCTTTATCCACTCCAAGTGCAATATCCACAGACTGTTCGTCAATTGCCGTGAGCACGCCGCAGGTATCTGCGTCAAAACCAAGTTTATCCTTCGTATAGCCGATCTCTCGCACCGTCTCACGCACGATTTTCTGAATATCCACATATGCTTTTGTGGTGATCTCTCCCATAACCAAAACAAGTCCTGTAGTTGTACAGGTCTCACATGCCACACGGCTCATTGGGTCCTGTTCCAGCAGGGCGTCCAGAACTGCATCTGAGATCTGATCGCACATCTTATCCGGATGTCCTTCTGTTACTGATTCTGATGTGAATAATAATTTTTCCATACTCTTTCTCCTCCTTAAATTGTCAGGACTGCTCTTTTTAGCAATCCGAATCAGCACTTTCTCTCCGGAGTCGTTTTCTTTACATTGAATATAAAGAAAACAGCCCACAAGAAGCGGACTGTTTATATCATATAAATCAATCCTCTTATTGTTCGATTACTCGCTCAGGTTGGCACCTTCCTTTTTTGGGGTTGCCGCGGCTTCACAGATCCTTTGTATCTCCACCGCTCTGAATAAGAGAAAGCTTGCTTTATTAAATTGTTTACTATACTTCAAACCTTACACCGTATTGCGCGAAATGTCAATATATTTTCCACTATTTATAGATTTTTTATGAGTGAGGGAGTGAGAAGCCCATGTAGGCTTGCCCACTTTGTTCTCAAATCAAAATTCTATCTGTATCCACTTCTCCCACAGGTAATATGGGCACCGGCTGCGTTGGATGCTCACCCAGCATCTTTTCCATCCAGATCATATCGTACCATGTATCAAATTTATAACCGCATTTATGAAAATGCGCGTTTGTTTTATAACCCATTTTCTCATGAAATGCGATGCTCTCCGGATGCGGGTAGGCAATGCATGCATTCAGATTCAAAATATGCTGCTCTTTTAAAATAGCCTCCAGCTTTCCGTATAACAGCCTTCCAATCCCCTGTCCTTTATATATCGGCCTGATATAAATGGTAGTCTCAACCGCCCAGTCATATGCTGCCCTGTCCTTAAATGGTGATACATAGCTGTATCCTGCAATTCGTTCACCATCCACAGCTGCAAGCCAGGGATATCTCTCCAGCGTCCTCTTAATCCGCCCGGAAAATTCCTCCAGCGCGGGCGGCTCATATTCAAATGTAATGGCCGTTTCCTTCACATATGGTTCATAAATGTCCAGCATTTCCTGTGCATCCCTGGTATCCGCCATGCGCACAATAATTTTCTGTTCCTCCATCCTTCCGCCTCTTCTTCAATACCTGCAGCAGACTTCGCCTTCTGCAGATCTTTTCATTCTCTGCACTGCGTGCAGACCGTTTCACATCCTTATTTCTTCTCTGTAACCACACCGTTTTCATCAATTCCCGCGTTGGGCGATAACCCTTCCAGAAAATCATAAAATGCGGTCTGCTCCTGCTGATCGCTGATATACTGTGTCGTAAATCCGGTCTGCAGACATGGCACAAAGGACATTTGCTTCAGCCCTTCTGGTGTAAGATCCAGTTTCAGAAGCCCCGTGTACTTTGTCTCATCATTAAACCAAAAATCTCCCATGCTGTAAACCACCGGTCTGCCGTCTATGTATTCAATTCCCTGAAGTACATGAGGATGCCCGCCAACCACAATGTCAGCGCCCGCCTGCAGGAATTCCGCTCCCATATTGTGCTGATTTTCTTCATATGTATTGGTATCTTCCGGCCCCCAGTGTATGTAAGCAATCAGATAATCACACTGCCCTGCGGCATCCGAAATCACCTGCTTATATTCTGCAGGATCATAGGCCTCCAGCACCCCCGGGGAGTCCGTCTCTGCCTTAGGGGTATAAAATACGATCTCCGCATTGGTAGCCGCCACAAAACCGATCTTCATGCCGTTTACGACAAAATATACCGGCCGTCTTGCCTCCTCACTGTTCCTGCCGCCGCCCACATAAGGAATCTCCGCCTGATCCAGAAGATCCATCGTATCCATCATGGCATCCCTTCCATAATCATAAACGTGATTATTGGCCAGTGAAACCAGATCCGTTCCCATTTCCTTCAAAAGTCCCATCCGTTCCGGCTTCGCACGAAATGTATAAAGCTTCCCTTCCAGCGGCTCACCTCTGTCACTGATACAATACTCGTGGTTCAGATAGAAAATATCCGCGTCATTAGACATCTGCAAGATCTCAGGCGAAATACACTGTGACAGGTCATTCACCGTATCATAATGATCCAAAACAAATCCATCCTCAGCAAAACACAAATCCCCGGCAATCACCACCTCCGCCTGGTCCGTCTTCCCATCCTGCAGAAAAATCCCCTGTTCTTTGGCAGTTTGCGCATCATCGAGTTTCCCGTCATACCGGTCGCGAAGAACATGCATTGTCTCCCCCAAAGCCTCATAAATTCCTTGCCCAGAAATCTGTCCTTTCCGAACGCGCTTCAAGATCGCCTCCCGTTTCCCGGAATAAGTATCCATAACCCAGGCCCCAAAAGACTTCCTGCCGGCGGCCTGCTTCTCTGCCGAAACAGGAACCGTCTCCTCACTATCACCAAAAGTCTCAACAAAACAAGCCTGAACCGCCTTCACGCCCCGCTCAAGCTCTTGGGCCGCCAAACGCCGCCGATGCCCCCTGACCCCCAGACTCACCGCCAGAACAATCACAACAACAACACACCCGCCAAAAACCGCCACTCTGCGCCGAACCTCCCGCTTCCGTTTCTCCAGCCTCTGTCTGCGCAATTCCGTATCATACCTGTCACTGCCCATAACTCAAATCCTCTTTCCGTAAATTCCAACTCCGCCCGCCGGCCCCAACCGACCTGCCGAATCCTTCTTCATCCAGTAGCCGCCCTCTGCAAAAACACCTGTACTAGAGCGTGTCTGAAAATTCATTGCCGCAATTTTCAGATACGCTCTAAAGCCTCAAGAAAACAATCCCACACTCCTGCTAAAAAGTCAAGCCCCAACTCCGCCCAAAAACAGCCACCCCAATCCGCCGCTCCCGCCCCAAAAGCCTTCCGGGTGCAAAACGTCCCGCCTTGAAAAGCCCAGCCCCGGCTGTATGGAATCGTGTGCTTTCCGCGTGCGTAAATAGGGATATTAGATTTACTTATATGAAAATACGGAAAAATGCAGGTCAAAACTATGATTCCGAATCATAGTTTTGCGCCGGCCTGACGCGTGAAATCCATCAGGATTTCACGTGGCATGCCGGCGTTGCCTGCATTTTCCCGTATTTTCATATTAGTAAATCTTATATCCCTATTCCCGTACGCGGAAAGCACACGATTCCATACAGCCGGGGCGGACCCTTCTCCAAGCCCCCCGTTTCTCACCCAACTTTAAACTTGAACTTCTGTATCTCTTTTTCGCTGGATACTTTTTCAATCATCCCGCCCAGCCCGCGGAGTTTTTCTTCAAATCTCTCATAGCCTCTCTGGATATAGACAATATCATCAATGATCGTAATCCCGTCTGTTGCCAGGCCCGCAATGCAAAGAGCTGCCCCTGCCCGCAGATCCGGAGCGCTCACCCGTGCACCGGAAAGCTTCTCCACACCTTCAATCGTCGCTGAATTACCTTCTACCTTAATCACCGCGCCCATTCTGGCAAGTTCATCCAGATATTTAAAACGATTCTCGAAAATACTTTCTGTAATTGTGCTTGTTCCTTTTGCCAGAGCCAGTGTCACGCCGATCTGAGGCTGCATGTCTGTCGGATAGCCTGGATAAGGCAGTGTCTTAACCTGTGTAGACGACAGTCTCCTTTTTGCTACAACACGCACTGCGTCGTCAAACTCTTCTATTTCGCAGCCAATATCAACCAGTTTGGAAATCGTCGCATCCAAATGTTTCGGAATTACATTCAAAACCGTAACATCACCCAAAGTTGCTGCTGCCGCGAACATAAATGTCCCTGCCTCAATCTGGTCCGGGATGATGGAGTATTCCGTCTTGTGAAGAGACTTCACACCACGGATCTTAATCACATCCGTTCCCGCTCCCTTGATATTGGCTCCCATACTGTTCAGGAAGTTTGCAACATCAACAACATGCGGCTCCTTGGCAACATTCTCCATAATCGTCAGGCCGTCAGCCATGGCTGCAGCCATCATTACATTGATGGTAGCCCCTACGGTTACAACATCAAAATAAAGATGGGTTCCTCTGAGAACCTCTGCTTCTGCCACAATCTTACCGTGTTCAATATCCACGTCAGCACCCAGAGCACGGAATCCCTTCAAATGCTGGTCTATCGGACGGCTGCCGATATTGCACCCGCCCGGAAGCGCTACTTCTGCTTTTCTGTATTTCCCAAGCAGAGCACCTAGCAGATAGTAGGACGCTCTGATTTTCTTTATATAATCATATTCGATATTAAAGTCGCCGATTGTGCTTCCGTTAATCTTTACTGTGTGCGGATCCACTCTCTGCACCGTAGCGCCGATTCCCGCTATGGCCTCCAGCATCACATTAATATCATTTACATCTGGCAGATTGTCAATCAGGACAGTCTCGTCCGTCATAATCGCCGCTGCCAGAATAGCAAGTGCCGCATTCTTGGCTCCGCCTATCTCAACTTCCCCTACAAGCGGACTGCCGCCTTTAATAATATATTGCTCCATATTGCACCTCGATTATCCGATATTGTTATCGTGATCCCTTATCATTATTCCCCTGTTACTTCTTCAAGTCCAATTTTCAATATGCTAAGACATTATACCATAAAATGAAAATTTGTAAAATCATTTTTTCCCGTACTTCCGTCAATCCACTTGTCTTCCAGGATCTTCCACAGCGTTCAGTACGTTCTCTATGGTCTGTTCAATCCGGCATCCATCTTCGGAAATGGTAATATCCGCATACATTTCAAACAGCTTCGTCCGCTCATTATACAGGTCACGGAATGTCTGCCCTTCCTTCAGGACAACTCCGCGCTTTTTGGGACTTCGAATCCTTCTTTTTATTGTTTGATAAGAAGCCTTCAAATATACGACCGTTCCGATTTCTTTAAAATGCCTCATCGCCTCTTCACAGTAGATCACACTGCCACCCGGCGATATCACAGCATTTTTCACATCCAGATCACGGTTGACCTGATTTTCAATTTTCAGGAATCCCTCTTCTCCAACATCTGCAATAATCTCGCGCAGGAGCCTATCCTCTTGCTCTTGAATCAGCAGATCTGTATCAACAAACTTCATGCCCAGCCTTTTCGCCACAACAACACCGACTGTGCTCTTTCCGACTGCCGGCATGCCAATAAAAATAAGATTTTTTTTCATGAGTATATCCACCTTGATTTATCCTGACTATCCATGATTCTGCAGCCTCACTGCAGATCCGCCCGCAGGGCATAGTTTACGGGATGCCCTTTGGACAGTAATACATCTTGCGGCATTATATCATGAATCAAGATTCATGACCGCCATTCGCCGTTCGGAAAATGTGCAGGCACGCTTTCCTCACTAGCGTTCATTATATCATATTTTTTTTAATTAGTAAAATTTGCGCCTGCATCGCCGGTTATCGCACCTGCGTTTATACAATTCCTGATACAACATTACTTCCACCATATCGCGCAGCCAGTTCTGCCCTCCAGGCCCCTGAGGCGGACGGTTCTGCGGAGGACGGCCCGGTCTTGGCGGGCGGTTATCCTGCGGCGGACGCCCTGGTCTCGGCGGGTGGTTATCCTGCGGCGGACGCCCTGGTCTCGGCGGGCGGTTATCCTGGGGCGGGCGCCCCGGTCTTGGCGGACGGTCATTCTGCGGCGGGCGTCCCGGAAGGTGTATCGCCTGCTCTTCCATGAGATCTTCCGAAAACAGCTCCTCTTCCATCATCTCTTCCGGAAAAACGTCCTCGTATCCTTCCCCATAAAACATCTTTTCATGTTTACGTACATTATCATAGATCCGGCTGCACATCATACGCAGCTGCAGTTTATCCGGATATTCGTCATACATCATGCTGCAATCGTACTCCATTCTGTCACACTCATCTTCTACATACGGAAGGATTTTTTTAGCCATTGACGGATAGAGACTTTTCATATATTCAAAGTCTCTCCGCTCAATTTTCTCATCATCATACGCAAGCGGCATAGGGTATGCCATGTAATAAGGCAGTTTTGGATTCATAGTACACACTTCCATTTCAAGACATTATATGGTTAGTATATGCTATTAGCAGAAAATCGTTAATTCATGGGAGTATTCTCTTTTAAATTTGCATCCTTTATAATTTCTGACAATGCAATCACCTCACATATTAAGTCCATACAACTAGTAAAAGAGACCTGCGTCCGGTCTCTTTTACTAGTCCTGTTATATACTTTACAGATCATTTACCATCCCGCTGCAAATCTGCCACCAAACGCTTTAATGCTTCAACTTCTTTCTCTGCTTCTGCCGCTCTTTTTTCTGCCTGCGTCTTTTCCCTTTTGGCCTGTTCTTTTTCCCTGGCAGCCTCTTCTTTTTCCCTGGCAGCCTCTTCTACTTCTTTTTTAATCTCCTCCAGCTCTTTCCTTGCTTTCTCGGCCTCTTTTTTCATGGCATCCAGCTGTTCCTGCTGTTCTTCAATCATATACTGCACTGTGTTTCTGTCAAGCTCAAGAAGTTCTTCTGAAAACATATCCATCACCCCTTCGATATTGCGGCACATCTCATACACTTCTTCGTATATTTCTTTAAATGCCGGATATTTCTCTATGAGTTCTAAAATCCGATCCGGGCTGTCCTCGCTAAAAAATGTTAGCCAGGCATCCAGTTCGTTATCTATAGTTTTATTGTGATTGTTTTCTTTATAAATGTCAAGTGGAATCAAAACATACTCCTGCAGCATATTCAGCTCCAGGCCGGTATTAAATACTTGTTTGGAATAATGGATATACTTATCCACTGTATGAAATTCAGATGTGCTTTTTTCGAAAAATACGATGGTATAGACCGTTTTTATATCTTGATAAGTAAACTTTTTATTCCTTCGACTCTTCACTCTTTTGTACTGCCGGAGCAGTGAATCCGCGGAATAACATGCGCAGCGTTGTCCAGGGAATGCATACCCTATCTTTTGTATTTCTACGTTGGCCAGGCTTCCGTCATCCAGTTCCACTATGATATCAGTAATTAACAGTGTGTTTTCATCCGCTATTCTAACAGAATCATTTGGAAGTATCTGCCGTATTATCACTTTTCGTTTCAACAGCAGGGTCAACAGAGATTCCAGCCTGTCCGGGTGCACTTCAGGACTCATTATCTCTTTGAAAAAGGAATCATAAACCATTTTAATTCCTCTCGCGCCGGTACAAAAATCTAAAAATTCTTCCTTCTTCTCCTGGCTCCAGAGTTCAAACTGTCTCAGGCAGTCCGGATGCATGCAAATATCTTTTAACACCTCCTTTCGTGTCCTGATTTGTGGAAAATACTCTTGTAGTCCTTTGTGCATAGGCACTCTCCCTTCTTTTGTTTTTTAATCATTCACGGAAACTGTTTCGAATCTGAAACGCCGAAATGAGAAGTCTTGCGGCTGTGAAATGGCTGAAACGCCTGCCGCTTTTGATAACATCAGAATAACACGTGTTTGACCAGAATGCAAGAAACAAAATCGGGATTTAGTTGACAGGCTTCAGTCCTGTCGACGGACGGGGACGCTTCATGACAGGGAGACCGGGAAGGTGCTGGGGCTGTATATGCCGTTGCGATATGCACCCATGCTGCTAAGTGATTCTAGAACAGCCGAT
>NZ_CYZU01000088.1 GCF_001404335.1 Faecalicatena contorta
ATGTTTGTGCATTATGGCAAAGAAAAAGAAGCTCTGTTACGAGCTTCCTAAAGAATGAACGCTAAATCGACTGTGAATAGTAACATTTACTTACAAAAAAATCAAATTCGGCATTGACATTTGAAGGAGGAAGTGTATATAATATACCATAATTTAATAATGTAAACCGATGAAGCGGAGATAAAAACATATCGTGCATTCACAGAGAGCCTGAGGTGGTGGGATTCAGGTAAACGCAGTTTGTTAAATGGACCGCTGAGGGCATGAGGGAAAGGCCGTGAGGCCGAGTATAGCATGACGTATGGGCGTACGTCAGTCGCCGGAGATATGATAGTATCTTGCTAAGCGCACAGGATTTATTTTCTGTGAATCAAGGTGGCACCGCGAATTGAATTTTCAATCCGTCCTTGACATTACTTTATATTTGTAATGTCAGGGGCGGATTTTTTTATGATATTAGGAAATTTCAGAGGGATTTCCTAATATCATAAAAACCCTCCGGGAGGATGCGCATGCCGCGATAAGGTAAATAGCCGCAAGGCGGCATCGCGGCTGGATGCGTACTGTGGAGTATGGGGCAGCTGCCTCGGAGCGGCCGCCGCAGGTGAACTATATTGAGAATATTCTGAAAACGGACCGCAAAGGGGTCTGACCCCTATGAAAGGAGAACTTATGACTTATCCAGATTTGAAAAAGGCAGAAGAGTTGGCAGCGATGGGATTGTATCATACGATGCCTGTCAGTATGGATATGTTTTCTGACATGTATACCCCGGTCGGGGTTTTGAGAAAATTGAAAAATGTCAGTGAACATTGTTATATGCTCGAGAGTGCGGAGGACGCGAAACGATGGGGGCGTTACAGTTTTCTGGGATTTGAACCTACTTTGGAGATCAGCTGCAGAAATGGGATGCTTCACATGAAAGGCCGTGAGGTCCGGGAAGTGGAGACGGCCTGCCCCGGGGAATACATACGGCAGGTGGTGGAGGCGCACAGAGCCCCGAAGATTGAGGGAATGCCTTCCTTTACCGGCGGGCTTGTAGGGTATTTTTCATACGATTATATCAAGTATGTGGAGCCTTCACTGAAGCTGGACGCCAGGGATGAGTCACATTTCCGGGATCTGGATCTGATGCTTTTTGATCAGGTAATTGTATTTGATAATCTGAAGCAGAAGATGATTTTGATTGTAAACATGTCTTTAGACAAAGATGTGAAAAAAGAGTATGAAGATGCAGTTGTGAGATTGAAGCGGCTGGAAGCAATTGTGCGGGACGGTGAACTGGAGCCGCACATTCCACTAAAAGTGAAAAACGGGTTTCAACCGCATTTTACAAAAGAAAAATACTGCCGCATGGTAGAAGAGGCAAAACATCATATCTATGAGGGCGATATTTTCCAAGTGGTATTGTCCAACAGGCTGGAGGCGGAGATCGAGGGGAGCATACTGGATGTTTACCGGGTGCTCAGGAGTACAAATCCTTCCCCCTATATGTTTTATTTTTCCAGCAATGATATTGAGATTGCCGGCGCCTCCCCGGAGACGCTGGTGAAGCTGGAAAATGGGACGCTGCATACATTTCCGCTGGCGGGAACCCGGAAAAGAGGGGAGACCTGTGCGGAGGACGAAAGGCTGGAGGCGGAACTGCTTGCGGATGAAAAGGAGCTTGCCGAGCACAACATGCTGGTTGACCTGGGAAGAAATGATATTGGGAAAATCAGTAAGATCGGCACGGTGGAGCTGGAAAAATATAAGAGTATCGAGAAGTTTTCCCACGTCATGCATATTGGTTCAACGGTGAAGGGGAATATACGGGAGGATAAAGATTTTATGGATACCGTGGATGCGATACTGCCGGCGGGAACGCTGTCCGGGGCTCCTAAGATCAGGGCCTGCCAGATCATAGATCAACTGGAAGACTGCAAACGCGGCATCTACGGCGGTGCAGTTGGCTACATTGATTTTACCGGCAATCTGGATACCTGCATTGCAATCAGAATGGCCTACGCTAAGAATGGTTCGCTCTATGTATGCTCCGGAGCAGGCATCGTAGCTGACAGTGTGCCGGAGATGGAGTATCAGGAATGTATCAACAAAGCAAAAGCGGTGACAAACGCAGTGGAAAGAGCAGGAGAGGGGATGGGAGCATGATTTTGCTGATTGATAATTACGACAGTTTTTCATATAACCTGTATCAGCTGATTGGGGCAGAGTGTAAGGACCTGACCGTCATACGGAACGACGAAAAGACGGTGGAAGAGATCAGGGAAATGGATCCGGTCTGCATTGTCCTTTCCCCCGGTCCGGGAAGGCCGGAAGATGCGGGGGTGTGCACGGAGGTGGTGGATAAGCTGGCAAAAGAGATTCCGATTCTCGGTGTATGCCTGGGGCACCAGGCGATCTGCCAGGCATTTGGCGGAAAAGTGACATATGCCAGACAACTGATGCATGGGAAGACCTCAAGCATCGAACTTGACTGCAGCAGCCGGTTATTTCAGGGGCTGGAAAAAAGCATTCCGGCCGCCAGGTATCATTCACTGGCGGCGGAGGAAGAAAGCCTTCCGGATGTACTTAAGGTAACCGCGAGGGCCGCAGACGGCGAAATCATGGCTGTAGAACACAGAGAGTATCCGGTCTATGGCCTGCAGTTTCATCCGGAATCCATCCTGACGCCGGACGGGGCGCAAATGATCCGGAATTTTTTGAAAACAGATAAAGCGTAACAGCAAACCAGCATGTTAAATAAGAGCAGCAGGGCAGAAAGGAAACAGGACATCATGATTAAAGAGGCAATTTTAAAACTGGCAGGAAGAGAAAACTTAACCTATGACGAAGCTTATCAGGTAATGGATGAAATTATGAGCGGGGAGGCGAGCAATGTACAGATGAGCTCGTATCTGACGGCCATGAGCCTGAAGGGGGAGACCATTGACGAGATCACGGCTTCGGCAGCAGGGATGCGGGAGCACTGTGTGAAACTTCTGCATAACGTAGATGCACTGGAAATCGTAGGGACGGGAGGGGATGGGGCGAATTCGTTTAACATCTCAACGACCTCCGCACTTGTGATTGCGGCAGCAGGAGTTCCGGTGGCAAAGCACGGAAACAGAGCCGCATCCAGCAGATGTGGGGCTGCGGATGTACTGGAGGCACTGGGCGTGAAGATCACAATTCCACCTGAAAAGAGTGCAGAGCTGCTGGAAAAGATCGGAATTTGTTTTCTGTTTGCGCAGAATTATCACATCGCCATGAAATACGTAGCTCCGGTCAGAAAAGAACTGGGGATCAGAACCATATTCAATATCCTGGGACCGCTCGCCAATCCGGCAGGCGCCAACATGGAAGTCATGGGCGTTTATGAGGAGGCCCTTGTGGAGCCGCTTGCAAGAGTCCTGGAAAAGCTGGGAGTCAAAAATGCCATGGTCGTGTACGGGCAGGATAAGCTGGATGAGATCTCAATGAGCGCGCCGACGACCGTATGTGAGATTAAAAACGGCGAGTTCCATTCGTATGCGATCACGCCGGAGCAGTTTGGCTTTACATCCTGCGGCAAAAATGAGCTGCAGGGCGGAACCCCGCAGGAAAACGCTGAGATTACGAGAGCGGTCCTGAGCGGCAGGGAACTTGGGCCAAAACGCAGCGCGGTACTGCTCAATGCCGGTGCGGCTCTATATGTGGCTGGCAGGGCGGATACACTTGAAGCGGGGGTAAAGATGGCGCAGCAAGCGATAGACAGCGGCAAGGCACAGGAAAAGTTAGAACAGTTCATTGCGTATTCAAATGAAAAAATATAAGGCGGGTAAAAGATGATATTAGAAGAAATTGCAGACAGAACCAGAGAGAGAATTCAAGAAAGAAAACAGGAAGTACCCGAAAGAGAGTTAAAGGAAAGAGCATATGGAATCGCGGCGGCAGAAAAAGAAAAAAACGGAGGTAAATTTCGGTTTCCTTTTGAAGAGGCATTAAGACAAGAAGGAATGTCTTTTATCTGCGAAGTAAAAAAAGCGTCTCCGTCAAAGGGGGTAATAGCGGAACATTTTCCCTATCTGGCCATTGCAGAAGATTACGAGAGCGCGGGCGCGGCGGCAATATCTGTTTTAACTGAGCCATACTATTTTCAGGGCAGCAACCGATATCTGGAGGAGATTGCGGAAAAAGTGCATATCCCAATACTTCGGAAGGACTTCACCATAGACGCCTACATGCTCTATGAGGCAAAATGTATCCATGCGTCGGCTGTACTGCTGATCTGTGCAATTCTGGAAGAGCAGGAACTGCGCGGATATATGCAGATTGCAGGCGAACTGGGGCTTTCGGCATTGGTCGAAGCACACACCGAAGAAGAAGTAAAAAAGGCCCTGCGGTGCGGCGCCAGAATAATAGGGGTCAACAACCGGGACTTAAGAACCTTTCAGGTAGATATCCGGACCAGCAGCCGGCTGCGCGACATGGTGCCGGACGGGATACTCTTCGTATCCGAAAGCGGAATAAAAACAGCCGGGGATGTCCAGTGCCTGAGAGAAAACGGAACAGATGGAGTACTGATAGGCGAGACACTCATGCGATTTGTCAACAAAGGGGTCAGACCCCTTTGCCCACCATTGTCAGAATATTTTCAAGATTTATCATCCGGGGAGAGATTATGAAGATTAAAATATGTGGTCTGTGCAGGGAGGAAGAGATTGCGGCTGTCAATGAAGTGCAGCCGGACTATATTGGATTTGTCTTTGCGCAGGGCAGTAGAAGATATGTCGATCCTAGACGGGCTGCCCTTTTGAAGCAGGGGCTGTCTAAGGAAGTAGCTGCAGTGGGGGTGTTTACAGATGCGCCGCTGGAGCAGATCCTGCAGCTGGTATATGGAAAGGTGATTGATGTCGTACAGCTGCATGGAAATGAAACTCTGGAATTTGCGGAAGATTTGAAGTGCTGCTGCGATGTGCCGGTTGTGAAGGCAGTTTCTATGACAGAGGATACGTACAGCAGAGATATCAAGAGGTGGGAGCACAGCTGTGTGGATTACCTGCTTTTGGACAGCGGCAGGGGAGGAACGGGCACAGCTTTTGATTATGGAAGAATCGGCAGTCCTGCCAAGCCCTTCTTTCTGGCCGGAGGACTGACTCCGGAAAATGTGGCGGAGGCGGCCCGGCAGGTATTGCCTTACGCAGTCGATATGAGCAGCGGTGTAGAGACAGGCGGCAGGAAGGATAAAGAAAAAATAGAAAAAGCAGTCAGGAGGATTCGAGATGTCGAAAGGAAGATACGGTGAGTTTGGAGGGCAGTATATCTCCGAAACATTAATGAACGAGTTGATTCAGCTGGAGGAACAATATGAATATTATAAAAAAGATGCAAGATTTCAGCAGGAGCTGAAACAATTGTTAAATGAATACGCGGGGCGTCCGTCCCTGCTGTATTATGCAGAAAAGATGACAGAAGATCTGGGCGGAGCCAGAATCTATCTGAAGAGGGAAGATCTGAATCATACTGGTTCCCACAAGATTAATAACGTGCTGGGGCAGGTTCTGCTGGCAAAGAAAATGGGAAAGACAAGGGTGATCGCAGAAACAGGCGCCGGGCAGCATGGCGTGGCAACTGCGACAGCGGCGGCGCTTCTGGGGCTGGAATGTGAAGTCTTTATGGGAAAGGAGGACACGGAGCGGCAGGCGCTGAATGTATACAGGATGGAACTGCTCGGGGCAAAGGTCCATGCAGTAACGACCGGCACACAGACCCTGAAAGATGCGGTAAATGCGACCATGCGCGAATGGACGAACCGGGTATCGGATACCCACTATGTACTTGGCTCCGTGATGGGGCCACATCCGTTCCCGATGATGGTGCGGGATTTCCAGAGTGTGATCAGCCAGGAGGCACGGCAGCAGATCATGGAAGCGGAAGGGAGACTTCCCTCTGCGGTGCTTGCCTGCGTGGGAGGCGGAAGTAATGCCATGGGTATGTTTTACAACTTTATCGAAGATGAAAATGTAAAACTGATCGGCTGTGAGGCGGCAGGAAGAGGAATCGACACAGACCAGCATGCGGCAACGATGGCAAAGGGAACCCTGGGAGTCTTCCACGGCATGAAATCCTATTTCTGCCAGGATGAATACGGACAGATCGCTCCGGTGTACTCTATTTCCGCCGGGCTGGACTATCCGGGTATCGGGCCGGAACACGCATATCTGCGGGATTCGGGCCGGGCGGAGTATGTGCCGGTGACAGACGATGAGGCGGTTGACGCATTTGAATATCTGGCAAGGACAGAGGGCATTATCTGTGCCATAGAAAGCGCACATGCCGTTGCGCACACAAGAAAAATTGCACCGCAGATGAGAAAAGACGAGAGCCTGATCATCTGTCTCTCAGGAAGAGGCGATAAAGATGTGGCGGCTATCGCAAGGTATAAGGGGGTACACATTCATGAGTAGAATAGCAGATGCATTTGCAGGAGGAAAAGCGTTTATCGTGTTCTTAACGGCAGGAGATCCCTCGGGGGATAAGACAGTAGAATACATTCTGGCAATGGAAGAGGCGGGGGCGGATCTGATCGAAATCGGAATTCCATTCTCCGATCCGACCGCCGAGGGTGTTGTGATTCAGGAGGCCAATATCAGGGCGTTAAACGGAAATATGACGCTTGACGGTGTGTTCGAAATTGTAAGAAAGGTGAGAGAAAAAAGCCAGATACCGCTGGTGTTCATGACTTATTTAAACCCCGTCTTTCATTATGGATATGAGGCGTTTTATGAGAAATGTGAGGAGCTTGGCGTAGATGGCATTATAATTCCGGACCTGCCCTATGAGGAAAAGGGGGAAATGTCTCATATAGCAGACAAACACGGTGTAGATATTATTTCCATGATAGCGCCGACATCCAGACAGCGCATTCAGATGATTGCAAAAGAGGCAAAGGGCTTTCTCTATGTCGTATCCTCCATGGGAGTAACGGGCGTGCGGAATCAGATCGAGACGGATATTTCATCTATGATTGCTTCTATCCGTGAAGTGACCGATCTTCCGGCAGCCGTAGGTTTCGGAATCAGCACGACGGAGCAGGCAGGGGCGATGGCAGCAGTATCCGACGGGGCGATTGTGGGAAGCGCCATTGTAAAATTGATTGAAACATATGGGGATAAGGCGGAGGAAGCCTTGAAAACGTATGTATCCGAGATGAGGGAGGCAGTACATAACTGCTGAGCGCAGAGCACCGGAGAAAACGGTTCAAAGGGCAGCCCGGCCCTGCCGTCTGAAACACAAAAAATCAGTTGGCAGAGCCGGTTATCCGGTGACAGCGTATCACCGGGAGATCAACGGGAAACTCCTTGATTTTCCTGCAATGCATTTCCCGTCCCGCACATTTATAATAGAAGAAACAGTTCCAGCAGCTCGCTGATTCTGGAGATTCTCACTTCCGCGGCGGGGGCATTGCCAAAGCCGTATGATGCAAAAATAAAAGGAATGCCGGCTTCCATGCAGGCCTCATAATCACCCTGTGTATCGCCCACATAGACCACATCTCTCAGCTTTCTGCGTTCCATCAAAGTTCTGATCGTCATCCCCTTAGAGGTCTGGGTTTCACCAAAGCAGAGGTGGTCCTGCACAGCGGCTTCGAGTCCTGTTGTCTTTAAAAAGACTTCGATATATCCGCACTGGCAGTTGCTGACAATGAAAATCCGGGTGCTCTGGGAAAGCCTTAGCAGGGTCTCCCGTACGCCTTCATAGAGGATGCCGGGTTTCGTCTCAAGAAGCTTGTTTTCGTATTCAAAGCAGATATCACCCAGTTTCTGCTGTTCCTCTTTCGACAACGTGGGAAAGACGGCATGATATATCTCGTCCATAGTTTTGCCAAACAGATTCTTCAGCATCGGGCCATCTATTCTGACATCCAGGGCAGAATGTTCGGCAATTGCCTGGTTCCAGGCCTCTGCCACCGAGTCGGTTGAGTCCCACAAAGTTCCGTCTACATCAAAAATAATTCCATCCATTTTCCATACTCCTTAATCGCAAAAATTCTGTAACAGTTGCTTTCATAATATCATAAAAATAGCCTTTTAAAAAGAAAGAATTTAGTGTATACTCTATTATGTTATAGTGAACGTTAGTAAGGGACGCGTGTCTGTACACTTTCCGAACGACGGTCATGATATCATATCACCAGGATGTGGAGAAAAAACTATGAGTAAAAAGATTGTATTAATAGATGGCCACAGTATTTTAAACAGGGCGTTCTATGGAGTACCGGACCTGACCAACTCGGAGGGGCTTCATACGAACGCTATTTATGGGTTTTTGAACATCATGTTCAAGATCCTGGACGAGGAGAAGCCGGAATATCTGACCGTGACATTTGATGTGCATGCGCCTACATTCCGGCATGAGATGTATGCAGATTATAAGGGAACCAGAAAGCCAATGGCAGAAGAACTAAGGCAGCAGGTCCCGGTAATCAAGGAAGTTCTGCAGGCCATGAACATCGAGATTATTGAGCAGGCAGGCCTGGAGGCGGATGATCTGCTGGGAACGATTTCACGTATCTGCGAGGAAAAGGGGATGGATGTCGCCATCATATCCGGGGACAGAGATACACTGCAGCTCGCTACAGAGCATGTAAAGATCCGGATTCCAAAGACAAAACAGGGCAGGACAGAAGTTGAGGACTATTATGCGGTTGACGTAAAAGAAAGGTATGGAGTTACCCCAACGGAATTTATCGACGTGAAAGCCCTGATGGGAGATGCATCGGATAACATACCGGGCGTCCCGGGAGTCGGGGAGAAGACGGCAACCAAGATCATCACGGAATACGGCACCATAGAAAATGCCTATGCCCACGCGGCGGAGATCAAGCCTCCAAGGGCCAGCAAGAACCTGCAGGAGTATTGGGATCAGGCGTGCATGAGCAAGACGCTTGCCACCATCGATACCCATGCAGAGATCGCGTTTAACCTGGAAGCGGCTGAACATGGGAATCCGTTTACGAAGGAAGCGCATGACTATTTTCAGAAACTGCAGTTCAAAAATCTGCTGAGCCGGTTTGATGTAGAAAGCTCTTCCAATAAAGTGGAATCTCATTTCAAGGAGATTACGGATAAAGAGGAAGCGGAAAAGATATTCAAAGAGGCAGCACGGGCGGAGTGTGTAGGCGTTGCAATTACGGAGGATGCCGGAAATGTACTGCCTCTGTTTGCGCATCCGTCCGGATACGGAAGAGTGAGCATTGCCTATGGGCCGGAGCAGATCTATTCCATTCTCTGTGATACCGACATGGATATAGAGTATCTGTTTGGAAAATTAACGGAAATAGCAGGCAGTGTACAGACATTTGCCATGTTTGACCTGAAGAAATACCTGCCTTTGGTGGAAGTGGCAGAGCAGGAAAAATGTTTCGACGTAACCGTAGCGGCCTATCTTCTGAATCCTCTGAAGAATAATTATAATTATGAAGATGTGGCAAGGGAACAGCTGGGAATTATGATCGATGAGAAGGCAGATATCATGACAAAGGCATGTTATGAAGCATACACTGCATTTGCATCCGTAAAACCATTGAGAGACAAGATGCTGGCGGAGGGGATGTACCACCTGTTTACAGACATAGAGATGCCGCTTGTCTTCACCCTGTTCGATATGGAGCAGGCGGGGATAAAGGTGGAGGCAGAGGCGCTGAAGTTTTATGGCGAACAGCTGGGCGGCCGGATCGTGGAGCTGGAGAAGGAGATCTATGAGATGGCGGGAGAGACGTTTAACATTAACTCTCCGAAGCAGCTGGGAGTCGTCCTTTTTGACCACATGCAGCTGCCTAACGGTAAAAAGACTAAGACCGGATACTCAACCGCCGCCGATGTGCTGGACAAGCTGGCGCCGGATTATCCGGTGGTCGATAAGATTCTGGAGTACAGACAGCTGACCAAGCTGAAGTCCACATACGCGGACGGGCTGGCTGTCTATATTGGTCCGGACGGAAGAATCCACGGAAAGTTCAACCAGACGATCACCGCAACCGGCCGGATCAGCAGTACGGAGCCGAACCTCCAAAATATTCCGGTGCGGATGGAACTGGGGCGTCTGATCAGAAAAGTATTTGTGCCAAAAGAGGGCTGCGTCTTTATCGATGCGGATTATTCCCAGATCGAGCTGAGGATACTGGCGCACTGCTCCGGGGACGAACAGCTGATCCAGGCGTATAAAGAGGCAAGGGATATCCATCGGATGACGGCTTCCCAGGTGTTCCACACTCCGTTTGAAGAGGTGACGGAACTTCAGCGGCGCAATGCCAAGGCGGTCAACTTTGGAATCGTATACGGGATCAGTTCTTTTGGGCTGAGTCAGGATTTGAGTATCACCAGGAAAGAAGCGGCGCAGTACATTGAAAATTATTTCGAGACTTATCCGGGAATCAAACGTTTTCTGGATGATACGGTGGCCCATGCAAAAACGGAGGGCTATGTTGTGACCCTCTTCGGGCGCAGAAGGCCGGTGCCGGAACTGAAATCCAGCAATTTTATGCAGCGGAATTTCGGGGAACGGGTGGCGATGAACGCCCCGATCCAGGGATCTGCCGCGGATATAATGAAGATTGCGATGATCGGTGTAAACCGGGAACTGAAGGAAAAAGGGCTCCGGTCAAAAATGATCCTGCAGGTGCACGATGAACTGCTGATCGAGGCCCACAAGGATGAAGTCGAAGAAGTAAAGGAGATACTGAAACGGCAGATGGAGCAGGCCGCAGACCTGGACGTCCCCTTGATTGTAGACATGCATACAGGGGAGAACTGGTACGAGGCAAAGTAGTGTCCGTGGCAAAGCGGAGTCTGGATAAAACTTGAGTAAAGCGAATAATGAACAAAGAGGAATTTAGATGAAGATACTGGGAATTACCGGCGGGGTAGGTTCCGGAAAGAGTAAAGTCCTGCATTTTCTTGAGGAAGAATACGGCGCGGTGGTCTGCCAGCTGGATGAGGTGGCCAAAGAGCTTCAGAAAAAGGGCGGGGCCTGCTACCAAAAGATCATAGAACAGTTCGGTACAGAGATCATAGGGCCGGACGGGGAACTGGACCGCAGCCGGCTGGCCGCCCTGATTTTTCGGGATGCACAGATGCGGCAGAAGTTGAACGGGATTGTCCATCCGGAAGTGAAAAAATGGGTGGAACAGGATATCGAGGAAAAGAAAAAACGGAAAGTGCCGCTATATGTGATAGAAGCGGCACTTCTTCCGGAGGCGGGATATGAAGATATCTGCGGGGAAATGTGGTATATTTATGCAGAAGAAAGCGTTAGAAGAGAACGCCTGAAGCAGTCCAGAGGGTATTCCGCTGAGAAGATTGCCCGGATGATGGAAGCGCAGTCCCCGGAACGGGTATTTCGCAGCGCATGCCAGGCTGTTATAGATAACAGCGGGACATTTGACAATACAAAAAGGCAAATAGGAGAAATATTATGAGGTTATGCAGCATTGCCAGCGGAAGCAGCGGCAACTGTATCTATGTGGGGAGCGACAACACGCATCTGCTTGTGGATACAGGAATCAGCAAGAAAAAGATTGATGCAGGGCTAAAAGAGCTGGACATCAAAGGAGAAGAACTGGACGGTATTCTGATCACACATGAGCATTCAGATCATATTCAGGGACTGGGCGTTTTCAGCCGGAAATATGAGGTGCCGATCTACGCGACTCCGGGAACAATAGAGGGGATTGAGAATTATGCGCCCCTGGGAAGGATGCCGGAAGGGCTTCTTCATCCAATACATACGGACGAAAGTTTTATATTGGGGGACATTACAATTGATCCGTTTCGGATCTCGCATGATGCGAAAGAGCCATCCGGATACCGTATGAACTGCTGCGGAAAATCCGTTGCAGTGGCGACGGATCTTGGAATTTACGATGAATACACGGTGTCGAAGCTTAAAAGTCTGGACGCGGTGCTGCTGGAGGCAAACCACGATATCCATATGCTGGAAGTAGGCTCCTATCCATATTATCTGAAACGGAGAGTCATGGGAGACAAGGGACATTTATCCAACGAATTGTCAGGAAGACTTCTTTGTGATATACTACATGATAATTTGAAACACATTCTGCTGGGACACTTAAGCAAGGAAAATAATTATGCTAAGCTGGCGTATGAAACCGTAAAGCTGGAGGTGACTCTGAGCGATAATATTTATAAAGGTGAGGATCTTGACATGGCTGTCGCAAGAAGAGACATGATATCAGAGATCATTACAGTATAGACAATCAGGAGGATAAGAAGATGAAAAAATGTATCGTAACAGTGCTGGGGCAGGACACCGTAGGGATTATAGCAAAGGTTTGTACATATTTGGCTGAGAACAGGATTAATATACTGGATATCTCACAGACCATTATCCAGGGGTACTTTAATATGATGATGATCGTGGATGTAACCAGTCTTGACAAAGACTTTAAGGTAGTCTGCGATGAGCTTGATAAGCTGGGAGAAGAGATCGGAGTGAATATCCGCTGCCAGAGAGAAGAGATATTTGAAAAGATGCACAGGCTGTAAGAGTAAAGCGTGAGGATAGAAGGCGAGGATAAGCACTATGATTAATATGTATGAAGTATCAGAAACCAATAAAATGATTGAGCACGAGAATCTGGATGTCCGTACGATAACGCTGGGGATCAGTCTCCTGGATTGTATTGACTCGAACCTGGAGGAACTCAACCGCAAGATTTATGATAAGATTACGACCGTAGCGGCAAAACTGGTTTCTACCGGAAGTGATATTGAAAAAGAATTCGGAATTCCGATTGTAAATAAGAGAATTTCAATCACACCCATCGCTTTGGTGGGAGGGGCTGCGTGCAAGTCCCCGGAGGATTTTGTGACTATTGCAAGAACGCTGGACCGGGCGGCCAAGGAAGTAGGCGTCAATTTTATCGGTGGTTATTCCGCTCTGGTTTCAAAAGCTATGACAAAGAGCGATGAGAACCTGATCCGTTCCATCCCCCAGGCACTGGCTGAGACGGAGAGAATCTGCAGTTCCGTCAATGTGGGATCTACGAAGACGGGGATCAATATGGATGCCGTGCGCCTGTGCGGTGAGATCGTCAAAGCCACCGCTGAGGCAACAAAAGACAATGATTCCCTGGGCTGTGCAAAGCTCGTGATCTTCTGCAATGCGCCGGATGATAACCCGTTTATGGCGGGAGCATTCTTAGGAGTTACCGAGGCGGATGCGGTAATCAATGTAGGCGTCAGCGGACCGGGCGTGGTAAAAAAGGCGCTCGAGAAAGTGCGCGGCAAGGGCTTTGAGGAGCTCTGCGAGACCATCAAGAAGACGGCGTTCAAGGTAACCCGCGTGGGACAGCTCGTAGCCGGCGAGGCCTCCAAAAGGCTGGGAATCCCCTTCGGTATCGTAGACCTGTCACTGGCGCCGACTCCGGCGGTGGGAGACAGCGTGGCAGAGATACTGGAAGAGATCGGACTGGAGCGTGTGGGAGCGCCCGGGACAACGGCTGCCCTGGCAATGCTCAACGACCAGGTAAAAAAGGGCGGCGTCATGGCATCTTCCTATGTGGGGGGCCTAAGCGGAGCATTTATCCCGGTCAGTGAAGACCAGGGAATGATTGATGCAGTCAACGCCGGTGCTCTGACGCTCGAAAAACTGGAGGCAATGACCTGCGTATGTTCCGTCGGACTGGATATGATAGCCATTCCGGGGAAGACCAGCGCCAGCACAATATCCGGAATCATTGCGGACGAGATGGCGATCGGCATGGTGAACCAGAAGACAACAGCAGTGCGTCTGATTCCGGTGATCGGCAAGGACGTGGGAGAAACAGCAGAATTCGGAGGCCTGCTCGGGTATGCGCCGATCATGCCGGTCAACCAGTTCGGCTGTGAGGCATTTGTCGGGCGAAAGGGAAGAATCCCGGCTCCAATTCACAGCTTCAAAAACTAAAACAGGGGAAATATATATGAAGAAGATTGCAATTGTAACGGACAGTAACAGCGGAATCACTCAAAAAGAAGGAAAAGAGATGGGCATCTCTGTGGTGCCTATGCCGTTTTTCATAGACGGAGAGCTTTTTCTCGAGGATATCACACTGTCACAGGAAGATTTTTACAAAAAACTGGGAGAGGATTCCGATATTTCAACCTCCCAGCCGTCACCCGGAGAGATTCTGGAACTTTGGGACAAACTGCTCGAGGAATATGACGAAGTCGTGCACATCCCAATGTCCAGCGGGCTGAGCAGCAGCTGCGAGACAGCTGTAACACTTTCGGAGGACTATGACGGCAGGGTACAGGTCGTGGATAACCAGAGAATTTCTGTCACCCAGGTGCAGTCTGTACTGGATGCGATAAAGCTGAGGAATGAAGGCAAATCCGCAGCAGAGATCAGAGAAATTCTGGTAAAAGAAAAAATGGAAGCCAGTATCTACATCACAGTAGATACACTGAAATATCTGAAAAAAGGCGGCAGAATCACCCCTGCGGCCGCGGCTCTGGGCACCGTGCTCAATCTAAAGCCCGTCCTGCAGATTCAGGGCGAGAAGCTGGATGCGTATGCAAAAGTGCGCGGCTGGAAAGCAGCAAAGCGCACCATGCTGGGCGCCATCGAGAAAGACCTCAAAGAAAGATTTGCCGGCCGCGAAGACCAGATGGTACTGGGTATGGCATACACTTGCGGACAGGAAGAGGCGCAGGAATGGAAAAAAGAAATCCAGGAAAAATTTCCGGGGTATCAGATCATAGAGGGGCCGCTGTCACTCAGCGTAGCGTGCCACATAGGCCCTGGCGCCATGGCGGTTACCTGTATGAAGCGAGTGTGAGGGGGAGGTCCGCTTAGGGGAATGTGTGCCGGGGCGCTGCGCGAAGCCACGAAAATACGCTGCTCCCGTCCGGCACAACCCTCTATTTAAGCCACACCTCCCGACCGGATGCGTCCAGCACCGATGAGGGACAGGCGGGCAGGCGTACACATGCTGTTTGAAAATGCTAGAGTGCATCTTACGAATTCTAGGAAGCAAGCAGGCCCGAAACAGGGGAGAATCCGTGATTTCGAATCACGGATTCTCCCCTGTTTCGGGCC
>NZ_CYZU01000089.1 GCF_001404335.1 Faecalicatena contorta
GAAAATGGAGAGATTTTTGGATTCCGAATCCAAAAATCAGCTGACCCAGCGCGAGAAATCATCGGATTTCTCGTGATGTGTCAGTGGTGCTCCATTTTCAGAGCTGTTTCCCGCCTAGAATTTCTTAAGTCCGCGGCCGCATTTTTGAAAGGACATGGATGTTCTCCGGGAGGCTTTCGGCTATCCCTTCATGGAGCGTCCTTATTGTGGATAACCTCCGGTTGTGTTAAACTGAATGTGTAAAAGTACTTTTTATGGGAAGTTTTACAGAAGCGGAGGGATAGGTATGAAGACGTTGAAAGAGCTGAGGGCAGTGATTCTGGTTTTTGGTGTATATGTTATATTTGGGGTTTATCAGTGGGTGAATATTTATGCTTCTATCAGGCTTGAAAGGACTTATGAACTTGGGTACAGGCATATGGCGACGATTGCCATGATTCTATATTGGCTGGCGGTGGCCGTGGTGGTTACACTTTTGGGCGGGATTATGAAGAAACGTTTTCTATGGGTGGAAATAATACTGATAGATGTACCAGCGGTGCTGATGCTGTTCTCACAGGTTCTGTACTTTACATTTCCTTCTCCGATTCTGCCATTCGTAGTGGGGGCGTATTCGGATAAATTCATGGTTTTAGGAGCCGTCCTTGCAGGCTGCGAGGCGGTGCGCTATGTACGCTACTTCAGAAACGGGCGCAGTCCTTATAAACGAATTGTGTAACCCGCTTCAGACCCGCTCTGGAGCGTGATAAAAGTTAGGGAAAAATACCCTATAAAAGCGATCTGCAACTCCGGGTTGCGGCGATGTAAAGTGTATCTGGTGGCCAGGAAAAAGAGTGGATGGTATAGTAAGGCAAGAGCGGCATAATAAGACGAGGAGGCGAAGAATATGACTCTGGGCGAAAAGATACAGAAACACAGGAAAGAGAAGCGGATGTCCCAGGAAGATCTGGCGGCGCTGCTGGGGGTATCCCGGCAGGCCGTATCCAAATGGGAGCTGAATGATACGATACCGGACACGGAGAATGTAATACAACTGGGGCGGATACTGGGAGTCTCTCTGGATTATCTTCTGATACCGGAGAGGGAGTCACACGATGAATGCGGTAAAACCGGCTCGGAAAAACCAGACAGGCCGGGAAAAAGAGGAAGAGCCTTGGTGGGATGGGGCATCTACCTGGCGGTTGTGATGATATTTCTCGTCATAATGTGGTGGAATTCTTCCTTTTGGGTAGGGCTGGCTAATGCGGTAAACATTACGGTTCTGGCGGTTTTTGTTTATATTGTCTGGCTTCTCATAAAAGCGTTGAAGAAGTATATACAAAAGTAAAGAGAATATTTATAATAGAAGTGTCGGGGCAATTGTAAGAGATAGATTGCTGCCGGCACTTAAATATTGGAAAGGAGCGAGCGAATGAAGAAGATTGTGATACCGGGCACGGATCTGGAATTATCCCCGATGGGGATGGGATGCGTGAATGCCGGCCTGAAGTGGGACGGCAAGGAGGCAGATTACATATTTGATGCTTTTTTGGATATGGGCGGCAATCTTTATGATACTGCGCGGGTGTATTCCGACTGGGTGTTACCTGAGATTGGGAGAAGTGAGCGGGTTCTGGGAGACTGGCTGGAGAGAAGCGGAAAGAGAAACAGGATCGTGCTGATCACGAAGGGCGGACATCCCGACATGGCCTGCCCAAAACCGGATCTTCATAAAAGCCGGATGAGGGAAGCCGATATGAGGCATGATGTGGAATTGTCTCTCCGGGCACTGCACACGGATTATATAGACCTGTATTTTTATCATCGGGATGATGAGTCCATACCGGTGGAGGAATTAATCGAGACGATGGAGACATTTGTAAGGGAAGGAAAGATCCGATACTATTGCTGTTCGAACTGGAGCGCCAGCCGGATGAAGGCGGCGGACAGCTGCTGCCGGGAGAAGGGGTACCGGGGATTTGCGGCAAACCAGGTGCTGTTCAATATAGGTTCCCGCTTTATGATGCCTTTGGAGGACGATACCATTCGGTATATGGATGATGAGATGCAGGAATATCATAAGGAAAACTTTGCGAATCTGGCGATGCCATACATGGGAATCTGCAGCGGTTTTTTCCATAATTTCATCGAAAAGGGTGAAGATTCCGTACTGGATTCGCCTTACTATACAAAGGAAAATATCAGACTGGCAGAAAGAGTCCGGATGCTCACGGAGAAGTATCAGGCAACGGTGACGCAGGTCGTTCTTGGCTTCTTCACATGCAGGGATTTTCCATGTGTTCCGCTGTACGGGCCGCGCAGCGCTGATCATCTGAAAGAGGCAATGGGCAGCTTTGAGATAACATTTATGAAAGAAGATTATGAATAAAGACGGAGGAGAAATATTATGGAAAATTTTACATTTTACAGTCCTACTTATTTTGTGTTTGGCAGAGAAAAAGAAACGGAGACAGGGCATTACGTAAAGCGTTTTGGTGGAAGTAAGGTTTTGATTCATTATGGCGGCGGCAGCGTAAAGCGTTCCGGCCTTTTGGACAGAGTGAAGGTATCCCTGGAGACAGAGGGAATTGAATATGTTGAGCTTGGAGGCGTGAAACCGAATCCGAGGAGCGGACTGGTATATGAGGGCATCAATCTGTGCAGAAATGAGGGCGTGGATTTCATACTGGCTGTTGGCGGGGGAAGTACGATTGACTCCGCGAAAGCGATAGCCGCAGGGGCGGTTTATGAGGGCGACTTCTGGGACTTTTATCAGGGGAAGGCGGTTGAAAGAGCGCTGCCCGTGGGTACCATCCTGACGATCGCGGCGGCCGGCAGTGAGGGATCACCTGATTCCGTGATCACGAAAGAAGAGGGCATGTTCAAGCGCGGAGCTACAGGAGAAGCAATCCGCCCGGCATTTTCCATCCTGAACCCGGAACTGACGCAGACGCTGCCGGCTTACCAGACAGCCTGCGGTGCAACCGATATTATGGCACATGTTTTGGAGCGCTATTTTACAAACTCAACTGAGGTTGAGATTACAGACAGGCTCTGTGAGGCCGTACTTCTTACCATGGTAAAAGAAGTGCCCCGTGTACTTGCTGATCCGGATCATTATGAAGCGCGTGCCAACATTATGTGGGCAGGTATGGTTGCACATAATAATACATGCGGTGTGGGAAGGCAGCAGGACTGGGCCAGCCATGATATCGAACATGAGCTTAGCGCAATGTATGACTGTGCACACGGTGCAGGGCTTGCAGTCATATTCCCGGCGTGGATGCGGTATACCGTGGAACACAATCCGATGAGATTTGCACAGCTTGCAGTCAGGCTGTGGGGATGCCAGATGGACTTCGAAAACCCGATGAACACTGCGCTTGCAGGAATTGATGCGTTCAAGTGCTTCCTCAGTTCAATTGGGATGCCGGTATCCTTCGCAGAGCTTGGCGCAAAGGAAGAAGATATCCCTGCCATGGCGGAAAAGAGCTGCTACGGTGACGGAAGAGGCGGATCACTTGGCGGGTTTGTAAAACTTGGAAAAGAAGATGTGGAGAAGATATTCCGGCTGGCTCTGTAATATTATCTTTGGGGCAAGATTGTTACTGCACACACTCTGTTACTTTTCAGACCGTGCCGTGCACCTCGCTGCACGGCATCGAAGCCGATGAAGTGATGGTCTCGGGGCATCTGGTCTCCGCTCCGCTTCGGTCCGTGCTTAACATGCGCCGCTGGCGCATAGCACCCCTCGCCGTAGGCTACTTTTATGGGCAGATGCTGTTACTGTGCACGCCCGTAGGGTGAACAGTAACCACACTCTTCGGAGGGCAGTAATAAGAAAATTAGATTACTTGACATTTCAGACTTGATGGTAGACAATAAAATAAATGACGGTTTTATCTGCCGGGGCAGATCTGTACCACTGCAGATAAAGGAAGCAGGCTTATATATTGAACAGTTCAGACAAGTCTGAATTGTTCTGCATCCAGCTGTTTAAACCGCTTTGCGATGGGCTGGATGCCAGTGGCGCCATGCTTTCGCACGGTCTGCGCAGTAAATGCACAGATCTGTCTGGACTGTTACTATAAATTTTACTGAGGAGTGGAAAAGATGAGAATAGGTATTGGCAACGATCATTCAGCGTTGGAGATGAAAGCGGAGATTATTGAATACTTGCAGGAAAGGGGCCATGAGGTTGTAGATTACGGCACAAATAGTGCTAAGAGCTGCGATTACCCCAAATATGGCGAGATCGTCGCGCGGGCGGTTGCAAATCATGAGGTGGATCAGGGCATTCTGATATGTGGGACAGGGCTTGGCATTTCACTGGCTGCGAATAAGGTAAAAGGGATCCGTGCGGCAGTCTGCAGCGAGCCATTTACTGCGCGTATGGCCAGAATGCATAACAACTGCAATATTCTGGCATTCGGGGCAAGGGTGATTGGGCCTGAGCTTGCGAAGATGATCGTGGAAGTGTGGCTGGATACGGACTTCGAAGTGGGCGGACGCCATCAGAGGCGGGTAGATATGATTGGCGATATTGAGGAAAGGTGGGAATAACCCTTTTTCTGTACAGGTAATTAAAGTGGGTGTGCCTGCTTTGATAATATAAGGTAAAGGAGAATTGATTAATGGCGAAAACAATTCTTGAATATGATACGGTATCTCTGGATGAGGAGAGTGGCGCGCTGGTGATTATTGACCAGACGCAGCTGCCCGGAAAGATCGAACTGCTTTCCCTCACTGATATTGAAGACATCTGGGAGGCTATTTACCTGCTGAAAGTAAGGGGGGCTCCGGCCATCGGAGTGACGGCCGCCATAGGTGTTTATCTGGCGGTTAAGGATCTGAAGACGAATGATATGATGGAATTTCGTGCGGCTTTTCAGCGGGCAAAGGATTACCTGGCCACATCCAGGCCAACTGCGGTGAATCTTTTTTGGGCGCTGGAACGGATGGAGGCAGTAGTGGAAGACCATATGGCCTGTCCGGACTGCGGTGTGGAAGATGTGAAGGAACTGCTTCGCCGGGAAGCGCAGCGTATCAGAGAAGAAGACATTGAGGTATGCAGAAGAATCGGTGAAAATGCACTGACTCTTGTGAAGCCCGGCGACGGGCTGCTGACCCACTGCAATGCAGGCAAACTGGCTGCAGTAAAATACGGTACGGCAACGGCGCCGATGTACCTTGGGCAGGAGAGAGGATATGGATTCCGTATCTTTGCAGACGAGACACGACCACTTCTGCAGGGCGCACGGCTGACGGCTTTTGAACTGCAGGAAGCAGGGATGGATGTAACACTGATCTGTGATAATATGTCGGGATCGGTCATGAAGAAGGGCTGGGTTGATGCCGTATTCGTGGGCTGTGACAGGGTAGCTGCGAACGGTGATGCGGCCAATAAGATCGGAACTTCCGTGGTTGCGGCGGTTGCCAAATATTATGGCATTCCATTGTATGTATGCGCTCCCACATCAACAATAGATATGTCGCTGCAAACCGGAGAGGCTATACCGATAGAAGAACGTTCCGCAGAAGAAATAACGGAGATGTGGTATAAGAACCGTATGGCGCCGGAGGGCGTGAAGGTGTATAATCCATGCTTTGATGTAACCGACCATGAATTGATTGCCGGGATCGTAACGGAGTATGGTATCGCCAGACCGCCTTACGAGGAGTCTTTGAAGAAGATATTTGAAAATATAAATAACTAATCTGAATGAAACACACAGTCTAAGATCTGCATTAGACTGTGTGTTTTTCTGCATTTCAAATAAAGTTCGGGAACCTGGTAGAATCATACTGTCAATCTTCTTATAACGATCACTGCGCAGGAAAAACCAGTCGGTTAATTTGGGTATATGAGCAATCTGTTTCGTATTATTTTGAAGAAATGGATAAAGCAGTTTTTAGTGGGATGACGGGGAGTATTGTTACCTTTATATAGTCAAACATATAAAACGAAGAAGAAATTCGAGGATAACGGAAGTTGGTTTGCTTTATTTGTTAAAAAAGTTTAAAAAAATGGAAAAAATTGGAAAATGCTGTTCTTGTGGGCTCCAAAGTATGCTAAAATATGATAATAGGAAACCGTCATATTTCCTTATAATTGTGGTGTGTGGATTAGGGTACTTTTCTGAAATTCGTAGGGAGAAAAATATGGAGGAACGCAGAAGAAAAATATTGCAGGAACTTGAAGAGAAAGGAAAGGTTCGTGTAAATGAATTGAGTGCAGAGCTGGGGTGTTCTGAAGTAACAATCAGGAACGATATAAAATGCATGGAACGGGCCGGTCTTCTGATCCGCACTCATGGAGGTGCGCTTAAAATAGAAGAAAATCCTCAAAAAAAGTATTCAGCAGAGAGCATTTACCGGAACACGGACAAGAAAAGAGCGATTGCAGCGTGTGCGTACGAGTGCATTGAAGACAGGGACACAATTATCATCGATGATTCTTCTACCAGCTTCTATTTAGCGCTGCATATCAAGCAGCATCCGGAAAAAAGTATAGCAGTGGTGACTAATTCACTTATGTCCGGTATCGAACTGGCCGGATTAAAGCATGTTGAACTGTATATGGTAGGCGGACCGGTGGGGGGAAACCTGGCGGCCACAATAGGAGACGAAGCCGTGGAGGACATATCCAGATTCCATGTGGATAAGGCATTTATAGGCGTACACGGAATTAATTTTGATGTGGGAATCACATCCATAGCCACATCCCAGATGCAGGTAAAACAGGCAATCCTTAAAGCAACGGAAAAAATATACGTACTGGCGGACAGCAGCAAGTTCGGCGGCGGATACTTGTCCGTCATCTGTCCGTTAAAAGATGTATATAAGATCATAACAGACAATCAAGTCAACAAAGATTATGTTAACCGCGCAGAAGCAGAAGAGATACCGTTAGTTTTGGCTTAGGGATGTAGGCGGATTGGGAAGGGACGCCGCAGGCCCCAGCCATCCCTATGTCCGGGGCCTGCGGCTGGCGCATCAAAATAACTGCTTGCATCTGACGGGAGCCGGACGGGAGAGGCGGCTGTGGGCTGGTATAGCGGGACAGTATTGAGAGGAGAAGGTGGATTATAATACTGCCGTAGGCAAATAAAAGAGAGAACTCTCTTGTATTTGTTAGTACTTCTCCGCAAACGGGCTGCTTCCCGGACCTCTCCCTGTGTCTCCCGCCGTCATTGCGCCCCCCGCTTCTGCCTGGCGGACCTCCTCGACTCATCCACCCCTCACTCATCCAAGTTCCACTATGAGATCTTCGAGTACTTCTTCTACGGAGTCTGTTACGTAAGTGGAGTAATAGGAGATCCCCGGTGCCGCATTGGACATGGCATAACTGGTTCCGGCGCACTGGAGCATCTCAATGTCATTATACTGGTCGCCGAAGGCCATGCATTCTTCTGGTTTGAGATGGAAAAGCTCCATCATTCTTTCCAGTGCGGTTCCCTTGTTGGCGCCCGGGGTGATAAAGTCGATCCAGATATTTCCCGATGTTACTACGTTGATTTCATTACTGAACATATCCTGCAGGTGCTTGAGATATTTATCTACGATATGAGGACCATCTGACATGTTGCCGATTGCTATTTTCAGGAAAGGGCCTTCGATTTTTGAGATGTCGTCGACGATTTTGGTAGTATTGTGCATCACATTTACGATGTGATTAACAAAGGCAGGATCATTGTCCTCGATAAAGCAGGCGTCCTCCCGGGATGCGACGATCTCAAAGTGTTTCTCCCGTTTGATTTCTGCAATAATTCTGGCAGCAAGGCTGTCATCGATTGAGGCACGTGAGATAACTTTGCCCTGGTGGATGCAAAGAGCGCCGTTCTCGGCAATGTAGGAGATCTCGTCCTTAATCTTATCAAATACGATACGTTGGTTATCATACTGCCTTCCGCTGGCTGACACAAAATGAATGCCTTTTTCTGTTAGTTTGTGTATCAGTTCAATAGAACGCGGGGGAAGTTCCTGCGCACCTCCCTGCAAAAGGGTGCCGTCTAGATCGCTGGCTACTAATTTAATCATATAAAACCTCCAAGTTATATTTATAAAGGCCTTATACTCAAGCCTCCGGTCAGTACATCCCAAAATAACAGCAAGTTAATGATTATTCAATGTACTGGATGCAGGAAACTTAGATATAAGGCTTGCTTCATTATAATAAGTTATACTTCTTATATATTACCCTAAATTGGGCGAATTGTATAGCCTTGTTCTCCGGAAAATTGTATGCTACTATTCTATTGTGGGAAGTGTGTGGGAATTGCGTGGGGGTCTGACCCCTTTGCAAAAGGGTCAGACCCCCACGCAATTCCCACACACTTCGAATAACTTAGAGGGACATGAAAATTGAATTCAGAGAAAGCTGAGGGATAAGATGAAACAGTATGATGTAATAATTATTGGTGCAGGTCCGTCCGGGATTTTCTGTGCGTATGAACTGAAGCGTCAGAAGCCGGATCTGAGTGTATTGATGGTTGAGAAGGGCCGATGTATTGAAGAGAGACAGTGTCCGAAACGGAAGACAAAGGTGTGCGTAGGCTGCAAGCCCTGTTCGATTACAACCGGTTTTGCTGGGGCCGGTGCGTTTTCTGACGGCAAGCTGTCCCTGTCACCGGATGTTGGAGGAACGCTTCCGGCGATATTGGGGTATGATAAAGCCACGGAAATGATTCACGAAGCGGACAGCATCTACCTGCAGTTCGGAGCCGACGAGAAGGTGTATGGTATTGAAGACCAGCAAGCGATTACTGATATTCGTTCCAAAGCAATCCGTGCCAATCTGAAATTGATAGAATGTCCGATCCGCCATCTGGGGACGGAGGAAGGCTATAAGATTTACACGCGCCTCCAGCATCATCTTCTGGACGCAGGCGTGGAAATCCTGTTTAAAACGATGGTGACGGATATTATCATCGAGGATGGCGTAGTAAAGGGAATCGTGACGGATAAAGGAGACACCTTCTATGCGCCGGAGGTCGTGGCGGGAGTAGGAAGAGAGGGATCCGAGTGGTTCTCACACATCTGCAAGGGGCATGATATCGAGACGAAAAACGGAACAATCGATGTAGGCGTCCGCGTGGAAGTTCGTGATGAGATTATGCAGGAACTCAATGAAAAACTCTACGAAGCGAAATTGGTGTACTATACGCCGACATTTGATGATAAGGTGAGAGTATTCTGTACGAATCCATCCGGTGAGGTGGCAACGGAATATTATGAAAATGGGCTGGCCGTTGTGAACGGGCATGCATATAAATCAAAAGACATGAAAACGCATAACACCAACTTTGCGCTTCTGGTGTCCAAGAACTTTACGGAACCCTTCAAAACTCCGACCGAATATGGGAAACATATTGCACAGCTTGGTAATATGCTGAGCGGCGGCAGAATTCTGCTCCAAAGATACGGTGATTTCCGCAGAGGCCGCAGGACAACGGAGGAGCGTCTGCTACGAAATAATATCACACCAACGCTGAAAGACGCAGTGCCGGGAGATCTGTCACTCGTATTTCCGCACCGGATCATGGTTTCCATCGATGAGATGATCAAGGCTCTGGATAAAGTGACACCGGGAATTGCCAGTGACGAGACCCTTCTGTATGGTGTAGAAGTAAAATTCTATTCCAACAAAGTCATTGTAGATAAAAAATTTGAAACAAATGTTTCAGGTCTGCGCGCCATGGGAGACGGGGCCGCAGTGACGCGGGGACTCCAGCAGGCATCAGCCAATGGGATCTGCGTAGCAAGAGCAATTATTGAAAAAATGGAAGGCTAATAATGCACACAAAGACTGACTATGGGGAGAGAGGGCGTTACTATGCGCGGCCTTCGGCCGTGAATAGTAATGACTGAGCAGTCCGGCGTATGTAAAAAAATAGTTGTATCCTGGAGAAGATGAGAATATAATGGTAATAAATGCTGCCATAACAGGAAGCATTATTATATGTAACCAGACAAATTAATAAGAGGAAAAGTATATGGGCAAATATTTTGGGACAGACGGATTTCGAGGAGAAGCAAACGTAGTATTGACAGTGGAGCACGCCTTTAAGGTAGGCCGTTATCTGGGTTGGTATTTTGGCCGGGAGCACAAGGCCAGAATCGTAATCGGCAAGGATACAAGACGAAGCAGTTATATGTTTGAATACGCACTGGCGTCGGGCTTAACCGCATCGGGAGCGGATGCATATCTGCTCCATGTTACAACAACACCAAGTGTATCTTATGTTGTGAGGACGGAAGATTTTGACTGCGGCCTGATGATTTCTGCCAGCCATAATCCATTCTACGACAATGGAATCAAGGTGATTAACGGTCAGGGCCATAAGATGGAGGCCGAAGTTGAAGCAAAGATAGAAGCCTATATTGACGGTGAGATCGAAGAACTCCCTCTGGCAACAAAGGAAGACATCGGCTGCACAATTGACTATGCGGCAGGAAGAAACCGCTATATCGGACATTTGATTTCACTTGCTACCCGGTCTTTTAAAGACATGAAGATCGGACTGGACTGTGCAAACGGAAGCGCATTCAGCATTGCAAAGAGTGTCTATGATGCGCTGGGGGCTAAAACCTATGTCATCAACAATGAGCCGAACGGAACAAATATTAATACCAACTGCGGTTCCACACATATAGAGATACTGCAGCAGTATGTAAGGGAAAAGAAACTGGATGTCGGATTTGCATTTGACGGTGATGCAGACAGGTGTATCGCAGTAGATGGAAACGGCAATGTAGTAGACGGCGACCTGATCCTTTATGTATGCGGGAAGTATCTGATGGAGCAGGGCCGCCTGGAGGATAACACCATCGTTACAACGGTAATGTCCAATCTGGGGCTCTACAAAGCCTGTGATAGAGTGGGCATGAACTATGAGCAGACGGCAGTCGGCGATAAATACGTGTATGAGAACATGCTTCAGAATGGTTACGTGCTGGGCGGGGAGCAGTCCGGCCACATCATATTCAGCAAGCACGCAAGAACCGGAGACGGTGTGCTGACTTCCCTGATGATCATGGAAGTTATTATGGAAAAGAAGCAGAGTCTTGCCAAACTGTGTGAAGATGTAAAAATCTATCCGCAGCTGCTGAAGAATGTCCGCGTGACAGACAAAAAAACAGCGCGTGAAAATCCGGCGGTACAGAAGGCAGTAGAGGAAGTAACCGCAGCCCTGGGCAGCGAGGGTCGCATACTCGTCAGAGAAAGCGGAACCGAACCGGTCATCCGTGTTATGGTAGAAGCTGCAACAGACGAAATCTGTGAAAAGCATGTAAATCAAGTCATCCAGGTTATGGAAAAGGAAGGACTTATTATTGGGTAAGCGGCCGCTGTGAGAGACTGCAAAGCTGCAATGGGTTCGGGAACCGGACGAAACCGGCGATCGGATACAGGACGGCAGCAGTAGGCCGGCGTAATGGAAAAGGAAGGGAAACAGGAGCAGTCCTGTCTCCCTTCCTTTTTCTACGGCCTCCGATAGCACAGACGCAAAAGCCTCAGCGCAGCCCCACTAAAAAAATCCCTCTTCCTCTGTGTGATATTGTATACTGAGATTATGTAACCTGAAAATGGATGTGCGGTGTCCGGCAAAAAGGAAGAAGAGGAGGTATCACATGAGTGATATCAGAATTACTGGTGCGAACGAAGGCAATCTGAAAAATATTTCGCTCCAAATACCCAAAAATAAACTGGTTGTATTTACGGGGCTTTCCGGCTCGGGCAAGTCTACTTTGCTGATCGATGTTCTGTTTCAGGAATGTCAGAGGCAGTATCTCGAGGCAATCACGCTGGAGGGAATCCACAAGCCAGATGTAGAGAACGTTAAGGGAGCTTCCCCGGCCATCCTGATTTCCCAGACGGATGGAAACAGAAATCCCCGTTCTACGGTGGGAACCCAGTCGGATATATATACGGACCTGCGGATGATCTATGAGAAGCTGGGGATGCGTACCTGCCCGCACTGCGGCGGGATTATTTCGGCGGCAGACTGCAGGGAAGAGACGGAGAAGATCAATGCGGATTTCTACGTCTATATGTATTGCAGTAAATGTGGAAAGAGAATGGACAAGATTACCCGCACCTATTTCTCTTTTAATACAAAGGAAGGAGCCTGTCCGGCCTGTGAGGGACTGGGAAAAGTGCATACCGTGAAAAAGGAACAGGTGGTCGATGAAACCCTGTCGCTGGAAAACGGTGCGGTTCGTTTTTGGGAAAAACAATATGGAAAATATCAGACGGGAGTCTTATATGCCGCTTTTGAGCATTACGGTATTTTAGGAGACAAAGACATCCCCGTAGAGCGTTTCAGTGAGATACAAAAAGAGATTTTATACAACGGCATAGACAGCAGCCGGGTTAAAACGGAATTCCCCGGTATCAGTCCTCCTAAAACAACCGCTGCAGGCAGGTTCGAGGGAGTGCTGCCGATATTATGGAGGCGGCTGGCAGATAAGAATGGGGAGGCCAGACAACTGGAGGCGTATTTTGATATTGTCGACTGCCCGGACTGTAAAGGCGAGCGTCTCTGCGAACTGAGCAGAAATGTGACTGTAAATGGCACCCGCCTGCCGGAATTGTCGTTTTATTCTCTGGAACAATTAGAGGACTGGATCGGGCAGCTGGAAGTTTCCATGGCAGAACGGCATGCAGCGCTTGTAAACGCCTATATTCGGGATATAAAGACTAAACTGAACCGCTTTATCAAAGTGGGGCTGGGCTATCTGTCTCTGGACAGGCAGATCGTTACTCTGTCGGGAGGCGAACTGCAGAGACTGCGGCTGGCGGCCGCACTGGATTCGGAATTATCCGGTGTGATTTATATACTGGACGAACCAACTGCAGGGCTCCATCCCAAAGATACGGCGGGACTCCTGGAAATACTAAAAAAGATGCGGGATCTGGAGAATACGGTGCTCGTCATTGAGCACGATACCGATATCATGGCTGCCGCCGATTATATCATAGATATCGGTCCGGGATCCGGCAGACATGGGGGAGAAATCATCGCATCCGGTACCCTGGAAGAGATCATGCGGCAGAAAGCATCCGTGACAGGAACCTATCTTCAGGCGCCCCATCCCGTGAAACAGGATTACCGGAGTGCGCAGGGAAAGATCAGGATTCAGAACGCCGTAAAATATAATCTGGACCATCTTTCCGCAGATATTCCAGTCGGCTGTTTTACTGCCATTACGGGCCCCTCAGGTTCCGGAAAGTCAACCCTTATTTTCGAAGTTCTTGCAAAAGGCGGAGCAAAAACAGCGCAAAACCAGGTGCATCCAGGGGAATCAAGCCATCTATGCCCGGCAGGCGGTTCCGCAGTAAAACAGGGGAATCAAGTAAAAGGCCTGGAACAATTTGACAGTATCATAGAGATTGGGCAGGCGCCGATCTCGAAAATGAAACGTTCAAATGTGGCAACCTATTCCGGAGTATATACAGAAATCAGGGCGGTCTTCGCCAAAACTGAGTCTGCAAAAAAAGCGGGGCTGACTTCCCGGCATTTTTCATTCAATACCCCAGGCGGCAGATGCGAAAACTGTCAGGGCCTGGGCTATGTGGACAACAATATGCTGTTCTTTGCGGATACAAAAGCCGTATGCCCCGTGTGCAGGGGAAATCAGTTCCGGCAGCAGGTGCTGTCCGTCAAATACAAAGGTCTTTCCATCAAAGACATCCTGGACCTTTCTATAGAAGAAGGCGACGACCATTTTGAGGGCATCCCCAAAATCTCAAAAATCCTGTATCTTCTCAGGGAGGCAGGTCTGGGCTACCTTCAACTGGGCCAAAGCCTGACAACATTATCAGGAGGAGAGTGCCAGCGCCTCAAGTTTGCAAAAGAACTAATCGGGAACAGTTCAGGCAAAAAAAGCCTGTATCTCATGGATGAGCCCACAACCGGCCTGCATCCAATCGACATCGAACACTTCCTGAAACTCCTGAACCGCATAACAGATGCCGGAAATACCGTAGTCGTCGCAGAACATAACCAGCAGCTCATCCGAAACAGCGACTGGGTAATCGATCTGGGTCCTGGGGGCGGCACAAAAGGGGGGCAGATTATGTTTATGGGGACACCAGACGGGTACTGCTAGACGGAGGGACGCTCCGTGCCAGGATGGACGGGAGGGCTGCGGGGGTGTATATGCCCTTTTAAATTGCGGCCGTTTGCTAAGTGCTCCTAGGGGACAATACTGCCGGGAATGTGGGAGGAAACATGATTCGGAATCATGTTTCCTCCCACATTCCCGGC
>NZ_CYZU01000090.1 GCF_001404335.1 Faecalicatena contorta
ACTAAATAGCAATTTGAACGAACCAAAAACCCGAACAATCGAAGGGGCTTACGTCAATATGCAAGTGACAACATTTGGTAAATTTGTTTGGGTTCGGATTGCAGGATACCCCAAAACCACAATGAAGCAAGGTCAGGAATATACTCTTTTCCGCCCAACCACAAATACCCCTATGTACGGGATCTACCGAAGGATTAACATAAATCCGACCGCTGGGTTTGTATTCCAGATGTCCAGTGTGGATGCCGAGACAAGTATTACGCCGTTTGGCGGGGATCTGACCTCGACATCAGGAATAAACGTCTCCGAATGCTACATAATGAAATAAGTTAACAGGTCAAAATAACCTAAATATATTTGCACGGATCAGAGCAGTACTTGATTGGGACCATACCACATATAAGCGCCCGCTGGTTGTCCGCTCTAATTTAGGATACAATTCACTTGCTGCGGCTGACGAGTCCAACCGCACAATTGATACTCCTGCTGCGGTTGACTCAGTTCCAAGCATTGCCATATATAATGTAGCTTTTCCAAGTGAGACAGAACTATTGAGCGCAATCAGGAAAGCTGAGTTTGCATAATTCTCCGGATATAGTAGCTTACCGTTATGGTACAAGATGTTATTGGCATTGTACTCCCCAGTAACGTCCGGAAGCCGTTGCGCAGTGTAAGACAGGCCGCCCAAATTGCTATTTAGTGAATCTAAACTGTCCGGCTATCCAGAACCATATTTGTAATGGTAATTATTTAATACTTGCTGTATAATAGCATCAATCAGAACCGATAAAACTTATCCGGTTAGTAACACGTTAGTAACAATAAAATCCCAAGAACGCTGAATTTACGGGGAAAGGGATTTTTCAATATTAATCAGGCATTAAAACAGCATTATCCGAAAGGGTTTCCGAAAAGGCGGTATAAGGGCTGTGAAGGGGTTATGCAGCAGTATATATTCTATTATGAGCTTCTGGGAAAATAACGGCTTGATTCATATACAAAAGAAGATCGATGACGGATTGAGCGGCGGTAAATTTGTCAGGTAAGGGATTGGTGGAAACATGAGTATGGAATTAAAATTGGATTCAGAAATTATTTATGAAAATAATCTAGATACAATTAAATTTGCAAAAATGCTGGATGACCCTTCCCAGTGTTATAAATTCTATTGGCTCGAAGCAATCCTGAATTTAATTAGGGATAACGAAGTGGTAAGTTTTGATGCTATTATTAATGAAATGATCTGCGGGGCCTGGTATACAGTCACCTGTTTTCACCTCCATCTGGGACCGGTTATAAAAAACAAAACAGAGAATTTTCTTGAACATGCCATTAACACTCTGGCTAAGAACACGGATTTACCACAAGATGCAGAAAGGGAAGACATTATAGCGGCCATCAAGCTGAATGAAAAGGAACTGAGAAGTGATAAAACGAACCTTACGAACTGCGTTCCGTACAGGCTTTTGTCATCTTTCCTGGATGAGCTCGGAGGCGGGAACAAACTTTGGAACCAGCGGGGGAGGCTGATTGAGTATATCAATCGGATGAATGAAAAAACATCGCTTCTCTACACCATTATTGATGGAAAAGGACTGCAGAAAAAGATCCGAATAAATCCGCACTGGAGGCAGCTGATTCTGGATAACTATCCCGTAATATACAGCTGGATCCAATTAAAGAAAATCCGTTTTCTGCAGGACCGTAACCCGGGGGTTCCCGGCATCATATATAAATTAGAGCGCGAGAATAACAAGGTCCGGAAATTGCATCACGCCAGAGAGCTATGGAAGAGTGCGGTCGAAACAGGCGGCTCTCCGATATATGATATCTACTCAGGAAAAGAATTGGATCTTAAAAGTTATGACTTGGATCACTTTGTTCCACGGTCATACATCGCAAATGACGAATTATGGAACTTAACGCCAATGGAGAAGCGGCTGAATTCCAGCAAGAATAACAGACTTCCCGAATGGGACAGCTATTTTCCGGGGCTGGCTGGCAATCAGTATTACTTATATAAAATTGTTTTCAGCAATCCCGGTATCCGTAAAAAATTCGAAAATTGCAGGAGAGATAATCTCAATGCAATATGGGCAAGTGAAACCTTATTTATCGAGGGAAACACGGAGGAAAGATTTACGAATATACTTGAACATAATTTAAAACCACTGCATGAATCCGCCTTGCTGCAGGGATATGAATTATGGAAATGTCCTGCGGATTTGATTCTGTAGCTGCTTCCTTGAAATAAATAAGAAATCCAGAAAGTTTATGGAAGGCGGGAAATACGGATGGAAGATAGTAAGACAATCACCTATTATAATGAGCATGCAGAGGAATTTATAGAAAACACCTGGAAGGCTGATATGTCAGAAGTTTACGGCCGCTTTTTAAAATACATGGAGCCAGGTGCGCATATATTGGATGCGGGCTGCGGCAGTGGTCGCGATAGCTATTGGTTTATACAACAGGGATATCAGGTGACGGCTGCCGATGCATCAGAGTCGATGTGTAAAGCTGCTGAACGACTGACCGGCCAGAAGGTAGTGCAGTTCCGTTTTGAGGATATGGATTATCAAGAGGCGTTTGACGGTATATGGGCCTGCGCCTCTTTGCTGCATGTAAAGAGAGATAAGTTACCGGAGATAATTAGGAAAATGATGACTGCCTTAAGAGCGGGGGGCGTCCTATATGCCTCCTGGAAATACGGGATTTCTGAAAGATGGTCTGATAACCGGTATTTTTGTGATCTTACACAGGAAGAATTGTTACAAATACTTTCGCAACAAGGTGGATATGTATTAGAGGAATGCTGGATTACAGAGGATGTGCGGGTAGAGCATAAATCAGAAAAATGGCTGAATGCTATTATCAGAAAAAGTAATCGAAAAATAGAATGAATAGCTCGAATTAACTGTCAGACAGAGATTTACATTCTATTTGAAGACACGGTCTGAGTGTATAGAAAATATTTATGATGGGTAGAGACTGATATGAGAAGTTGCATTTAGTATTGCATATTGTGAAAACACATTAGACGTAATAAAATGGTAAAATAATCACTATAGAAAAGAGGAAATCCAAATGCAAAATGGGAACTATATGCCTTCTTATTCAGATGATCACCTTGTGTCAGATAATATTACGTTGGCAGATTATTTGGAAAGCCAGTTTGACTTAGATAAAATAGAACTGCCGAAAGAGTATTTTTACTCATGCCTGCCACTATGCCTTTTAGACGCAATTTATTCAATTGGTGTTACTTATACTTCAACATACAATGTAGTAATAAAATACTGTAAAAAATATAACATTCAGCAGTACAGGCAGAGCGATGCTTTTCCTCCGGCAGATAAACAGCATACAATCAGTCAATTAATAGAAAATATTGAAGAGACGGGGGTACTGGACTTTGCAAGATATGTAGTAGAAAATGAACAGAGAACATCAAGTAAAAATGGAATCTTAAAATCAGAGGCTGTTCTTAATTGTGCAAAAATAATGCAGAAAAACGGTATCGAAACACTGCAGGATTTTACTGAAAAATTCAATGAAAGTATTGCAAAGAAGTATCAAACGGTAAAAGGACAGGGAAGCGGAATCTCTCTTGCTTATCTCAAAATGCTCTGCGGTGATTCAAGTTTGTTAAAACCGGACAGGCATATAATTCGATTTTTAAATGGATTTTTTAGCCGTGAAGTAAAACCGGTAGAAGCGCAGAAGATGATTGCCGAGGCCGCTGAATATCTGAAAAAGAAACATAGAAATATAAATGTACGCAGTATAGATTATCAAATCTGGGCTCATATGAGCCACCTGAAGTAATACGGCAGAATTTAAGAAAGATACAACGGATAATCAGAAAGGAATCGAAATGGCATATAAGAAGGAGTTATGGGCAGAAGCGAAGAAGAAATGCAGGTTGTCAGAGGAAGACATCCGCATGGCAAAAGAAATGGGGCTGAATCCGAAAAGCCTGATCAAGAATATTCCAAGTCCCAAGGAGCAGTGGAAGGCGCCGGTTAAGGTGTGGATTCGGGATATGTATGAAACGCGCCAGAGGAAGGCTGCGCTGAAGAAGAGAAGAAAAGAAGCTGGGAAGAGTCAAGATTCGGTGGATTAAGATATTTTTTATATGGGGAAGTAGTAAAAAGCTTTATGAAACAAAAGGTTGATAATAATACAGCAATATCAGGCAGGTCTTATTGCAGAGTATAACAATCTTGAAAAAGGTGCGGAGGAAGTAAATCTAAAATCTTTTAAATACTATGATAGAATGCTGCCAGCACAAGATCATCTGCCAGAAGGCGGTTTGGGCAATTTGATTGCACTAACCCGGGAGGAAAAGCACTAATGAAAAGAGTAGTAGTTATTGGAGAAGAGGAAGAGGAGCTTATGTTCCATCAGTGTTCTGCTTTTATTTATGAATGGTTACTGAAGCAGGTGCATGTAAAAGAAGAGTCTCTGACAGATTGGCTGCTATATGATATATCAAGCAGCAATCCCAATATTTATTATAAGGCATTTTCACGCCATGAAGAATCAATGAATGGAGCGGATTGGGAGTGGTGGATATTAACGGCGGATCCTTATTATAAAGATAAGTATAATGGCTATAGATTTTTGGTACAGGCTAAAAAGTTATGGCCAAATAATCAGGATAATTATTCATTATTAAGTTATGGTAATAAAAATGGATTCCAGATAGATTTGCTTTTGAATGAAGCCAGATATAGAAATGCGTATCCTTTATATATGTTCTACACGACCACGCAGCCGGACATAACAGAACAAATAAAAAATATTCAATTCATAGGGGAAGAAACACTCAGACGGTGCGAAGACTGCATTAACGGATGTTTTTTATCAGATGCTGGAAGTATTAGCGAGATTCTTTTTAATTTGCCAAGACATAAAATATTTGATACAGAGGTACTAAATCATTCATTGAAATTATCTCTTTTAGATAAATTATTTCAGGATCTGAGCAAGAGCGATCATATATTTAATAAACTCAATCAGAGATTGATAAAATTAGGCGGAATGGACTCTCAATACAAAGACGGGGTATATGGCATTAAGCACAGTGGAAGAGGAATACCGAATTACTTAAAGATTTTTGTCGAACGCCAGGGGCAAGATCTTAGCTGGCTTGAGAGAGAAATGAAGTTTGAGATGGGAGAGATTGGCGGATTAGCTGTTATTGATCTGCGCGAGTGAAATGGGGCAAATTGCCCTGCATGATATAGTAACTGATTATCGTATTAAAAGTATACAGTATTAAAAGTGCGCAAAATCAATCGCAAAAAAATACGATTGATTTTTTGCGCACTTTTGCATATAATATAAACAAGAAAATGGAAAGGATATGCACAGCATGCGTGAAACAAGGGTTATAGAATTCAAAGAAACAATTACAAACACGTTTTTAAAAACAGTAAGTGCCTTTTCAAATTATGATGGAGGAGAAATTTTTTTTGGAATCGATGACGCTGGTAACATTAAAGGAGTGCCGGACATAAAACAAGCATGTTTGGACATTGAAAATAAAATTAATGATAGTATTTCTCCACAACCTAATTATACTCTGGAAATACAAAATAATGATAAAACGATCAAGCTTACCGTAAAAAGTGGTGGTCAAAAGCCGTATTTATACAAATCAAAAGCATATAAGCGAAACGATACAGCGACAATAGAGGTAGATACGCTAGAATTTTCAAGACTTATTTTGGAAGGAAAAAACATCGGATTTGAAGAGTTGCCATATAAAGAACAGGATTTAGCTTTCGAAATCTTGCATCAAAAATTAAAAGAAAGTATTCAGATCGAAACATTTAATCAAGATACATTAAAAACATTGAACCTATATGAAAGATTCAATGGATATAATAATGCGGCTGGTATTTTGGCAGATAAAAATCATTTTCCGGGAATTGATATGGTAAAATTTGGTGAAAATATCAGTATCATTCAAAAGAGAGCAACATTTGAAAAGATATCAGTATTGGATGTATATGACAAAACGTTAGATGTATTTAGAGATTATTATCAATATGAAGAAATACAGGGAGCCGATAGAAAGAAGATCGAAATAATACCAGAAGCTGCATTTCGAGAAGCAATTGCAAATGCTTTGATTCATAGAATGTGGGATGTAGAATCACAAATAAGAGTTCTAATGTTTGATGATAGGATAGAAGTTATTTCACCAGGAGGATTGCCCTCCGGAATAACGGAAGAAGAATATTTATCAGGTAAAATTTCAGTTCTAAGAAATAGAAATCTTGCAAACGTATTTTATAGATTAGGGTTTGTTGAGATATTCGGAACAGGCATTACAAGAATAAAACAACTCTATGAAGAGGGACTGAAAAAACCAGAATTTGAAATATCAGAAAATACAATTAAGATGGTACTTCCGGTTTTTGAGGAGAATTTAAATTTAACGGAAGATGAGAAAAAGATATATAAAGTTTTAAGTAAAACAATATTAAAATCAATTAGCGAAATTGCACCGTATGTCCCGTTTGGCAAATCAAAGACAACACAGTTGTTGAAAGATATGGGACAAAAAGGTGTCATAAAAGTTGAAGGTAGGGGAAGAGGTACTAAGTACGTAATAAAGTAATTGAGAATTCGGGGAGAGAATATTTTTAAGATATGAAGGAGAATAAGGATTGTGATTAAAATATAAAAAATATTATCCAGACCGCCAAGCAAGGAAGGTTTTTGATGATATGCTGGGATTTCGAGCTTTATGTGATAATTATGAAGATATACTGGATCTTGGCGATTGTAAAAATATTCGTGTAGCGGATTTGTCTGATGGTAAGGCTAATGATGATGGGTATAGAGGAGTCCATGTTCATTTCCAGTTAAGCAATTACCATTATCCGATAGAGATTCAGTATAATACTTATTATGACAGGCAATTGAACAACTGGCTTCATAAATATATTTATAAACATGATTATGAAAATAAGGTTGGTCGTACGTTGCGTAAGCGTTCTGATATGATGAAAATAGAGTTTCTCTGATGCTGGAAATATGACGGTTTTAGAACTGGTGAAAAAATATCTCACAGAAAACTGGTGTAAGGCATAATACCGAGGCGAATTACAACTTTGTAATCAATATTATCAAGAAAGAAACTTTTGGAAACAAGCGGATTGACAAGGTAAAACTATCGGAAGCAAAAGGCTGGCTGATTAAGTTGCAGAGTGATGGCAGAGGGTACAGTACCATACATACCATCAGAGATGTTGTAATTTGGCAGGGTGTTCCCATAGTGTGGGCAACGCAGTTTTACAGAAGAGAAGCGGCTTTCCTCTTGAGAGAACTTTGCATCACAGACCTTACAGAGAAGCTGCCCTTTGGAACCGTTATTCTTGTAGAGGAAAGGCTTGGGGGCGCAACAGCGGGGGCAGATGCAGCTGACCGGGATGTCACATTCAGAGCGGCGGCTGACGGGGCGTATTTTCTTAGCGTAACATTTTTCAAAGTAAGGGATGAGTTCCTTGTAAGTCCAGTCCTGCCGGAAGTCAGTGACACGTGGGAGTTCATCAATTTTGAATTTTTGATATTTGGGAGAATGGGAATCATCAAAAGCCACTGCTTGAGTGGGATATATCTGCAGATAAAATTTAATAACCAGCAATTCATTTAATAAAGGTATTGAATAATGCCTAGTAAATAAATTATAATGTCCATGAGCAATGTCTCCTTTTGTATAAGGTTGGTTTGGCGATTGACATTATACCAAAAAAAGGGAGGTCATTGCTCATTTTTTGCAAACTCCCATAAAATCAAGGTTTAACAATAAAAACAGGTAGTGAATTTGACATTACCGACGGAAACGGTATGAGGTAAGAGTATGAGTAATGACGAACTTGATCAACTACGACAGCAGGTAAATAGACTGCGGAAAGAAAATAAAATATTAAAAGCACTGCTGGAGAAAGAAAATATTTCATATACAGAGGCTATCACAAGGCTTGACTCATACGAAGAAGATGACGAATACGATCCAAACCAGGGTCGGCGGATCATTCACCCAGCTCAGATCACAGATGAAATGGCAAACCGGTTTTACGCAAGGTTCTGGGGACGCCAGGATGTTTACAGCAAACGAACAATTAAGAAATCAACGGGCGAAGTGAATTATTATCCCCAGTGCAATAACTTTTGGTCTGAGAGATGTTATAGAAAAAGCGGTACGAAAATAAAATGCATGGATTGTGAATACAGGGACTGGAGCAGGCTTACGATCCGCCAGATCAAAGCACATCTATTGGGAAAATCATATGAAGCATCTGATGTAATTGGAGTTTATCCTTTACTTACAGATAACACCTGCCGTTTCTTAGTATTTGACTTCGATAACCATGAGAAAAGTGCAGAAAAGAAAGATTTTGCGAATACTGATGAAGAGTGGCGGAATGAGGTAAATGCGATGTGCAGAATCTGTGATTTGAACGGGATCTATTTCCTGCTTGAACGCTCCCGCTCCGGCAGAGGTGCACATCTATGGATTTTCTTGGATAAGCCGGTATCGGCTGCGTTAGTCAGAAAATTTGGTTTCGCTTTACTTGAAAAAGGTGCGGAGGAAGTAAATCTAAAATCTTTCAAATACTATGATAGAATGCTGCCAGCACAAGATCACCTGCCGGAAGGCGGTTTGGGCAATTTGATTGCACTTCCGTTGCAGGGCAAGGCATTACTGGAGGGGAATAGTGCATTTATTGATGAAAAATGGAATGCATATCCGGATCAGTGGTCGGTATTAATGGGCACGCCCCGACTTACGAAAGAATTTCTTGAGGAAAAGATAAAGGAATGGGAGCCTGAGTATACAGTGGCAGAGAATGGCTGTGAAAGGGCGAATGAAGATGGTAACCGTTCAAAACCGTGGAATAGAAATAGAAAATTCCATGTAGCTGATGTAGATGGCAAGTTAAATGTTGTTCTGTCAAATGGGGTATATGTCGATACTATAAATCTGAAACCGGCTATCCAGAATCATATTCGTAAACTGGCTGCATTCAGCAACCCAATTTTCTACAAGAATCAGGCAATTGGCTTATCAAACTTTGAAAATTCCAGATGGATATATTTTGGAAAGGATGAGAATGGCTATATTGAAATTCCGAGGGGGCTGTTAGATGAACTGATCGAAAAGTGTAAAGAAGCTGGAATTCCATGTGATGTTGTGGATGAACGCGCTTCCGGGAGGCATATCAATGTTAATTTTTCAGGCGAACTTAGAAAAGAGCAGGAACCGGCAGTAGAAAAACTACTGCATTATGATAACGGCATCCTGCATGCAGCTACGGCATTTGGTAAGACGGTAGTCTGCAGTGCATTGATTGCAGAGCGGAAGACAAGTACACTCATTTTATTGAAATCCTCAACGCTGATTGATCAATGGATAGAATCGTTAGAAAAATTTCTTGTTATTGAAGAAGAAATGCCTGAATATGAAACAAAAACAGGAAGGAAGAAAAAGCGTAAAAGTTTGATCGGAAGGCTTCAGGGCCCGCATGATTCCACTACGGGTATTATAGACATTGCCATGGTGGGTTCTGTTTGCAAAAAAGGCGAATTTCATCCCAGATTATCGGAATATGGTATGGTGATGGTTGATGAATGCCATCATTCAGCTTCTGACAGAATCGTAAATATTCTGAATGAAGTAAAGGCAAAGTATGTCTATGGAGTGACAGCCACGCCGATGAGGGGAGATGGTCTTGAAAAAATCAATTATATGCTGATCGGCCCGATCAGATATCAATTTACTGCCAAGGATAAGGCAAAAGAGCAGAAGATAGGCCATCTGGTCTATCCTCGTTTTACAAGAGCAGTTGTCCCACGCGGTGCAGGACAGAAAATACATCCAAATGATGCCTACGAAATCATCCGAAATAATGAGATGAGAGACCGGCAGATAATAGAAGATGTAAAATCATGTGTTTTACAAGGGAGAACTCCGGTTGTTTTGACAAAATATAAAGATCATGCAGAGGGGCTGTATCATCAACTCAATGACTATGCAGATCACGTATTTCTGATGACAGGCAATAATTCTAAGAAAGAGCATAAAGCGATACGGGAACAAATGCAGAAGATTCCCGATCATGAATCATTGATACTTGTCGCCACGGGTAAATTAGTCGGGGAAGGATTTGATTTTCCAAGGCTGGACACACTGATCATGGCAGCGCCGGTAGCATGGAAAGGCGTTGTAGAACAGTATGCCGGGCGCCTGAACCGTGATTACGAGGGAAAAGAAAATGTCATCGTTTACGACTATGTTGACAGCCATATTCCAATGTTTGACAATATGTATGCGAAGCGGATGAGAGCTTATAAACAGATTGGGTATGAGATTTGTACGGACGCAGAAAATGGAAAGCAGGACGCAAATGCTATCTTTGATTATGAAAACTATGCCGATGTTTATAATCGGGATTTAATAAATGCTGATAAAAGTATCATTATTTCCAGTCCGGTCATCAGCGGCCAGAAAGTCAGCCATATCATTTCAATGTTGAGAAGCAGGCAGGAGGCAGGTGTAAAAGTTACCATTGTAACCTGGGCACCGGATGCGTATGGTTATGGGAAGAGCGACTATTGGATGGAGCTGCACGAGCGCATGCGGAAAGCGGGATTTTATGTTCAGCTTGCGGAGGAATTCTGTGAGCATTATGTAATTGTAGATGAAGAAATTGTGTGGTATGGGAGCATGAACTTTTTGGCGAAGGAGGATGCAGAGGATAATCTGATGCGGGTATGCAGTAAGAGCATTGCTGCGGAATTAATGGAGATGACATTTGGAGGGAGTAGGGGAGTGACGGAACTGAGGTAGTGAGAGCAGGGCTTTCGGTATATATTTGTCGCCAAATACTTTTAAGAATTAGTTATTGAAATTCTTGTTTTAAGGACTGTCAAAATACTTTTTATAACAGTGTGCTTTATTCTAACGGAGGATAAATATACAAAATGAAGAAACAAATATGTATAGAAGATATTGCTGAAGAATTAGAGGCATGTACGGATAGCTGGGAACAGTTTTTAAATACCGAAACCGGTGAAATAGTGGCGTTGTCGGATGGCATGTGGATAGAACGGGATGAAGAATTAGATGAAGAGATTGATGCTTTGGATTGTTATGAACGTCTTCCGAACCAATATGAAATCCATGAGTGGAAGATTATGGAGGCGTTTGCGCTGGGAGTGACATCGGAAAGAAAACAGGAGCGGCTTTTGTTGGCACTGCATGGAAGAAAGGCTTATCGCCATTTTAAAGATGAAATTATAAACTTGGGTATTGATGAAGAATACTACGCATACCGATTCCAGGCGCTATGTAAAATTGCGGAAGAATGGTGTGAAAAGAATGAGATTCCGTATACCACCCGGGAGGAAAAGCACTAATGAAAAGAGTAGTAGTTATTGGAGAAGAGGAAGAAGATCTTGTGTTCCATCAGTGTTCTGCTTTTATTTATGAATGGTTACTGAAGCAGGCGCATGTAAAAGAGGAGTCTCTGACGGATTGGCTGCTATATGATATATCAAGCAGCAATCTGAATATTTATTATAAGGCATTTTCACGCCATGAAGAATCAACGAGTGGAGTGGATTGGGAGTGGTGGATATTAACGGCGGATCCTTATTATAAAGATAAGTATAATGGGTATAGATTTTTGGTACAGGCTAAAAAGTTATGGCCAAATAATCAGGATAATTATTCATTATTAAGTTATGGTAATAAAAATGGATTCCAGATAGATTTGCTTTTGAATGAAGCCAGGTATAGAAATGCGTATCCATTATATATGTTCTACACGACCACACAGCCGGACATAACAGAACAAATAAAAAATATTCAATTTATAAAGGAAGAAACACTCAGATGGTGTGATGGCTTCAATAACGGATGTTTTTTATCAGATGCTGGAAGTATTAGTGAGATTCTTTTTAATTTGCCAAGACATAAAATATTTGATATAGAGATACTAAATCATTCATTGAAATTATCTCTTTTAGATAAATTATTTCAGGATCTGAGCAAGAGCGGGCATTTATTGAATAAATTCAATCAGAGATTGATAAAATTAGGGGGAATGGACTCTCAATACAAGGACGGGGTATATGGCATTAAGCACAGTGGAAGAGGAATACCGAATTACTTAAAGATTTTTGTCGAACGCCAGGGGCAAGATCTTAGCTGGCTTGAGAGAGAAATGAAGTACGAGATGGGAGAGATTGGCGGATTAGCTGTTATTGATCTGCGCGAGTGAAACGGGGCAAATCGGTGCCTTTAAGATAAAAAGGAACGTGAAATGAAAGAACGAATTATAGAGGAATTAAAAAAATTGAGAATACAGTAAATGTAAGAATTATAATGGCAGTTGAATCTGGAAGCAGAGCCTGGGGGGTGCATCTCCTGATAGCGATTATGATGTTCGGTTTATATATGTAAGGAGGAATGACAAATGATAGATTGTATAATTAACATAATTAGTGGACTTTCAGATAAGCAGGCAGACGTTATTATAGCATCTATTGGACTACTAAGTGCAGCGATTGTAGCTGTAATAGGATTATTTGGCTCTGCATTTACATTTATGTTAAACAAAAGAAGTGAGCGAAAAGTAGAACTTAGAAAAATAAAAGAAAAGTAATATATTGAATTTTTAGAAAGTATAGCAGAAGCAAAAGCGGTAAATAGTAATGAAAGGGCTAAGGTTAATACTATACTTTCGGAAAGAATACAAACTATATATTTAGTTGGAGATAAAGGGGTGCAGGAAGCCTTAGCTAATTTTTTGAGTTTTTTTACATCTAGAAATAAATCAGCTGCTGAGCAGAATAAATTATATGCAGACTTAATTATGGCAATGAAAAAGGATTTATATGGACAAAGAGAAAATTCTTTAGATTCAATATCGTTTACTGTATTTACGAATTAGAGGTTTGTTTTATATTCTTCAGTGTAAATAGAAATACTTAAATATCTGGATTCGGCTGGTATTCCAAGAGAGGTTAAATAAGAAATTATTAAGTGAGTTATAAATATAGAGGGGATTACAACCTTTGATTGATAAAACATGAGAAGTTATAAAAAGAACCGCCGGCCCTATCTTACGGCCTATCTGGAAGATGGACGCTGCAGCTTCTCAAATAATCTTAGCGGAAATACGATCCGGCCATTTACCTTTGGCCGCAAAAACTGGCTGTTCTGTGACACCCCTAATGAGGCCCAGGCCAGTGCCATTGTATACACTATGGTAGAAATGGTAAAGGCAAATAGAGTAAACGTCTATCACTATCTTACTTATCTGCTTGAGAAAATGCCAAATGATAGGATGAACGATGAAAAGATGGATATCCTGGCACCGTGGAATGAAAATATCAAATCGGAAATAGAACATCGTGCAAATGATGCAAATCAATCATATGTAAATTGTCAAGGTGCTCCGGCTGCTGAAAGTATACGGTAAACCATGAGTACTGGCTCATTTTTTGACCGCCGTTTCCGGCGGCCAGGTCTACACATTGGTCGTTTTAGACTTGCTC
>NZ_CYZU01000091.1 GCF_001404335.1 Faecalicatena contorta
CAGTGGTGCTCCATTTTCAGGGCTGTTTCCCGCCTAGAATTTCTTAGGCCCGCGGCCGCATTTTTGAAAGGACACGGATGTTCTCCGGGAGGCTTTCGGCTATCTCTTCATGGAGCGTCCCCATCCGTGCCGCGACTAAAGCGCGTCACTAAATCCCGATTTATTTTTGATCCTGCGGCACCGTATTTTTCCCAAACACCGCCATCAGGATAATTGCCGCAGCAAAACTTACGATACATGCGATAATAGCCGCCACAACCGATGAGTCAAATCCCGTCTCCGGATTGATAACCTGCAGCCATCCGAAGATCCCGTTTGTTCCATAGAAATATTGTTTTACTCCGCCGAATCCTATGATTGCCCCACCGATACCAGAAGCCAGGCACGCCAGGATAAACGGCTTTTTGAACTGCAGTGTGACACCATAGATTGCTGGTTCTGTAATACCTACCATGGCTGAAAGGATCGCAGGACCGCATACGCTTTTGAGCTTTTTATTTCTTGTTTTGAGCATAATCATCAGTACCACTCCCGCCTGTGCAAATGCGGAAGAGAGGCCTGCGATTGTGATCGGGTCGAATCCCATGGTCGCCAGATTATTTACAGAAATTGCAACGAATCCCCAGTGTACGCCGAACATAACACATACCTGAATTAACGCACCGTATAAGAAACCGCTGATTGTCGCGTTGAGATCAAATAATGCCGTAAATGCGGCTCCAAGCAGGCTGCTCGCAAAACTTGCAACCGGCCCGATAATCAGGAACGCCAGAACAATGCTGATGATCAGGGTAAGCGCCGGTACAGCAAAAGTCTTGAACAAGTCGCTCATCCTCTTTGCGAAGAATTTTTCTACTTTTGCGGCAAAATAACACGTCACAATCGCCGGTATCACAGAGCTTGCGTAGTTCATCAGAATGACAGGAATTCCGAGGAATGTTACGTAGACCGGAGATTCAAAAATGGTTCCTGCAAACAGTGTGTAAAGCGGTTCCCCTGCCATAATCGTCGTGAGGGATGGGTAAACCAGCGCCGCTCCAATGGCCATTCCGATAAACGGCGTGCCCCCGAATTTCTTCATCGCGGTGTATCCAAGGAACACCGGCAGAAAGTTAAAAAAACAGTCGCCCACAATGTTCAGGATCTGATAAGTACCCGATGCGGTTGAAAGCAGGCCGGTCGCGGTAAGCAGTGCCAGAAGGCCTTTGATTACACCGGTTGCGGTAAGCATTCCCAGAATTGGCGTGAATACGCCTGATATCAGATCGATAAACTGGTTTGTTACCTTTTTCTTCTTCATTTCTTCTTTGAATTCTTTGGCATCTCTTACTTCCGTCTTTTCGCCGTCCATCCCCAGCATGGCCAGCATTTCTTTGTAGACATCCCCTACGTGCTGTCCGATCACGATCTGATACTGGCCGCCGCTTTTGACGATGGATAGAACACCATCAATTGCTTTCACCGCTTCGTCATCCGCTGCCGCTTCATTCTTCAGTTGAAGGCGCAGCCGTGTCGCACAGTGGTAGACGCTGGATATATTGTCTCTTCCGCCGATTTTTTCTACAATCTCTTCGATCATTTTTTCGTACTTCATTCGATAAATCCTCCTTCGCTCAATTCCTTAAAATCAAAAGTCATACTCTGTTCCTTCTGAAACTTAATCTTCTGCCGCCGCCCTGTTCTGTCTGCAATTATAACCGCAGAATCCCGCATTCCCAGCAGCCTGATTTCTGTAATCTGCGAGTCCTTCCACACCAGATCCAGAATACATCCGCACTTCAGGCGGATTCCCTGCACTTTTCCATTTTTTACTGCCTGGGGGAGGGCCGGGAGCAGAAAGACGATATCCTCAAAATCCTGCACCAGCATTTCCAGCAGGCCGCAGGCGCCTCCAAAGTTTCCGTCTATCTGGAATGGCGGATGCGTGTTGAAAAGGTTATCCAACGTGGCGCCAGTCAGCAGCTCACGCTGATTCTTCCACGCTTTTTCCCCGTCCCGGAGCCGTGCGTAAAACAGAATAATCCAGGCCTTGCTCCATCCCGTATGGCCGCCTCCATGGCTCAGGCGTCTCTCCAGAGTATGACGCGCTGCCTGCGCCAGCCCGGGCGTTGTGTCCGGACGTATCTGCGCTGCAGGGTATAGGGCAAACAGCTGGGAGATGTGGCGGTGTCCGATCTCCATTTCTTCATAGTCCTTCCGCCATTCCTGAATCTGTCCGTATTTTCCGACTTCGATCGGGGGCAGCCCGTCCAGACGTGCTTTCACATCTTTTTCCAGCTCGTCTTCCAGGCCGAGTTCTTCTGTGATCCTGAGGTATCCGCCAAACAGTTCCCTGAGGATTTCAGAATCCATGGCAGGCCCCATACAGAGACACCCGCATTCCCCCTGCTCATTCATATAGATATTTTCCGGGGAACTGCTCGGCCCTGTCATCCAGTATCCCTGCTCGTCCTGCACCATATAATCCGTAAAAAATTGAACGCTGTCCCTCAGTATTCCATAAAATTCATCCATAAATTCACGGTCTTTTGTATACAGATAATGTTCAATAATGTGAAGACAGAGCCAGGCCCCGCCCATCGGCCATATGGTCGCCGATACATGGCTGTCCTGCGGTGCGCAGTCCCCCCAGATGTCTGTATTGTGGTGGCAGCAGAATCCGCGCGCTCCATACATCTTCTCCGCGGTCTCCTGCCCATGCGGCCGCATCGTTTTCAGGTGCTCCAAGAGCGGCATGTGCAGCCGGGAAAGCCCCGTCTTTTCCGCTATCCAATAATTCATTTGGATATTAATATTAATCGTATATTTGGAGCCCCAGGCCGGTTCAAAGTCTTCGTTCCAGATTCCCTGCAGATTGGCAGGAAGGCTGTTTTCACGGCTGGAACTGATCAGCAGGTACCTTGCAAAATTATAATGCAGATTCACCAGGCCAACGTCCTCCTCCCCGGTTCTCATCCGGGCAAGACGTTCCGGGGTGGAAAGCCGCTCAAGTTCCGCCTCCTTCCCGAGCTCCAGTACACTGCTGTTATAAAGTACATGATAATCATCGAGATGCTGCTTTTTTAACGCTTCATAAGGCTGGGTACCGGCCGCCTTCAAGGTTTCCATACACCACGCGGCTGGATCTTCACTCCGGTAAGTCGTCCTGCCGGTTATAAAAAGCACCGCCTCCTTCGCGCCCTCTACGATAATATGGCTGCCCATACGGTACCTGCGCCCTCCTTTCGAGGCAATCCGCACCGCCATCTCGAAGGCAATCCCGTTATCCGCACCGTTTTTACCGTACAGGCGTATTGTATCGTCTCCAAGTGCCTCTGTACCGTCGCAAAAAGACGAGCCCCTTCCCGAACGGTTGTCTTTTCGGGTAAGAGAAACTTCAAAATCCAACGCCTCGCCTGCATCTGCGTACATTTTATAAACCAGAACCTGTGCCGGGGCGGAGGCAAAAAATTCTCTTTTTACAGTTCCCTTCTCTGTCTTATATGCAATGCTGCCCACTGCATCCTCCAGATTCAGGCTCCTTCGATATCCTTCGAAAACCGGCGGTTCATACTCCACAAACGAAGTTCCGTTCTCTTTCTTCTTCACGATCTGCCTGCCGCGTGTATGAAAAAAGTCAATCCATACATCTCCCAATGTCTGGTAGTGCCTCATATGGGGGTAGGATGCATACATACTACGGGAAGCCAGAAGTTCCGCCTCCTGCACTCTGCCCTCCTTTAGCAGCTGTCTCACTTCATGCAGGTGCTCTTTTGCATCCGGATTGACCCGCTCCATGTATCCGCCTGACCAGACAGAATCCTCATTGACCTGTATCCGTTCAACCGATGTCCTGCCAAAGACCATAGCTCCCATAAAACCATTTCCTATGGGAAGTGCTTCTGTCCACTCCTCTGCTTCGTTCCGAAACCAGATTTCGTTCATCGCGATTCTCCTTCCTTCAAATTTCTGAGGTCATTATAGCAAAAAAAACAGAAGTTCCGAAAAAGTTCGCAAAATGGAAACTCTCTCAAAACTTCTGTTATTTTAACCTAATCTTTACTGCAATACACAAGATTAATCAATGATTACATCATCAGGAAAGCCATACTTCTTCTGATACCTTGCTGTGATCTGTTCGATCAGGAACTGATAAAGAATCGGATGATTCTGGACCCGCTCCCCATATTTTAGAAAAATGCACATATCCACTCTCGGGTCCCTTTCCATCTCTGTGTTGGATGTAATCAGAACTACCCTTGCTTTTGTTTTATTAAAACATTCTTTCTCAGGTTCTCCGTCCAGCTTTGAAAACGTGCTGATATAGCGTCCTGAATTCGAGAAAATTAAAAGCAGTGTATCTGCGCCGGCCTCTGCAATATAATGTTCCTGCTTCCTGTCATTAATCGTTGTATAGACATATTTTCTGTAGTAGGACATTTTGTATTGAAAATTCAACGCTGCCGTCTCGGAATAAATCTCCCCAAAAGCGGCAATTTTCTTATAACCGTGGATATCCTCCACGAGGCGTTCTATCCTTTCCATATCAATGGAGGACGCCTGATTCCTGATATCATTCGTCAGCACCTGGACATAACGGTCCATCCCATGTTCCAAAATGTAATCCGTAATGTTCACCGAATCTCCGCCCCGGATATAAACATCCTTTTCACGCTGGCGCATAGCCTCCAGCTTGAAATCCGTATAGTCGTCAAAACCAATCCTTCTCACAAACTTGGATACCGTAGACTTTGATACACTGCACAGGGCAGCCATCTCCCCGATCGGTATCTGATACAGCTGGTTGATATTCTCCAGCATCAGACTGGCGATATGGTATTCCGTTGTGCCGACAATTTCCTCATTAATTGTGGTGATTAAACGCTGATATAAAATATGCATTGTCTTTTTCTATTCGCATTCTCTGATGCGCTTTCTCAGCGGAAGTATCATGGATGGGGATACGGAAAGCTCGTCCAGCCCCATCTTCAGGAATTCTTCCGTCAGTTCCAGATCGGCTCCCAGTTCACCGCAGATCCCAATCCACTTGCCCTCTGCATGAGCATTCTCAGCCGCCATCCTGATCATCGCGAGCACTGCCGGATGATGTGGGTCATAGAATGCATCCAGTTTGGAATTCTGCCTGTCAATCGCCAGCGTATACTGAGTCAGATCATTTGTACCCACGCTGAAAAAGTCTACTTCTTTTGCCAGTTCCCTGCTGATCATGACAGATGCCGGTGTCTCGATCATCACGCCGGTCTCCACATTCTCTTTAAACGGAATTCCCTCCGCCTTCAGTTCACTCTGCACTTCTGCAATAATCTCTTTGATCTTGTAAATCTCATCAACTGAGATGATCATCGGGAACATAATGGAAATATTGCCGAACATAGCTGCACGGTATAGCGCACGCAGCTGCGTCTTAAAAATCTCTGTTCTCGTCAGACAGATACGGATTGCACGGTATCCCAGCGCCGGATTCTCTTCCTTGTCCAGCCCGAAGTAATCAACCTGTTTATCTGCTCCTATGTCCAGCGTACGGATAATAACCTTTTTGCCAGCCATATTCTCCGCAACCTGCTTATACACTGTAAACTGCTGCTCCTCGGTCGGAAACGTGTCGTTCTCCAGATATAAGAATTCACTCCGGAACAAGCCGATTCCGCCTGCATCATTCTTCAGGACAGCGCCAACATCGGATACATTGCCGATATTAGCATATACATTCATTTTCTGGCCGCTCTTTGTTACATTCTCTTTGCCTTTCAGCTGTTCCAGAAGGGCCTTCTGTTCCAGATCCTTTGCCCGCTTCTCCTGCATCTTTGCCAGCGTTGCCTCGTCCGGGTCAATATACAGTATCCCGGTGAAACCGTCAATTACTGCCATCCTGCCGTCATACTGGGCCAACAGTTCCTCTCCCATGCCAATGACTGCGGGAATGTTCATCGTTCTTGCCAGAATTGCCGTATGGGAATTGGAAGAACCATACATGGTTGCAAATCCAAGGACCTTGCTCTTGTCCAGCTGTACAGTCTCGCTGGGAGCCAGATCATCCGCTGCAATAATACACGGCTCATCCGTCTGAGCCATACTTTCTCCCACGCCGCAGAGGATGTCCAGTACACGCTCGGATACATCCTTTACGTCCGCCGCACGCCCCTGCATATATGCATCATCCATAGAAGCAAACATCTGCGCAAAGTTGTCCGCCGTTGTTGCTACCGCAAATTCTGCATTTACTTCCTGGGTACGTATAATATTTTCGATTGATTCAATGTAATCCAAATCTTCCAGCATCATCTGGTGTATCTCAAAAATCATGGCATTCGCTTCGCCCACATCCTCAAGCGCTTTGTCATACAGCCCTTTGAGCTGTTCAACTGCATCGGTCTTTGCCTCCTGAAAACGGGTGCATTCCGCCTCTATATCATCAACGTGTGACCGCTTGATCACTTTCTGATTCCTCTTATAAAATGAGAGCTTTCCGATGGATACACCGCCAAATACACTTTTACCTGTTATTGTAATCATAGTACCTTCCCTTATATACAAATGATAAGTGCTCTTTTATTTATAAATTTTCTTTAAAAAATGCCTCTAATTCTGCGATTGCCTGATCTTCGTCTTCGCCCTCGGCTGTCATAGTAATCTCTTCCCCTGTTTTTACTCCGAGTCCCATTACTCCAAAGATTCTCTTTGCATCGGCACTCTTCTCGCCTTTAACGATTTTAACGGCAGATTTATAGCCTGCAGCCTGCTTTACCAACAGTCCTGCCGGTCTCGCATGAATTCCCTCCGGGTCTGTAATAACATATTTAAATTCTTTCATGATACTATTTTCCTCCTATTTTTTATTTTTAACTTCAATTAGTATATAACATATCTCCGTTTTTTTCAATTGCTTATAAATTATTTCACACTACTTTCCATTTAAGATCTAAAAAAACGGCATTTGAAGGGCATCTTGCAGCACACTCCCTGCGGATTCTCCACAGGGCAAATGCCGCAAAATGCCCTTTTTTATGACTCAAACAACGGTGTGGAAAGATATCTTTCTCCTGTGTCAGGCAGGATGGCCATGATAGTTCTGCCTTTATTTTCCGGTTTTTTTGCAGCTTCAACCGCCGCATGGAACGCCGCGCCGGAGGAAATTCCAACCAGCACGCCCTCTCTCCTTGCCAGAAGTTTTGCGGCCGCATAGGCTTCCTCGTCCTTCACCTGTACTATGGATTCATAGATATCTGTATCCAGCACTTCCGGTATAAAACCTGCACCGATGCCCTGCAGCCCATGTGGTCCCGGTTTTCCGCCCGACAGTACCGGGGAGCCGGCCGGCTCCACTGCAATCACCTGCACATCCGGCTTTCTGGACTTCAGGTAGGTTCCCGTTCCCGTGATAGTTCCGCCTGTGCCTACGCCCGCAATAAAGATATCCACCTGGCCATCGGTGTCCTCCCAGATCTCGGGACCTGTTGTTTTCGTATGAATTTCCGGGTTTGCACTGTTCACAAACTGACCAAGTACAATTGCATTTTCCCGTTCCTTTTCAAGTTCCGCCGCCTTTGCGATGGCTCCGTTCATTCCCTTCGCCCCTTCGGTCAGGACAATCTCTGCGCCATAACCCAGCAGCAGCTTTCTTCTCTCGATGCTCATCGTCTCCGGCATGACAAAAACTGCCTTATATCCCTTGGCTGCCGCCGCCGATGCCAGCCCGATCCCGGTATTTCCGCTGGTCGGTTCGATAATCGTGGCTCCCGGTTTGATCAGGCCTTTCGCCTCCGCGTCTTCAATCATATTCAAAGCCACGCGGTCCTTCACACTCCCGGCCGGATTAAAGTACTCCAGCTTTACCAGAATGCGCGCTTCCAGGTTCAGTTCCTTTTCAATATTCGACACCTCCAGTATCGGCGTCCTTCCTACCAGTTCTGTAATACTTTTATATATGTTTGCCATTTTACTGCCTCCAATTCTGTATCTATATTTTATATTCGTTCCAAAGCCTGTTCCAGGTCATACAGGATATCATCTATGTGCTCGGTTCCCACGGACAGCCTGACCGTGTTCGGCCTGATGCCGGAAGCCTCCAGCTCTTCGGGCGTCATCTGGGAATGCGTCGTGCTGGCCGGATGGATGACCAGTGATTTTACATCTGCAACATTGGCGAGCAGAGAGAATATCTCCAGGTTATCAATGAATTTCTTAGTGTCTTCCCCTGTACCATTTACTTCAAATGTAAAGATTGAAGCGCCCCCATTGGGGAAATATTGATGATACAGTTCATGATACGGACTGTCCTGCACCGAAGGATGATTTACTTTCGATACTTTTGGGTGCGCCTGCAGAAATTCTACGACCTTCAGCGTGTTTTCCACATGGCGCTCCACCCGGAGTGACAATGTTTCCAGGCCCTGCAGAAACAAAAATGCATGAAGCGGCGCCATGGTTGCCCCTGTATCCCGCAGAATCACCGCGCGTATTCTCGTTACAAATGCCGCGGCTCCTGCCACGTCATAAAAGCGTACGCCATGATAACTCGGATCCGGTTCCGTGAGCTGCGGATATTTACCGGATGCTTTCCAGTCGAAAGTTCCGCTTTCAATAATAACTCCGCCCAAAGCGGTCCCATGTCCTCCGATAAACTTAGTTGCAGAGTGAACAACAATATCTGCACCGTATTCAAAGGGCCTTAGCAGGTACGGCGTGGCAAATGTACTGTCCACTACCAGGACGATCTGATGTCTGTGGGCAATATCGGCGATCTCCTGTATATCGGCCAGATTTGCATTCGGATTCCCGATAGATTCTATAAATATTGCTTTTGTATTCTCCTGAATTGCCGCTTCCACCGCGCCTTCCACATCCGGATCCACAAAAGTTGTGGTAATGCCCTGATCCGGCAGCGTATGTTCCAGCAGGTTATAGCTGCCCCCATAAATATATTTTGAGGCTACAATATGATCCCCCTGCTTAGCAAGATTCTGAAATGTATAAGTAATTGCCGCCGCACCGGATGCGACGCCGAGTGCAGCCGAGCCGCCCTCCAGCGCTGCGATTCGTTTCTCAAAGGCATCCTGGGTGCTGTTCGTCAGCCTTCCGTATATATTCCCCGCATCAGCGAGTCCAAAACGCTGAGCCGCATGCTCACAGTCCCGGAATACATAGGACGTGGTCTGGTAAATGGGAACCGCCCTTGCGTCTGTCGCCGGATCCGGCTGCTCCTGTCCTACGTGTAACTGCAATGTCTCAAATCTTAATTTTCTGTCTCTGCTCATCTGCGTTGTCCTCACTTTCCTGTCAATTCACCTTTTCATGTTTCCTTTAAACCTGTCTGGATCAGATATAGTACATATTCGTACTGCAATCCAGATTCTCTCTGTACTCCCGCACCAGCTGGGCCAGTGTCCGCTTCCCGAGGAATTCGTTCACCTTACTGTCAATCTCATCCCACACCAGTTCCTGTATCGCTTTCTGTACAGGATCCGCGGCCTCCTCCCCATTCCTGTCGATAATGGAAAATTCCCCTTCCAAAGCCTCCAGTATCTCTTTCACTGTAATGCACTCGGCGCTCCTGGCCAGCTTATATCCTCCGCCGGCCCCCTTGACGCTGACAACAATGCCGGCTTTTCTCAAAACTCCAAAGACCTGCTCCAGATAATTTAAAGAAATATTCTGCCGCTTCGCCGTCTGAATCAGGGATATCGGACCCTCCTGGGAATTCGCTGCCATGTCCACAAGTGCGCGTAGTCCGTATCTTCCTTTAGTAGATACCTTCATATAACACCTTCTTTCTATATCCTACTATCTTGATAAGAATTGTATATTTAATGTTATACACCCAAATTCCTACCATGTCAATACAAATTTTTGCAACTTATTTTTATGCTTAGGGGGACGCCTCGCGTGGAACGGGGCGGGGACAGACAGAAGCATATCGCTCTTTGGATACTGGCGCTGCGCTAAGCAGCAGTAAGAGGAAACACACAAAATCAGCCGGAACCCTACGCATTCACCGCCCAATCTGATGATTGGACGGCTCAGGCGTAGTGAAAAGTTAATTTGGTGACTAACTTTTCTCCGGCTGATTTTGTGTGTTTCCTCTAACTGCTGCTAAACTCGCTGGATGTATTCCAAACAGCGATATGCTTCTGTCTGCCCCCGCCCCGTTCCACGCAAGGCTGGGTTCATCCAACCGGCAGGAAAAATTAGTTTCCCGGTGGGATTCTAAGAATTTGGTTCTAGTGAGTCTCTTGTAAATGGGGCTTTTCGCATGTTAATTTTAAGGATAATCAAAAACATATAATAAAGATAAGAGCCTTATCACACCTTTTCTATAACTCTATTGTTTCAATAAAATTATTAATTGTAAGATTGTCCGGCACATCTTGCACTATAGTGAATAATTCTGCTATTTTACTATGAATTTCATTTGAATTTAATCTCAATTTTTCTTTGCTAACATTATTCAACATAATCCATAATAGATAAAAATTCTGATTTGTCTTACTTTGAACATTTGACTTTTTATGCATTATCAACTGATTAAAATTTTCAAAATTTTCGCCAGTAAGAATTTGTAATTTTTCAAAAAATATATGCACTTGATCTACTGAATCCAAAAACCCTAAATCATTATTTCTAGTTAAGTTATCAAGCAAAGAAGTAATATTAGATTTTTTGTTCATTCTTGCATTTATTCTTTTATTACGAATAAAAATATTGACAATTTCAGAAGCCTTGATATCGCCTCTTGTTTTATAATCAATATAAGCTAATGTTGTCACTAATTCTTCATTTTTCATGCGTTTATCTAATGGTTTTAATAAATTTTCTGAGTACTCATTAGTTATAGATTTGATCTTATCTATCAATTTTTTATCTATATAAGCATTCCACATTTCAAACGTATTCGGAAGTATCGTATAAGGCTTAGAATTCAATCTTAAGAAAAGATCTATTGGTGAAAAATTTCGATTATTAAGTTGATTAATCTCAACAATATCAATCGGAAAATCTAGTATTTTATCTATTAAGCTATTATCATACTCTTCTATTCTTTCACGATCCATTCCATTAAGTTCCTTTAAAATCCTTAGTTTAGACAGTTTATAATTATGAATAATTGATTCTTTAAATTTACCATCTTCATCTTTGTACACCTCTCCTAAAAAACCTATAATAGCCAAAAGACGTTGTTGGCCATCGATAACCTCATATACTTTATCCTCTCGCTTATAGATAAATATAGGAGGAATCCTAATATCTAAAAGAATACTTTCTAGTAAATATGATGCCTTTTGTTTATTAATAGTTTCTGACCTCTGATACTCTGGTCTTATTAAAAACTTTGATTCTTTTATATCTTGCAATATATCATAAATTGAAGATGATGCAGGATCTGTTTTAGTCAACTGAAATGTATCCATCTGCTCCTTTTTTATATCTATTGACATTATCCGCTTAAATTCTACAGAGTTTCTTAGGTTATCATCATAATTTATATGATACAATCCCTTTATTAAATTACTCACTAACAAATGCCTATTAACAACTGACTTATAATAATGGCTCCCAGATTGAACAAAAATTTCCTCTATATTGATAGGGTCTTCAATTCCTTTCCACACCGCATCATCCTCCATCGTAATTGAGGAAAAATCTTTAGCTAAGTCTTTGCATTTTATCTTATTTAAAATAGTCTTGTCCTTCATATAAATAATTGTAAATGCCCAAAAAAAGACTTCATACACCAATATATTTTCAGCCAAAAATGAATTAAACCTACTTAATGACTTTTTAAATCTTGTAAGTTTTTTTATTAGACATGTATACATTTCAATTAGTTGTTTCGGATCACATTCTTTAAATTTTTCATAATAATAAGTTTTAATACAATCAACTCTTGATTTTGCTCCAGCATAACTATATATAGGTATATAGGGTAAAGTTAATAAAAATCTAATTCTCGATAGCAAATAATTAACTTTATCTCTTTTTTGCATATTATGTTTTCTCTGTGGAATAAATAGAGCTGTATTTTGTTCTAATAAATTCGAATCGTTATTAAGATGAATCTTTAATTGTTTAGCTATAATATCATTAATATATTCTGCTCGTTCAATTTCTTGAGATTTAAGGGCAGTAATCCCAGAATTGTATCTTCTAAATATTTCTTTTTTCACTTTATCTTTCTGTAATTCGTTTAAAGCAGGTTCATTAACAACATTGAAATTTAATATTCTAATTTTTGTATTTCTAAAGGTATCCTTTACATTATCTGGTAAATTAATATATCTCAATCCAGCTAGACTAGTTAATGCTTTTAATCCTTTTTCAGTTAAAACAATTTTATCTTCTAAAAATCTTTTTATCGTTTCATATCTTTGTCTTCCATCAATCACCTCTTTTTTAGTACCATTCTCAAATAAAACTATTGGTGGAACTTCAGTACCCAATAAAATGCTCTCGATAAAATACGTTGCTTTGTCCTCATCCCAAACATATTTTCTTTGATAATAAGGAGCAAAATCTACAGATTTTGAATATCTCTCGTTCAAAAAGGTATGAGATATAGATTTAACTGTATTCTCCACTCTTAAACTATTTTTAAAAACACCAATTATGTCATCACAGTTCATCTCAAATGCCGGCATATCTAACCTCCTATATGTATTCTCTCATTAATTATTTGTTCTTTAAATTGGGGAATCTCCTTACTTATAACAGAGCCTTGGTAAAAATACTCATTATTGTATTTAAGTCGTTGTTTTACTAATCCATCCACAGCAAAGCGAAACACATATTGCCAACTCAAATTTTGAAAAGAGTTAACCACTTGATCAATAGATGGCATCCAATCATAAATATATCTACACTCATCAAACATCATTGCATCTAAATACATAATCGTATCTTTTGCTTTATATGATAAACGTTTAGTTAATTTAGAAACATAGTGCATCGGGTATGCCAATTGATTAATTGATAAGTCTAAAAATAGACTAGAAGTTGGCATATCAAGAAACTGATATAGCTGGCTTTTTTGTAAATGCTGAATTGATTCACTTAATTTTGGTGTAATATTATAACAATTTCTTACTTCATTGACAATTTGCATAGATCTCAAAATACTAATCCCCCCAGGAAATAGGCCTCCCATCTCAATCAATAAAGAATCGAATTTATCGTCCAGTAAATTGTTGAATCTTTTTTGCTTTAAAAATGAATTGCTTGCAAGAAACTTATATAAGGAATTATTCTTTATTAGATTAACTTCATGGGCAGTCTTATACAATTTTTCTGGCGGTAATAATGAAATAAAATATTTCCAAAATTCTGAATTAGCAAATCTTAAACTAGATGAAGTAACTGAAGCGATATCACATAATAGCGATGTTATAAACTCACCATAATAATGTTCAATATTTGCTTGTATTTCTTGTAACTTTACATCGTTAATTTCTGCAAAAGGTATACTAACATCATCATTAATATTTACATTAGGATTAGTTTTCGTGTATACGGTAAACCATGAGTACTGGCTCATTTTTTGACCGCCGTTTCCGGCGGCCAGGTCTACACATTGGTCGTTTTAGACTTGC
>NZ_CYZU01000092.1 GCF_001404335.1 Faecalicatena contorta
CCGCTTTGAGCGTTTTTGAAAGGACATGGATGTTCTCCGGGAGGTTTTCGGCTATCCCTTCATGGAGCTGGCGCATCCAACCGGCAGGAAAAAGCTCGTTTCTAAGGAGGGCCCTCAAGCGGGGGCAGCGTATGGCATTGAATTGGCGGGACTTTTATGTCCCCAGTAGGTGTACATAAGCAAGGGAATACAGCTTTCAGAATAATCAAACCTGTGAGCGCGATAGGATTTATTGATGGCTTGCAGCTCTTTTTGCCATTAAGCGTCCCCAGACGCTTCCGGGGACGAAAGCCAGTCCGTTGTATTTTGATTTTAGATTTGCCATATGCCGTTTCCTGCGCTATACTTAATTATATTCTAAAGCAGGCGGCAGAAGATTGAAAATGGTGGAGGTACTTGAGCGTGCCTGAGTGAAGCGAAAGGAATGGATTTAAAAATGAAAAAAGTGTTTGAGAAATGGATGGAGATCAGCCTTGTTAAGCGAATTCTGGGAGGTTTGATCATTGGAGCGGCCCTGGGGCTTCTGATTCCCTCCGTAACAGCAATCGGTATACTGGGGGATCTTTTTGTTGGGGGATTAAAAGCGGTTGCGCCGATCCTGGTATTTTTCCTTGTCATGAGCTCGCTCTGCAATGCAGGAAAATCACATGGAGGCGTGATTAAGACGGTTATTATTCTTTATATGTTCAGCACCTTGCTTGCGGCAGTCATTGCAGTGTTTGCGAGCATGGCTTTTCCTTGTACGCTGACACTGACAAAGGCAGTGACGGATACCGCGCCTCCAAGCGGAGTGGCGGAAGTGCTTCAAACGCTGCTGTTGAATGTTGTTTCCAATCCGGTGAGTTCGCTGGCAGATGCAAATTATCTGGGGATCTTATTCTGGGCAGTACTGCTGGGACTTGCATTCCGGAGGGCGGCGGAGACGACGAAAAACATGCTTAGGGATATTTCAGGCGCAGTCTCTACGCTGGTGACATGGATTATCAATCTTGCTCCGTTTGGGATTCTGGGCCTTGTGTTCCGTACGATTTCTACCAGTGGGTTAAATATTTTCACGGAATATGGAAAGCTTCTTGTTCTTTTGGTAGGGTCCATGCTGGCAATTACCTTTATTACGAATCCGATTCTTGTATACTGGTGCATCAGGAAGAACCCGTACCCACTGATTTTCAGATGCTTAAAGCGCAGCGCCATTACGGCATTCTTTACAAGGAGTTCTGCTGCCAATATCCCTGTGAATATGGCAGCGTGCGAAGAGATGGGGCTGGACAAGGATACTTATTCCGTCTCCATTCCCCTGGGGGCTACCATTAATATGGACGGCGCCGCTATTACGATTACTGTTATGACGATGGCGGCTGCCCACACGATGGGGGTTCCGGTGGATATCCCTACAGCCATAATTCTAAGTGTACTGGCTGCTCTGTCGGCCTGCGGAGCATCCGGGGTTGCGGGGGGATCTCTGTTACTGATACCTATGGCATGTTCCCTTTTCGGGATATCAGACGATATCTCCATGCAGGTAGTTGGTGTGGGATTTATCATAGGGGTTGTACAGGACTCGGTAGAGACTGCACTCAATTCTTCTTCAGACCTGCTGCTTTCTGCATCTGCAGAACTGAGACAGTGGAGAAAGGAAGGGCGGGAGATCAATTTGTAAAGGATTTTGACAGCAGGTTGTATTTTCTCTGCCGTATGTTTTTGATTATGCGAAGAACATGTATGAAAGACATATCATGATGATGTAAGGAGTGAACGGACTATGAAGATGAAACAGGTTACATTAGGTACCACGGGAATTACTGTCCCGCAGAATGCATTTGGAGCTCTGCCGGTACAAAGAGTGGACATGGAGAATGCGGTAAAGATTCTCAGGAGGGCCTTTGAAGGCGGTATGACATTTTTTGACACGGCGCGTGCATACAGCGACAGTGAGGAAAAGCTGGGGAATGCTTTTGCCGGTATTCGCGGGGAAATTTACATAGCAAGCAAGACAATGGCGCGCACGCCGGAGGAGGTTGAGAAGCAGTTGGATCTTTCCTTAAAGCTGCTGCAGACCGATTATATAGATATTTACCAGTTCCACTGTGTGGATGTCTGTTACCGTCCCGGCGATGGCACAGGAATGTATGAGCGCATGCAAAAGGCTAAGGAGCAGGGAAAGATCCGCCATATCGGAGTGACTGCACACAAAATGGATGTTGCAAAGGAGTGTATTGAATCCGGGCTTTATGAGACGCTGCAGTACCCGCTTAGCTATCTGTCCTCAGAAAAAGAGCTGGAACTGGTGGAGCTGTGCAGGGAAAGAAATATGGGCTTTATCGCGATGAAAGGGCTGGCAGGCGGTCTGCTTACGAACTCCCGCGCTGCTTCTGCGTTTATGTCACAGTTTGATCATGTGCTTCCGATCTGGGGCGTCCAGCGGATGGAAGAACTGGAGGAATGGCTGGAATATATGGAAGATGCCCCTGTGCTGGATGAAGAGCTGGCGGCATTTATTGAGAAGGAGAAAAAAGAACTGACCGGAGAGTTCTGCCGCGGCTGTGGCTATTGCATGCCATGTCCGGCTGGTATTGTCATCAATAATTGTGCAAGGATGTCACTTATGGTAAGGCGGGCTCCATCGGCGGGGTGGCTGAGTGAGGAATGGCAGGAAAAGATGAAGAAGATAGAGGGGTGCATGCAGTGCGGGCAGTGCAGGAAAAAATGCCCCTACGAATTGGACACGCCGAATCTTTTGAAAAAGAATTACGAAGATTATCAGAAGATATTGGCGGGGAAAATCACAGTCTGATATGAGTTGAATGATTGGAGCATTTAAAATTAAAAGGGCGGAGGAACCTCTCTAGTACAGAGAGGGATCTTCCGCTTTTGTTATGGTACAAAAACATGTATAATAAGAAACAGATTGTCGGTAAATGGAATAGCGGTGTGAAGGAGCAGAGTTAAAATGGAGAGAATATTGGTCGTAGAGGATGACAGGATTTTAAATATGACCCTGAGTTATAACCTGAAAAGTGCAGGATATGAGGTGGAATCGGTTATGAATGCGGCGGATGCAGAGAAAATTGTGGGGGGACAGCAATTTGCACTGGTTGTGCTGGACGTGAACCTGCCGGACGGGAACGGGTACGAGGTGTGCCGTACCATAAAAGAGAAGCAGGATGCCGCCGTGATATTTGTAACGGCGCAGGATATGGAGAGCGATATGCTCAAGGGCTATGAATGCGGGGCGGACGATTACGTGACAAAACCCTTTTCCGTGGCAGTATTTCAGAAGAAAGTGGCAGCGATTCTGAGCCGCATGGAGAAAAAGCTGGTATCGGATGTGTTCGATGACGGGTATCTGGCAATTGATTTCACAGAGAACACCTGCACGGCAGGACAGCTACCTGTGGCTCTTACCCCAAAAGAATGGAAGCTATTGAAAATCTTTGCCAAGAGCGGGAAGCAGGTTCTTACCAGACAGATCCTGCTGGACAGGTTGTGGGATATAGACGGCAACTTTGTGGATGACCATACACTGACAACTACATTGAGTGCGCTGAGAAAGAAGATTGAGAATAAAGAACATACCTATATACAGACGGTGTACGGAATGGGTTATATGTGGAAGGGCGGTGAGCTAAGATGAATTATCATAGCCTCTCCCTCGGGAGGATTGTCCGTTATATCAGCTGTGGGGTGATATTGACAGATGTGGTGATCCTTGCTGTGGTTTATGCTCTGACCGGGAGCCGCACCGCCGTGTTTGGTACAGCGGCCGCGGCGGCCGCCACTGTCTGCTGGGGAATTGCTCTAACCGTTGTTTTTCAGAAGAAATTATCCGTGTTTACAGAAGAGATCTGCGCCATTTTGGAAGAAATGGCAGAGGACAACCTGCAGGAAAAGCCTTATATGGAAGAAGAGACACTTTTAGCCAGGATTGTACACAGACTCAGGCAGCTCTACAAGGTCATGCAGAAGCAGAAGGAGCAGAATGTCAGAGCAAGGGAGGAGCTTCAGTCCCTTGTATCGGATATTTCACACCAGACGAGGACTCCGGTCACAAACCTGAAGATGATCCAGGAGACCCTGCATGATGACAGCCTTACGGAAAGCGAGAAAAACGAATTTCTCGAAGCTTTCGCTTCTCAGATTGACAAACTGGATTTCCTTGTGCAGGCCATGGTGAAGACGTCGCGGCTGGAAACCGGAGTTATCATGCTTACGAAGAAAACACAGAATCTGTACGATACGCTGGCAGAGGCTGTGGGAGGCATATTTACAAAGGCGGCACAGAAGCAGATGGATGTGCGGGTGGACTGCCCGGAGACATTTCTGGTGTCTCATGACCCAAAATGGACCACGGAAGCCATCTTTAATATTCTGGACAATGCGGTGAAGTATACGCCTCCAGGGGGGATGATCAGTGTATCGGTGGAACGCTGGGAGGCCTATGTAAAGATTGACATTGCAGATACCGGAAAGGGGATCCCGGAAGAACATTATGCCCTGATTTTCCAGCGCTTTTACAGGGAGGAAGAGGTGCATGATGAGGAGGGTGTGGGGATCGGACTGTATCTGGCGCGGGAGATCATTTCCCTTCAGGGAGGCTATGTGAAGGTTAGCTCACGGCAGAGGAGCGGTTCAGTTTTTTCTGTCTTTTTACCAAATGAATGAGAAATATGGCAGTAGTTCTGTGGCTATTATATGGCCTGTTATTAAAAATTAGAATATTCTTTCAGATAGATTAGCAGAAGTTTTTGTGGTATGCTATGAATAAAAAGGAAGAACAGGCAGTAATGACTGGAATGTTTTCAGCATGCTGTCTGTTCTATTTATGTGAGAAGAGCGGAAATATAATGAAAAGTCCCGAAAACGGGACTTTTTCAGTGAGAATAATCAAAATTAACGAAAGAGCCCGGAGGATTCCCGGACAATTGCCGATTATAATAGGCTTTAGAAAGTCAGAGGAGGAAATCAAAATGAACATATTACAGGTGACTGGATTAAAAAAATATTATGGGGAGGAACCAACTATTACAAAGGCGCTGGATGGAGTGGATCTTTGTGTGGAAGAGGGGGAATTCACGGCAATTGTCGGAACAAGTGGGAGCGGGAAATCTACGCTTTTGAATATGATGGGCGGCCTGGATATACCGACATCCGGAAGTGTGGTGGTGAGAGGAAAAGAGCTGTCTAAAATGAATGATGAACAACTTACGGTCTTCCGAAGAAGAAATATCGGATTTATTTTCCAGAACTATAATCTCATTCCGATTCTGAACGCTTATGAAAATATTGTTATGCCGGTGGAATTGGACGGGAACCGGGTGAATGCACGCTACGTGGAGGAAGTGGCAGGACTTTTGAGCCTGAAAGACAGACTCGAATACATGCCCGGCAGTCTTTCGGGAGGGCAGCAACAGCGAGTGGCCATTGCGCGCGCCCTTGTATCAAAACCAGCCATCGTCCTGGCTGACGAACCGACCGGAAATCTGGACAGCAGAACAAGCGCCGATGTGATCGGGCTGTTAAAACGAACCTGTTATGAGCTGAACCAGACAATTGTCATGATTACTCACAATGACCAGCTGGCCCAGATGGCAGACCGGATCATACGGATCGAAGACGGCAGGATCACAGCATAGGAGGGCATAAGCGATGGTATTACCTTTTGAAAATGACAATCTGAAGATTATGAAAACGCTGTCAAGAAGAAGTTTCCTGGCAAGCCGTTTCCGCAATCTGGTAGCAGTGCTGGCGATTGCACTCACGGCCGTTCTGTTTACTTCCATTACCACGATCGGCATGGGAACCATGGAATCTATGAAGATGACCCAGCAGATTCAGAAAATGAGCAAGGCGGATGTGGATATCCGGAATTTGACAGAGGAACAGTATGAAAAACTGAAAGAAAGCGGTATCGCCAGTGAATTAGGACTTCGTATGCCTATAGGCTTTCTGACAAATACGGTGAGACATGAGATAGAGCTGGATCTGGAAAACTCTGTTCAACGGGAGCTAACCTTCTGCCAGCCAACTCACGGAGTGGAACCCGTGAAAGCCAATGAAATTGTAGCATCAGATAGAGCGCTGGAGGAACTGGGGGCAAAACCGGAAGTGGGAGCAGAGGTGATCATTGAATTCACCGTACACGGAAGGGATTATCAGCTTCCAATGGTTGTATCGGGATGGTATGAAAGTTCCCATGACGAACTGAGCATTATGACTGTGTCAGAGGCATTCAGGGAGGAGCATCCGGAGATTTTTGAGTATACTTACCGGGAAGATGCGGAACTGGCAGGGACATACTGGGCCGATTTTATGATGGCGGATAGAACGAATATGGAAGAGCAGCTGGATGAGTTCGTAGAATCAATAGGCGGATCCAGGGAAATCGGCGCCCCAAACAGTATCCCGGCGGTGATCAACCAGGAAACGAATCCTGGGATGGACAGTAAAATGATGGCTGCTTTTGCGGTACTGGTGATTCTGTTTATCTTTTGCGGGTATCTGCTGATCTACAATGTTTTTGATATTGCTGTTATGCAGGAAGTAAGGCGTTATGGCCTGTACCGGACCATTGGTATGTCAAAAAAACAGGTAAAACAGCTGATCAACAGGCAGGCGGTATGGGTGTCCTGCATGGGAATCCCGCTTGGTCTGCTGATCGGATTCTTTGTGGGAAAAATAACACTTCCGAAAATTATGGATATCCTTTCAACGGAGTATAAGAACATTGTGATTTCGGTTTCCCCGAATCCGGTAATCTTTATCGCAGCGGCGATTCTGGCCGCGCTGACTGTATTCATCAGTACGAGAAAACCTGCAAGAATGGCATCCAATATCTCTCCCATGGAAGCATTCCGGTATGTAGAGACAAAAGGGAAAAACCGGAAAAATGCCAAGGTGAAAAGACATTACAGAGGAATCAATCTCGGACAGATGGCATTTGCGAATCTTGGAAGAAATAAAAGACGTTCCGTATTCATCGTTGTCTCTCTGATGCTCAGTGTAGTGATGCTAAATACGGTAGGTACGGCAGCAGGAAGTGTGGATGTAGAGCGTCAGGTGAATGAGATGATACGTACAGACTTTGAGATCGCCCATGTGGATACAAGAAGCAATTTGAAAGGATTTATCCGCCATGACCAGGCAGTTCCCCAAGAGGCTGTCCAGGCCGTGCAGGAAATGCCGGGCGTGACAGACGCAAGTTTGGTATATAAGAATACGCTGGAAGACCTGCAGGTAACTTTTGATTACGGCATGAAAATCTCGGATATTAAAGTATTCGATGAGCAGGGAACAGAGCAGAGGGCCGGCCTGGATCCGGATGGCCGTTTTGTATCGGTGGGAGCAGATGATTATCCGATCTGCAATGTATATGGAATGGAAAAGGCCGGGCTTGCACATCTGCAGATTGCGGAGGGAGAAAAAGATTTTAATAAGCTTTATGAAAAGCTGATGGAGGGCGGCAGCGTCATTCTGGGAATGCAGGCTGACAGAAAAACAAAAGTGCTGAAAGAATACTATAATTATATGAACGTAGGGGATACCATAACCGCCCGCATAAACGGGGAAGAGATAAAGAGCTATACTGTGATCGCAAAAGCCGCCCTTACAAGCGATGATGAAGGGTTTGGATACAGTGTAAGCAGTTCGATTGATGTGGGGATTGATGCGCCTTATCTGTATCTCCCGCAGGAAGAAATGAAAGAGCTTTATCAGGAACCGGCTGTTATGAAGTATACCTTCGATGTAGAGGAGGGCAGCAAAGACGAGATGAGGCAGTTCCTGGAATCTTATATACAGGAGAATCCGTCCCTCACCTACCTGTCCGCGGATAAGGCAAGGGCAAGCGCAGAATCTTCAAAAACCATGATCTATATGGTCGGCGGAATCATTGCATTCATCTTCGGAATCACAGGAATTCTGAATTTGATTAATATGATGAGCACAAGTATTCTGGCAAGGCGGAGAGAATTTGCTACAATGCAGAGCATCGGAATGACGAAAAAACAGCTGAGAAAACTGCTCATGCTGGAGGGCTGCTTTTATGCGGCGGGAGCAGCGGTTCTGGGAATCGTGTTCTCAGTAGTGGTTGATCAGACACTTTTAAAAATGATGCTGTCCAATCCTTCTATGTGGTACTTCACATATCACATTACAATCCTTCCGGCGGTAATTCTGAGCATGATACTGGTTGTGATATCTGTGCTTATACCGCGGGGGGCAATGCGGATGTTCTATAAGGGAAGTGTGGTGGAGCAGCTGAGGATAGCTGAGTAAGGGAAACCGAGGCATTAGGGTTAAGCAGGGTTCATACAGGAAGACTTGACACTTCCTGATTGAACTCTGCTTCTGTTTTGTACAGACCGTCCCGTTTCAATGAAGTATTATGCCTTTCACTCATTCATACTTTTCGATTGCCTTGTGGATTATCGTGTAGTATAATTTAGAAAATAAATGAATCGAGGTCTGACATGGAAAACGAATTTCAAATACAAGTTAAGAAGCTGCAGAGGTTAGAAACTACATATGTGATTTTTGGACAAGGCACGAAGATGCCTTTTCTGATCTGTGATGAAGAATCTTTTAATGATCAGATCTGGGTGTTTACCACTGAGGATGGAGCAAAAGATTTTGCACAGAAGCGCAAGGATGAGAATAAAGACTTCATGATGGTTGTCAAACTGGAGAACAAGCAGCTCCTTGGATTCTACAGCAGCCTGTACCTCCTGGGTGTAAATGAGATCGTATTCGCAGAGGAGGCGCAGCTATCCAAGATTCCTCTGGAGCAGCTGGTGGTACAGAAGGATTATTCCAAGCTCCCCAGGAATCAACAGCCGCTTTTGAATCCGCAGATGCAGCTGACCGGACTCTATTTTATGCAGGAAGTCCAGAGGGCCATCCCGAATAATGAGAAGCCGAAGCTGCGTGAACTGGAAGAAGAGATGGCGGTGAATCTGGTGAGATCCAGATTCTTGATTGCGGTAGAGGTAGAGGGCGAAAAGAGGCTGCCGGATGGCTCCAATATCAAGATCCCCTGTGTAAAGAACCAGGAGGGCAAGATGTTCCAGCCGATTTTCACGGATTATAATGAGTTTGTAAAGTTCAATTCACAGGGCAAATTCCAGGCCAATATGATCGAATTTGCCAATATAGAGAAGGTGCTCGGCAAGAATGTAGAAGGCATCGTGATGAATCCGCAAAGTATGAATATCGTTATATTAAAAAGTAAGATTCCTGGGCTGCTGCAGCGGTTCGTGCAGGGGTAGTGTATTACCGTTTCTATATTTGCTGGCTTTTAGAGTGATAACATAAATACTCGGAAAGTCTTCTCTTTTTTGTGATGACACAGTCGCTTGGCAAATACTTGCTTTTCCCTTCATTTCTCGAGTATAGATAAAATAAAAACGGCCCATACCCTTTAAAATGGATATGAGCCGTTTTTGCTACCGTGTAATTGTAAAGTATGCCGGTAAATAAAAAACGCAGCAGGAGGGATTTGAACCCCCGGAGCGTTGCCGCTCTTCTGCTTTCGAGGCAGATGCCATCAGCCAACTCGACCACTGCTGCGTATGGGGTGCGTCACTTATCTGGCACACCTCTGATATTGTAACAAATTTCGTCAGGAAACTCCAGTATTTTTTGAAGAAAATACTGCTTTTTTTTGAAGCCGTGGGTAGCCCCATTTAAAGAACCAGAAGCACAGGACAATCTGGACCACGGTGGAACAGGGCGTAGCCAGTGCTATGTGAAACAACGACACTTCTTCCGCCTGGCTTGCCAGCCAGGACACTGGGATCCGCACCCCGAATGCTCCGATTAGGCCCTGGATCATAACAAAAGTGGTACAGCCGCATCCATTAAAATACCCGATGAAGCAAAACAGAAAGGAAACCAGCAGTGTATCAATCGCGTACCCTTTCAGGTATTCTGCTGAGGCCAGGATAACAGCTGTGTCTCTGGCAAAAATGCGTGACAGGGCGGCTCCGTGGAAGAATGAAAAATAGCTCATGACCAGTCCCAGGCAGAAAGAGGTAGCCATGCCATAATACATGCCCTTCCTTGCCCGCTGGGGCTGCCCTGCTCCGATATTCTGTGCAACATATGCGGACATGGACTGGGTATAGGCGGAGGGAACCAAAAGGATAAAACCGCAGAGCTTCTCCGCAACGCCTACACCTGCCGATGCAATTACACCTAGTTGGTTGACGATTGCCGTAATTGCCAGAAACGAAATGCTGACCAGCAGATCCTGCAGTGCACAGGGAGCGCCCATCTTACAAATCCTGAAAATGACTTTTTTATGAAACCGGATCTGTTTTCTGGAAAACGGAAAAATCAGTCCCCGCTTCCGGATAATAAGCATGGACAGAAATACACTGACTGCCTGTGCTGTAACCGTGGCAGCGGCAGCTCCGGCCGCGCCCATGTTCAGCCCGGCTACAAAGAGCAGGTCCAGCGCAACATTGGCAGCACAGGCAATTGCTACAGCCATGAGCGGGGTATGTGAATCCCCCATCCCCCGGAAGATACTGCCCAGAGTATTATAGGCGGCGATAAACACAATCCCTCCGGAGCAGACTCGGACATACTGCACAGTAAAGTCATAGGCCTCCGGAGGAGCCTGGAGAAGACGGACCAGAGCTGGTGCAGCCAGAAGCATAACAGCGGTAAGGATCAGTGAAAATGCGGCAAAAAGGCAGATCCCGGCTCCCACGGTATTGCCGATTTCATTTTCCTTATGCTGACCAAACTGCTGACCTATGATAATTGTGACACCCATAGAAAGCCCGGTGATAACCACGGTCAGCGTATAAAGAATCTGGCTGCCGGTAGCCACAGCTGACACTGCCGCAGGCGCGGCGAACTGCCCGACAACAAGCAGATCCACGGCTCCGTACAATGTCTGTAGTATCAAAGCCGCCATAATAGGCAAAGTAAATTTCATAAGGGGTCCTAATATCTTCCCCTGCGTTAAATTTGAAGCATTATGCATCTCAGTCATCCCCTTTAAACTTTTGTAATGTAATGTTTTATTTAACAGGCAAAATAAAAGTCTACCCTGTAAAATAAAAAAGGATAAGAAAGCAGACATTTCAGTCCGCCATCTTATCCGGCAAATAATCTATCTTGAGTATCCGCCCTCCGATGAGCAAGTTTATTTTAGAACAAAAAGGAGGAAAATGTCAACTGATTTTTAATGCCTGTTTCTTATATATTTTAATCATTGTAGAATTAAAGCAGTTTTCAAGTGGTCATAAAGGGCCATAAATGACAGGCAAGTATATTGACATGCGGGTACATAAATGATATGCTACTAAAAGTAAACTTTGAGGGAATGAAGTTCTCCCGTGGATGATTCCAAAAACGCTTTTTAGCTGATGACTTCTGTGTAAAAACAGGGGTGTCAGCTTTTTTTGTTGGAAATTATTACGCCGTATCTGTTATAGGAGCTGAGACCTTCCGGCAGTCAGGCTGTAATTATCCCGTATTGTGGGATGGCTGTTGGAGAAGAAAACTAGAGTAAAGGATGAAGAAAATATGTATGACAGAATAAAAAGAGTATTAATGACTTATAAGGAATTGGTGGTTTTGGGCCTGCTGGGAATTCCGATCGGGTTGGTAGTGGGCAGCATTGATGCGGTATTTGGGAGGATTCTGCTGGGGATCACTGATTTCAGGGATGCGCATCCGTTGCAGTTGATCCCCTTTCTGGCCCTGGCCGGTGCATTCATAGCATTCTGTTATCTCAAATTCGGGGGGAAAAGCAGTAAGGGAATGAATTTGATTTTTGAAGTCGGCCATGGGGAGGAGGAAGTGATTCCGCTCAGGTTGATTCCGTTTGTCATTTCCGGCACCTGGATTACTCATTTATTTGGCGGCAGTGCTGGGCGGGAAGGGGTGGCAGTACAGATTGGGGCGACTTTTTCCCATTGGGTGGGTAAGAAAATTCCGCTAAAAAACAGTTCCCATATCTTTTTGGTAACAGGGATGGCCGCCGGATTTGCCGGACTCTTTCAGACACCGCTTGCGGCAGTATTTTTTGCAATGGAGGTTCTGATAGCCGGTGCATTGGAATATCAGGCGCTGCTCCCTGCCGTTACAGCTGCATTTACAGCCAGTATGACTTCTCATTTCCTTGGGCTGGAAAAGTTCACCTTTGCTCTGACAGCGGAAATGAATTTGAATCTGCCGGATATGGGAAAGCTGATCCTGGCCGGAATTCTGTTCGGAATTGTGGGCGGCGCATTTGCCTGGACGTTGAAATACATAAAAGCGAAACTTTCCAGGATTTGGAGCCAGCCGGTTATCCGCATCTTCTACATGGGACTTATCATAAGCTTGCTGCTGCTTTTGCTCTATCAGGGGAGATATGCAGGGCTGGGGACGAATCTGATCCATACAAGTTTTTATGGCGGGGAAATTTACAGCTTTGACTGGATTCTGAAATTCATTCTAACAATCATGACACTGGCGGCCGGTTTTCAAGGCGGTGAGGTCACTCCGCTGTTCGCCATCGGCGCAAGTCTGGGAGCGGCAGCCGGACCTGTGCTGGGAATCCCCCCGGAACTTGCGGCGGCGCTAGGCTATGCCGGCGTCTTCGGAAGTGCCAGCAATACATTTCTGGCGCCGGTGCTGATCGGGGCGGAGGTGTTTGGTTTTGCATACTTTCCACAATTTTTTATAACGTGCGCGTTTGCGTATCTGTTTAACCTAAACAAGTCCATATATTCTCTACAGAAGATATGGGGAGGAACGCATTTTAGTTAAAGGGGCGCACTGTTGACGGACAGTCAGGGAGCCGCATTCGGATATACATGCTGTCTGATAATGCACCCGTGGGTCAACGAATTCTAGGAAGAAATCAGGCGGGAAACAGGAGCACGGGATGACCCAGCGTGGGAAAATTGATATTTTCCCACACTGGGTCATCCGAGACCGTGATTCGGAATCACGGTCTCTCTCCTGTTTCCCGCCTGATTTCTTCCAAGAATTCGTAGGATCCACTCTAGCATTATCAGACAGCATGTATATCCGAATGCGGCTCCCTGACTGTCCATCAACAGCGCTAGACTCATCAAGACAGAAGTGCGGCTTTCCTGGTGGGGATATCAGACGGGAGCAGTGGATCACGTTGGGCTGCAAGTGGGATATTGGGAGGGGAAACAAAAACGGACGGCCAGTTGTGAACATGTTGGAAGCCACATATAAATCCAGTGGTAATAAATTACGGTACTGAAAGTATACAATATAACCAACATACAAAAGCGTCTGCATAAAAATACTGGAGTCAATATTCCTCCTATTATCCAATTCAATCCGCTGCTCCCGCCGATCATTCCCCCCAAGTGTCGGAACATCTTCCGCAAGGATGCACGCAGCCTGCCGAAAGAGGGGGTTCTGCCCGGGGGCGGGAAACAGGAAGGGGCCTTTCAGCAAGCATAG
>NZ_CYZU01000093.1 GCF_001404335.1 Faecalicatena contorta
CCTCCTCTTTGAAAGTCGATTCAAATATGAAAAATCAAGCGGAAATGACACCCGCTCTATTTGTCATGCCCTAATCGACTGTGAATAGTAACCATGATTAGAATTCCGATTATATTTTATCATTGACAAAGTGAAAAGCAGACACTATAATAAGTATAACTTTCAGCAGTTTAAAGCTTACCCAAAGGGAATTGTATAACAGAGGCCCTGCGGGCAGATTTTTATATACTGCGGAATATGGATTGTGAAATGCAGTGATAAGGAGGAGTACATAATTACCGGAAGCTAAGAGAGAAGGCGGCAGGTGCGAGTCTTCGTGAAGGGATTGTGGAAGTAGCCTTTGAGCAGTGGACCGAACAGGTGGAAGCCCAAGTAAGCTCCAACGTGATTCCTACGTTACAGGGAAGCAGTATCGGACAGTGGTTCCCGTACTGACAGAGTGCAGAGAAGATTTCTCTGAATTTAGGTGGTAACACGGATTGGATATTCGCCCTAAGCTAGCAATAGCTTAGGGTTTTCTTATGATATAGGAAATTCCTTTGGAATTTCCTATATCACAAAAACCCTCCGGGGGATGCACACGCCGCGATAAGGTATATAGCCGCAAGGCGGCATCGCGGCGGCGCCAAAATGTGCAAACCCCTTATGAGTGGGGGAATGGGAAGCCCATGTGGGCTTGCCCGCTTTGTTTTGATTTAGGAAATTCAAGGAGGTATAAGTATGAGACAGATTTCAGGAAACAAATTATTGGTTAAGGCGCTGAAGGAAGAGGGGGTAGATACCCTGTTTGGCTATCCGGGGGCATGTACGATTGACCTGAGCGACGAACTATACAGACAGGATGATATCAGAGTGATCCTTCCGCGGCATGAGCAGGCCCTTGTGCACGAAGCGGATGCTTATGCCAGGACAACTGGAAAAGTCGGCGTATGCCTGGTTACAAGCGGGCCTGGGGCAACCAACCTGGTAACTGGCCTGGCAACGGCTAATTATGACAGTGTGCCGCTTGTATGTTTTACGGGGCAGGTAGCCAGACACCTGATCGGAAACGACGCATTCCAGGAGGTTGATATCGTAGGTATCACCAGAAGTATCACAAAATATGGGGTGACGGTCCGCAATAGAGAGGACCTGGGCCGGATTATAAAAGAAGCTTTTTACATAGCCAGTACAGGGAAACCGGGGCCGGTTCTTATTGATCTGCCGAAAGACGTGATGGCAGAACTGGGCAGTCCGGAATATCCTTCTGATGTCAACATCCGGGGGTACAAACCGAATACTAATGTACATATCGGGCAGCTGAAGAAGGCGATTAAGATGCTGAACAAGGCAAAGAAACCACTCTTTCTTGCAGGCGGCGGAGTCAATATCGCCAGAGCAAACAGCATTTTTACTGAGGTTGCAGAGAAGACGAATGTACCGGTAATAACGACGGTTATGGGGCGCGGAGCGATTCCGACGAATCATCCGCTGTACATAGGTAATCTGGGCATGCATGGTGCGTATGCAGCAAATATGGCAGTCAGTGAGTGCGACCTGCTTTTTTCCATAGGAACCAGATTCAATGACCGTATTACGGGTAAGCTTCATGCATTTGCCCCAAAAGCACAGATTGTACATATCGATATCGACACGGCGGCCATTTCCAGAAACATTCATGTAGATATCCCGATTGTAGCTGATGCTAAGGAAGCAATCTTGAAAATGCAGGAGTATGTTGAGCCATGCAATACAACGAAATGGCTGGGGCAGATCGGCGAATGGAAGACGAACCACCCCTTGGATATGAAGAAGCACGCCGAGATGGGCCCGAAAGATATTATAGACGAGATCAACCGGCAGTTTGATGAGGCCATTATTGTAACAGACGTGGGACAGCATCAGATGTTTGCTGCGCAGTATGCGGAGATCACCGAGAAGAAACGGATCATCATGTCCGGTGGGCTGGGTACCATGGGATATGGTTTTCCGGGAGCGGTCGGCGCCAAGCTGGGTAATCCGGATACGCCGGTCATCGCTATTTCCGGGGACGGGGGTATGCAGATGAATATCCAGGAGTTCGCAACTGCGGTGCTGGAAGAACTGCCGGTGATCCTCTGCGTATTCAATAATGCATATCTCGGCATGGTACGGCAGTGGCAGAAGCTGTTCTACGGGAAGCGATACGGCATGACAAACCTGCGCTCCGGTGCGCTTTTCCGCAGGACCGATGGAAAAGAGATGCCGGAATACACACCGGATTTCATAAAACTGGCAGAGAGCTATGGGGCAAAGGGGATCAGAGTCACCAAAACGGAAGAAATCTCTGCTGCCTTTGAAGAGGCAAAGAAGAACACGAAAACACCGACCCTGATAGAATTTATCATTGATCAGGAAGAGATGGTATTCCCGATGATCCAGCCGGGAGGGACTCTGGAAGAGATGATTGTGGACTGTTAGCATCGAAAGGAGAGAAGAGCATGGAGAACAATACAAAAAAAAGATGGATCTCATTATTCGTAGAAAACCAGGTGGGTGTCCTGTCTAAAATATCCGGTTTATTTTCCGGTAAATCCTATAATCTGGACAGTCTGACAGTGGGGACTACAGAGGATCCTACCATTTCAAGGATGACGATAGCAACTGTCAGCGATGATGAGACATTTGAACAGATTAAGAAACAGCTGAACCGGCTTGTGGAGGTAATTAAAGTCATAGATTTTACAGACATTTTTGTGAGAATGAAGGAAATTTTGTATGTAAAGGTCAGAAAATGCACACCGGAAGATAAGGTGCAGCTCTTTCAGATAGCAGAAACATTCAAGGCGAGAGTGATTGACTATGGTAAAGACAGCCTCCTGCTGGAATTCGTTCAGACAGCTACAAAAAATGATGCGGTCATTAAGCTCATGAAGGAAGAGTTTAAGAACATTGAAGTCGTACGCGGGGGCAGCGTCGGCATCGAATCCATCAGTATGATGGAGCGTTAAAGCGTGCCGGAAGCCGGGCGGTTAGATGTGTAACAGTTCTGGCTCGCATAAACTATTACGCCAGCGGAATAGCTTGTTAAGAAAAAACAGAGCGCACTCTTGAATTTTAGTGGGAGAAGTATTATAATTGGCTCATAAACAGTGATTTGCAGAATGAAAGCAGAGGATCGGAGGAGTTACAGATGGATAAGAAAAACATTGACTGGGAGAACCTGGGGTTTGCCTATATTGAAACGGACAAAAGATATGTGGCTGACTTTAAGGATGGCAAATGGAACGAAGGCGGGCTGATTGACGACCCTAATATTACGATGAACGAGTGTGCGGGCGTCCTGCAGTATGCACAGACAATCTTTGAGGGGCTCAAAGCATACACGACGGAGGATGGACATATCGTGGCGTTCCGCCCTAATTTAAATGCACAGCGTATGGTGGACTCCGCGAAGAGACTGGAGATGCCTGTATTTCCGGCTGAGCGTTTCGTAGAGGCGGTGGTGCAGACCGTAAAGGCAAACGCCGCCTATGTACCGCCCTATGGGTCAGGAGCAACCCTGTATGTCAGGCCTTACATGTTCGGAATCAACCCGGTGATCGGTGTAAAACCGGCTGATGAGTTTCAGTTCCGGGTATTCACAACACCGGTCGGCCCTTATTTTAAGGGGGGAGTAAAGCCTCTTACCCTGTGTGTATCTGATTTTGACCGTGCGGCTCCATGCGGGACCGGGCATATCAAGGCCGGACTGAATTATGCCATGAGCCTTCACGCAATCGTAACAGCACATGCAAATGGATTTGACGAGAACATGTATCTGGATTCTGCAACAAGAACAAAGGTGGAGGAAACCGGGGGAGCGAACTTTATCTTTATTACGAAAGACAACAAGGTCGTGACACCGCATTCAGATACGATCCTTCCTTCTATAACAAGACGTTCCCTGCTCTATGTGGCAGAGCACTATCTCGGCCTGGAAGTGCAGGAGAGGGATGTTTATCTGGAGGAGGTAAAAGACTTTGCGGAATGTGGACTCTGCGGTACTGCTGCTGTTATCTCTCCGGTTGGAAAGATTGTTGACCATGGGAATGAAATCTGCTTCCCGAGCGGAATGGAGAAGATGGGGCCGACAATCCAGAAACTGTACGACACACTGACCGGTATCCAGATGGGACAGATTGAGGCGCCGGAGGGGTGGATTCAGGTAATTGTATAGTAAAAAAATTGTGTAACAGTTCAGGCCTGCCTGAACTATCAGAGAAATGTAACATTATATGAAAAAGCAATCCTGACAGGCTGTTGACAGCGTATAGGGATTGCTTTTTGTATCTTATAGGAAAGCCTATAAGATACAAAGGCCCTCCCGGCGGGATGTGCACGCTGCGATAAGGTATATAGCCGCAAGGCGGCATCGCGGCGGCGCCAAAGCGTGCAAGCCCCTCATGAGTGAGGGGGGAAGCCCATGTGGGCTTGCCCGCTTTGTCATAGATTATCTCTCGGAGAACCGGTTGCGAACAGCTCTGTCTGAAGTGTCTCATTCATGTAGTATTTTGCATTGGATGCCATTACAACCTCTAGTTTGTTATACATCAGCGAACTGGACGGGTGAACCTTTTTAAGAAGATAACGGTGAAGAATTTTCACGGCAAAGTATCCCTGGTTAAAAGGTTCATGACAGATGGTAGCGGTGATATATTTATTTTTTAGCCGTTCAAATATATGTTCATTTAAATCATAGCCGACAATCACGGGAGCAGGGTCTAGGTTGAGAGCCTGCACCGCATCGGCCGTCTGTACAAGTGCGTCAAAACTGACATAGATACCCTGGAAATCCGGGGATTCCTTCAGGAGATCCAGCAGTACCTCATATACGCGGGAACCGTCACGGTTGAAACGTTCAATGCGTTTGATATTCAGGTGCTCATGCTTGGAGAGTTCCTTGCGGAAACCGGTGATCCTCTGTTCGATTGCATAAACCGAATCTTTCAGGGTCAGCACGAGCAGATCGGAGCGGTCCGGAAGAAACCGGGAAAATAATTCCCCTGCAAGGATGCCTGACTGAATATAGTCACAACCGATATAGCAGAGCTGATTGGCTGTGGGGATCTCCACGTTGATGATGACAACCGGGAATCCGCTGTTGGAAAGCCGGTCGATCTCGCTTGCCAGCATCCGGGGGTTATTCGGAGCAACGGCTATTCCGTCGTATCCTTTCTGAGGAAGGGTGCGGATTAGTTCCAGCTGCTCTTCCGGTTTCATCATATCGGTTACAAAATAATCCACAATAACGCCCTGGGACGCCAGATCGTTCTGGGCAGTGCTGACTCCGCTCTGAACCTGGGCCCAGAAAAATGCCGGCTGGGAGAAGACAATGACTGCAATGTGGAATTCCTTTTGCATCACCAGTGAGCGGGCGGTTTCATTCGGAATATAATTCAGTTCTTTGAGCGCTTCCAGTACCCTCTTACGTGTCTCGGGTTTTACATTGGGGTGGTTGTTGAGCACACGGCTCACGGTCCCCCTTGAAATTCCTAATTTTTTTGCTATTTCTGAGGTTGTCATTCTAAACTCCTTTACTTATTGCTTTTATACAGACGTCTACCGGATGGTGATGCTCCATGACTTTTCACATGAGCAGCCCAAAGGCAGTGAAATCAGATTTTTCTGCTGTTCCAGATCTTCGATAACTCCTTTTCGGGAAGGAAGGGAGCACCAGGGTTCGATACAAATATAGCCGGCTTCGGTTCTCGGGCAGTGCCAGAGTCCCAGATAAGGAAAGCCGTCGAACTGTACGTTCACAGAGTGAGGTGATTTATCTGAAGCAAGAGTGATCTCTGAACCGGCATTTTGAAGTATGAGTGCGTCTCGGTCAAACAAACTGTGTCTCAGCGCAAGCCTGCTGTCTGCGGCAAGCTTAAATTCCTCTGCCGCATCAGTTACGAAACAATCTTCTGAAAAAATCAGCTGCTCCGGACGGCAGCCGGACTCAAACTGCAGAACATAGTCTTCGAAGCACAGCGTCTGATCCAGAGGGACGAGGAATCCGGGATGCCCGCCCAGGCCAAAGTACATGGTTTCATCGCTGTGATTTTCGATGTGGTAGGTGATATGAAGTGTCTGTTCTTTCAATTCGTAGCAGATAGAAAAACGGAAGGAAAAAGGGTATTGCCTGATCGTTTCTTCTGTATCCTCGAAGTACAGTACAAGCCGGCTGTCGCTGCGGCTTTCGCATAACATTTCGGAATCTTTTAAAAATCCATGAATATCCAGGCTATAAGTTTTACCCCGGTAAGTATACTTCCCGTCCGTCAATCTTGCAACATAAGGAAAAATATTAGGCGCACGGTCCGCCCAGTATTCCGGATCACCCTGCCAGAGGTATTGTGTTTTATCTGGCGTGCAGATGGATTGAAGTTCGCCGCCGTGTGATGAGACATTAACATTTAAAAATGGATTGCAGATCGTATAGTTCATGTATAGAATCCTCCTTGTTTGATGGGCTTCAGACACAATACTTTTCCCAGAACGCTGTGAGTAAAGGCAGCGCCTCGTGCTCATAGTGAATGATTTTGACCGGACGGCTGAACTTTTCTGTGAGCTTTTGGGCAGCTTCACTGAGAGCAGTACAGGGAGACGTATACCACGCTTCACTCTTCAGTGTGTCTAAAGTTCTAATTTCCGTTATTGTACCATTTTCTACCAATAAAACAACATCAAACCAGATAAATTCTGATTTTGTTACAACAAAAAATACAATTTGCCTGTCATTTAAAAATTTTCCGGCATAATCCAGAGCTTTCCGGTAAAATGTGCCGGAACACTTTCTGCGGGAATAAATGTCGATCCCTTTATGGCAACTGTAATAATCTGTAATGAAGTCCAGATATTGCATTGTATTCTTCTCTTCCAGGCTGATACTCTGCACTGAGGTGTAGTAGTGGACAAGGGCAGCGTATTCAAGCACATGGATTTCGTCGATATCAGGATACAGCTCAAAAAGCCGGCAGGAAGGAAATTCTTCTGCCTGATATTTGGAAAAAGGAAGAGTGCAGGCCGTATTATCAGAATCTGCAGCTTTACTAATAATTCCCTGATCATGCAGGATATACAATATTTTGCGGCGTGGATTCAGATATTCCATCAGTTCACCCAAATGCCGCCAGGTGTAAGGATAAATGTCTAAATATTTGCAGTCAGGATGAATCATGGCAGTACCTCCCATATGCTGATCGAGTAGGCGGGCATACATAGAGAAATGGCATCGGTGCCCTCTTTGCGGCCGGCATTGTATTTAGGTTTAAAGGTTTTCTTTCCCGAGAATTCTATGGTGCATTCCTGTGTGCGGCTGAGTGTATTTGCAGCCCAAAGGAAAACCGTCTCATCCCGGTAATGGCAGCTAAGTTCAATCCCCTCGTCCCGGGTTTTGAATGGAACGGGAATATCGAGTTCATTTAAAAGCTGGGCATCCACCTTGGTACAGAGACGGACATTGTCCAGTCCTGCAGCCTTTTCCAAAATGTTACAGGGGAACATTTCCATGTTAAGATAAGGAAGTCCGGGCCCCAGAATCAGTGTTTTCCCGGCGTGTGCGTATGAAGCGAGTGCATCTTGTGCAGCTTCGGACATGAAGTCGTAGGAGGATGCAAAAATATAGTCATACGAAAGCATTTTTTGGACGGGAAGGTGGGTGTCGCTGATGTTGAAATCGATTTGCAGGAGCGAAAGTTCCCGGATTGTATTTTCGATCCAGAATTCGGAAGCCCAGTGCGAGTTATCTTCATCAAAGTGTTCGAAACCAAATATATTTCCGATGGAAAACAGTTCCGAAGGAAGATTGAATCCGGGAGCGAAGGTATTCACATCCAAAGGGGCAAAGTCCATGGAGGATAAAACGGCTTTTATCCGGGCACAATCATAATTCTTCAATACAAGTACTTTTGGTTTTCTAAAGAATTCCCAGTACCTGTTCTCGTATAAGAAATTCTGGAAGCGCCTGTAGAATTCGAAGTAACCGCTGCGTATCCGGTTATCTCTTGTAATGGGACTGCCCTGCCACCGGTCTCTCTCCACCAGCATATAATAATTAATTGCTTTCAGTCCGTTCATAAATGCATAGTATGTGGTAAATTCCTCCTCTTCCGGCAGAAATGTTTCGGGAAATTCAAACCAGACCCCGCTTCCGTATTCCGGCACAAAGGGCAGTATACTGCTTCCGCTCATATAGCGTATCTTTTCCCTGATTGGTTTTAGGGCGGTACGGTTCGGATACATGTCAATCCCGCAGATATCCACGCATTCGCGTTCGATACGGATGTTATCAACAGGCGTGTAGTAATGGTAACCGGTATTCTGATAAAAAGGCAGGCAGACCCCTCTTTCCCTCCACATATCTGCGAAACGGCGCAGACACATGCATATCTGAAATTCTTTGTATTCTGCCCAGTCCAGATAATAAGGAAGATCCTCTCTGCAGGAACCAGAGAAGCCATGTGGCGGCTCTATCTCACTGAATTCCTTCCAGGAACTTCTGTATACGCTGTTCAGAGTCTCGATGGAAGTGTATTTGTCCTCCAGCATTGTGCGGTAAAGCGCCACAGAGTCAGGGTGGTAATCGGAAACATAAGGCTGCTCCCTGAAAAAATAGCAGGTTTCATTATCAGACTGTATTGCAATTATATTGCCGTTTGGATAGGTATGTTTTCTTATAATCGGAGCGAGCGCATCGAAATACACTTCAACTTCCCGGTAAAAAGCCTCACTGGCATAACTGGGCACCGGGATCACCTTGGGCGAGTGAGGGAGGTTTACCGGCGTACGAAAAGGGGAACGGGCCTGAATGGCTGTATCATACACGATTCGTTTCGGGTAGCCAAAATAAGTCATCTCCGAGTTAATGTGGGGACCCGGGCGGACGTGAACAAAAAGACCGAGCTCTTCACACAGCGTAAGAAACGCATCCAGATCCTTTCTTTTATCAATCCTTCCGAAATCAAATTCCCCGCGGGAGATTTCATGTACTGACCAGGGAATGTAAGTTTCTATAATATGGAAACCCATTTTCTTCACGTTTTCCAGAATATCCTTCCATAACGTGCGGTCCAGCCTCCAGTAATGCACGGCGCCGGAGTAGAGTGGTAGCAGTTCGCCATCCAGCGAAATGCCTTGAGGTGTAACTTCTGCTCTTTTTTTCATGATACGTACTCCTTTTTAAAAACTGAATGTTACAAAATGTTACAAAACAAGGATTTGTATAATTGTATTATAACATTTGTAATATTAAGAATCAATATTAAAAAACTCAATCTGCTATTTTGACGAAAAAAACAGTTATAAATTGGTATATTTGCACATAAAAAATCAATTAACAGGACTGGGAATGTACGATATGATAAATAAAACAATATTACACGTGTACAAAACAAAAGTGGAGGAGAAACAATGAAGAAAAAGAGAATGATTGCGGTTCTGTTAACCGCAGCGATGGCAGCAACCATGTTTACAGGCTGTAAAACAAAAGCTCCCGAATCAGAGAGCACGGAAAGCAAGGCAGACAGCGGAAAAAAAGTTCTGACATTTAATACGAACTCCTGGGCTGCGCCGCAGAACGTTCCGGGTCTGCAGGAGCTATTTGACCAGTGGGAGGAGGAGAATAATGCAGAACTTGAAATCACGATAGGAACGGATGATTACCTTCCAAAGCTTCTGCAGGATATTAATGCAGACAATGTGGCCGATATTTGTATGGTAGACGGCTCGAATCTGGCGGAAGTAGACAAAACCGGCGCAATGGTATCTCTGGATCAGTGGTTTACCGAAGAGAAAAGGGCGGAACATTATCCCTACGCTGCAGAAGGAAGCATGGTAGATGGAGAAGCAAAAGCAGTCTGGTTCCACGGCGGTCTCTGGAATCTTTATTACAGAGAAGACATTTTAAAAGAGGCGGGATATGACGCACCTCCGAAAGATTGGGACGAGCTGCTGGAAATGGGGAAAAAGCTGACGGTTGACGAAGACGGCGACGGCGTAATTGACCAGTATGGGCTTGGGATTCCTGCGTTTCCGGATGCCGTTACCTCTTGTACACTCCTGCCGTGGTTCTGGGGGCATGGTGAAGGCGCTGAGCTGACAGACGGAAAAGAAAAAGTGATATTCGGTGAAGGCAAGAGCTTTGATGCGATGCTTGATACCATGCAGTTCATTCAGAAACTGATTGATGAGAAGATCGTGGCCGAGGATATTGCATCTGTGAAGTTTTCAGACGTAGAAGCTAATTTTGTAGGCGGTCAGACGGCTATGGCTATTCTCGGAAACTGGCATTACCCTCTGATGAAAGATTCCGGCGGCGAAGAGTTTATCTCTAAGGTTGGTATTGCGGATATTCCGGCAGTTCCGGGGCAGGAGCCGTGCACAACAGCCGGAGGCTGGACACTTGCTATGTTTACCGATGACCCGGAGCAGCAGGAGCTTGCCTGGAGCTTCATAGATTTCTACAGAAGTGTGGAGGTACAGACACTTTTCACCAGAATCGGACAGATGTCAAGTCTGTTGGAAGTATATGAGCAGGATGAATTCAAGAATGACCCTGTTTGGCAGGCGTATTCCCAGGGCCTCTATGCGGCTAAGCCAAGAGATGCAGTAGCATTCTACAGTGCTGCAGACGAATCTTTTAAAGAGATTGTACAGAGTGCGGCTACCGGAGAGACTGATCTGGAGGGTGTTATCAAAGAAGAGGCAGAGAAAGCACAGAAATCGGCTGATGAGATTATGAAGCAGTAGAAATTGAACGAACGTGGAAATGGCTCATTTCAAATTTGCAAATGAGCCATTTTACGTAAAGGTTCAGACAGGTTTGAACCTTTACCATTTTCCAATAATAGCGAGGTGCAAGATGGGAAAATTTATTAGGAAGCATATATACCTGGTTTTCATATTACCTGCATTAATATGGATTGGGATTTTTACGATTTATCCGTTTTTCTATTCCTTCTATATTAGTGTAACAGACCTGAATCTACTTCGGATGGGGACTGAGGAAATCATCGGCATGAAGAACTATGTGGAACTGTTCCAGAACAAAGATTTCATACACAGTTGTGTTGTATCGCTGAAGTTCTCGGCAGTTGTAGTTGTGGGGCAGTTTACCCTTGGGTTTGCACTTGCCTTTCTTTTTCAGAAAAAGAGACCTTTTTCTGGTATCGGGAGAACAAGCGTCATACTGCCGTGGGTCGTACCGCCGGTGGCTCTTGGCCTTATGTGGAAATGGATTCTAAGAAGCGGAAAAATGGGGCTTTTGAATGCGGTATTAATCCAGCTCGGCGGCAGTCCTAAAGACTGGCTTGGCAGTGATATGGCCCTGACTACCTTAATGTTTGTCACTGTCTGGATCGGAGTTCCATTTACCTTTATGCTTGAGATGGCGGGGCTGCAGAAGATTCCGGGAGAGCTTTATGAAGCAGGCGCCATAGACGGCGCAAACGGGTTTCAGAAATTTATATATTTAACAATACCTATGATGAAGAGTACATTTTTGATTAACCTGATTATGATCACAATCGGTACCATCGGGTACTTTGATATTATATATGCCCTGACAGGGGGCGGACCTAAAAATGCCACAGAAGTACTGCCGCTGTACATGTATAATTCGGCATTCAAGTTCCACCAGCTTGGGCAGGGAGCGGCTATGGCTGTCATCATGCTCCTCATAAGCCTGATACTTACCGTTGTATATATGTTTGTATTTAAGGGGGAAAGTGAAGAATGAGAAAATGGAAAAAGAAGGCCAGGCCGGTCGGAGTTTACATATTGTATATCCTTGTAATATTAGCTTTTCTAACACCAATATACTGGGTAATCATCACGTCCTTCAAACAGCCCGGAGATATGTTTGCTTATCCCCCGCAGTGGTATGTGTCTAACGGAACCCTTGCCCATTATAAAAAGGTGCTGCTTGAAACCATGATGCCGATAGGATTTCGGAATTCCTTTATTATCAGTTCTGCGACTGTTCTGATTGCGGGGGTTTTGTCTGTACTGGCAGCGTATGGGTTTTCCAGATATAAGTTCAAGGCAAATAAACCGCTGATGCTTCTGCTTCTGATAACGAAGATGCTTCCGGCGAGTGTATTGATTGTTCCGCTGTACGTTATGATGAACAATATGAGGCTTCTGGATACATTTCCGGGGATTATAGCCGTATATGTATCCATAAATATTCCGTTCTCAGTCTGGATACTCAAGTCGTTTTACGATTCCATACCAAAAGAACTGGACGAGGCGGCGCTGATTGACGGCTGTTCTACGTTCGGAACATTTACGAAAATATTATTACCGCTTACGATGCCGGGAGTTATCGCAACTTCGGTCATTACATTTTTTACCTGCTGGAATGAATTTGTTATTGCCATGACGCTGACCTCCAGCACAAAGATCCAGCCGATGTCAATCGGACTGTACACATTTATGACAGAACAGGGCGTAAAATGGGGCCCGATAACCTGTGCGACAGCGATTGCGATATTTATACCTGCCGTGCTGTTTATCATCTTCCAGAAGCATTTTATTTCCGGCATGACAAGCGGAGCAGTGAAAGGATAGGCGCGTCCAGAAAAGGGCGGTTGGTTTAGTGGGTGGAAATCCCATACGGCAAGGTGTAGCGAGCCACCGTTAGCGAGTCT
>NZ_CYZU01000094.1 GCF_001404335.1 Faecalicatena contorta
CCGCGGCCGCGTTTTTGAAAGGACATGGATGTTCTCCGGGAGGTTTTCGGCTATCCCTTTATGGAGCGTCCCCATCCGTACCGCGACTAAAGCGCGTCACTAACTCCCGATTTAGATGTTGGCTGGAGCATGAACAGTAACGCTTTTGGCACTAATATAGAACATAGGTCTGCAAATGCTTGATTTTCGTGAAAACCGCATATATAGTATTAAGGAAGGTAATTGCAAGAAAAAGGAGGCATTTTAGATGAAAATAAAGAATGTGGCACTGATCGGACTTGGAGCCATGGGGGTGTTTTTTGCGCCAAGACTTGAGGAGCATCTGGGATAAGACAACTTTTGCGTAATCGCACAGGGGAAGCGGAAAGAGCGTCTCGAAAATCGGGGTGTCACGGTGAATGGTGTGAATTATCATTTCCCAATCTGCACTCCGGAAGAAGGCCGTGAGACGGATTTGATTATCATGGCAGTGAAGGATATGGGGCTGCAGCAGGCCATAGAGGATATCAGAAATTTTGTGGGTGACAGGACGCAGATACTCTGTGTTATGAATGGTGTGGAGAGCGAAGAAAAGGTGGCAGCCGTCTATGGATGGAATCATGTACTCTATTCATATATGAGAATGTCCATTGTCATGAAGAATGGCAGGGCTGACTTTGACCCTTATTGGGGCAAGGTGTATTTCGGCGAATCAGAAAATACTGTCCAGACAGAACGGGTAAAGGCGGTCAGTGAGTTGATGGAACACTGTGATATCCCATATAAGGTAGAAAAAGATATGATGTGGGGGCTTTGGTTTAAATATATGTGCAATGTCGGGGAGAACCTGACCTGTGCACTGCTGGGGATTCCCTTCGGGGCATTCCGCAGCAGCGAACCGGCCAATGAAATCCGCTGGGCGGCAATGAAGGAAGTTCAGGCAGTTGCGGCAGCAAAAGGAATCATTATAACGGAAGAGCAGATGAGAAAGCAGTACGAAACGGTCTGCAGAATTCCATATGATAATAAGCCTTCTACGCTTCAGGATCTGGAGGCAGGACACAAGACGGAGATCGATATGTTTGCAGGAGGTATGGTACGGATGGGAAAAGAACTGGGAATTGAGACCCCGATCTGCTGGATGTTACTGCAGGGAATCAAAGCGCTGGAGGAGAAGAACTGATTTGAGGAAGGGGGGAAGGTGTACTTTATAGGTGGAGAGGGGCGCTTACCTGGGGGAGAGTATGGAGCGGGGCGACTATTACAATTATGGGGATCAGGGAGATCCGGGATAACCAGAATGTAAAAGCGGTGATGCCTGCGCTGAGCGCCGAGATTATGGTTCCCTGGGAACCGGATTTTGCAGATGTCTGGATGCAGGAATTTTACGATATGTGGATGACAATTCCTTATGAGAATGACATTGAGGAGTACAAAAACCATCCGGAGAATTTTGGCTCCTTCCTGATTGGAATTAACGAGAAAGAATTTGACTATCTTAACCGTACGCTGGAATTTCCGATCGATAAAGCAAAATTTTTAGGCGGCAGAACCTGTATTTTATATAGGGACGGACTGGATTTCCAGACAATTGACCTGCAGGGGAAAACAGTGACCTGCGCGGAGTATGCCGATGTACAGAATTTCCGGACATTTGAGATTGCCGGCTTGACAGATCAAACGTATTATGCGGGCGCGCTGATTGGCTATCCTCCGACTATCATTATCAGCGATGAAGCGGCAAAGGAGTTTATCCCAGATGCATTTGTATATAAAGCGGCTGTCCGTTACCAAGAAGAATATAGTAAGGCTGCAGAGGAGGAAATACTCGGCCTTCTGCAGGCGGATCCCCATGCAAAGAGTTTTTCCTGGGAATCCAAGATAGAGGAGATGGAGTCGGTAGAAAAAGCCCAGGGAAATATGATGGAGGAGGGAATCGGAATTGTCGTGATCCTTGCATTCATCGGACTTTTGAATTACCTTAACACGGTAACCGGCAACATACAGAGCAGGCATGTTCTGGCGAAAAGGGGAAGTGTCGTAGAGCGGACCAGGGGCTTTGAATAATGAAATAAGATTTGACAGCGGGGGCAGGAAAAGGGTAAACTAAAACCATATTTTACGATGTACCGGTGCGCTGTCTCTCATTGCGGCGGTACACTAGAGCAAAGCTGATATTGCCGGAGGAGGAAACATAGGATGGAACAGAAAAAATCAGACTGGCTGACCCCGGTTCCCAAGCAGTCTTTATCAAAAATGGTGGTGGAAAAGATCAAGGAAGGCCTGATCAGCGGGGAATTAAAGCCCGGCGATTTCCTGCCTTCAGAAGCAGAATTATCTGAACGTTTTGGTGTCGGCAAATCCAGCATTCGTGAGGCTGTTAAGATGCTGGAGGCCCTGGGGGTTGTGGAGATCTGTAAGGGGAACGGAAGCCGCATATGCAGCAGCGTGGATGCTTCTGTTATGAATCCGCTTATTTTTCAGATGATCCTGATGAGTAAAGCGGAGAGTAAGGATGCACTGGTGGAATTCCGCAAGATGATCGAAACATCTGCCAGTCTCCTGGCCATTGATAATGCGGATGAGGAAGATATTGAGCGTTTAAAAGATATTCACATGAAAACAAAAAGTGATTTCAACAAGGGATGGGCGACAGTGGAAAACGACATGCTATTCCACGCGGAGATCTACAAGAGCACACACAATCCTTTTGTAGCCAGCATCGGAAACAGTATTATGGAAATGTTCCAACCGTCGCTTATGATCTCCAACCGGGATTATTCAAAGATCGTTACAGAAAATCATGATAAGATTCTGGAAGCGCTGATGCACAGGGACAAAAAGGCCATGACGCAGGCGGTTGCGGATTCGCTGGACAAATGGAAAGAACTTTCACTGGACGAAAGTCCGGATTAACAGGAAGCAGGTATCAGAAATGGTGCCTGTTTTTAATTTATTGAAAAATTAAAGGAAGACTTTTGTGTGTCAGAAAAAAGGGTTGTGCAGATTATATAAAATTGTATAGTAAACATTGTTGAAATATACAGAAAATACAAAATGATGTTGACGAAAAGAGATTGTGATGTTACCCTAACATTAGAGAACAGACATCTGATGTCTGATGTCTAAAACATGTACCCTTGGGCACGCTTAATTCATACCCAGCAGATGGATTCGCTGTAAACTGCAGAATAAAGCATACCCAAGGGTACCCTGTAACTCATGCCCTGCGGGCAGATCTGCAGCATAGCGGCAGAATAATGTATACATAAAGGAGAGAGAATTATGGCAAATATTTATTATGACAAAGATGCAGATCTGGGGCTTGTGATCGACAAGACCATTGCAATCATCGGTTATGGAAACCAGGGACGGAGCCAGGCGCTCAACATGCGCGACTCCGGTATAAAGAATGTGATCGTTGGCAGCCGTCATGACGAGTCCTATGATCAGGCAAATGAGGATGGATTTATGGTATATCCGATTGATGAGGCGGCGAAGCGGGCGGACATTATCTTCTTGCTGCTTCCGGATGAGGTGGCTCCGGAGATTTACGAAGAACAGATTGCTCCGAATCTGGAAGCCGGTAATATTGTGAACTTTGCTTCCGCATACAATATTACATTCCACAGGATTAAACCGGCGGCGGATCTGGATGTTGTCATGGCAGCTCCGAGAATGATTGGAAAAGGCGTGCGCGAACTGTATGAGCAGGGGGAAGGAGCGCCGGCATTTGTAGGCGTCCATCAGGACGCGTCAGGAATGGCCCTGGAATATGGAAAAGCGCTGTGTAAAGCAATCGGAGCCACAAGAAAGGGCGCTATCGAGGTAACGTTTGACGACGAGACCTGTCTGGATCTCATGGCAGAGCAGGGAACCTGGCCGATCATTTACAACGTATTTATGGAGGCATTCAAACTTCAGGTAGAAATGGGGCATCCGGAGGAAGCTGTATTGATGGAAATGTATCTCTCCAAAGAACCGGCGGTTATGATGGAAAAGGCAGCCGAAGTAGGATTTTTCCGTCAGCTTCCCTATCACTCTCACACCAGTCAGTATGGACAGCTGACCGGATTTCAAAAAGTGGACACGACCGAGATACGGAATTTTCTGAAGAAACAGTACGAAGGAATCAAGGGCGGCGCATTTGCAGAAGAGTGGGATAAAGAGCAGCATGAGAACAACTTAAGTACACTGGAAAAACTGGAAGAAGAAGCATTCAACTGTGAATTTACAAAGGCTGAGGACAGACTGAAAGAGCGCTTAAAATAAATCGGAGATTAGTTAAAAAGTTTAGTTTTGGCGGCGGACAGGGACGTGAAATAAAGGGATAGCTTATGGCTATCCCTTTATTTCGCTGGTTTTATCCGATCGGCAAAAAAATTGTCAGCCAGACTTCCTGACTGGGGGATGAAAAGCGGCGGCTGTTTCGTTACTGTGCACACCCTTCGGATGTGCACAGTAACGCTGTGTCTGTCCAGAAATGTAAATCCTGTAATTATGGTAGAGAAAAACCGTATTTCGTGTTAAAATATCACTATATCCTTCATAGCAGCGAAGGTGGGAAATGCCATTGGGTATGTATAAAGAATTATGGCATGTGGAGGCATACTGAATGAAGGCTGGCATATTTTTCAAAAAGCCGGGTCCCATACTGACACCGGATCAGAAACTGGGTTTCCGTGAATATTTTCCTCAAAAGGTGTATAAAACGGAACGGAACATTGCCGTGATTGTAGCAGGCACTCAGCTCTGCATGCTGTTGGTTTCAGCATGCAAAGCAGGAGGGCCTTTTGCTGATTCAGAATCAGCCCGGTATTTTTTTATGTATGTGATGCTTTTTCTTTCAACAGTCAGTATCCTACCTGTTCATGCCTCTCTTGTGAAGAAAAAGAAGTATCGGGAATACCTGTGGATCAGAAGGCTCTACGTAGTGATTTTATATGCCTGGGTTATCGGCATAACCCTTCTCGATAAGAGAAATGGAATGGGAATTGTTATCTATTGCTATCTGGTTCCGACTCTGGCGGCAGTGATGCTTCAGCCGCCGCTGGAAAGCATTCTGATCTTCGGGGGTTCATGGAGCGTGTTGACGGGAATGCTTGCATTTACCGCATCACCCCACTTTACTGCAGATCTGATTAACAGTTCATTTACGACGGTCCTGGCATTGTTTATCTCGATCCGGAGTTACCAGAGCATGGCGGTAACATACCGCGACAGGGAGACAATTGCAAAGCAGTACAGGGAAATAGAAAAGGCTAATGTGATGCTGAACAGAATGGCCTGCACGGATCAGCTGACAGGGCTGTATAACCGCAGGTATCTGATCGAAAATGTGCGCGGGCTTTTTGAATCCTATCAAAAGAGCCGGATGCATGCAGTGTTATTAATGCTGGATATCGATTATTTTAAGCAGTATAATGATACTTACGGCCATTTAAATGGAGATGAATGCCTGAAACAGATGGGGGCTGTGATCAGAACCTATTCCCAGGAAAACGGGATGATAGCGGTTCGGTATGGAGGAGAAGAATTTCTTGCTATTAAGTTCTGTGAAGCCCAGGAGGCCGGAGATTTTGCCGGAGAACTGCAGAAAAGGATCGCAAAAGCCGGCCTGCCCAGAGCGGATGCCAAAAACGGCAGGGTGACTGTCAGCATTGGCGTATGGAGGGGCAGTCTTGAGGAACTGGACAGTTTTGAGGTGGCGCTGAAATATGCGGATCAGGCATTGTATGATGCCAAAAAAGCAGGAAGGGACTGTATCTGTTATTATAATAATAGATGCAGTGTGCAGGAGAATTCATAAAATAGTAAAACGGGAGTAACAGTTAAGACTTGTCTGAACTATGACAAACGGAAAGGATAGGAAAGGGCTGAAATTATGATCAATTATTCTGAAAATGAAGAAAAATTATATCACCTTCAGATTGGCAGAGGAGATGTGGGAAGGTATGTGATTATGCCGGGTGACCCGAAACGCTGTGCCTCCATTGCAGGATACCTGGATAATCCTGTACTGATTGCTGATAATAGAGAATACATCACCTACACAGGTTCACTGGCCGGCGTAAAGGTCAGTGTGACGTCTACCGGGATCGGAGGACCGTCTGCTGCGATTGCCATAGAAGAATTGGTAATGGCCGGTGCAGATACATTTATCAGGATCGGAACCAGCGGGGGAATGGATATTGATGTAAAAAGCGGAGACCTTGTCATTGCAAACGGGGCAATCCGCATGGAAGGAACAAGTAAAGAATATGCACCCATAGAATTTCCGGCAGTGCCGGACTTTGGGGTGACGAATGCTCTCGTGAGAGCAGCGCAAAGACTGGAAAAGACTTACCACGTAGGTGTGGTACAGTGCAAAGACTCATTTTACGGCCAGCACTCACCTGAGACAAAGCCTGTGGGCTATGAACTTACAGCCAAATGGGATGCATGGGTGAAATTGGGCTGCAAGGCTTCGGAGATGGAGTCTGCGGCATTGTTTATAGCAGCCTCTTATCTGGGGGTGAGGGCAGGGTCGGTATTCCTTGTAATGGCAAACCAGGAGAGGGCAAAGCAGGGACTGGATAATCCGGTTGTCCATGACACGGACGCGGCAATCCGCGTTGCAGTAGAGGCTGTGAAAGAATTGATAAAAGAGGACCAGAGCGTGTACAATGCATCTAAATCATAGATGTTAAGTAGTGAGGAACACGGATTAAAAAGGTTTACGTATAGACCATAAGGAGTGTGAAATGGGATGGTGCCGGTGAAGAGATTGATTGAACAGGCGATGGAAGCAATGGGGAATGCGTATGCCCCCTATTCCGGCTTCAGAGTAGGAGCGGCCCTTCTGACGGAAGACGGCCGTATCTACCAGGGCTGTAATGTTGAAAATGCAGCGTATTCCCCCAGCTGCTGTGCGGAGCGGACGGCATTTTTTAAGGCTGTAAGTGAGGGGATAAGAAAGTTTGAGGCAATCTGTATTGTGGGAGGAATGAATGGAATCGTAACGGATTTGACCGCTCCCTGCGGTGTATGCCGGCAGGTAATGATGGAATTCTGCCAGCCGGACCAGTTTCAGATTATTCTGGCTCTGGATACGGAACATTATGAAATCCATTCCTTGGAAGAATTGCTGCCTGTGGGATTCGGTCCGGCTAATCTAGTACATCGTAAAACAAGTAACTGACTCATAAGCTGAGATAGATTTTCGAGAGTGCTGCTCCACAAACGCAAGCGTAGTGGGCTACGCTGAGGCTTGCGGAGCAGTACTATCGGAAATTCAGGTCGGCTTATGTGGCAGTTAATTATTTTACGATGTACTAGTATAGTATTAGGAAAGAAGACATTTGATACAGAAAAGGAGGTTACGATGAGCAAATATCAGAGAATTTTTGTAATTGTTGTGGATTCATTGGGAGTGGGGGCGGCCGATGATGCGGCAGAGTATCAGGATGCGGGCGCTGACACGCTTGGACATATTTCCCGGAGTGTGAAGCAGTTTCATATTCCGAATCTTGGAAAGCTGGGGATCGGGAATCTGCATCCTCTTGCACAGGTTCCTCCTGTACAGCATCCGCTGGCATATTATACAAAGCTGAATGAATGCAGCAGGGGTAAAGACACCATGACCGGCCACTGGGAAATCATGGGACTCAGGACAGATAAACCGTTTATTACATTCACAGAAACCGGCTTTCCAAAAGAGCTGATTGAAGAACTTGAGAAACGTACCGGTCACAAGGTCATCGGAAACCGGAGTGAGAGCGGCACGGTGATTCTGGACGAACTTGGAGAAGAAGAGATTGCGACCGGCCATATGATCGTCTACACATCCGCAGACTCTGTGCTTCAGATCTGCGGCAATGAAGAAACCTTTGACCTGCAGGAGCTGTACCGCTGCTGTGAGATAGCCAGGGAGCTGACCATGAGGGACGAGTGGAAAGTCGGGCGCGTCATAGCAAGACCTTATGTGGGGAAAAAGAAGGGAGAATTCAAAAGAACAAGCAACCGTCATGACTATGCAGTAAAGCCATTCGGGAAGACTGCGCTGGATGCGCTGAAAGAAAATGGCCTGGATGTCATATCAATCGGTAAAATCAACGACATTTTTGCGGGCCAGGGTATTACAAAGGCACTGAAATCCAAAAGCTCCGTACACGGAATGGAGCAGACCATTGAAGTGGCGGAGCACGAAGACTTCAAAGGTTTATGTTTCGTTAATCTGGTTGACTTTGACGCCTTATGGGGCCACCGGAGAGATCCCCAGGGTTATGCCCGGGAACTGGAACGGTTCGATGAAAAACTGGGAATCCTGCTGGATAGACTGAGAGAAGACGATCTACTGATCATAACAGCCGACCATGGAAACGATCCCACTTATACAGGGACAGACCACACAAGAGAAAAAGTACCGTTTCTGGCCTATTCCAAATCCATGGAAAGCGGGGGAGAACTGCCCGAGGCAGATACCTTTGCGGTAATTGGGGCGACAATCACAAAAAATTTCAACATACAAATGCCTTCAGGTACCATAGGGGAGGCTTTGTTGTAAGCGGGAGGAGTGGCTGGTATGGGGACGCTTGTCTGGAATGGGGAGGCGCCGACGGTGGGGGCGGATGCACCTAGCTAAGTGTGAGGGAAGGATGGAGGCCGCAGGGGAGGGGGAGGCGATTTCTGAGAGAGCGCGCGGTAGAACCCGTTGGAGAAAAAACAGGAAATAGGGAGGGCAGAATTTGTTTTACCAAAACAAATTCTGTTGCCGTTGGCGGCGCGAATGCATCGGCATTCGGGCCAACTGCGGCAAGTACCCTCCCTATTTCCTGTTTTTTCTCTTACGGGTTCTCCGCAAACGGACAGGATCCAGAAAATCGCCTGCCCCTCCCCTGCGGCCTCCATCCTTCCCTCACACTTAGCGGCCTCCATCCTTCCCTCACACTTAGCGGCCTCGCATCTGCCGCACAAGTTCACAATCTCCTTGACTTTTGGTGGGAGTGAGGGTATAATTGTTGTGTTGTACAACAGTTGTATTAGACAACAGTTGTACGGGAAACAAAGGCGATTTTGGGAGGAAGCATGAAGAATTATTACGTCAGTATTATCAGGCGGTGTGAGTTGGCATATATTCGAAGTGAATTGGAGGAGTTTGGACTTACCCCGCTGGAGGGGCGCCTGATACGGCTTTTGAAGGATAAGTTTTGCAGCCAGGAAGAATTGGCTGAGGATCTTGACATTGATAAAAGCAGGATTGCCCGCACGATGTTTCTCTTGGAAGAAAAAGGGCTGGTACATCGGGTGATTAATGAAAAGAACAGACGTCAGAAGATTGTTTCGCTGACTGAAAATGGGCTGAAGGTTTATGAGACCATCTGTGATATTTATGAGGCCTGGGATGATATCTGTTATAGAGGGTTTACGGACGAAGAGCGGAAGATGAATCAGGAATTTATTAAACGTATCTCCCAAAATGTAGTGGGGTACAAAAAGGAGAATGGGGGGAAGAATAATGGTTAAGAATCTTACAAACGGCAGGCCGCTGAAGCTGCTGTTTTTCTTTGCGCTGCCGATGGTGCTGGGGAATCTGTTCCAGCAGCTATATAATATGGTAGACTCTATGGTGGTGGGAAAGTTCGTTGGCGAGGATGCGCTGGCAGCGGTCGGGTCGTCCTTTCCCGTCGTATTTCTTTCTATTGCAGTTGCGGCGGGGCTTTCTATGGGGTGCACGGTTGTCATCTCGCAGTTATTCGGAGCCGGGCAGATTAAAGAGATGAAGACAACGATCTATACGGCTTTGATTACGCTGGGTGTGGTTGGGCTGTTTATCATGGCGCTGGGAGAAATCTTTTCTTCTCCTCTGCTAGGGCTTTTGGGTACGAATAAGGATATTTTTGCAGATTCACTTACATACCTGCGGATTTATTTTGGGGGCGCTATTTTCCTGTTTTTGTATAATTCTTTGAATGGTATTTATAACGCACTGGGGGACAGCCAGACTCCCCTTAAGTTTTTGATTGTTTCAGCACTGACCAATATCGTATTGGATCTGCTTTTTGTTATCCGTTTTCATATGGGTGTGGCGGGAGTGGCGTGGGCCACACTGATTGCCCAGGGGATGTGCGCGGTGTTTTCCTTTTTCGTTTTGATGCGCAGGATGAAGAAGATGGAAAATGAACCCGAATTCATTGGGGAGAAGCCGGGGCTGTTTGAGATGTCTGCAGTGAAAAGGATCGCAAAAGTAGGGGTGCCTTCTATGATTCAGCAGTCCATTGTATCCGTTAGCATGATGTTTATGCAGGGGCTTGTAAACTCTTACGGCAAGGTATTTGTTGCAGGATATACAGCGGCTACTAAGATCGATACTCTGGCCATGATGCCCAATATGAACTTTTCCAATGCAATGTCGAGCTATACGGCGCAGAATATTGGGGCAGGCAAGGAAAAACGGGTAACACAGGGGTATAAGGCGTGTCTGCTGATGGTACTGATTTTCTCTATCATAATCACCAGCGTGATCTTTTTGTTTGGACCGCATCTCCTGGGGCTCTTTTTGAATGCCGGCTCTGCAGGTACTGCTATGGGATACGGGCTGAAATATATGAAGACAGTTTCTGTATTTTATGTGCTGATGGGCTTTATGTTTGTAGGAAATGGTCTGCTCCGTGGGGCTGGGGATATGGGGGCATTTATGCTGAGTTCCATATCAAATCTGGTTTCAAGAGTCGTGATTGCTTACCTGCTGGCTTATTTTATCGGGTCAAGCGCCATCTGGTGGTCAATACCTATCGGGTGGGGAATCGGATCGATCTTTTCATTCCTGCGGATTAGAAGTGGGAAATGGAAGGCAAGGAAACTCTTAGAGAATTAATTCGTGGGGGACGCCACGAAATCAAGGAAAGGCAGAGGCAGCAGAAAGCGGGCACAGTTGTGTCTGGTTCCTGCTGCCTCTGTCTTTTCCTGCCCTAGTATAAGACAATCTAAATACCTTACTGTTTTGCAGGCCAGATTTTGTCTATTTATTGTCGGATTTATAAAAAATTCATTTGCTATCTGAAATAAGACATGGTATATTTTGCTCATAGATATCATAGAAGTGGTCACTTCTTATTTTCTATCCGGCGATCCGCCGGAACATTCAGCACAATGTCAGAGAACAGAACAAAGAGGGGGATGGTGCCTATTGGGCGTATAATATCAGTTTGCTTATGATTGCAAAGAAACATGAAAAATACTATAATTAAGGAGAACTAAGATACATGCAGGAAAAGAAAAAACTGAATAAGCAGATACAGAAAAACAGCTCGATTTTGGCGCCGCTGCAGAGATTGAATCTTATGGACGATTTTTTGTTTGATATCGCCACGCTGGATCTGGAATTGTGCAAGATTATACTGGAATTGTCTTTGGGATTCCGTATCCGGAGTATACGCTGGAAAGAAGGGCAGAAGGTCGTACATAATCTGCCGGGAAAGCGGGGGATTAGGATGGATTTCTATGTTGAGGACGAAGAAGGCAGGATTTTTGATGTTGAGATGCAGAAGCGCAATGAGGGTAATATTCCAAAACGCACCAGGTTCTATCAGGCGCTGCTGGATGCGCCCCTCTTGGAGAGTGGCGAAAAAGGATTCGATAGTTTGAACCCGACGTATATTATCGTGATTTGTGGATTTGATCTCTATGGGCTTGGCAGATACAGATATACCTTCGAAAACCGATGCTGTGAAGTGGAGGGACTCGTCTTGGGAGATGAATGTAAAAAAGTGATTCTCAATACAAAAGGAACAAATAACGATGAGGTGGAACAGACACTCATTGATTTTCTGCGATACGTAGAACACAGTACGGAGGAAAGGGTTCCTGATGGGTGCGATGAGCGGTTAAAGTATCTGCATGAGAAGATTAAAGGAATCAAATCAAATGAGCAGATGGGAGTGACCTATATGAAGATGGAAGAAAGGGACAGGTTGATTAAGGAGGAAGGAATAGAACAGGGGATAGAACAGGGGATAGAACAGGGCATTAAGTATAATGTACCCATAGATGTGGACACATTAAGAAGAAGGGTTCCCTAAAAATGGACACTAAAAAGAAGGCATAA
>NZ_CYZU01000095.1 GCF_001404335.1 Faecalicatena contorta
TTTAAACTCAATGGCCGGCCGGAAGAAGGAAAAATTTTGACCGTGGAAGATATTGAGCAGATTGGATATAAGTTTCAGTTGCTTTACCGGATTAAATAAAAAAGAGCGCTTACATAAGCCATTGCAGTGGCGTAAGCACTCACGCAAATAATCAACTTTATTGTAAACCAAAAGAAAGGATACGTCAAATGAGAAAATTTAATCTTGTATTTTATTTCTCCGGCGGCGGGCAGTTTGCTTGCGAAATCGAAGCGGAAGACATGGCTACTGCCGGTAGCATCGCGGAAAGTTTGGAACTGCGGCTGTCAGGTTGCAAAGGCTATGACCTGTACGTCAAGAAGGAGGACAAGTAGTGTGGAAGGAGCCAGACTGGGACGACGGCAATTACATGGAGTGGGCGGATCAGGAGAGGCTGGTCCGGCAGGATCTCGAAGAGATCGACAGAGATTTAAGACGGCGGAAGGCTGAGAACTATAGAATGACCGAATTCAAGGAGGAAGAACATGAGCAGTATTTATGAATTGACAGACCAATGGAAGGAAGTAGAAGGGATGCTCTATGACGGAGAAACAGATGAGCAGATTATCCTGGATACATTGGAATCAATTGATGGCGAGATCGAACAGAAAGCAGACAACTACGCGAAGCTGATCAAGAATATGCTCTCTGATGCGAAGATTTTAAGTGCAGAAGAGGACCGTATAAGGCGGAGGCGGCAATCAATAGAAAGCAGGGCGAAGCGTCTCAAGGAAACGCTGCAGGCAAATCTGGAATATATCGGAAAGACCAAATTCAAGACTGTCCTGTTCAGCTTCAGTGTATCCAAGAACAGCGGGAAACAGCCCTTGGAAATTACTGATAACCTGGATGATATCCCGGGCAAATTCCTAATTCCGCAGCCACCGGTGGTGGACAAGGATAAGGTAAGAGAGCTTCTAAAAGAAAAAGAAGTAGAATGGGCGCATTTAGAGCCATATGGCAAGCACCTCAATATCAGGTGACGGTTATGGATGAAAAGAAAATACAGGGGATCCCTCCATACAGGATGAACCAGATCATGAAGACGGCTGCTGACATAACTGACCGACTGGTGGGAGGCAGGAACCTCTATAATCCTACATATCATGAGTGTGAGATCGTGATAGAGCTGGTATCTGAGGCGATTAAAAAGAGTAAAAACGAATACAGGAGGAAATAAAATGTTTTTGAATAAGACGCAGTTTAAGAAATGGGTTAAAGACGCTTTTAAAGGCGGCGGCCTGACAGTTGGGCGTGTTTACGGTGGACTGGTAATATGCGGAGGAACATGGACGACATGGACGGAAGAAGGGTATGTACCGAACTGGGTGAAGGCTACTGTGATGGAATATGCCGGCGAACTGCCGAAGGCAGGTTATGTCTTTAAGGCCAAAAAAGACAATCCGGTACAGTATGAGATAGCAGAGAACAAATACCTGGATCTTCCAAGTATGTTCATGGATGCAAAAGTTCCGTTCTTGGTTACGCCAATTGTATACGATGAAAGCTGGAAGAATTTCAGATTTTTGCAAAATATTGGGACGCAGGAGATTATTGCTGTCAGTACATATCTGTATGACATTCTGGACATGAGGGAACTGGGTGGGGAGAGCAGGCCGGCTGGGCCATGCTCAACAAGCCGTAATGGGTCAGTCTTGATTTGGAAAAATGAACATTCGGCCCTGTCGATCTGCAAGACAGATATAAGTGGCAATGGATTGGATGTCATGGACGTATTGGCAACGCATTCATTCGAGAAGGAGGTCGTTTAGATGGCAATACCAGTTCTGATCATTGGAAAATCCGGGAGCGGGAAGAGCGCAAGCATGAAGAACTGCGTGGGAAAAGACTTTAACCTTATAAGAGTCCTGAACAAGCCTCTCCCATTCCGAGGGAAAATAAATGGGTGGATAACAGATGATTACAACACCGTACATAAAGCCCTTAAGTCCGCTCCTGCAAAATCAGTAATTGCCGATGATGCAGGGTATCTCATTACCAACTATTTCATGAAAAATCACAGCACAAAGGGGAAGGGAAACGATGTATTTGGTCTGTACAACACACTTGGAGATAATTTTTGGAATATGATTCAGTTTATTGTAAATGAACTGTCCCCTGACAAAATCGTATACATTATGATGCATGAGGATACGGATGATTACGGAAATGTAAAGGCAAAGACAATAGGAAAACTGCTTGATGAAAAAATATGCCTGGAAGGTATGTTTACGATCGTACTCAGGTGCGTTAACAATATGACTGAACATAAATTCATCACACAGTCTGACGGCAGTGCAATCAGCAAGTCACCGGAAGGGATGTTTGAAGACATAGAAATACCAAACGACATTCTATATGTCGACAATAAAATCAGGGAGTATTATGGGATTGAGAACCCGAAAAATGCAGAGAAACAGGAGGAGAACTAACTATGATAACAAAACCAACAGGATATGATGAAGCAGCGGCTTACACAGGGGAATCTATGCAGCTCCCGGCCGGACTGTACATATGTGCAATTAAGCAGGTGAGTGAAACACAGACATCGAATGGTCGCCCACAGATAGCGATATTGTTTGATGTAGCCGAGGGGGAGCACAAAGGCTTTTATCAGGCGCAGTTCGATGCATCAAAAAGAATGAACGGGGACAAAGCTAAATGGAAAGGCGTACATAAGCAGATTATGGATGGAACAAGCCTTCCATTTTTTAAAGGGCTTATGACCAGTATAGAGAAATCTAACCAGGGCTATCAGTTCCCGTGGGGAAAAGAAGGAAATGAGAAAACACTTGTTGGCAAAAAGTTTGGTGCAGTTATGGGAAGGGAGCAGTTTTCGACCGATGACGGAAGAAAGGCATTTGCAACAAAAATCTTCCAGATTCGCAGCATTGACGGGTTAAAAGATGCGACAGTACCCGAGGACAAACTACTTGAGGAGAGTGCTGATAAGCCGCAACCGCAGGCATCTACGTCATACGGCCCAGCTGACAGTGACGGGTTTATGCAAGTCCCGGATGGAATAGATGAAGAGCTGCCGTTTATGTAAAGAGGATTACGATGAGGTGAAACGCCTTCTCAGCATGGAACGTGTGGCAGAATTTTACGGGTATAAGGTACAGCGTGGGAGAGTATGCTTATGCCCGTTCCACAAAGACACACACCCGAGCATGAAAATTTATCCTGATGGGAAAGGTTTCTACTGCTGGTCGTGCGGCGCGGGCGGTGACGTAGTCAAGTTTGTTGGGCTCCTGTTCGGGCTTGGAAACCGTGAGGCGTGCCTTAAACTGATCGATGACTTTTCCCTTCCGATAAAGACAGAAGGACTTACATATAGAGAGAAGAGGGAACGGCAGGACAGGCAGAATAGATACCGGAAACTGCGGAAATTCCAGGAAGAGGCCCATAGTATACTATGGGAATATTGGAAACTGTTATGCAACGCAGCACAGCAGTATTCCAGTCCACATTTTGATGAGGCAATGCAAGAGCTGTCAATTGTGGAATACTGGCTTGAATGCCTTAAGGAATGCCCGGAAGAATACTATGCAGACAGAAAGGCGGTGAGAAAGCTTGGAGAAATCGAAAGAAGAATTGCTGGATGGGATGACTTCGCTTAGCCCTGCGGAACAGTTCCCTGATGAGATCTTCTATCATATTTTCGATATAGAAGACAATCTAGAACGCACACAATATATAGAAGCACTGAAACGCCAGGCACGCGCATTGAAACGCGTGAGCGAGTTCAATTCTGTCCTTAAGTCATTCTTCATGGACTACGCGGAAAAAATGAAAGAGACAGGCAACAAAACCGCTTTCACGGGTCAGCCACTCGAACTGGAATGTGGGCAGTGGCGGGCAAACGATTCAGGTGTCACGATGATGAAGTATGACAATAAAGGGATGCCTGTAACCATGAGCGCCTGCACCCACCCAATTCTGCCAGTGGAGATCCTTAAGAATGTAGATAACAGTGAAGAGAGAGTGCGGCTTGCTTATTTTAAGTATGGAGAATGGTGCCAGGTAACAGTCGGCAGAGATATCTGCGCTGACAATAACGCCATTGTCAAGGTGCTTAGCAAGATAGGGATAGAGGTCACATCTGAGAACTCAAAAGCACTTGTCCGGTATATCAGTGACTGCGTAGGATACAATCCAGCGAAGTTAGAGCCCAAGAAGTCTATCAATCGATTAGGCTGGGCGGGAAACGAATTCATGCCTTATGCAGATGACATCGTGTATGACGGAGACGAAAAATTCAATGCTGTATTCAAAAACATAAAACAGGAAGGCAGTTTTGATGCGTGGAAAGACCATTGCTCTGCGCTCAGGAAAAACAAAATCGTAAGGATGGCATTTGCGGCAAGCGCGGCAAGTCCATTGCTTAGTCTGGTAAATGCCCTTCCGTTTGTATTCCATATCTGGAGTGGTGAATCAGGCACCTGTAAAACCGTGGCAGTAATGGCAGCCATGTCTATATGGGGGAATCCTAAAATGGGCGGACTGGTAAAAACGATGGACAATACGCAGTATTTTTATATGGAGTCCGCAGCGTTCCTGCGATCCATACCTTTCGCTGGTGACGAATTACAGACTGTAAAAGATAGATGGACAACCAACTATGACAAACTGATATACAGGCTGACTGAAGGTATTATGCGGGGGCAGGGTAAAGCATCTGGGGGCGTAAAAGAAACGATGACATGGTGCAATAGCTTTTTGTTTACAGGTGAAGAACCTATCACGAAAGCGAACAGCAGGGCGGGGTCAAAAAACAGGGTGATAGAAATAGAGGTTGAATCCAAGCTGCTTGAAGACGGAAATTACAGCGTATCAGTATTGGCAGAAAACCACGGTTTTGCAGGAAAAATGCTAGTGGATTATCTGCGTGGCACCGAGACTAGAAAATTGAAGGAAGAATACAAGCATTATTTTGATGCCATGTGCAAACTCGACACAACAGAGAAACAAGCAATGGCAATGTCCTGCATACTTATGGCAGACAGGATACTTACGGAATTGATTTTTACGGACGAAACCCCATTAACTATAGCTGATGTGAAAGAGTATCTCAGGAGCGCAAACGAAGTAGACGCAGCAGAGCGGTCTTATCAGATGGTTCTCAACTGGATAGCAAAAAATCCAGTACGTTTCCAAAACCCAACCGAAACAGATGCGGTCAATAAAGGAGAAGTTTGGGGAAGAATTGATACCAATGATGAAAAGCCAGAGATACCACCGGTAGCTGTAGTAAATAAAGATGTGCTATGCGAATTTTTGGAGAAAAGCGGCTTTGATTATGCGGCAATCAGCAAGAAATGGGCAGAAAAGAACCGGCTTGTAAAAAATACGCAAGGCAAATTCGTCCATCAGACCAAAGTACATGGAATCAAGGCAAGTTATTTAAAAATAAGCATGGAGCCGGATGCAGACGAGGATGGGTTTACTTCGGTGGAAGAGGAACAGATAAAACTTCCATTCGATTAAAGTCTTACCACGAAAATTTTGGTAAGACAAAAAGTAAGACCATAAAACAGCGCAAATACGCGCTTTATAATATATAGTCTTACCATCTTACCTGTCTTACCATGTACCATATACGTGTAGGCGTAAAAATTACAATGAAATTTTTTCTCTAAAAATATGTGGTTGTATGGTGTATTTTCTGGTAAGACGGTAAGACCCAACGTTTTTACTGGGTTTGGGGACACTTTTCTTGGTGGAAACGGGTAAGACGATTACCTAAAATGGTAAGACAATGCAAAAATGGAGGTATTAAATGAGCAATAAAAGCACAGGAACAGCATTTGAAAGGGAATTTTCACAGATGCTTTCGGATAACGGATTCTGGGCGCACTGCTTAAGTGATAACAGGAATGGGCAACCATTTGACGTGATTGCAGCAAGGAACGGAGCAACATACGTCTTTGACTGCAAGGACTGCCAGGGAGATGCTTTCCTGCTGAGCCGGATAGAAGAAAACCAGCACAATGCGATGACACTATGGAGCATGACTGGAAACAAGCAGGGGCTGTTCGTGGTCAGGATTCAGGAAACAGTAATTATCGTTCCGCACAGGATGCTGACCATCATGAAAGAAAATGGTAGTAAACAGGTGAGGTATAAGGAGCTTTTAAGATGTGGCAGGACATTCAACCAGTGGATGGAGCATCAGAACAAACTGGATAAGCAGGTGACGCAATGCAGGTAACAATCAGCAATGAAATATTTATAACTTCGCCGACGCCAGAGATTGTAAGCTGGGCCCGTGAGAACTTGGTCATCCCAAATCCAGAATATTCCAAGAAGCAGCGGATGGGATTATGGACAGGGAATACCGAGAAGCAACTGTATCTGTATTATGTGGATGGAGAGGCCCTGGTGTTACCCTGCGGGGCCGGGAAGGAGATAAGGCCACTTATATCCGGTGCGGATATAAGGCTGGATGTGGCTGACAATGGCCCACTAACGTTTGACGGTATTGTCCCATTGTACGATTATCAAGAAATAGCCGTGAAAGAAATGCAGGCGGCTGGATGCGGGATCCTGCAATCCCCATGCGGATCAGGAAAGACGCAGATGGGCATAGCCTTGGCAGCGCGCCTGCAGCGTAAAACATTGTGGCTTACGCACACCGCTGATCTCCTGAACCAGTCCTATGAGCGGGCGCGGCAATATTACCCAGAAGAAACGCTGGGGAAGATTACGGCAGGTAAGGTGCATATTGGCAGTCATATTACTTTTGCAACGGTGCAGACGTTGGCTAAATTAGATCTTCAGAAGTATAAGTATACCTGGGACGTAATTATTGTAGATGAATGCCATAGGGTGTCGGGCACTCCGGCCAGTATGAAGATGTTTTACCGGGTAATAAACTCCCTGGCTGCAAGATATAAGTATGGGTTATCAGCGACAGTGCACCGGGCTGATGGGCTGATCAAGAGTACATTCGCGGCGTTGGGGGATGTAAGGTATAAGGTCCCGGACGAGGCGGTTGCAGAGAAGACGATGCAAGTAACTATAGTGAGGCGAGACACGGGTATTAAGATCGACAGGATTTGTCTGGACACGGATGGGACGCTGGTATACAGCAAACTGATGCAGTACCTGACCGGGAACATAGAGAGGTGCCAGGGGATTGTGGACGACCTGATCAGGAATGCGCAGCACTCAAACCTAATACTGTCAGACAGGCTGGATCATCTGCGGTTGCTCATGGGGATAATTCCAGAAGAAATTCGTAAACAGAGCGCAATGATAGATGGGAAGATGACCAGTAAGAAAGGAAGAACCCAGCGGCAGCAAGCCATTGAGGACATGAAGCAAGGGAAGCTCCGCTATCTGTTCGCGTCCTTCAGTCTTGCGAAAGAGGGACTTGACATCCCATGTCTGGACAGGCTATACCTGGCTACTCCTAAAAAAGACTATGCCGTGGTTACACAGAGCATTGGCCGGATTGCCAGGACATTTGAGGGTAAGGAAGATGCGGTCTGCTATGACTATGTGGATGATATCGGGTTCTGCGAAAACCAATGGAAACGCAGGAAGACCAGTTACAGGAAAGCGGGGTGCAGGATTACGTGAATACAGTGGAGTTATACAGGAAAATCAAGCACTTGCAGACGATAAGATTAAAAAATGAAGCTGCGCTCAACCCGGCAGATCTTGAAGGAAAATACAGAGTGTCCTATGAAAGGCTGTGTGAGAGCATAAAACAAGCGCAAATGGACTATAGAACGGAATGCACGAGGGTTGTTAGGACTCTTGTAGAGATTCTTGCAGAATTGGCATATTTTGACCCTACAGATGAGGAATATGACGCGATTCGGGATTTTATGTGTAACAAAATAAAAGAGTGCTGTAATGATCCACTGCTTACTGGATTGACTGCTACAGCGATTGAACGATTGGAAAGTGAGGATAAAGATGAGCTGGGTTGATAAGCAGCACAAGAAAGCAAAGATACATAATCTGGTAGAGCAAGCCATGAAGGATCCTCAATTCCAGGAAGCGCAAAAGAAGCAGACTGAGGAGGCAATAAGGGAGGCATTTGACTGTTTCCTGCTGATTAGTGCGGACTATCTTTATAGACATCATAATTACGGAAAAAAGCGCCTGACAAGGTTTTTGGTTTTTGCGGTGGATCAGATGCGGTATATCCCAGACGATCCGGATTATTTTCGGCTGCTGAACGATGCGCTGGAAAGGGAGACAGGAATTAACATTTTAGGAGAAGAACATGGACGAAGAATTGAAAGAATGTGAGAACTGCTATTATTACATTTTAGTATCAGATAAAGAGCGGTGCAATAAGTGTGTGGAGTCGGTAAATGAAAAAGGAATAGACGGTTTTAATGGGTTTTGGAAGTCTGTTTATTCTGAGAATTAACATTTAGGAGGACAAAGCAATGAAATGCAAAGCGGATTTTTTTACAAAGGATTGCATTACTCCAGAAAAGTGCTGTGATGATTGCAACTATGAGGAGTGCATGGATGGATGCCAACAATATGATAGCAGAGATAATGGCTGTGAGGGGTGGCCATATGTAGAGGATTAACATTTAGGAGGTGTGGTATGAAAGCATTTCAGTGTAGCCGATGCGCACAGCTTCAGCAGGATGATATATCGGATAAGGTGTTCTGTCCATTTGCACAGCCGGAACCAAGATTTAGGGCTAAGACAGACCGAGAGTTGTGTCTGGAGGTGTTTAAGCCACTTCCGCAGACAGAGGTGTGGCATGAGCCATTTGGCTGGGAATATTAGAATTTGCCAAAGGAGGATAAAGTTGAGAAAAGATTGCTTTAAAAATAAATATCAGAATGATATGACGGCATATGATCTAAATTGTGGTCGTATATACTGTCCTAAATGGAAAGGAAACTTAAAGAGATTGTTCCGCCGTATGGCAAGAAGACGGTTAAAAAGAGATTTGGACATTTAGGAGGAATAATTTGAAATATTTAGTAGTTTATATAGCTGGTATGAGCATGGGAAATGCAGTTGTTAATTTTAGACATTCCCCGCCGACGATAAAGGATATTAGAGATGCGGAAAAAGAAATAAGCAATATTATTGAATCTGAGTGGAATCCGATAATTGTCAATTGGATGGGGATTTCAGATGATTCTGATATTTAGACGGAGGAATTAACATTTAGGAGAAATGGAAAATAAAAAATATAAGGTCATAAAACAATTTGACGCATTTTATTGTGATGTCGGGAGAATAACAGTAAACCCGGGATCACTGTTTAAAATAACCAGCGGCAGAGTTTACTTTTTAAACACCCAAAATTATTTGCCGTGGGTAGCGACAAAATTATTTTTATCAACGACTGATAACTATATGGAGAATTAACATTAAGGAGAAGTAATACTATGATATATCCTGCACATTTAGATTCAAAAATTCCATCTTATACTGAAGGTAAAAAAAAATTATGTAAGAAAAAGATACAAGAAATCTTGTACAAATACGAGTATGACGAAGATTTTATTGAAAATATTGATGATAATTTTTGTCAAGGATTTGGAGTTGCAAAAGATATTATTTTTTTAAAGGAAGAATATTGGAAACAACGGGAAATGGATAAAGCTTAAAATTAACATTTAGCGATCAAAGGAAGGAGGCGGGAGCTCCTGCAGGGCAAAGTGTACACGGCTTCCTTTCAAAAAATGAAAATAGGACTGCATGATGCAGAAAAAGAACATTTTAAGCGCGGTAAGAATTTCCCAAACTTGGCACTTATGAAAATATCAGCTTGGCATAAGAGCCGGGGCGATACAGTCGAGTGGTGGATACCCACTACACAGTATGATCGAGTGTATAGTAGCAAGGTATTTGATTTTACACCGGATAATCCATATTTGCCAGATAATGCGATCCGTGGTGGCACAGGATATCGGGATCTGCCAATGGATCAGGAGTTGCCGCCAGAGATAGACAACATGTATCCGGATTACTCCATATACCCTGACTGTGATTATGCTATCGGATACATAACAAGAGGATGCCCGAATCATTGTCGATGGTGCATTGTCCCTAAAAAGGAAGGGCAGATCAGGCCATACCGGAACTGGCAGGATATAGTCAGATCGGATACGGACAAGTTGGTGTTGATGGACAATAATATTCTGGCCTGTGACTATGGTATAGAGCAGTTGGAGAGTATGATCGGCAGCGGCTACCGGATTGATCTTAACCAAGGCATGGATGCCAGGCTGGTAGACAATTACATAGCCGGGATATTTACAAGGCTGAAATGGATCAGATTTATTCGGTTTTCCTGCGACCAGAAATCGCAGATTGAGCCGATCCGCCGAACGATTGAGTTGCTTGGGAAACACGGGATTAGACCATATAGGATTTTTGTATATTTGCTGGTGACAGCGGATATCGAAGACGCGACGGAGCGCGTGGAGGCGCTGAAAGGGTATAAGGCTATTAATTTGTATGCCCAGGCGGAACGTAATGAGCGGTTGGGGGTTATGCCAAATAAGGCACAACTTGAATTCCAGCAGAGGTATATGTATGGCGGATGTTACCGATCAGAAACATGGCTAGAATACTGCCAGCGTAAAGGATTTAGATATTAACTAAACTGACATTTAACGAAAGAAAGGATAAAGAATATGAGTGAGATTAATGAAAAAGAATTTGTAGAGGTAAATGAGACTATGTGTGTAGAGGTACATAATTGTACTGGTACAAGAGAGCACGAAGGGAAAACATATTGTCGTGGATGTGGAAATGTGCAACCAGCAAGAGCGGAATCTGACATTTAGGAGGTGTAAAGTATGATATTTAAAAGACTGGCGTTGTCCCAGATTATATTGGATCTGATAGGCGAAAAGGTCGGACTTAAAATTGAAGATGAAGATACATTGTGTTGGGCAATCGAAAAATTGTTATACCTGCACGGCAGGGAGGAGAATAATATGATTTTGACCAGAGAGAAAAGATTGGATATATCAAAAAGGCTTGCCGCATTATGTATTATTGCAGTGCACGACCAAGGGATTGACCATGACTGTTGCGATAAAATCATAGAGCATACGGCGGAAATAGCATACTCAATCGGTGGCATTAACATGATGAATCTCGTGCAGAAGTTGGAACATGAAATGTATGTAAAAGCAATAAAACCGGATTAGGGCTTCCGGCGGCAGACCGGGGAAAGAAGGGGATTATGATTAAATATATGAATTTTAAAGAAGCATTTGAAGCAATGAAAAATGGAGCAAAAGTAAAATTACCATCATGGGGTGGGTATTGGTTCTGGGACGAGCGGAAGGAAACTATTATGATGAACTGTCGCCCAGAGGATGCGGACGAAGGACAGGCACCGGTACTTGATATCAGAGAGACACAGCGAGTGGAATATACTTTGCGAAATATTCTTTCCGATGAGTGGATGATTGCGGATGAAACGAATTGTCCTGTTCTTGGTGGAAAACAGAGACTGGATTTTGGTACGGCATTCCGCATGGTAAAAAAGTATGGCAAGGGAATGAGATTGCCGCATTGGAAAGAAGATGTGGCAATCAGAGTACAGCATCCAGATGAGCACAGCAAAATGACGGCTCCATACCTATATGTGGAAAGTCGGTTTGGTCGAGTACCGTGGAAAGAAACAATGATTGAGCTGTTTTCAGAGGATTGGGAGATTGTGGACTAAACCAAAATTGAAAAGGAGATTATTTATGAAGATCGCAGTTAATAAATGCTTTGGAGGATTTTCGCTTTC
>NZ_CYZU01000096.1 GCF_001404335.1 Faecalicatena contorta
GAGCCGGAAACGCCGGACAGCAGTTTAGATAACGCTGTCCGGCGTTTCCGGCTCTTATCTGATATGGGGAATTCTTTCCGGCCATCCTTTGATATTGCCGTTCAATATCGCGTGAAACATTCTTTCCCTTGCACCGGGATGCTCCGTATTGAGCTGTTTTACCAGTTCTTTCGCATACTGCCTCTTGGTATATCCGTCAACAGGACATTTGCTGTTCACTACGGGCAGATGATACTTATTCTTAAACCCGATCACATCCGCTTCATCGATAAACATAATGGGCCGGATAACGGTCAAATCCATGCGGTCCAGATAAGTCTTCGGTGAGAAGGAATGAAATCTTCCTTCAAAGATTAATGAGAGCAGCATAGTTTCAATAATATCGTCCTTGTGATGGGCGTACGCAACCTTATTGCAGCCCATTTTTTTAACTGCATCGTTAAGCGCCCCCTTGCGCATCTTTGCACAGAGTGAACATGGATTGGCTTCTTTTCGCACATCAAACAGAATGTGATAGATCTCAGAATCCACAATATGGTAGGGCACTTCCAGTTCCATGCAAAGCTCTTTGATAGGAGTTAAATCGAAGTTCTCGAATCCCAGGTCCACCGTGACAGCACTGAGTTCGAACTGTTTCGGATAAAACCGTTTCAGGCCATGCAGGGCATAGAGCAGCGTAAGGCTGTCCTTTCCGCCGGAAATTCCCACTGCAATATGATCGCCTTCCTGGATCATGGCATATTCATCGACTGCCTTACGTGTAAAACTTAATAATCTCTGTAACTGCATCTATTTCTAAATCCTTTCATCGTAATTTCCTGCCAAAACTCAGACTATATTATTATAGAATGTCTTCCTCTGAAATACAAGAAAATTCACAGATGTGAAAGACGAAAAAGTCGCTAAAAAATCGAAAATTGCTGTTCTGAAAATAGTTCACTAAGCAAAAAAAGTGTGATATAATATGAACAAGTGTATCTGGAATATTTTACCGGCTAACGCTTCCCGATATACAAAAACTAAAGAATAAAAAGAAAGGAAGGAAAACGGAGTAAAATATGGAGATGAACTTTAGATTGATCGGAGATGAGGTCTGGTCAGAACATATCCACTGGAAACTGCATTCATTTGAGAGTGTGTCACTGATATATGATTTAATGACAGGTATGCTGGTGGATGAGTATAAAAAGCTGCTCAGAAATGGGGAGGCGAAAATCATTCAAAATGAGCTTGCAGAAGGTAAACAATGCGAAATTCTAATTGAAGAAAATGAAAAAATCGCAGAAAACTTATGCAGGCATATGAATATAAAAAAAGACGAAGGAGTAATGGCAGTATTTTTTGATTCCTTCTATCGGCTGCTTCAGCTTGCCACAATAACCAGTTACCACACGGCGCTGAATAATATAAGTAAAACCAACGTGGATAAATGTCTTGCCGTGTGCAGGGATTTCAGCTGTGAGATGCTGTCTGCCGGCAATATGATCCGGAAGGAAGATAACGGCTGCTATGCCAAAGATGTCGATATTATACTTAAAAATATGCACAAAGTATTGGCGGTTTTTATTGAGAAAGCCGCAGAATATGGGAAGTATTTTTTAAATTATAAAAAATATTCATGAATTAAAATAGACAGTATTGTTTTTTTCATGTAATCAACGGGTGAGCACCTACCGTATGTGAGGCTATTTTCTTGCATACGGTATTTTTTGCCCTGAGGAGTTCTTAAAATGTACAGTAAAAACAACAAGACGGAAAATATAGCAGTAACACTAATAAAGTTCTGTACGCCGCTCATTTTAAGCGGAATCCTGCAGCAGCTTTATAATTGGGCGGATGCATTTATCGTTGGCAATATAGCCGGCGAGACCGCACTTGCGGCAATTGGCTCCACAACTACGGTCATCAATCTGTTTCTAACTGCGATCACTGGATTTACACTCGGGCTTTCTATTTTATTTGCGCAGAAATATGGCGCCGGAAAAGAGAACCATCTCCCCAAAATACTTTCGGTGTTTTCGGTGATAATCGGCGGGATTTTTCTGCTCGTCTCACTCATAGGCATCATCGGAGCTTTTCCATTACTCCAGATGATGAACACGACACAGGACACCATTCATATGGCAAAGGTATATCTGCAGATCATACTGGTCGGGATACCGATACTGGCGGTCTATAATGTTTACGCTGCCGCGCTTCGCGGAATCGGAAACAGCCGTGCTCCATTCAGCGCTGTTTTGTTTTCTTCCGTCGTGAATGTGATACTGGATATTATGTTTGTGGGCGTATGGCATGGGGGTGTGGCCGGGGCGGCAGCGGCAACAGTGATTTCACAGGCCGTTATGACGGTATTTATTATCATTTACAGTGTAAAAAAGTATCCCAGCCTGCGTTTCAAGATTCAAGAGTGGAAGCCGGAACGCTCTGTTCTTCGTGAGGGGCTTCATCTAGGAATCCCTCCTATGATTCAGGCCTGTATCAGTTCTTTAGGCGGCCTTATCCTGCAGAATTTCATGAACGGATTCGGCACACAGACGGTTGCGGCGATTACTACGGCATATCGTGTGGATACAATGATACTTTTGCCGATTATTAATCTTGGTTCGGGAATTTCTACGATCGTTGCCCAAAGCTATGGGGCAGGTAAGAAAAAGCAGACTACAAAGACCGTATATGTGGGAACAGCGATGATGCTTTGCGTGTCTTTATTGCTCACATGGCTGGTAGTAGAAGCCGGAGGAGATTTAATCTCCTTGTTTGGGGTAAGCCCTGAGGCAGTAGAGATCGGAAGAAATTTCTTCCGGAAAATCGCTGCTTTTTATGCTGTTTACGGCGTTGCGATGTCGATACGCGGTTACATAGAAGGAATCGGGGACGTGCTGTTCTCAAGCATCGCCGGGATTATTTCACTGATTTCACGCATTGTGTTTTCATATGCTTTTGCCGGCATATGCGGAAATATGATCATTGCATATGCCGAAGCCGGTTCGTGGGGCGTTTTATTGCTGCTGTATGTATTCCGTATACTGTGGAAGAAATATTGGGCATAATAATGAAGAATATCATAAATTGTATTTGACATTGTTAACTGTAATATGTATAATTACAGTTAACAATAAGAGGGATACTACGAATTCCAATATAAAATAATCAGAATCTGGGAGTGGCATTATGGAGAAAAAAAGAGAAAAAGAAACAACAGCCGGTTTTACCGATGGATATGTCGGGACATATTATTCAGAGGAGAGCAGAGGGATATACCGTTTTTCTTTTCATGAAGAGACTGGAGAACTGACAGCACCTGAACTTTTTTATGAGGCAAGGAATTCCAAATGGATTTCTTTAAACAATGATCGGATGGTGATTCCTGATGAAAAGGCAGGAAAGGCGGGAACCTGTTTTCTGGAATTAAATCACGGATCGGTGAAAAAATGTGACGGCGAGGTGCTGCAGGAACACCAGACGCCTTGTTACATCGAACAGGAGGAAGACTTTATCTATACAGCCAACTACCATGAAGGCACCGTTATGATCTATCAGACAACAGAGGAAAAACCTGAGGTCGTGAAGCGGATTAAAAATGGAGAGGGCGCCGGATGCCACCAGATTCTGCTTCATGACTCGTATATTATGGTACCCTGCCTTACGCAGGACAGAATCCGGCTCTTCGACAAAGAGAAAGGATTTGCCCCTGCCGGAGAGATCAGCTTTCCAAAAGGCAGCGGTCCAAGACACGGTGTTTTTAATCAGGCCCACACCCGGCTCTATGTTGTGAGTGAATGGAGTAATGAACTTTTTATTTTTAAAGTTTGCGGCAGAGAGTTTTTGCTGGAGCAGACATTTTCTGTTCTCCCCCAAAATGAAAAGACCGGGGAACGGCCCAGGGCCGCTGCAGCGGCGGCAATCCGGCTAACGAAAGATGAGAAATTTCTATATATATCAGTGAGAGAAAGAGAATTGCTGGCAGTTATCGATGTAAGTCATGACAAAGCCACCGTCATACAGCACGTATCCTGTGGCGGGAAACATCCGCGTGACTTTATTTTAAGCAAAAATGAAAAGTTTCTGCTTGTGGCAAACCGCCTGGAAGGTGGAATTGTATGTATTGAGAGGGACTGTGATACAGGAAAATTAAAAGGAGTGAGAAGCCGTATAGAGATGCCGGAAGGGGTATCGCTTGTACTGGCATAACAACGATAGATTGATTATAAGGAGGTATTTCGATGAGGAGAACAGAAATAGGAGTCATTGGACTCGCGGTAATGGGAAGAAGCCTTGCCCTGAATATGGCTGACCATGGATTTAAAGTAGGAGGGTACAACCGGAGCCGGGAGGTGACCGATGAACTTCTCAGGGAGCATCCGCATGAGAACTTTGTTCCTTTTTACGATATGAAAGAGCTTGTAGAATCACAGGAACGTCCGAGAAAGTTTCTGATTATGGTAAAGGCCGGAAAGCCTGTTGATATGGTAATTGAGCAGCTTCTTCCGCTTATTGATGAGGGAGATATGATTCTGGATGGCGGGAACTCTTTCTTTGAAGACACAAGAAGGCGGGAGAAAAGCCTGCGTGAAAAAGGAATCCTTTATTTTGGAACTGGTGTTTCCGGAGGAGAGAAGGGAGCGCGTTTTGGCCCCTCTATCATGCCGGGAGGAGACAAAGAGGCATACGGCCATATCTCCCCGATCCTGGAAGCAATCGCAGCAAAAGCACAGGGCGAGCCATGCTGTGCCTATATGGGTCCGGACGGCGCCGGCCACCACGTTAAGATGGTGCACAATGGGATTGAATATGCAGATATGCAGCTGATTGCAGAAGCTTATCTGCTCCTTAAATACGCAGGCGGTTTTACAAATGGAGAGCTGGCCGATACATTTGCAGAGTGGAACGAAGGCGAACTGAAGAGTTATCTGATTGAAATTACAGCAGGTATCTTCCGGGAGAAAGATGATTTTACAGACAAAGAGCTGGTGGATTATATTCTGGACAGTGCAGGACAGAAGGGAACCGGCCGCTGGACCAGCCTGGAATCCCTGAAACAGGGCGTGAACGTATCCATGATAACAGCGGCATGCAATGCCAGGATTATGTCGAACCGTATTGAGGAGAGAAAGACAGCCAGAGATTTGTTCGATAGCCCGCAACCAAAGCCGGCTCCTGAGAAGACAGCATTTAAAAAGCAGGTAAGAGAAGGGCTGTACACAGCCAAAATCGCAGCCTATGCGCAGGGATTCGAACTGCTTTCCCATGCATCCGGGGAATATGGATGGGATCTGAATTATGGCAGAATCGCATCGATTTTCCGTGCCGGCTGTATCATACAGGCCCAATTTCTGGATGATATTACAAGGGCGTTTGAGAAAAATAGCGCGCTCAAGAATCTGATGATGGATTCCTTCTTCATGGACGGTGTGAACCGTGGGCAAAGAAGTCTCCGGGATATCATGTGCATGGGAATTCAGAATGGGATTCCGCTGCCGGCAATGAGCCAGGCTGTGGCGTATATCGATGCTTTCAGAGGGATGCCTGTAGGGGCGAACCTCATTCAGGCACAAAGAGACTGCTTTGGGGCACATACCTACGAGCGGACTGACAGGGGAGGAATCTTCCATCACGATTGGAGGTTTTAAAATGTGTAAAGAACAGATTTTTACAATCTTTGGAGGTACCGGAGATCTGACATTCCGCAAACTGATACCGGCATTTTATAATATGGAGGCTTTTAAAAACGAGGACCTTTGCACACAAATTGTCATCATCGGAAGAAGAGACTACACGAGTGGGGAATACCGGGAGATGGCCCGCAGGTGGGTAGAAAAATTCGCAAGACTCGGGTATAAAGAGGAGATCTATGAGAGGCTTGCAGGGAAAATGACTTACTACCGTATGGATTTCACCGATGAGTCAGCTTATGTTGATCTGGATGCATTTTACCGGAGAATGGGTGATGTAGAGCATATCTTTTATTTTGCAGTAGCTCCCAGGTTCTTTGAAATTATCGTAAAAGGGCTCCAGCTGGTATCCGGCGCCGGGAACGGCAAGGTCGTGATTGAGAAGCCTTTTGGCGAAAATCTTCTGGCAGCGGCGAGTTTAAATGCAACGATGGAGACTTTCTTTAAACAGGACCATATTTATAGAATTGACCATTATCTTGGAAAAGAGATGGTCAGAAATATACAGACTATCCGTTTTGCAAATCCAATTTTCAGTAATGTCTGGAACGCACGATATATCGACTGCATTCAGATTTCTGCGCTGGAAGAGGTAGGCGTGGAGACAAGAGGCGGCTATTATGACCACAGCGGCGCTTTGAAAGATATGATGCAGAATCATCTGTTCCAGATCCTCACCATTGTAGCCATGGAACAGCCGGAGAGTGCAGCTGCAGAAGATATGCACCGGGAGCAGATGAAGGTACTGAACGCGCTCCATATGCCTGAAGATATAAAAGAGAATATTGTTCTGGGACAATATGAGGGCTACCGCGGGGAACCTGCTGTTGATTCGGAATCTGACACGGAGACGTACGCAGCAGTCCGTCTGATGATAGAGAATGAGCGTTGGCATGGAATGCCATTCTATGTCCGCACCGGAAAAAAGCTTGGGAAGCGGGAGATGCAGGTTGCAGTCGTATTTAAAAGCCCTGTGCCGGGAGTGGAACCGGATATATTGAATATTAAAATACAGCCCACAGAAGGCGTATATCTTCAGTTTAATATAAAGAAACCCGGAGAGTCAGAAGAAGTGGTTCAGGCTAAAATGGACTTCTGCCAGAATTGTTCCTTTATCAATCAGATGAATACACCTGAGGCATATGAAAGGCTGATTGGCGCATGTATCCGTGGGGAGCGTTCCTGGTTCTCACAATGGGACCAGATAGAAACGAGCTGGAAATACGTGGACGCGATCCGGGAGCAGTATCATAAAAATTGTCTTCCAGTACATTTATACCCTCAGGGAAGCGCAGGCCCGAGAGCCGCAGACAAACTGCTTGGCGATCACGGGCACGAATGGTTTGAATAATATTTAGTGAAACAGCGCTTTGTCAAAAGATTCGTGGTAAGCGCTGTTTCAACTTAAATATTAAGGTTCCCGCAGTTTCACAGCCCCCGCAGCCTGCCTGCGCCTGTTCTCATCGATAGCCGCATAATGCTTTTTCGTAGTATTAACATCCTTGTGTCCTAAAACATCAGCCACAAGATAAATATCGCCTGTTTCCTTGTACAGGGCGGTACCATAGGTGCTGCGCAATTTGTGCGGCGTGATTTTTTTATTCGGCGTAATCTGGCGTGCGTACTTCTTCACCATATTCTCAACGGCCTGAACCCCCATCCGTTTTCGCTGGGTTGATAGAAACAGTGCATTTTCATGGCCGGAGAGGGCAGTAACAGACTTTCTTGTTGTATACAGATACATCTTCAGTGCATTTTCAACCTCTTCACCAAAATAAACAACCATTTCATTCCCGCCTTTTCGGGTAACCTTAACTCCATTGTTCTTAAAATCCACATCCTGGATATCAAGCCCAACACATTCAGACACACGAATCCCGGTACCCAAAAGCAGCGTTAAAATTGCCAGATCCCGGTTCTTTGTTTTTTCAAAATACACTTTACGCTGACCGGTCAGGTCATCGCCGCCGTGTTCAACATATTCCAACAGAGAGGCTACTTCATCCGTATCCAGACGTATAATAGCCTTATCATGTAACTTCGGCATGTCCACAAGCAAAGTGGGATTCTTCTCAATAACCTGATGTTTAAAGTAATAGGCATAGAAGCTGCGGAGTGCTGACATCTTGCGCGCCAGTCCCTTTTCTGTATTCGTAATTTGCTGATCCTCAGAGCCTGTGTAAACCTTCAGATATTCCTGATATTCCTCAATATCAACCGGCTCGATGCGTTCCAGATCCTTCGCGGTAAACTGATCCATGGTATAGTCTTTATAAACAGGATTATTCTCCATTAAAAAATGGAAGAAAACGCGGATATCATAGGCATAAGATATCCGTGTTTTAGCAGAACTTTTAGGTTCTATAGCACGGAAATAGTCCCTGGCAAATGGCGGCATTGTCTTAAGAATTTGCCTGAGACGCAGGGTATTGTCTATGTAAGTCTGTTCATGATATGTTTTCGGATCCTGTGCGGACATGTTAAAATTCCCCCTTAATGTTATAAACCCCTTATAGTTGAGGTAATTATAGCATGGATACGGATCTCTGTCCATATCTATTGGAAAAATCAGTATTTGTCGTATAGATTTATTTATCTCATACGATATCTCTTCATTTATTAATGCGGAGTTTTCTGAAGCAAACCTTTCCCCTATATATCAGTATATCAAATGAGGCAGCCTGCACATATTCGTACAGGCTGCCTCTGGGTGAGTTTATATATCAATACATAGGGATGTATATTGATACCTTTATCTAATTATCTATAAAGAAATCAAGTAATGAACAGGTTGATTATTTATTTATAAATTCTGTATCGTTGTAAGCGATCATCAGATTCTGGCCTGCCTGAATGTCATCTGTACTCAGTGAATTCATCTCTTTTAACACCATAACATATTCTGAGACGGAACGATAATCTTCTGTAATATATTCTTCTGCAATATCCCATAGAGTATCTCCGGGCTGAATCTCAATACTCTTGTAATACTTAAAGTTAACAGGCTCTTCTGAACGTTTCTCATGTGCTGAAATCAAAAGATTTCCAAACAAAGCGCATGCCGCAAATACAATGAATACTGTTGCAATAAATAGAACCAGCATACTCCTGATATGTCTCTCGTTCTTTTTGATAGTCTGTGCTTTTGCATAATTTCTTTCTCTCTGCATTAGTAATTCCCCCGTTAAAACTCCCTAATAATTAGTTGCTTATTCGTTTTGCGAACAGCTGTTCTCTATAGCTAGAATTATATAACACGAACACATGTTTGTCAATACTCGCGTTTCATTTTTCGAACATATTTTCGTAACAAGTGTTTGCTTTTTAAAAACAACTATGATACTATATTTATAGAATGAGTTGAGCGTTGGCTTTAACGGATTAAGGAGGGCTATATGTCACAGGGTAAGATCAGCAAAAAGCAGCTGGAGATATTAGAATACATAAAAGCACAGATATTAGAACGGGGATTTCCCCCTGCTGTACGTGAGATTTGTGAGGCTGTCAATTTAAAGTCCACTTCCTCTGTACACTCTCATCTTGAGACACTGGAGAAGAACGGATACATAAGGCGTGACCCCACGAAGCCCAGAGCCATAGAGATATTAGATGATACATTTAATCTGACCAGACGCGAAGTTGTGAATGTCCCGCTTGTCGGCCGTGTCGCCGCAGGAGAGCCGCTGCTGGCACAGGAGAACATAGAAAACTACTTCCCCATTCCCATGGAATTCATGCCCAACAAGCAGACCTTCATGCTGACTGTAAAAGGAGAAAGCATGATTAATGCCGGGATCCTGGATGGCGATATGGTGCTCGTTGAACAGGATCATACCGCTTCCAACGGTGACATGGTGGTTGCACTTGTAGAAGACGGAGCCACAGTCAAAACCTTCTATAAAGAAGAAGGAGTATACCGCCTGCAGCCGGAGAACGACTACATGGAGCCTATCATCGTAAAGGAAGTATCCATCTTAGGAAAAGTGATCGGGGTTTTCCGATTTTTTTAAAATCCGGAGGCAAAATGGTATTTCCGAATTGTATTCAAAAAGACATGCGCAAAACTGAAATGCTGCATGTCTTTTTATCCTCTTATCTCCTGGGAGAATACCGCCGACCGTTACCGGCGGTTCGCTCCAATCAGTCTTTCTTAATCTGTTCCACGATATATTCGCTTATCTGCGGCGGTTCCAGAAATGGCCGTGCAAGATAATATCCCTGCATATAATCTACACCCAGTTCGATCACCTTATGCATCTCCTGTTCCGTCTCGATTCCTTCCGCAATGACTTTAATATTTCTTTCCTTAGCATAGGATATGGTATTTTCCACGATCTTCTGCTTATCAATATTATCATGGATACCGGATATAATCTCTCTGTCGATCTTAATATACTTAGGGGCAAGCTCCAGAAGGATTCTCTCACCATTATATCCGCTCCCGTAATCGTCCAGGTTACTATTCACAGTCGATTAGGGCATGACAAATAGAGCGGGTGTCATTTCCGCTTGATTTTTCATATTTGAATCGACTTTCAAAGAGGAGGTGATGAGGAAAAAACTTCTTCAACT
>NZ_CYZU01000097.1 GCF_001404335.1 Faecalicatena contorta
TCATCGGATTTCTCGTGATGTGTCAGTGGTGCTCCATTTTCAGGGCTGTTTCCCGCCTAGAATTTCTTAGGTCCTCGGCCGCGTTTTTGAAAGGACATGGATGTTCTCCGAGAGGTTTTCGGCTATCCCTTTATGGAGCGTCCCCATCCGCGCCGAGGCAAAAGCTCGTCACTAAATCCCGATTGACTGCGCCTCCAGTTCTATGTTACATTTTCTAATAGAAAAGCTATCGAAAGCGGGGCGTATCCATGACTTCTCTTTATACTTTAAAAACAATTGCACACATTCAAAGCGATTTCCCGGAAAAATTCGGCATCCCCCGACAGAGCGGTCTCGTGGAATCCCTGAAGGCAAAGCTCATCTTTGAACCGGACTACCGCAATCCGGATGCCCTGCGCGGCCTGGAAGATTACTCTCATATCTGGCTGATCTGGGGGTTTTCAGAATCCATCCGTGATGAATGGAGCCCTACCGTGCGTCCGCCAAGGCTTGGCGGCAACCAGAGAATGGGGGTGTTTGCCACGCGTTCCCCATTCCGGCCCAATCCGGTTGGACTGTCCTGCGTCCGTCTGGAGGGCATCAGCACCACCCCTGATTTTGGCCCGGTTCTCCATATTTGCGGAGCCGACCTGATGGATGGAACCCCGGTCTTTGATATCAAGCCCTATCTGCCCTATGTGGACAGTCACCCTAACGCACAAGGCGGCTTTGGCAGCCGGCAAGCGGGCTACAGCCTGAATGTAGACTGCCCGCCTGCATGCCTCGAGCTTATCCCAGAACAATGCCGGTCTGCGCTGATGGAAATCCTGGCACAGGATCCCAGACCTTCTTATCAGAAAGATCCGGCGCGTATCTACGGAATGAAGTATGCTGGTATGAATATACGGTTTTATGTTGAGAACGATGAGCTTCATATCTGTGGGGTTGAAAGATTGTAAATTCCCATTCACAGGGCCGTACACCGCGCTGCACGGTCCATAGACCGTGCATAGCAGTGATTGTAAGGCTGGACGGAAGCTTCATTTTCGTTCAGTCTATATTTCTTTTCTTCTCTGCCATATACTGTACCAGATTGGCAAGAACCCCCAGGCCCAGTACCACGGCAGAGATCATTGGCACCATGTATTTTCCTCTGGTTATCTCTGCAAAATCTAATATAAAGAAGGCTCCGTAACATCCCGCCAGGATGACCAGCGGCAGGGCCAGTGCAATGGCTGATATATAGTTTCTGCAGTGTCTGGTAACGGCGAATAAGATCATTCCTGCTCCTGCTGCCATCATAGCTGTAAACAAAATACTCATGACACTCATAGTTCCTATAGACCATGGGAACCATCCAATATATCCGCTCGAAAAGGAAGACGCTGACGCATTCCAAAAATCTGTGACACGGTTAATTTTTGCGGTTATCAAATAAAATACGATGGATATTCCGATCACCGCTAAAGAAGTAATCAGGCCTGCCTCCAGCTTACGGAGGTAATAGCCCCGCCCCTTCCTGCAGCAATATTGAAGTGACGGCATTTCATTTTGATTCTCCTGTACCATATAGGGAAGAATCATAAATATCACTCCGATAATTACAAAAACTGACCAAAACTGAAGAACCTGAAAATTATCTTCCAGTATTACAGATGGAAGGATCGTAAATACCTCCTCCCGATTTCGTTCTAATACCCTCTGTCTCTGAAGATCGTCCAAATCTTTATAAACGGATGTTCCGTTTGCACTTCCGTTCTCCTGCAGCGCCTCTGTCCTGTAACTATCCAAAAACATATCATATACATTGATTTCTATTGTCCTGGTGAATTCCTCCGACACTTCGGCGTCACTAAAGGAATCATAGATTTCCATCCATAATGCCGTGTCCTCATCGGGCGTCAGACTTTCGCTCCCCAGGTTGAATTTCTGAAACGTATGGAAGCCATACTCCTGAAACAACGCATTCTCCGCTATCATCCGGTCTATGGCACTGATTCCCTTTTCCGGAGCCTCACTTTTCATTTTCTCATATTCTTCCGGTGATATAGAAACCCCATATTTATCCGTAATAGCTTCTGCAATATCGGCAGTCTGATGATAGCTGCCCGGATGTATATTTACATACGGCCTTATAAACAGAAGAAAATACAGTATCCCAAAGCCCAGCAGACACAGCAGCTTCTTCCATGTCAGTATTTTTCTTATCTCTGTCCTTATCATATACACCCTCCTTACAAATCTTTCTTTAAAAACTGTCTCCGCACTCTGAAAGCTGCACATGCTATCAGAATGCCCCATAGGATAATCACAGTGATTTCATAATATCTCGGCGAAAGAAAGGAGGCCCCATTTACCATCCAGTGTCCTGCTTTCCTGGCAAGATCAACGGGATTGTACTGCAGTATAAAATAAACGACGCTCCATTTGGGAAACAGAGAGGTCACCGTATAGATACATGCACATCCAAACCCCAGCAGTATAAATGCCTTGAAACTATTTCTTCCCTTTGCCGCAAACGTATACCCAATATAAGAAAAAAGCACCGCTGCGCAGACTGATATTAAGAATTCCAGGCCCAGGTATCCCGCAATGTGAAGCGGAAACCAGCTGATAACCGGGAAATAAGAATCCAGCACCATCATGCTTCCAATGGGTGTCTTCCACAGTGGACCTAAAGGAAATATAAGGGCTGCCGCCAGAATCGTTACTCCCCATATGACAGCCGTAAAAGTGAGTCCGGCAAGGATCGCTGCCCTCCTCCTCTGATCCTGGCTTTTTCTTCCCGTTTTGGATGTATACTCAACGGATGCCGTCCCTGCCTGTAATGGTTCACTGACACGATGCAGCATAAAGAGAACGCCTGCCAGAATGCTTTCCAGCGTACAGGCCAGAGGAATCCATCTTGAAAATAATTCAAAAAAACCTCTGCTTCCCGGGACAAAGAAGTGTGCAGCATCCTGATTCCGCCGATTCTCTGCCAGGATACCCTCCATCTTTTGGTATTCTTTCTCCGCATATTTCTTTGCCCCGTCTTCCAGCATAAGGGCAGAGGAGAAATTTTCTGCCAGAACACTGCTGTCCAGTTCATTCGTCATATACACTGTGCCATCCATTATCTGGCGCAGAGTGGGAATTCCCGCTTCTTTCTTCTCTCCGGGCTCCAAAACTTCCAGGTACTGTTCCGCTGTATTTTCATCAACCGGCAGCCCCAGATCCTCCCATGCCTTCACACTCTTCTCCACTATAGCCCTCTGGCCGCTGAAGTTTATCAGTATCCATGCATTTACCCCCATACTGCCAATGAGCAGCCCCCAGAAAATCGGGCTGAGCACTACGCGCATCCATTGTCTCCTCATATCTTCGCCTCATTCCTTGTAAGTGTATAAAAACACATCTTCCAAGCCAGCCTCACACTTTTTCCACTGCGGATTTCCCTGCTCTGCAATGAACCGCACCACAAAATGTCTTCCTTCCTGACGCTGGGAAAGAATCTGGTACTGTTCTTCCCAAAGATGCAGCTGCTCCTCCCTGATTTCTGCCTCAAAGACTTTTCCATCCAGCATGGTGCAGAGATGTTCTGTAGTGTCATTGGCATATACCTGTTTCTCCTTCAGCATAATAATATGGTTGGCAATAAACTCCACATCCGAAACGATGTGTGTGGAGATCATAACAATCTTATCCCTGGAAAGGGAACTCAATATTTTTCGGAATCTCACACGTTCCTTGGGATCCAGGCCTGCCGTGGGCTCATCTAATATCAGGATCTCCGGATTTCCGAGCAGTGCCTGTGCGATCCCTACCCGCTGTATCATTCCACCGGAAAATTTCTTCATTTTCCTTTTTGATACCTCTGCAAGCCCCACCGTATCCAGCAGACGGGGTATCTCCCGCCGCAGTATTTTCCGGTCAATCCCTTTCAGGATGCCGATATACTCCAGATAGCGCTCAGGCGTATAGTCCCTGTAGTAGCCAAATTTCTGCGGCAGAAAACCGATCTTTTCCCGGTATGCTTCATCCAGCTTCTGTATCTCTCTGCCCTCCCACAGTATAGTCCCTTCTGTGGGAAAAAGAAGGGTGACCAGCAGTTTCATAAGCGTGGTCTTGCCGGCCCCATTCGGCGCCAGAAGGCCGTATATTCCAGGATGCAGCTCCAGATTGATATCTTTTAGCGCCGTAAAGTTTTGATATTTTTTTGTAACATGATTAATTTGCAGCATCTGCATACTCCTTTCTGAAGGGCTGTCCTGTCATTACCAGCAGCTGCCTGACGTAAACCACTGCCGCAACAGCTCCAACAGCAGCAAACAAAAGAACCGGAATCCCTTCCATCAGCCTTTCGTACCACTTGGCCGACATCTGAAAGAATACAAGATTGGCCAGAATCCAGCCGGCTCCCACTGCTGCCCCCCATCCGGTTTTCTTTCCCCGTTCTATCCCCATGGCCAGGAGAAGGGAAAATATCATCAGGGATGCAAAAGCCGTTGCCGCCAGCCGGAGAAAATCAGCCGAATACCGCACTGAAAGGACTGCCGCATAAATAAGGTTAAGGCCAATACCTATCAGGCTGTTTGAAAACATACGCGCTGTCATCAGATGTAAAAAAGTATACTTGTAACTCATAAGCTGTTCATACGTCTGATTCTGCCGCTCTTTCACCAATGACAGACAGAACACCGTGGCATATAAGACAGGCGCCGCTGTAAATACGATGCTGCAGGCGCTGGCTATACCGGCGCCCACAATCCGTAATCCAATGTACATAAACGCTGCCGCAATGCAAAATGAGACAGTCAGGATATCTCCCATGCCTGCGTACAGCTGCCCGAGTCCAATCCCCCGGAACAGATCCCACAGAAATGAATTTACTCCCGTATTTGGCGGCGTTTTAGTGAGCTCCTCTGCAAGCCTCATATTCTGTTCTTTTTCCTCTGCTTTTTTCCACATAGCCTCTAAAAATTCTTTATCCCTCTGCGTCATCCGTTTTCCCTCCTTTTCCTCTGCAGCTTTTTCCTTGCTCTGTGCAATACTATTTTTATCTGCGGAATATTCTTTTCCATAACCACTCCAATCTCCTGGTAGGACAGGCCCTCCACACAGAAAAGATAAAGCACACGCCTGTATTCTTCCGGCAAATCCTCTATCCACTGCACCAGTTCGCCATACGCTTCTTTCTTCACGTAAATATCCTCCGGCGTTGGCGGAGATTCCCCGGCGCTTTCTGCCGTCCCCAGCTCCTCTGTTACATGGCGCCCTCTTCTCCTCAGTTCATCCAGCGATTTATGTTTGACCACTGCAAACAGATAGGTTCGAAACGTGCAGGCTTGGGGCAGGCGCTCCCTGTGCACATAAATATCGGCAAAACTGTCCTGTACAATATCCAGGGCAGTCTGCTCCTCTTTGGCATATTGTATGCAGAACCGTACAGCATCCCGATAATGCCTCAACACCAGTACATCATAAGCCTGTTTCATATTTTTATTTTTCACCAGCCCGATCAGCTGCCCATCCGTTTTTTTCTCCAGGTCTTTCAGATTCATTGCGTTTTTCCTTCCGATTGTAAAAATATCAAACAAGATTCGCTTTCTATCTATTAGTCGAATTAGATTTAGAAAAGTTACACTTTAAATCATAAAAATAAAAGTCCTGGTTCTATCAATACAGGACTTTTATTTTTATTCTTTTTACAAGCTTGATCATCAGTTGTGTTTCCGCTCCTTTAGCAGGGCATTCTAACCTTTTTCACTTATACTTATTTTTACAGATTCGATCCATGTTTCTATCGCCTGGGCCAGAATCATCTGCTGCCGGAGGACGGCTTTTCCGGTTTCAGGAATTTGAGGATTGCCTTCTTTTTCTGTTATGTTTTCTTCAAGATATGATTTTAGTGTTTTTATGTTACTTTCTATACTGGTAAGACAGGCTTCCTGGTCTTGCAGGGAGAGGCTGTCCAGATTGACTATAACTGCGTTCAAATCCAGAAATATGTTGACCGGCTGGGCGGCTATCTTATACATTAGATTTTCGAATTCCGCTTCTCCGGACTCTGTCAATGAGTAAACGGCTTTTTCCGCCATCTTTCCTTCCTTTACCATCGTGCCTTTGATAAAGCCTTTCTGCTCCAGCTGTATGACTTTCTTATAGATTGAAGGCGTGCTGATCTTTACCCATTTGGATATGTTCCGGTATTCTACCAGTTTCTGTATGTCATATGCGCTTAACGGCTCCTTTTTTACCATCCCTAATACGATTAAATCTATTGTTGCCATAAATATCCTTCCTTTTCTTATTCGTCTTGACAAGTACTATAAATTATAGTATTATCGACTTTGCTACTTGTTTGCTATAATTTATAGTACTTTATTTTACACTTCATGTCAAGTGGAAGGAGAATTTATTATGAAACAACATAATACAAAAATGGAACTGCTTGGAAGTGCCCCTGTATTGAAAGCGCTTTTCGCACTGGGGCTGCCCACCATGATTGGTATGATGGTGAATGCGCTTTATAATCTGGCGGATGCCTACTTTGTAGGAGGGCTGGGTACTGCACAGATGGGCGCAATTACTGTTGCATATCCCCTTGGCCAGGTTGTGGTAGGACTGGGACTGCTCTTTGGAAATGGTGCCGCTTCCTACCTTTCACGGCTGTTAGGGAGCGGGGAGAAAGAAGCCGCAGACAAAACCGCAAGCACTGCTATATACAGCAGTATCTTTGTGGGAACGGCAGTCATTATATGCATCCTCATATTTCTGGAACCCATTCTGCGCCAGATAGGCGCCTCAGACAGTGTCATGCCTTTTGCGGTTACTTATACAAGTATCTATATTGCTTCCTCTATATTTAATGTCTTTAATGTCACCATGAACAACATCGTTTCCAGTGAGGGCGCTGCCAAAACAACCATGTGCGTGCTGCTGGCAGGAGCCGTGATCAATGTTATTTTAGACCCCGTCTTTATCTATGTTCTCGATCTGGGCGTAGCCGGTGCTGCGACCGCAACGGCCATTTCGCAGTTTGTCTCTGCACTGATATATTTACTGTATATATTCAGGAAAAAAAGTATATTTAGTTTTAGTATACGGAAGTACTGTTTATCAAAAGATGTGATGTCAGAGATTTTGAAAATCGGGATTCCCACACTGGTATTTCAACTGCTGACCAGCCTGTCTATGACAATGATCAACGACGGGACAAGGATCTATGGTGATTCTGCTCTGGCCGCGATGGGAGCTGTGACAAAGATTATGTCCGTGGGAAGTCTGATGGTATTCGGTTTTCTCAAAGGCCTGCAGCCTATCGCGGGCTACAGTTATGGTGCGAAAAAGTACGACCGCTTAAAAGAAGCTGTAAAGACTTCCATCCTGTGGGCAACTATCTTCTGCCTGATCTTTGGTCTTGCTGCCGCCCTATTTTCTACAGCGATTATTTCCCAGTTTACAAAAAATGACCCGGAAATGATCCGGATCGGACAGGCGGCCTTAAGAGCAAACGGGCTTTCTTTTGTGCTCTTCGGTTTTTATACCGTTTATTCCTTTCTGTTTCTTGCTATGGGAAAAGCAAAAGAAGGCAGCTTCCTCGGCGCCTGCCGGCAGGGCATCTGCTTTGTTCCTGTTATCCTGATACTCCCAAAAGTTTTGGGACTGAACGGGATCCTGTATGCTCAGCCGGCTGCCGATGTAATCACTGCAGCCATCACCATATTTATGGCTTTGCGCCTGCAAAGAGAATTGCAATAAAACTGGATTATACGCTCTAGGATCCATGGGCCTGTGCGTGCCGAATCCCCTGCTCTGTGATGACGTCGTCTCCCCTGTACTTTTTGAGATCATCCCCCACAGGACAAACGTTCATACATACACCGCAGGGCCAGTGATTTTCATTCTTAATGTCTACATGATGCTGCGTACAAGCAACTTTATCATAACTAAAGAGATTATTTTCTTTCTCTTCAAAGCAATGAACCGGACAAGCTTTCAGACATTTTTTACAGTGAATGCATAAATCCTTCTCCAACTGCGGATCCGGGCTGACTGGCGCATCGGTCAGCACGGAAACGATACGCAGGCGGGGACCGTATTCCTTTGTGATCAGATTATGGCTGTCACCAAAGGTACCCATACCCGCATAGTAGGCTGCTACGACATGAGAAAAAGAGGCATTCGGATTTTTCATAAGCACATCAATAGAGTAGTAACAGTCTCTCGGAAAGAACAAAGCCCTGTATCCTAATTCTGTAGTAATATAATTCGTCAGCTTATATGCAATATCATCCAGCACCCGGTTGCTGGTGTCATATAATTCCTGATATACCATGGAGGGGGTAGTGAACGTCATCGGGGCAAACAGCGGGATTCCCAGTACAATTACATTTTTAACCCAGGGCCAGGAATTCTGCGGCCAATATTCCGGATTCTGGATCGGTTCCGTTTCCCACTTATCAACGGAACAAACTCTCACCAGATTTGCGCCAAGGTCCTTTGCTTTGTCAACGATTTGTTTCTTTACTAATTCATCTTTCATCGTCAGCTTCCCCTTCCTTTCCATATTCTAATTTGGTACGGCTCTCCCCAATATAGAGTATAGCATACACCTTCTCAATTCTTGCCGGATCGCTTTCCTCAATATTACCATCGTAGTATACGGCTGCTTCGTCGCCAATCTGCAGATCCGTTGTACTGTCTTTTCTTTCAGCGTCCAAAGAGACCAGAATCTCCTGATTTTCAGCTATTGTTTCCTCACTTTTGCTTACCTCTATCCTGGCGTATCCATCTTTTATCTCCATCACGGTTCCTTTGATGCTTGGTTCATGGTCTATTATGTAGTTAATGTCTTTGGAACACCCTGAGATACAGATGCTCAGGGCTATTGTAAGCAAACCCAATCGTATTTTTCTCATAATTGTCCACCCTGAATCCCAGACTGTTTCATCCTTGTATTATCTCTGCCAGCTGAATCTAAACTTATATGTCTATGACATGTTTTTCCTTAATTTGATTTTATCACCGCGAGATATAAAAGTCATTCATTTTCTGCTGTATTAAGAATACTTATTATAATAGTCCTTACGATTAACACCTCTACAAAACTCTAAATCGGGAGTTAGCGACGAGCTTTAGCCTCGGCGCGGATGGGGACGCTCCATAAAGGGATAGCCGAAAACCTCCCGGAGAACATCCATGTCCTTTCAAAAACGCGGCCGCGGACCTAAGAAATTCTAGGCGGGAAACAGCCCTGAAAATGGAGCACCACTGACACATCACGAGAAATCAGATGATTTTCTCGCCTGGGTCAGCTGATTTTTGGATTCGGAATCCAAAAATCTCTCCATTTTCAGGGCTGTTCCCCACCAAGAATTTCTAAGGTTCGCTATGAGCGTTTTTGAAAGGACATGGATGTTCTCCGGGAGGTTTTCGGCTATCCCTTCATGGAGCTGGCGCATCCAACCGGTAGGAAAAAGCTCGTTTCTAAGGAGGGGCCTCAAACGGGGGCAGCGTATGGATATAGAATTGGCGGGACTTTTATGTCCCCAGTAGGTGTAAAAAGCAAGGGGATACGCTTCCGGTATCAAAATAATTCAATACGCATCTTGAAGATGAAAAGACACGCATAGCCAATCCACATCCGCTGCCCTGGTCCGGGATCCCACC
>NZ_CYZU01000098.1 GCF_001404335.1 Faecalicatena contorta
TGTTCTAGAATCACTTAGCAGCATGGGTGCATATCGCAACGGCATATACAGCCCCAGCACCTCCCCGGCCTCCCTGTCATGAAGCGTCCCCATCCGTCGACAGGACTAAAGCCTGTCAACTAAATCCCGATTCTAAAGAAATCTTAAGAAAAGATTTTAGGTGCTTCGTTGACAATATAAGGGAAACATGTTATATTCTTAACAAGCAAGTAAAAGGGAGTAGCCGAACACCGAGAGGTGGGTTTGAAATCGTCAACCGATATCGAGAGGTATCCGTATCAAATGAGATGTGCAAGACTTTTATTGCGGCAGATATGTCGTATATAAAGGTCTTTTTTACTTTTATAAGACATAAGGTTTCAAGGATACAATCCGCTGTTCCCGTGGACCGTTATAGATGATGAACTATCTGCTGCATAAAAAGGGCACCGGAAAGGAGATTCTAATGATGAGAGAAAAGGAAAATGTAGTGGAGATGAATGAGGCGATTATCGCAGGAAAGAAGGCCCTGAACAGTATGAAGGCGGCCAAAGAGACTTTAAGCAGCGCCGGAAACTGGGGGTTATGGGATATGCTTGGCGGAGGTCTTTTTGTAGATATGATCAAGCACTCCAAGATGGATGATGCCCAGGAAAAACTGCAGGATGCAAAGTTTCAGCTTCAGATATTCCAGTGTGAATTGAAAGATGTGGAGCTGCCATATCATCTGAGCCTGGAAATCTCGGATTTCCTTACATTTGCCGACTTCTTCTTCGATGGTATTGTCGCCGACTGGCTGGTCCAGTCGAGGATAAACGATGCAAAGGAAGAATTAGAGAACGCAATCCTGCAGGTGGAAGGAATGGTAGAAAACCTGCAGAAATGGGAAAAACAGCTGATGCTTGGAAAGGAGGCCGAACGTTAATGGGATGTATAGGAAATGTATTATGGTTTATATTTGGAGGATTTATCAGTGGTCTGAGCTGGGCATTTGCAGGATGCCTGTGGTGCATTACGATTGTGGGAATGCCTGTTGGAATGCAGTGCTTTAAATTCGCGGCTCTGAGCTTTTTCCCATTTGGGAAAGAAGTACGCTATGGCGGCGGTGCAGGATCTATGCTACTAAATATTATCTGGATGATTTTATCAGGGATTCCGCTGGCCATTGAGTCTGCGGTGATCGGAGCGCTGCTCTGTGTGACAATCGTAGGAATTCCGTTTGGCATGCAGCAGTTCAAACTTGCAAAACTGGCGCTGATGCCGTTCGGATCGGAAGTATATTAAGAAAAGACCGTGATCAAGCCTAATAATAGGTGCTAATCTTCATTGCGGTGGTACGTAAATTGGGCAAGCTGCCTCATGAATGAGGCGCTTGCCCAATTTTCTTAGTTAATAAATGCAGTTGTCTGAGCCATACAGTACAGATCGCCATGAACATCTCTCATATATATATGTACCTGGTAGTCACCAGTTTTATAGTTGTATGTTGATATGTCCACATTGATATGATAGCTTCCGTCCTCTTGTTGATCCATTGGAATCCACTGCAGATCACTTTGGTCTTCCTCTGTCCATATGGCAGCCAGCATGGATCCGACACCATCTGGAACATTCTCAAGATTGTTTACATTGACGGGGAAGGTATTTAAATTATAATCATACCCGCCAACACTGACTGTGGCTTTTGGAGCCTTTCCTTCTCTGATCAGGAGTTCAGGTTTGCTTTCATCCAGGTCGGCAAGTTCTTCCATTAACTGAGACTTACGGGAAAGCTCTTTTTTCATAGTATCAACCCCGAAACGTTCGGTCAATGTCGGCTTTTCAGAAAAAAGATTCGTACCAAGACCTAAACGGTCTCCGTTAATTGTAGCACCTATGCTGGCAAGAGTCGTTGGAAAATTATCAAATGTAGTGTAGTTGCGTGTATCTGAAGTGGTATTCTGTACCGCGGGGTTAATATAGGTTGTATAGACCTTACGGGTATAGCTGTCATCAATATCCTGACAGAAATCACTGTCCATTGTAGGATGATCACCGGCAATTACGATTGTTGTATTCTCATAAAAACTTTGATTCTGAATCCAGGAAACAAAATCAGCTACCTGTTTGCTGGAGCAGGCCATTACATTTGCATATTGATCGTCACCAAATGTATCTGGGCAGACTTCGCATGGAAAACCATCTTCAAAATGGGTGTCAACGGTTAGCAGTGTTAAATTAAACGGAGTATCCTGCTCTGAAAGTTCCAGCAGTTTATCCTCTGCAAACTGAAATAGTTTATGATCTTCAAATCCCCACCAAACACGGTAATCTTCGGGAATCCAACCGGCTTTTTTAGCATATTCGTAATCCAGAATGTCGAAATTGCCATGTTCGGTATAGTACAGCTGCCTGCCCCCAAAAACGGCATCAGAGCCTATCATTAAAGTCTGAGAATAGCCCTCCTGTTCCAAAATATCCCCAAGAGTTATTGTATTAGCAAAAAATGAGTTCTGTGTGTCCATGGAATTAGACTCAATAGATATACTTAGCGGGATACCTGACGACTGTGAGAACATCGCTGCAATAGTCCATGTAGCGCCAGGCATTGCATATCCGCCGTTTAACTCAGGTGAAATTCCCGAAAAATCTTCGTTTTCCTGTGCCAGTGACGTTAATTCAGGAATTACATTTTGTTCAAATGCCCCCCCATTTTCTTTGTCTGCATAGGTTGTCTCCATAGATTCTAAAAATATGTATATCAAATTCCTTTTTTGCTCTGGAAAAGTGATTTCCGTATCTCTGGGATCGATGTAGTTGTCATCGATAAATGTGGAGTAAACCCCCTGATCCGCTACATAGGTTCCAACATCCAGATTGTCCCAGGCATAGCTGACAGACTTTCCTGCTGCGAGCAGAGGTACAATAATACAGATTGCCATGATGAAATTGTATACTTTTTTCTTTTTTCTGAATCCGGTAAAAAGAATCACGACGAGAAATAGAATTAGAATTGCAGGGACTGCGCAGGAGTTTAAGTACTCCTGAATCATACTCTCATTAGTACCCTCCAGAGGGGCTGTCAAATGGAACATGAGCTCATCCATTGACAGGTTGCTCCAGGTCTGGAACATCCATATAATACTGAAGCAAAGCAGTGTAGCAGTCGTGCTTAATATCACTGCCAGCAGTGTTCCGAATCCACGGAAGAAGTTTTTTATCATTGATAGTATTTTTTTCATTTTACACATCCTCTGTCTTTTTAAATTAACTTCTATTATTATAAAGCGTAAACTATTTTGTTGCAAGATATTTCATGGGGGAGTAATGCTAAAAAATTATACCCAATTTTGGTGGTTTTTGCCGGATGTTTTCCATAATAAGGCATGAAAAGATGGAGAAAATGTTGTAAAAAAGGCGTGCTTTCCTGTATAATAGAAAGAGTTGTGGTTCTTTGAGGCCAAACTGCAGGAGTAAAAAGAGAGGTACGGACTATATGGATATTAATCAGAAACTGACAGAGGAATTAGGAGTAAAACGCTGGCAGGTGGATGCGGCGGTTAAGCTAATTGATGAGGGAAACACCATTCCTTTTATTTCACGATACAGAAAAGAGGCAACGGGTTCGCTGGATGATGAGCAGCTTCGAAAGCTGCACGAAAGATTGATTTATCTTCGGAATCTGGAAGAGAAAAAGGAACAGGTGCTGTCTAGTATAGAGGAACAGGGAAAACTGACGGCGGAACTAAAAGTGCAGATACTGGCGGCAGAGACTCTGGTGGTGGTGGAAGATTTGTACCGCCCGTATCGGCCAAAGAGGAGAACGCGCGCCACGATAGCAAAGGAGAAGGGGCTGGAGCCGCTGGCAGCAGTGATTACATTGCAGCAGGCTAAGGAACCTCTGGAAAAGGAAGCGGAGAAATATGTTTCTGAGGATAAAGGAGTCAGCTCCGCAGAGGAAGCTATCGCAGGGGCAAAGGATATTATCGCGGAATCCATATCTGATGAAGCGGATTACAGGAGCTGGATTCGAAAAATCACGGCACAGAAAGGAAAGCTGGTTTCTTCGGCCAAGGATCCCGAGGCGGAGTCGGTCTATGAGATGTATTATGAATTTGAGGAGCCGGTTTCGAAACTGGTTGGACACCGTATACTCGCATTAAACCGCGGTGAGAAAGAAAAAATACTGACAGTGAAAATAGAAGCTCCGGAGGAGGACATTATCCGCTATCTGGAAAAGAAGACAATCCGTCAGAATAATCCGTACACTTCACCGGTGCTGAAGGATGCGGTGGAAGACAGTTATAAGCGTCTGATTGCGCCGGCCATTGAACGGGAGATCCGCAATGAGCTGACAGAGAAGGCGGAGGACGGTGCGATAGAGGTATTCGGAAAGAATCTTCATCAACTTCTGATGCAGCCGCCGATTGCAGGCCATGTTGTACTGGGATGGGATCCTGCTTTCCGTACAGGATGCAAGCTGGCTGTCGTGGATGAGACGGGGAAAGTGCTTGGGACAACCGTCATTTATCCAACGGCCCCCACCACGCCGCAGAAGATTAAGGCATCCAAAGATTTATTGAAGAAAATCATTGCAAAGTATAATATAACACTGATCTCCGTAGGGAACGGAACGGCATCCAGGGAATCCGAACAGTTTATTGTAGAGCTGTTAAAGGAAATCCCGCAGAGCGTGCAGTATGTTATTGTAAATGAAGCAGGCGCTTCGGTATATTCTGCGAGCAAGCTGGCCTCCGAAGAGTTTCCGAAATTCGATGTGGGCCAGAGAAGTGCAGCATCTATAGCGCGGCGGCTCCAGGATCCCCTTGCGGAATTGGTAAAAATAGATCCGAAGTCTATTGGTGTGGGGCAGTACCAGCATGACATGAATCAGAAGAAGCTGGGGGAATCCCTGAATGGAGTTGTAGAAGATTGTGTAAATAAGGTGGGAGTGGATTTGAATACAGCATCTGCTCCGCTGCTGTCATATATATCTGGTATTACAGCAGCCATTGCGAAAAATATTGTGGTTTACAGGGAAGAAAATGGCCGGTTTAAGGACCGGAAGGAGCTGCTCAAGGTGGCGAAGCTGGGGCCCAAGGCTTATGAGCAGTGCGCAGGATTTATGCGTATTATGGAAGGACGGAATCCCCTGGATGCGACCGGGGTTCATCCGGAATCCTATGCGGCCGCAGAAAAGCTGTTATCCAGACAGGGATTTAAACCGGAGGATATTACCGGGGGCAATCTGACAGGGCTTTCTCTTACAATCAAAGACTATAAGCAACTGGCTGATGAGCTGGGGATCGGAGAGATTACACTGCGGGATATTGTGAAGGAGCTGGAAAAACCGGCCCGCGATCCGCGTGAAGAAATGCCAAAGCCGATTCTGCGCACGGATGTACTGGATATGAAAGACTTAAAAGAAGGAATGATTTTAAAAGGGACTGTTCGGAATGTCATTGATTTTGGGGTGTTTGTGGATATCGGAGTACACCAGGACGGATTGGTGCACATATCCCAGATCACGGACCGGTTTATCAAACATCCGTTGGAAGCCGTCAGCGTGGGAGATATCGTTGATGTGAAGGTGATGAGCGTAGATCTAAAGAAAAAAAGGATACAGCTTACCATGCGGGGGCTGGCTTAAGGGACGCTTCGTAAACGGATAGCCGGACTGGCTGGAGGAATGTATATGCTCTTTTGATATGCGGGCGTCTGCCTGAGTGATTCTAAGAAAAAATACCGCCGGGAATGTGGGCACGGGATGACACAGCGCGAGAAATTTGATAATTTCTCGTGCTGGGTCATCCGGAAACATGATTCGGAATCATGTTTCCTCCCACATTCCCGGCGGTATTTTTTCTAAGAATCACTGGGGCAGACTAGAGCATATCAAAAGAGCATATACATTCCCCCAGCCAGTCCGTTATCCGTTTACTGCGCTGGTGAAACAAGTCGGGAGGCTGTCGGAGAGTGAGATGGGGGACGGTGTTGGAGGGGAGACTTTAATCGGGCGCCTGGGACAGGCTTCCGATTAAAGGCGGGGGTGATATATGGAGAGTTGATTTCTTCATAATAAGTGGGAGAGTTCCAGCAGTTTAATTTATTGGATTTATTGGCGCAGTGTGGCGGCTCTTAGTTTGGGGCCCAGGAGGGTTGCTATTATGATTTTGACCAGGTCTCCGGGGAGGTAGGGGATGACTCCGGCGGCTAGTGCGGCGGGAAAGTCTAGGTTCATTTGGTGGGCAAGCCAGGTGGTTCCGAAGAAGTAGCAGATCAGGGTTCCTAGTACCATTCCGAGGAGGGCGTAGGGGAGACGGGCTGCAAAGTGATCTATGAAGAAGCCGGCGATGAGGGCAAGGAAGATGAAGCCTATCAGGTAGCCTCCGGTGGGGCCGGCGAGCTTTCCGATTCCTCCGGTGAAGGCGGAGAATACGGGGAGGCCCACTGCTCCCAGGAGGAGGTAGGTGATGAAGCTGATGGTTCCAAATTTCATACCGAGGACGTAGACGGTGAGATAGACGGCCAGGTTGGTAAAGGAGATCGGAACCGGACTGAAGGGCAGAGGGATGCTGAAGGGGCCCAGTATGCATGTTACGGCTGTCATTACTCCGACGAGGGTGAGCTGTTTGGTTGTGATAAATGTCTTTTGGATGGGTGCATTTTCCATGATGTTTTCCTCTCATTTTGTATTTTATGTTGTTAGTATAAAAGAAATTGGATGGAATGTCAACTTGAAATATAAAATAGTTAACAATATGAACGGTGTCTTATTTTGTGAAACATTTTGTCTGATTTAGCATACTGTATTGTGAAAATGATTTTACTGGAGAATGAAACATGGCTTTAAGTAATAATGCTGAAATGAATCGTCTTGTATCACGTCCATTTATAATTTATTCAGGTACGGACTTAACAGGGACTGCGACTGGGGACGCTGAGGTGCGCAATTATTGTGCACTGCCGTATACTTCCGCATCCAGATATCAGTTGGACAGACCCGATCATAATAATATTTTTCAATTTCAAAGGACTATTAATGGAGTTACGGAAAAGGCGTACTGCCTTGATAAATTTGCGGATGGACCATATAATGATGTACCTTATGAGAGCGCACCTTTTGAAACTATTTTTGCCTCAGCTACTGAACGGCAAAAGCAGATGCTGGCCTGGATTCTGGCAAATTGCTATCCGGCAGTGAGCGCACAGGCGACTTTTGAGTTGACCGGAACAGATTATGCTGCAAGTCCGGTTCTTGACGATAACGATGCCTATGCGGCGGTTCAGGTGGCGTTATGGGTGCTCTTGGGGCAGATTGCTCCGGATGAAGTGAATTTTCTGGAATGCTCATCCACGGAACAGCATCCGAAGTCAGTCAGGCTTCGTGCCACGGTGCTCAGGCTTCTGGAACTGGCCGGGGAGTTTGCAGACGATACGGCAAATCCGGCTCCGCCTGTCAGCGCAAATACAGCTGGATGCTGCACAGATAATCCTATCGACTGCTGTAATACGGGAACAATTCCCACTGTTTCTAACAAACCATATCTCGTTTTTAAAGGCTGTCCGGATGAAGTCAGAACCGTGTGCGGGCGTCTCCTTATCGGCCCATTTATGCTGCAGTCGGGATTTACCGGAAAACCGGTGATAACAGTTGAACCGATCTGTGTAAGTCAGGAAGGATTCTCTGCTTCTTTTATGGATTTTTGCGGGAATAAAATGGATGCGCCTTCTATTGGAGATGAATTTTATATTGCAGTTCGGACTATTAAAGATTATATTTGTTTTACCGTTCGTGCCTCATTTACGGGAACTGTCACAAGGGTTGTTACGATGAATCCCACGGGTACGGGGCAGAATTACCAGCCTATAGGTACGACGTTTGAAGATGTCCAGGTAAACTTAGAGGCATCTGTCTGCGTATGTGCCTCTGTACCGCGTAATACAGAGAAGAAGTCCCACTCTCAGACGGGCATCAGTATTAATAACAACAATAATAATAACAATAATAACAACAATAATAATAGTAATACTAACAGCAACAGCGGATTATGGCATGGAGGCATGTATCCATGGCCAAACTATATAATTATGTGCCCGCCGCCGGGCTGGTACCCATCCTGGCCATCCAGGCCGCCATATCCTCCGGAACCGCCATATCCACCATACCCACCGGAGCCGCCATATCCACCATACCCACCGAAACCGCCATATCCACCGGAGCCGCCATATCCACCATACCCACCGGAGCCGCCATATCCACCATACCCACCGGAGCCGCCATATCC
>NZ_CYZU01000099.1 GCF_001404335.1 Faecalicatena contorta
TGCTGAGTTCAGGTTATCGCGGTTGCCTTTAACCAGGTCCCTCGCCTCATCCAGTGTAATGTCCGTAAGGCTGTACTCACCTGCTGTTGTCAGGATGCTTGTGTTTAACAGTGCTAATTTCATATTGTTCTCCTTTTCTTAATTAGTCGATTGTGTCAATTTCTACTGGAATCCACATGTTAGGGTTAAAATTCAAAGTATATTTATATTTTTCAACATCTTTACTTGTAATGTCTTCAACCACATAGGTAACATTGTCACTTAGTCCGATGAAGTGTTTCTTATAGTTTCCGTTTTCATCTTCAACAATAACTTCTAATTGGTTATCGTCTGTATCTGCAGTTATTGACATTTTTCCTGTCATCTGAAATAGGACATCTCCTTGTAAGCAATTGATTACTGTTACCTGTCGAATATCATTAAAGTTATCAGCTTCCTTTGACAAATTACTTGATACCCGGTCTGCTTCTGTACATCCAGTCAATAACACCCCTGCCATCATCGTTAATACAATTGTTTTTGGTATTGTTTTCACTTGTTTTTCCTTTCTTTTTCTGGTTTACACGGTTGCTATCCCGATCAGGAACAATACTGCCAGTGCTACTCCTACATAGCACCAGTCCCATAGCGACATCGGGCGGTCTCGCTGCCGTTTCCGCATTCCCTGCACCTCCTCTCTATCCAACAAGGCTTCTCCTTGGCTGACGGGCCTTGGCCTGCATGTTCTTTTCCTTCTCTAAATGCTTCTCAAACAATTCCGTGTCAAATAGTATGTGACCTCTTACGTTCGACACAGAATTTTTTCGCCATGCGAATCTCTGGCCCGGCAACCGAAAATATCTCTCCAAGTCCCGCCGGCTGAATCCCATCTGCATCAATTCCGGAATCGTCATTATTTGCTTTGGAAACGTCATGTTATCACCTTCTTTCATTTTCCGTTTTTCCAAACCGGACACATCATGCGTCCCCATTTCCTAATAATTGAATTTTCCTTCATGCTATGGTAGAATTTTTTTATAAAACCTTTGGAGGTAATTTCCCATGATGGAAACCATTATTACTATTGCTACTGTTACAGCAACTCTTTTATCTGCAATATCAGTCATCTTTTTGGCACGGGATAAATACATTCAAAATAAAGCTGAAAAAATGAAACTCATTATCACTCCAAAGAAAAGAATGGGGAATGATATAGATGAAATTTTTTATTTGTTTCTTTCCTTTTCAAATGAATCTTCGCTACCTATATCAATTCTGGATTTAAAGCTATATGAATCTAGGCACTATGAATCATCGATCACTGCATCTGGCTACGAAAGTGGAACTTTAACCATAGACCCCATAAACGTGATTGAGACCAATCGCGGCGACCAAACAGTAAGAACTGATTATCACACATTATCTACCACCACCCCTTTTGTCCTAGAACCATACAGTGCATTCGCCGGTTACCTCGCTTTTCATGAACCTGGACAAGACTCTTTTATACTCTGTTCCAAAGAAGTGGATCTTATTATAACTACATCGCGTAAGTCGTATAAGGTCAAAATGGATTTAAATAGCGTTAATTTTTATGATTATTCTTACCGCGATGATGGGCTTGTATTTGGTCACGCTGTTACCGAAAACTTTAAGCAAGATACCTCTGTACCAAAATCAGCTCCGATTTAGTCAGCTTTCTCATATTTAATTTTTATGCCGCAGTATGGGCATGTCCACATCCGTGGTTTTATGAAAGAATATTCTTCTATCACGGCTGTGCTGCACCGTGGGCATGTCGCTTGCGCGTATTTTGGCCCGGACAATTTCTCTAATACACCGATTCCACAATAAAAAATTATCGAAATAAAGCTACTGATTGCTGATAATATCACAACCAGTAATAGTATAATTGCAATAACATCTCTCACCTCTACCCCACCCCCTTCTCTTTGTCTGGTAATGCTTTCCGTAACTTTCCGTAATAGATGAGTCCGTTTTATGGGACACATCTTGTGTTACACTGTACTTTATTGAGTAATACTCAATGACATCGATTAAACTCCATGTACCAAATATCAAAAAAGCACTTGAATAATTTAAAGCATTCCTCTGCATCTGAATAAGTCAGTATAAGATTCTTTACATTCGGCTTTCTTCCTTTGATCTGTGCATACAATTCTCTTGCACACGAATCACATGAGGTTTGGGCTGACCAGTAATTCAGTTTATTTTGTAATGCAATCTGTTTGTAATATTCATCACAGAGTTTGCGATAAATTGTGCTGGCAGGAAATGACATGGCTTCCTGCTCATCGTCTAAGTCAATAATAATTTTCATGAGTCCTCCTTTTGCGATCCAAAAATAGTAGCGTTATTGCGACTTTTGTTTTAAAAAAAAATTTCCATTGCCTCATCTTTTGTAAGAGGAATTCCACTTACCATAGAATGTATTTCCCCTATGGTAAAATCATCCCCGCCTTTTTTCATTTTCCTGTAAAATGTTGTTCTGTCCATACCGCATAACTTAGCCACATTTTCTTGAGTAGTGTTCTTTTCTACTATTTTGCCCTTTAATTTTTGCGTATTTACTACCAATTATATACCTCCTTTCATATATTAAGTCAAAGTAGCATTATTGCGACTCCATGCTTATATATTATCACTAACACAAACTCAAGTCAATACAGGAATTGCATTTTTGCCACTGTTTTTTGTTGCAATTTCGCAACAATTATGATATGATATGCACATCGGAGGTGGAAAATATGAAGACAACAGGAGAACGCATCAGAGAAAGAAGAAAAGAAATAAACATGACAGCAGATAGATTGGCGGATATATTAGAAGTATCTCGATCAACAGTATTCAGATACGAAAACGGAGAGATTGAGAAGGTTCCTGCTCCGATCATGATGAAAATTGCCAGTGCATTGAATACCACCGCGGCTTATTTAATGGGATGGGAGGAAGAAAAAGTTGCCCCTTCCAATCTTATCCTCCATAATGTGTATTGCGAGACAGAGGACGAGTCCGAACTAATTCTTTCCTATAGAGAGCTTTCAGATATTGGGAAAAAGAAAGTATCTTCATATACAGACAAGCTGTTGGAAATCGAAACCGCTGATTTAGAAGTCGTAGCCGCCCATGAACGTACAGATATAGAAGTTACGGATGAAATGCGGCAATATGATGATGATATCATGGACGATGACAATTTTTAAAGTCCCATTTATAGGACAACCTTTGTGTTATATTCAGTTTGGGAGGTGTTGACTATGAATACTTATGAGGTACTCTTAGATGAAGCCTATAATAAAGGACTTACTGTAAAGGAAAAGCCTTTGCAATCTAGCAATGGTCGTATCCGTGGAAGAAAAATTGCTATTAGAGAAGACATAGCAACAAACAAGGAAAAGGCTTGTGTGCTTGCCGAAGAAATAGGGCACTTTCACACCGGCGTTGGTCATATCATTAATCAAGCTGATATCGGAAATTGCAAGGAGGAACGCAAGGGGAGGCTGTGGGCCTATAATGATCGCATTGGATTAAATGGTCTAATTTCCGCATATAACTACGGTTGCAAAAGCTTATATGAAATAGCAGATTACTTAGAAGTGACTGAGGATTTCCTAGAAGAATGCATTGACTGTTATCGTGATAAGTACGGCGTTGCTACTACCATAGATAACTATTGCATTATATTTATCCCTCATTTAATGGTGGGGAAAATTGTAAATTGATGTTGCTCCATATGGATTAACATATTGTGGTGTTAAAGGTATAAGAAGAGGGAGGAACTTATGAGGAAGCAAATTGTGACTGTTTTAATTTTAGCAATATTATCAATTTTTCTTATTTCATGTGGAAAATCAAAAACCGAGTACGATATAGAAGAATTCGGAGCTATTTATGAAAAAACAGAAGAAATGTTCGAAAAAGAGTCTGAATACTTAACAAAAGACGAGTTGAACGGGGATAAGGGAAATGAGTTGTATAAAAAGTGTTCCCAAAAAACAGGACTTCCATTTAATAAAGAGATTACCATTCGTGGTAAAAAGGAAGCCGCCCCTATATCTGGATTCTACGTTAAGTCCTCAGATGGGAAATATTCTGTATATTGTCATGTCGATTCTAACGAGATAAACAAAAGTTTGTTTGTTGACAATGGAGAAAGCATTGTAGTAAAGGGAGTTTTTGCAAAAAAAGATGTGGGATATTGCTTTATATCAGACCCAGTCATTATATCCCCAGAAAATATCAATACAGATTATAAGAGTAATGTATCAGACACCCTAGATAACATAGATGATATTGTATGCTCTGTAGTTATAGGAGAAATAGTTGACGTACAATCACTTGATGAATTTAACGACTTGATGGATATAATGGTTGGAACCGTAACATACGAATCCTCCGACGTATATTATGAAAATGTTATAACTGTATCTGATGGAAATGATGAAAACGGGTTGATTTCTTTTACGTGCAACGATGATAATTTGAAAATCGGAGACAAAATCTCCATATCCGGCTATGTGAATAGCCTAGCAGAATTGTTACTTGCAGATGGAACAACAGAAACATGGTGGGGATTTATTGATAATGTATCAAATGTGTACGTGTTTGAATAATGTGGGTAAATAAAAAACGCCCCTGCGCCAACAGGAACGGCTTAAGAAAATGTGGTATTTTTTTGATATATTAAATAGCAACAAATTGACCTTTGATATCATATGTGATATCATGTGCATAAAAGGAATTATTATGAGTACAATAGAAAAAAGAATCAAAAAATTCTATAGAAAGCCAATACCGAATGATATTACATTTGACGATGTCGAAACTCTAGCATATTATTACGGATGCATAATAAAGACCGGAGGAAAGCATGGAATAAAAGTGGCTCACGTACCTTCTGGTACAGTGATTCCAATTCCAAGACATGGGAAGAATGTCGAAGAGGCATATATCAAGCAATTGAAAGATTTGTTTGATTCAATCAAGGAGGAACAACCATGAAATATGAAGCCAATATTTATCAAATGATTGTAGAATCGCACACCTTCTGGGTGGCAGAGAGCAAGGTACTTAAAGGATGTGTCGGGCAAGGAGAAACCTCCGCAGAAGCAATAACTGAGTTAGAAGCAAACGAGGATGAGTGGATTGAAACTGCAAAGGAAGTCGGAATTCCTGTTCCGCAAGTTACCGTAAAGGAATTACCAAAGCATAACGGAAAGTTTGCTCTACGTCTTTCACCAAATATTTACTCGGATTCCGCTGAAATATCAAAGGATCTCGGAATAAGTTTAAACCAACATTTTTGCAATGCTATAATCGCTTATAACTCAGACTGCAAAAAATATTTATACAAACAAATTCCAGATGTAGCCGATGAAAAGATTATAAGTTTTCATGCTAAGACTTCTAAACGAATTTCACATGAAGTAGTAGAGATGAGTGGAATTGAAGAATTGGAGGAGATGTAAAATGGGAATGCATTTACAGGAATATCGTGTTACTGGATTAACCCTTATTAATGAGGCAGATACATCGGACAACAATCAAATAAAACTGACTTACCAATATAAAATTTTTGATAACACTGCATCTAATTGCAAAATAGAGGCCGCTGTAATACTTGCTTTTTCAGAAGAAGAAAAACAAGACGACAAATCCTTCTTTGTAAAAATAGTAATGACAGGAGTATTTTCACACGAAGATCTAGACGAAGATACGCTTCGAAAACATGGAGCCAAAGAGCTACTTCCGCTTTTAAGGTCACATATTGCAACAGCAATGGCATCTATAGGTATGGACTCAGTGATTATCCCTATTACCCGGATCTCGGAATTTAATGGATCATGGTAAAAACCGCCCGGTGCTACCAACACCGAACGGCTTAAATAGATGCTATACAGGCTGCAGAGACCCGTATAATCAACCTGACATGTAGATTATACCACAAACTCTATGCACCTGTATAGGTGTATTTTTTATGCTTATTTTTAAGAGAGGATGTGGATATTATGGCAAAGGCAAAATACAAGCGCGGGAAGGACGGGTACTTCCGTACAAAAGTCTGGGATGGAACATATAACCCGGATGGCAGCAAGCATCGTCAGGGGTTAAAGAGCGATAAAAGTAGCAGAGATCTCGAAAGGAAAAAAGAGCAGTTTTGTGCTGAAGTAGCCGCCAGAAATGTAGTAAAGAAAACAGATGCTACATTTGTGGATTACGCCAGGGAATGGAAAAGAGTGTACAAGGCCCAGAAGAGTGATAACACTAAAGCAATGTACGAAAACATAATAGAAAAGCATCTTATTGTCCTGGGAGATCTCCGGCTGCAGGACACTGATCGGATACACTATCAGATTGCCATGAACAATGCAAAAGGAAAGAAACGGACTCAGGAACAGATAGAAATGACATTTAAACAGGTTCTAAAATCAGCCGTGTCGGATCATCTATTCCCACTAAATGTAAAGGAAGAAATCTTCCAGAGCATTGAGTCGGTCAAGTATACTGCGCAAAAGAAACGTCCGCTTACAGCAAACGAAAATAAAGCCGTTTTTAAAGCCGATTTTAAGGATCAGGACAGAATCTTTGTCTATATTATTTGGGGCTGTGGATTGAGGCGTGAAGAGGCCCTGGCGCTTACTCTGTTTGATGTCAACATCAAAAAAAGAAGGCTGACAATTAATAAGGCCCATGCATTTGTAAAAGGAAAGCCTATTCTAAAAGATCCAAAATCGGAAAATGGATATCGTACTATTCCAATTCCGCAGAGCATATTCCCGGCAGTCGTAAGTTATATTGAGCAATGCCGGGCAAATGGACAGACTTATCTATTTGTTATGCGTGACGGTCTCCCCGTCACAAAGAGTAGCTATGATAAAATGTGGGCCAGAGTACGGGCGGCTATGGAAAAGGCTTCTGGAGAGTCCGCCAAAGATCTTACGGCGCATATATTCCGACACAACTATTGCTCCAATCTGTGCTATCAGATTCCGACCATATCAATCAAAAAGATCGCGCAGCTCATGGGTGACACAGAGAAGATGGTATTGGATGTATATAATCACATGATCCTAGAGAAAGAAGACGCAGAAAAGGCGATAGACGCAGCTTTCAATTTCTAAATTTCTTGGACATTTTTTGGACATTATGGTCTCAGGGGACACTTTTTGGACATTATTTCTGGGTATTTTGGGGTATGTTAGAGTATGTTAAAATAGAATACAAAAATGCCACAAACCCTTGTAAATACTGGATTTGCGGCATTTCTTTTCAATGAGCGTGCGGGGATTCGAACCCCGGACAACTTGATTAAAAGTCAAGTGCTCTACCACCTGAGCTACACGCCCCTATTAAGTTGTCTTTCTTTTTGGCAAAGAAAATGCCCAGAGCCGGAATCGAACCAGCGACACGAGGATTTTCAGTCCTCTGCTCTACCAACTGAGCTATCTGGGCATTAGACTTAAAAAGTCTGAGTTGCGGGGGCAGGATTTGAACCTACGACCTTCGGGTTATGAGCCCGACGAGCTTCCAGACTGCTCCACCCCGCGCTATTAAATTTTTCTTATCTCTAATGAGATAAAGCCGATGATCGGACTCGAACCGATAACCTGCTGATTACAAATCAGCTGCTCTGCCAATTGAGCCACATCGGCATAATTACATCCTCTCAGAGCAACTGATTTGTAATCAGAACTCTGCCTGCGATTGACATAGTCAATCTTAATGAATTGAGCCACATCAGCACTCACCTTACGGCTTATGAGAATTACTTCTCAAGTGGATGGAGAAGGATTCGAACCTTCGAAGGCGTCGCCAACAGATTTACAGTCTGCCCCCTTTGGCCACTCGGGAATCCATCCATTCTTGTTAAGTGGGACCTATAGGGCTCGAACCTATGACCCTCTGCTTGTAAGGCAGATGCTCTCCCAGCTGAGCTAAGATCCCACAAAATTAATGCTATTTACCAAATTAAAAGCCTATACGGTAAATAAGCAACGACCCAGAAGAGACTCGAACTCTCGACCTCCGCCGTGACAGGGCGGCGCTCTAACCAACTGAGCCACTGGGCCATATGAAGATATGTATCTTCAAAACTGCATACAAAGAATTAAATCCATCCATTTCCTATCACCTTGCTTGGTTATGCCCTCGACCTATTAGTAACAGTCAGCTCCATATGTTGCCATACTTCCACCTCTGTCCTATCT
>NZ_CYZU01000100.1:0-4546 GCF_001404335.1 Faecalicatena contorta
GCAAAGTGCTGACTGATAGAGACTGTCATAACACGAACCGTCTTTTAATGACGCAAATCCATCTTTAATTGCCTGTTCTTCCATGGAAGAAATCCAGAGCCGCTTCATCGGCTTTTTGCATCCTGCCTGCTCATACACCAGGCGAAAGATTAACTCTCCTTCACGTCCTGCATCAGTAGCACAGATCACTTCATCTACATTGGAATCTCTCATCAGTTTTTTCAAGATTCCGTACTGCTTCTTTGTTCCATCCAAAACCTTGTGTCTCCAGCATTCCGGCACAATCGGCAGATCTTCATATCTCCATTTTTTATATTTTTCATCGTATTCCGATGCATCGCATAATCCAACTAGATGTCCTATGCACCAGGAAACGATATAACCGTTTCCCTCCACGTAGCCATCTTTTCTTGTTCTGGCTCCCAGTACCGAAGCCAGTGCCATCGCAACCGATGGCTTTTCTGCAATCACTAATTTCATTTACTCCTACTCCTCTTCTTCATCTTCCAGTACATCATCATTGAAATCTTCATCTCTCAGGATTTCCGGTTCTGCACTTTCTTCCTGCTCATCTGCATCGTCTACTTCCCGTTTTTCTGACTCTGAATCTTCGGATTCATCTTCATCCTCTTCCATCTCATCCTCGTCATCATATTCATGCTTTGGTTTATAGACTTTGAAGTAATATCCTCCTGCCGCAGCTCCGACTGCAACCAGTACGATCAAAAGATACGTTCCAAATGAACTTTTATCTTCCGGCATCTGGATGTCATCCTCTACCTTATATTTCTCGGATGACTCTGTCGTTTCCGGTTTTTCTTCCTCTGCTTTTTTCTCTGGTTCTGCATAAACAGTATCTACTTCCGGAAGTGTCACTGAATTAGAAAGTGTGAAGTTCATCAGATCTTTCTCACTGACTTCGGTAAGGAAATACACATTATCCTGAGATTTTGAATTATCAATAATCAGATAGAAAATCTTACCACTCTTTGTTGAAATGGTATAAAACTCTTTTGTTCCTTCCGTAGCTGTTTTTGTAACGGATTCTGCCGTCTCGCCTTCTTTATTAAGCTGTTTCTCAATACCTGTTACTGTCCGATCATCCACGGTCCCTTTTGCATCTGTCGGCTCAGAAGCCTGTGCATCCTGCGGAAGCGGAGAAGTCGTTGTTTTCTCAGTTCCCGTTGCATCTGCACTGGTCGTAGTTGCCATTGCACCATTGCTGTCACTGGAAGTTTTCTGTTTCTCTGCCTGCTTCTTTGCCCATTCATAGTAAGGATTCTGCAACACATACTTTTCAGAAGTATTTCCAGCACCGTCTGTTACCGTAATCTCAATCTGTTTTGTAGTAAAATCTTTCTGTGTCAGTTGCACTCTCAGCATTCCATCCTTCAAGTCTGTATAAGTGGTGCCATTGACTGTTACCGCAGTAATCCCGGATACTGTATCATTCCCCTGAATCGTCAGCACACCATCTGTCAGAGAAGCAGAAAGTGTCGGCTTTTCCGTGTCATAACACTTAATAGAGCGATTCTGCTCATAGACCTTTCCCTCACCATCTGTCACACGCACATACACTGTCTGATTTCCAGTGATCGTGATACTTCCGCTTCCGGTTACATCCTGCCAGCTTCCATCTTTTCCTGCTTTCGCTTCAATCTTTGCTATTGAGAAACCTTCCGGCATATGGCTGGCATCTACCGTAACAGCAATGGTTGTTTCTCCCTGTTTCCAGCCATCCGGTTTCTCAATCGTAATCGCAGGTGTGGTATTCTCAGCTGCATAAGCAGTCTGTGTCTGGAGCAAAGGTGTTGTCAGGCAAAGAAATGTCGTTGCTGCAAGCAAGCTCTTTTTTACCCTGCTTTTAGTAATTGTTCTCTTCTTCTGTTTCATTTTTTCCAGATTCATCATCGGCTTTTGTTTCCTCCTTCTGTATTTCCACCCTGCCGGGCAGTTCATTTTTCATTCTCTTTTTGAAAGCTTCCAATTCCGGAATACTCATATCCATTGCACGGATAATTCTTACAATTTCCAGATTTTCCGCTTCTGTTTTTGCAATCTCCGCAGCCTTGAACCGCTTTAAGTCTGCTTCATATCTGGCTTTGGATGCTTCCATTTTTTCCTTGGCTTTCTCATAATCCGCCGTTGCTTTTTCAAGACTTTTCATCGCTTCTCCTTTCCGGACGGCTGATGCAGCCGCCCTTTTTTCTTACCATCGTCCAAATCCATAGAAATGGCTCTGCCAGTATGGTGAATTGATGGACGTGTACTGCACCGGATGACCGCAATGGATCATCTGACCATTGCCTACATAGATTCCAATGTGCGTTACCGGAACTCCTGCATCATAAGTGCCTGTAAAAAAGATCAGATCTCCCGGCTGTGCTTCTGACTGAGATACCGGCGTGCAGATGTCATACAGTCCCTGTGCAGTCAATCTTCCTGTATTCCTTACACCAGAGTTTGTCAGGCAGTAACTTACAAATCCAGAACAGTCAAATCCACTTGGAGAATATCCACCCCACACATACGGTGTTCCTAGATATCTCGCTGCTTCGTTCAACAAACGCTGTGCCGCTTCACTGGTGTATTCATTGCCGCCAAAGCCTGCCCCTTCTCCAGTTTCCAGATAAAAGATCGGGTTTAAGCGCTCTCCATTTTTCAGAAGTTCAATATGAAGATGGCTTCCTGTAGAATTTCCAGTATTTCCTACAAGACCAATCTCATCACCTTTCGTGACGGATACACCTGCAGATACACTCCGGCTACTTAAATGTGCATACCGCAGTTCATAGCCTTTACTGTCCTTGATCACAACATAATTGCCATAGCTGTCGTTATAAGCAGAAGTTGTAACCGTTCCGGTCAGCCCTGCCATTACTTTTGTTCCCTCCGGCGCTCCGATATCCATACCATTATGAAGCTGATTTGCTCCTGAAATTGGATGAATCCGATATCCATAATAACTTGTCACACTGGAATACCAGTTAAAATCAACCGGTGTCGCAAACATCTGTAAATTACCTTTCGTATCGTTATAGACACTGAACAGTTCTTTCTGGAAAAATCCCAGCCTGTCCTGACAGATCGACATCAGATTTCCGCTGTTTAAGGTGACATTCAGCACATCTATATCTCTTGTCCTGGTCACTTCCACTTCCTGGCTTCCATTATCATCTGCCAGATAGCATTCCCAGGTCTTATGACCATGTGCGGATGCTGCCGCATGACTGTCATAATAGACATCAAACTGTACACCGTATCTTGCGAAAGCTCCGGTATCTTCTACCGTATATTCGACACCATTCATGACCACCTTTGTTCCCATTGGAACAAACGGATTGGAAGCATCTACTGCTAAGGTATGATTGGCTGTTGGATATGCTCCACTGGCAGTCGGTCCTCCACTCCAAATACCACAACAGATTGGACAGTTACAATATCCGCTTGTTACAACCTGTCCCAACGATTCTCCAACTCTTACTGTTGCTGTCTCTGTCACAGTTTCATTGACTGCTTCAGTAGTCAGATGATATTGCTCTACAAACAATGCATCCAGTTCAGGCTTGACCTGTTCAAAAGTAAACTCCTCATACTTTGCTGACAGATAACTGATTAGGATAAACGGATCATGCTCAATAGGTCCGATGTTATATCGGTATTCCTCATGTCCCGATTCTTCAGACTCCATGTTGTTAATCCGCTCCTGCAGATTAGCTTCCAGCTGTGTATAATACAGTTCCGCTTCCCGGATTGCTTGATCCGATGACAGATAACTGGTTCCCGTGTAAGTGATCACATTTTGTAAAAACACTGCAGAGCATGACGTGACATTCGTTATAATCAGAAACATCAATCCGATCAGAACTGCCACACTGATATACACCTTCCGGTTTTCTTTAAAGAAGTTGGTGACCTTACCGCCAATCTTCTTAATATAATCAATCGTACCTTTTGTAGCTGTTCCTACTATCTGTTCACTTCGCTTCGCTTTGGCATAATCCCGTTTGATCTGTTGCTTCTGAATCTGTTTTTTCAGCTTCTTCTGCTCCTGATGGGATGCAGCCTGTGCCTGTTTCTCTGCCTGTCTCTCAAGTCTGCTTCTTTTTCTGGATGCCCACTGTTTCCTGCGTCTGGCACTTCTCTGTTCCAGCCGGTAAACACCTTCGCCGCTTTCTTCTAACTTATGGGCACCTTCTACCGCCGCATTATCGTCTTCATTTTTGCTAATCTCACGGTGTAATGCTACGGAAGTTGCACTTCCTGCTTTCTTGACAACAGAAGTTTTTTCTGTTTTCACAGATTCCCCTTCACCAAACTTCAAACGGGATTTTTTCTTTCCAGGAGTTTCTCCTTCATTTGCCTGATAGACCTGTGCTTTCTTGGAATGCTGCTTTGCTTCCTTTTTCTTTCTTGCTTCTTCATAAGAAAACTTTTTGGCTTTTTCCTTCTGTTTCTGATGGCGGAAATTGACTCCATCCGTATCCATCTGGTTCAATTTCTCCATATCTTTGTCATTTTTCACAGAAGCACCAGTTTCCTCATA
>NZ_CYZU01000100.1:4798-7918 GCF_001404335.1 Faecalicatena contorta
CACTTTGCTTCTCTGTCCGTATCAGTTCCGGTGCATCCCTGGATTTTTGCACAGAGGGTCGAATATTTTTCCCACTCCGTTCAGACTGGCGGGGAGACTTATCCACAAGGTTTTCTTCTTTTTCCCCCTGTTTTCTTCCCATCTGCACATCACCGACACGGTTACTGACACGAACAGAAGATTTATCTGTCAGGTTTTCTTCCACCAGCCCATCCTTGGTCATCTTCTGGACTTTCTTGTCCCTGACTTTCATTCTCTGTTCTGCCACTACTTACTCCTCCTTCTTCGGATACCCTTTCCCTGCCTGTAATAAGCAGAGAAAAGCGATGCCGAAAACAGCACCGCCACTAAAAGTTAATACATATGAAATTGCTCGTAACATTGTTTTCTCCTTTGATTTAACCTGCTTCGGAAGTCTCCTCTAAGCGGGTTGTCATGATTTTATAGAGGGAATTCTTCGGGAATCTGTCTACAAATGGGATAATGACATTTCCATAGAACAAAAGTCCTTCCCCCTCATTACTGTTGGTTACATAGGACAGCTGGGTTGGTGAGATATTCAGCTGTTTTGCCAGAATCTGCCTGTCTCCGGAAGCCTGATTGAGCATATAAATGAAGTCTGAGTTTTCAAAAATGTTCTCAATTTCCCTGGAAGACAGCAAATCCTTAATATTCTGGGTGATGCCAGTTGGAATACCACCCCATTTACGGAATCTCTTCCATATCTCCACACTATAAGCTGCGGTCTGCTCTTCCTTCAAAAGAAGGTGGAACTCATCCACATAATATCTGGTGGACTTATGGGCAGAACGGTTCATCGTTACCCTGTTCCAGACCTGATCCTGGATTACAAGCATCCCGATTTTTTTCAGCTGCTTACCAAGTTCCTTGATGTCAAAGCATACAATGCGGTTATTGATATCCACGTTTGTCTGATGATTAAACACATTCAAAGAACCTGTAACATAAATCTCCAATGATGTGGCCAGTCGCTGTGCTTCCGGTTCTTCCTGTTTTCTCAGAAGATTATATAAATCCTCTAGGATTGGCATCTTCTCAGGTACTGGATCGGCAAGGTATTCCTGATATACTAACCGCACACAACGGTCAATAATGGTCTTTTCTACCGGCTCCAATCCATTCTTTCCTCCAACAATCAGTTCACACAAAGACAGAATAAAATCTGCTTTCAGTGACAGTGGATTGTCTTCCTCGGAATAATTCAGATTCAGATCCATTGGATTGATATACTGGTCAGATACCGGCGAAACTCTTACCACCTGCCCATGCAGCGCCTGCACAAGTGCCGAATATTCGGCTTCTGGATCACAGACAATGATATCGTCCTCCGTAATCAAAAAGCAGTTTGTAATTTCCCTCTTTGCTGAGAAGGACTTACCGGAACCTGGTGTACCAAGAATCAGTCCATTCGGGTTCTTCAGACGTTTCCGGTCAACCATGATCATGTTGTTGGATAATGCATTCAATCCATAATAAAGAGCTTCCCCTTCCTGAAACAGTTCCTGTGTCGTAAATGGCACGAAGATCGCCGTTGAAGATGTGGTAAGCCCTCTCTGAATTTCAATTCGATTGACTCCAAGCGGAATACAGGACATGAGTGCTGCTTCCTGCTGATAATCCAGCTGTTTTAAGGAACAGTTATATTTCTGTGCGATCCCCTGCACCTGGAAAATATTATTATCCAGCTTCTGACGCTTCTTTGCGGTATTCATTACCAGAACTGTCACAAGGAACATTCTCTCATTTCTGGACTGCAGATCTTCCAGCAGATTCTTTGCCTCTTCGCCATAAGTCACAAGGTCCGATGGAAGCACGTCCATATCATAACCGGAACGTACCGCACGCTTCTGCTCTTCGATCTTCATCTTATCAAGATCAGAAATCTTACTCTTGATCATCTTGATTGCTGAACTCTGATCAATGGACTGGATATGAATGTTGACATTGATGCTGTCATCCACATCCAGAAAATCTGCAAGCATCCGGTCTGTCAGCTCCGGTGCAAGAATCTGAAGGTAACTCACACTTCCCATCGTTCTTCCCATCAAAAATGTCTGATTCTTGGAAAAGTTAAAGGAAGTCGGTGCAATAAAATCTTTGGTCTTTAATCCGGTTTCCGGAAGCATCTTGTACTGGAACTTAAATGGTTCGATCCGATCCTGGTTGAACACATGATACAGAATCTCCAGCCTTTCCAGTCCATTCAAAGAATGTGCCTGTGCTCCCAGAACCTTAAAGTTATTTAAGATATCTGTTTCGATTCTTTCAAGCCTTGGTCTTGCTACCTTCAGACTTTCTGCTTCAATTCCAAAAGTGATATACTTCGTCTTTACCAGACCATTATTTCCTTTGGAAAGCTGATTTTTCAGCATAGTACGGTATTCTTCACGAATGGCATTGAAGTCATCGTTCTGATCCGGAATGTCAATGCTTTTCTCAAATTCTGCCACATCCACCTGCTGATTGATAAAGGACAGCTGCACACTGATGGAAGAATCAAAGTAATTTAAAAAATCACAGTAATTCTCAAATATCGTGGTCTTATCCTCATTTAAAGCAAGCTGATAATTGATGTCATAAAACTGAATCGTCTTGGAGAAAAAGGTCTTTGTCACCTGGCAGATACCATCCTGCAGCATCCGAATATACGGAATACTCTGCTGTGCAGTTGTAGGAATGCCTTTCTGTTTCCTACGGTCCCGTTCCTGTTTCTTTTTACGCTTTTCCTGTTCTCTTTCTTTTCTGCTTTTTTTGTTTCTTCTTTCCTGACGGTTTCTTTTTTCCGCCAGGGACAGACGCTCCTGCTGAGCCTCCTGCTTTGTCTTTTTTGCCATCCGGCACACCCTCCTTTTTTACAAGGGTGGAAATCTCCTGATAAAAATTTTCTGTCTTATATGGTCTTACTGCCGGACAGATAAACTTCTGTCGAATCATATTTGCCACCACTTTTTCAAAGGGAAGCCCGTCTTTTTCATACATTGCCATGAAGAAAAACGGAAGCATGACCGTTACCATCAAAATGGCAGCGATACTGGAACCGATTGGTTTTCTCATGAACAGATAAAACGGAATTCCCACAACTGCGGCAAGTGAAAAGAA
>NZ_CYZU01000101.1 GCF_001404335.1 Faecalicatena contorta
GCAAAGTGCTGACTGATAGAGACTGTCATAACACGAACCGTCTTTTAATGACGCAAATCCATCTTTAATTGCCTGTTCTTCCATAGAAGAGATCCAGAGCCGCTTCATCGGCTTTTTGCATCCTGCCTGCTCATACACCAAACGAAAGATTAACTCTCCTTCACGTCCTGCATCAGTAGCACAGATCACTTCATCTACTTTTGAATCTCTCATCAGTTTTTTCAAGATTCCGAACTGCTTCTTTGTGCCCTCCAAAATCTTGTGTTTCCAACATTCCGGCACAATCGGCAGATCTTCATATCTCCATTTTTTATATTTTTCATCGTATTCCGATGCATCACATAATCCAACCAGATGTCCTACGCACCAGGAAACGATATAACCGTTTCCCTCCACGTAGCCATCTTTTCTTGTTCTGGCTCCCAGTACAGAGGCCAGTGCCATCGCAACCGATGGCTTTTCTGCAATCACTAATTTCATTTACTCCTGCTCCTCTTCTTCATCTTCCAACACATTATCGTCAAAATCTTCATCTCTCAGGATTTCCGGTTCTGTACTTTCTTCCTGCTCATCTGCATCGTCTACTTCCCGTTTTTCTGACTCTGAATCTTCAGATTCATCTTCATCCTCTTCCATCTCATCCTCGTCATCATATTCATGCTTTGGTTTATAGACTTTGAAGTAATATCCTCCTGCCGCAGCTCCGACTGCAACCAGTGCAATCAAAAGATACGTTCCAAATGGGCTTTTATCTTCTGGCATCTGAATTTCATCCTCTACCTTATCTTTCTCAGCTGTCTCTGTCGTTTCCGGCTTTTCTTCCTCTGCTTTTTTCTCTGGTTCTGCATAAACAGTATCTACTTCCGGAAGTGTCACTGAATCAGAAAGTGTGAAGTTCATCAGATCTTTTTCACTGACTTCTGTAAGGAAATACACATTATCCTGTGATTTTGAATTGTCAATAATCAGATAAAAAATCTTACCACTCTTAGTTGAAATGGTATAAAACTCTTTTGTGCCTTCCGTGGCTGTTTTAGTAACAGAATCTGCTGTCTCGCCTTCTTTATTAAGCTGTTCCTCAATACCTGTCACTGTCCGATCATCCACAGTTCCTTTTGCATCTGTTGACTCAGATGCCTGCGCATCCTGCGGAAGTGGTAAAGTCGTTGATTTCTCAGTCCCAGTTGCATCTGCACTGGTTGTAGTTGCCATTGCACCATTGCTGTCACTGGAAATTTTCTGTTTCTCTGCCTGCTTCTTTGCCCATTCATAGTAAGGATTCTGCAACACATACTTTTCAGAAGTATTTCCAGCACCGTCTGTTACCGTAATCTCAATCTGTTTTGTAGTAAAATCTTTCTGTGTCAATTGCACTCTCAGCATTCCATCCTTCAAGTCTGTATAAGTGGTGCCATTGACTGTTACCGCAGTAATCCCAGATACTGTATCATTCCCCTGGATCGTCAGCACACCATCTGTCAGGGAAGCAGAGAGTGTCGGCTTTTCCGTGTCATAACACTTAATAGAGCGATTCTGCTCATAGATCTTCCCCTCACCATCAGTCACACGCACGTACACTGTCTGATTTCCAGTGATCGTAATACTTCCGCTTCCAGTCACATCCTGCCAGCTTCCATCTTTTCCTGCTTTTGCTTCAATCTTTGCTATTGAGAAACCTTCCGGCATATGGCTGGCATCTACCGTAACAGCAATAATTGTTTCTCCCTGTTTCCAGCCATCCGGTTTCTCAATCGTGATTGCAGGTGTGGTATTCTCAGCTGCATAAGCAGTCTGTGTCTGGAGCAAAGGTGTTGTCAGGCAAAGAAATGTCGTTGCTGCAAGCAAGCTCTTTTTTACCCTGCTTTTAGTAATTGTTCTCTTCTTCTGTTTCATTTTTTCCAGATTCATCATCGGCTTTTGTTTCCTCCTTCTGTATTTCTACCCTGCCGGGCCGTTCATTTTTCATTCTCTTTTTGAAAGCTTCCAATTCTGGAATACTCATATCCATTGCACGGATAATTCTTACAATTTCCAGATTTTCCGCTTCTGTTTTGGCAATCTCCGCAGCCTTGAACCGCTTTAAATCTGCTTCATATCTGGCTTTGGAGGCTTCCATTTTCTCTTTGGCTTTCTCATAATCCGCCGTTGCTTTTTCAAGACTTTTCATCGCTTCTCCTTTCCGGACGGCTGATGCAGCCGCCCTTTTTTCTTACCATCGTCCAAATCCATAGAAATGGCTCTGCCAGTATGGGGAATTGATGGACGTATACTGCACCGGATGTCCACAATGGATCATCTGACCATTGCCTACATAGATTCCGATATGCGTTACCGGCTCCCCTGCGTCGTAAGTTCCAGTAAAGAAAATCAAATCTCCCGGCTGTGCCTCCGACTGGGATACTGGTGTACAAATGTTGTACAGTCCCTGTGCTGTTAGTCTTCCTGTATTCCTTACACCAGAGTTTGTCAGACAGTAGCTTACAAATCCGGAACAATCGAATCCACTTGGGGAATATCCACCCCACACATACGGTGTTCCGAGATATTTTGCCGCTTCTTCTAGTAATCGCTGTGCCGCTTCACTGGTGTATTCATTGCCACCAAAACTGGAACCTTCTCCTATTTCCAGATAAAAGATCGGGTTCAACCGTTCACCATTTTTCAGAAGTTCAATATGAAGATGGCTTCCTGTGGAATTACCAGTATTTCCTACAAGACCTATCTCATCACCTTTCGTGACGGATGCTCCTGCAGATATATTTCGGCTGCTTAAATGTGCATACCGCAGTTCGTAGCCTTTACTGTCCTTGATTACGACATAATTGCCATAGCTGTCGTTATAAGCAGAAGTTGTAACCGTTCCGGTCAGCCCTGCCATTACTTTTGTCCCTTCCGGTGCTCCGATATCCATACCATTATGAAGCTGATTTGCTCCTGATATTGGATGAATCCTGTATCCATAATAGCTGGTCACACTGGAATACCAGTTAAAATCAACCGGTGTTGCAAACATCTGCAAGTTGCCTTTTGTATCGTTGTAGGCACTGAACAGTTCTTTCTGGAAAAATCCCAGCCTGTCCTGACAGATTGACATCAGGTTTCCACTATTTAAGGTGACATTCAGCACATCTACATCTCTTGTCCTGGTCACTTCCACTTCATTGCTTCCATTATCATCTGCCAGATAACATTCCCATGTTTGATGTCCATGTGCAGATGCTGCCGCATGACTGCCATAATAGACATCAAACTGTACACCGTATCTTGCGAAAGCTCCGGTATCTTCTACAGTATATTCGACACCATTCATAACTACCTTTGTTCCCATTGGTACAAACGGATTGGAAGCATCTACCGCTAAGGTATGATTGGCAGTTGGATATGCTCCACTGGCAGTCGGTCCTCCGCTCCAAATACCACAACAAATTGGACAGTTACAATATCCACTGGTAACAACTTGTCCCAAAGATTCTCCAACTCTTACAGTTGCTGTCTCTGTCACAGTCTCATTGACTGCTTCTGTTTCTAACCGATACTGCAATGCAAAAAGAGCATCCAGTTCTGGCTTTACCTGTTCAAAGGTAAATTCTTCATACTTTGCTGACAGATAACTGATCAGGATAAACGGATCATGCTCAATAGGTCCGATGTTATATCGGTATTCCTCATGTCCCGGTTCTTCAGATTCCATGTTGTTGATCCGCTCCTGCAGATTAGCTTCTAGCTGTGTGTAATACAGTTCCGCTTCCCGGATTGCCTGATCCGATGACAGATAACTGGTTCCGGTATAAGTGATCACATTTTGTAAAAACACTGCAGAGCATGACGTGACATTCGTTATGATTAGAAACATCAATCCGATCAGAACTGCTACACTGATATACACCTTCCGGTTTTCTTTAAAGAAGTTGGTGACTTTGCCGCCAATCTTCTTGATATAATCAATTGTACCTTTTGTAGCTGTTCCTACTGTCTGTTCACTTCGCTTCGCTTTGGCATAACCCCGTTTAATCTGTTGCTTCTGAATCTGTTTTTTCAGCTTCTTCTGCTCCTGATGGGATGCAGCCTGTGCCTGTTTCTCTTCCTGTCTTTCAAGTCTGCTTCTTTTTCTGGATGCCCTCTGTTTCCTGCGTCTGGCACTTCTCTGTTCCAGCCGGTAAACACCTTCGCCACTTTCTTCTAACTTATGGGCACCTTCTACCGCCGCATTATCGTCTTCATTTTTACTGATCTCACGGTGCAATGCTGCGGAAGTTGCACTTCCTGCTTTCTTGACAACAGAAGTTTTTTCTGTTTTCACAGATTCTCCTTCACCAAACTTCAAACGCGATTTTTTCTTTCCAGGAGTTTCTCCTTCATTTGCCTGATAGACCTGTGCTTTCTTGGAATGCTGCTTTGCTTCCTTTTTCTTTCTTGCTTCTTCATAAGAAAACTTTTTGGCTTTTTCTTTCTGTTTCTGATGGCGGAAATTGACTCCACCCGTATCCATCTGGTTCAATTTCTCCATATCTTTGTCATTTTTCACAGAAGCACCAGTTTCCTCATAAGCAAATTTCAAACGCTGTTTTTGTTTTGGCTTTTTGCTGCCGCCGGTCTGATTTCTCCGGCTGTCTCCTCTGTTTTCTGATAGATCAGCACGTTTTTCTTTCAGTCTCCCTGACTGTCCGGCTTCAGATTTTTCTGCAAGTCTGGATTCTTTTCCGACTTCAGCACGAATCCTTTTCCGGTTTTGCTGCTTTTTATTTTGTCCAAAATCCTCACTTTGCTTCTCTGTCCGTATCAGTTCCGGTGCATCTCTGGATTTTTGCACAGAGGGACGAATATTTTTCCCACTCCGTTCAGACTGGCGGTAAGACTTAGCCACAAGGCTTAATTCTTTTTCCCCCTGTTTTCCTCCCATCTGCACATCACTGGCACGGTTACTGACACGAACAGAAGATTTATCCGTCAGGTTTTCTTCAACCAGACCATCCTTGGTCATCTTCTGGACTTTCTTATCCCTGACTTTCATTCTCTGTTCTGCCACTACTTACTCCTCCTTCTTCGGATACCCTTTCCCTGCCTGTAATAAACAGAGAAAAGCGATGCCAAAAACAGCACCGCCACTAAAAGTTAATACATATGAAATTGCTCGTAACATTGTTTTCTCCTTTGATTTAACCTGCTTCAGAAGTGTCCTCCAAGCGGGTTGTCATGATTTTATAGAGGGAATTCTTCGGAAATCTGTCTATGAATGGGATAATGACATTTCCATAGAACAGAAGTCCTTCACCTTCATTACTGTTGGTGACATAGGACAGCTGGGTTGGTGAGATATTCAGCTGTTTTGCCAGAATCTGCCTGTCTCCGGAAGCCTGGTTGAGCATATAAATAAAATCCGAATTTTCAAAGATATTCTCGATTTCCCTGGACGACAGCAAATCCTTAATATTCTGGGTGATACCCGTCGGAATACCTCCCCATTTACGGAATCTCTTCCAGATCTCCACACTATAAGCTGCAGTCTGCTCTTCTTTTAAGAGAAGATGGAACTCATCCACATAATATCTGGTGGACTTATGGGCAGAACGGTTCATTGTCACCCTGTTCCAGACCTGATCCTGAATTACAAGCATCCCTATCTTTTTCAACTGTTTTCCCAACTCCTTGATATCAAAACATACAATGCGGTTATTGATATCCACGTTTGTCTGGTGATTAAACACATTCAGAGAACCTGTAACATAAATTTCCAGTGAAGTTGCCAGACGCTGTGCTTCCGGCTCCTCCTGCTTTCTCAAAAGATTGTACAAATCCTCAAGAACCGGCATTTTCTCCGGTACCGGATCGGCAAGATATTCCTGATACACCAGTCTCACACATCGGTCTATAATTGTTTTTTCCACCGGTTCCAATCCATTCTTTCCTCCGACAATCAGTTCACACAAAGACAAAATAAAATCTGCTTTCAATGACAGTGGATTATCTTCCTCGGAATAATTCAGGTTCAGATCCATTGGATTGATATACTGATCTGATACCGGGGAAACCCGTACCACCTGCCCGTGCAGTGCCTGCACCAGTGGGGAATATTCGGCTTCTGGATCGCATATAATAATGTCATCCTCAGTAATCAGGAAGCAGTTGGTGATTTCCCTCTTGGCAGAAAAGGATTTACCGGAACCCGGTGTACCAAGAATCAGTCCGTTTGGGTTTTTCAGGCGCTTTCGGTCAACCATGATCATATTGTTGGAAAGTGCATTCAGACCATAATAAAGAGCTTCCCCCTCCTGAAACAACTCTTGTGTCGTAAATGGTACAAAGATTGCTGTTGCAGATGTGGTAAGCCCCCTCTGGATTTCTATTCGGTTTACTCCAAGCGGAATACAGGACATCAGTGCTGCTTCCTGCTGATAATCCAACTGCTTTAAGGAACAGTTATATTTCTGTGCAATGCCCTGCACCTGGAAAATATTGTTATCCAGCTTCTGACGTTTCTTTGCCGTATTCATCACCAGAACCGTCACAAGAAACATACGCTCATTTCTGGACTGCAAATCTTCCAGAAGATTCTTCGCTTCTTCCCCGTAGGTCACAAGGTCAGATGGAAGCACATCCATGTCATAACCTGACCTTACTGCTTTCTTCTGCTCTTCAATTTTCATCTTATCCAGATCAGATATTTTTCCCTTGATCATCTTGATTGCCGAACTCTGGTCAATAGATTGGATATGGATATTGACATTGATGCTGTCATCCACATCCAGAAAATCCGCAAGCATCCGGTCTGTCAGCTCCGGTGCCAGAATCTGCAGATAACTCACGCTTCCCATCGTTCTTCCCATCAAAAATGTCTGATTCTTGGAAAAGTTAAAGGAAGTCGGTGCAATAAAATCTTTGGTCTTTAATCCTGTTTCCGGAAGCATCTTATACTGGAACTTAAATGGTTCGATCCGATCCTGGTTGAACACATGATACAGAATCTCCAGCCTTTCCAGACCATTTAGTGAATGTGCCTGTGCACCCAGAATCTTAAAATTATTTAAGATATCTGTTTCAATTCTTTCAAGCCTCGGTCTTGCCACCTTCAGGCTTTCTGCTTCGATTCCAAAAGTGATATACTTTGTCTTCACCAGACCATTATTTCCCTTGGAAAGCTGATTTTTCAGCATAGTACGGTACTCTTCACGAATGGCATTGAAGTCATCGTTCTGAGCCGGAATATCAATACTTTTCTCAAATTCTGCCACATCTACCTGCTGATTGATAAAGGACAGCTGCACACTGATGGAAGAATCAAAGTAATTTAAGAAATCACAGTAATTCTCAAATATCGTAGTCTTATCCTCATTTAAAGCAAGCTGATAATTGATGTCATAAAACTGAATCGTCTTGGAGAAAAAGGTCTTTGTCACCTGGCAGATACCATCCTGTAGCATCCGAATATACGGAATACTCTGCTGTGCAGTTGTAGGAATGTTTTTCTGTTTCCTACGATCCCGTTCCTGTTTCTTCTTACGCTTTTCCTGTTCTCTTTCTTTTCTGCTTTTTTTGTTTCTTCTTTCCTGACGGTTTCTTTTTTCCGCCAGAGACAGACGCTCCTGCTGAGCCTCCTGCTTTGTCTTTTTTGCCATTCGGCACACCCTCCTTTTTTACAAGGGTGGAAATCTCCTGATAAAAATTTTCTGTCTTATATGGTCTTACCGCCGGACAGATAAACTTCTGTCGAATGATATTTGCCACCACTTTTTCAAAGGGAAGTCCGTCTTTTTCATACATTGCCATGAAGAAAAACGGAAGCATGATCGTTACCATCAGAATGGCGGCGATACTGGAACCGATTGGTTTTCTCATGAACAGATAAAACGGAATTCCCACAACTGCGGCAAGTGAAAAGAAAATCAA
>NZ_CYZU01000102.1 GCF_001404335.1 Faecalicatena contorta
TGTTTTTGCTGTCGTTCTTTGTCGTCAGCAGCAACTTTTACATAATACCATGTTCGTTGCCGTCTGTCAAGAACTTTTTTATTTTTCTTTTTGCTCTTCAGAACTCATTTCTTTCTGTTTCTTCAAGCGACAGCTTTAATATATTACCATACTGCCCTACTTTTTGTCAACAACTATTTTCAACTAATTTTCAACTGACTGCATAAATTAGAATTCCCAAATTCAACTCATCTCAATCAACTGTTTTATAGAAAAAGTTGCTATTTGAAGCGACAGCTTGATTAGATTATCACATTTTTATGTCATTTGTCAACAGCTTTTTTCATTTTCCACGATTTTTCTCGTATATTAATTTAAGAATATTCTGAAAACGGAGAGCAAAGGGGTCAGACCCCTCTGCTGCTCCGTCTACTAATTCGTTTCTCGCTTTCCGCTGATTGTCTGAGCGATAATGTTTCTCATAATATCCTCGCTCAATTGTCCGCTCAGATAACCAAATACCTTGCCTTCTTTTGTAATCATAAATGTAGTAGGATAAGACTGAATGCCGTATTGGTCGAATATGTTTCCGCCTTCATCCATCAGAACCGGATAGGTATACCCGTTCTCCTCCAGAAATTGTTTCACGCCATCTGCAGACTGTTCCTGTCCATATCCAGGAGCAGCAATTCCCAGTATCACAACCTCAGGATCTTCTTCCTTTTGGTATTCTTCATAGAGCTTTTGTATTTCCGGCATCTCTGCACGGCACGGCGGGCACCACGTCGCCCAGAAATTCAGGAAGACGGTCTTCCCTTTATAGTCAGAAAGCTTATGCACATTCCCATACTGATCCTTTAATTCAAAATCAATGGCATCCGGAAGTTCCGTAACGCTGCCCTGTTTTGAATCATCATTTTTATCTGTATTATCCTTTGTATTACTGTCATTATTTTGCGCTTTATCTTTTTTCTCTGCAGCATCACCCGCTGATTTTTCTTCATTTTCAGGTACCTGCTTTTCTGTCTTCGTATTATCCTGCTGCGCAGTCTGTACCTCTGAAAGATATCCCGTAATTGCATTCATTTTTCCAGTGAACATCATAAGACCCATTAATATCATGAGTACTCCGCCCACCTTCACTGTATATTTGACAACATTATTATGCTTTTTAAATAAATCCAGTAAAGTTGTACTGAAGATGCCTACTGCTAAAAACGGAAGTACGAATCCAAGGGTATATACGCCAATCAACGCAAATCCCCACAATTTCGTGCTTGCAGACGCTGACATTAGCAGGACGCTGGACAGAGCCGGGCCGACACAGGGTGTCCACGCAAAACTGAAGGTAAATCCCATGATCAGTGCGGTCCAAGGTGACATGGCCAGTTTATCCAAATGGAACGGCAGCCTGTGTTCCTGGCTTAAAGCCTTGGACTTTCCGAATACTCCCAGCTGATAGAATCCGAATACAACGATCAGAATGCCTCCGATCCGTGCAAACATACTCTGGCTGCCTTTGAAGAAGCTTCCAAGCACCGAGGCTCCAAATCCCAGCAGAAAGAAAGTGAAACTCACCCCAACCACAAAGAACAACGTATTTACCATAACTTTTTTTCTGCTGAAATATACTTTGCCATCTTCGCCGACCTTCCTTGTGCCTCCCGCCAGATATCCGATATAAAGCGGAATCAGCGGAAGCACACATGGTGAGAAGAAACTCAATAATCCCTGAACAAATACCGTAAGTATTGGTACGCTTATATCCAATGAAAATCCCATATCTTAATCTCCCTATTTTAAGTATTATTTACTATGCAATATCCGGGATCTGATGACACCGAAATATTCCATCTTTAGACACTGAATAAATCATTCAATGCTTCCCCCATAGTCGGATGTGTAAATATCATATTTTTCAGAACTGTATAGTCAAGTCCGACATCCATTGCCATTTTTATTAGATTTATCAATTCATGTGACTCCTCGCAGAAAAGATGTGCACCAAGTATTTTATTCGTGTCAGCATCAAGAACGGCTTTCAACAGTCCGTCCGGCTGTTCCAGTACCTGCGCCTTCGGAATTGCCGCTGCGGGAAGCTTTACTGTCTTTACACGATAGCCTGCTTCAACAGCTTCCTTTTCACTCATCCCAACTCTTGAGAAAGGCGGGTTTAGAAATACACTGTACGGCACCGCGCCTCGTTTGTCAAGTGTGTAACTGCCATCCCCAAGAACTTTTGAAGCCACAATCCGATAATCATCAAGTGAGATATAGGTAAACTGCAGTCCGCCGGTTACATCACCCATTGCAAAAATATTCGGTGCTGTTGTTGTCCTTGAATTGTCAGTTATGATGCCGCCCCTTTCATTCACATGTACGCCTGCAGCTTCCAGATTCAGTTCTTTTGTATTAGGCCTGCGCCCGGTTGCTACAAGAATCGCTTCTGCCGGAAGTATTTCTATGTCGTCTTTTGTTTTGATAACAACTTCTGCAAAACCTTCTTTTTGCTTAATTTCCTGAACCTGAACCTCCGTGAGTACCCTGGCCCCTCTATGATCAAGATTCTGTCTTACCATATCTGCGATCTCTGTATCTTCTCTCGGCAAAAATACCGAACCGTCCTGCAAAATCGTCACATCTACTCCAAAATCCGCATAAATCGAAGCGAATTCAACACCTATGTAACCACCGCCTATGATTACCAGGCGTTCGGGGAGCGTCTCCATATCCAGAAGAGATTCGCTGACGTAGACATACGGATTTCCCTGAATCCCCTGAATAGGTGGAATAAATGGTGAAGATCCTGTATTGATAAAAAACCGATCGCTTTCCAGCACCAGGACACCGTCTGCCCTTTGTACTTCCACTTTATGATCAGAAGTGAAACGAGCCGTTCCATCGATAATTGTTATATTGGGGTTCGTATCCAACTTCTTATAATTCTTCAATCTCAGCTTCTCTACAAGCTGTGTTTTTCTAGCCACAGCATTCGCATAAGCAATACTTTTTTCTATGCATCCACTGGCTGCAGCGCCGGCACTGTGAACCAGTGACTTCGTAGGTATACATCCTACATTAATGCAGGTTCCTCCGTACATCTTTGCCGACTTTTCGATCAGCGCCACCTTTCTTCCGGATTTCTCCAATGCACCCGCAATCGTTTTTCCGCCTTTTCCAAATCCAATAATTATATCATCATATTTCGTATTCATAGTTCCCTCCCGGAATCTGTATCTTTTATAGTTTCAGTTTATACTGTAACAATATCAGATACAGTTGGATCTGTCAATAGATTTTGCCAAAAAATCACAGCCCTTTTCAAATTTTAGGTTAAAAACTTAAAAAGGGCTGTGAAAATCACTTTAAGACCATATTTTGTTATGTTATTGAGGCATCATAAATTTCCTGAATGGATTCTGCAAGCATACTGTCAAATTCTGCCTGTGTCTGGTCAGCCCGCAGTCCCTGTGTAAGCGCACGTGAAAAACTCGCCACCACTCCTGGATTATCAGCTAGCAGTGTATTGGCCTCTTTTCTGCTGTATCCTCCGGAAAGAGCAACCACACGCACTACCCTCGGGTCTTCCAGTAGGTCACTGTAATAGCCGTTTTGCGTTGGAAGCGTTAGTTTAAACATGAGCCTGGTATCTTCCGGTACCCGATCCAGATGACGAAGCAGTTCTCTTTTCAGGATCTTCTCTGCTTGTTCTTTTTCCGGACTGTTGATATCGACTTCCGGCTCCAGAATCGGAATCAGTCCCCTTTTGACAATCAGCATGCCGACAGCAAACTGCTGTTCTACAATCTCACGTATACCATCCTCATTCGCGAGCTTGATCACAGAGCGCATCTTGGTTCCAAAGATATGCCTCTCTTTCGCCCTGCTCAGGAGTTCTTTCAGATTCGGAATCTGTTTCATGATCTGAACACCGGCTTCTTCCTTTTCCAGACCTTTGTCTACCTTCAGAATCGGCAGAATCCCTTTTTCCTCCAGCAGATAATCTGCGGTGTACTTTCCTTCCATTTTTCTGTCCATCGTATTCTCGAATAAAATAGCCGCCAGTATGTGTTCAGAAGTGAAGGCATTACTCGTAATAATTCTTGTCCGCATCTTATGTATCAGTTCGAACATCTCATCATCATTGTGATACTGCGACTCATCAATTCCATATAGTTTCAGAGCTTTTGGAGTGCTTCCGCCGCTCTGATCCAACGCCGCAATGAATCCATTACCTTCGTGCATCCTTTTTAATTGTACTTCGTTCATATTCCATACCTCCCATCCAACGAAGCCTTCACTTGAAACACATTAGTGTATTTTCATTGTACCACTTTTTCTCACAATTCTCATCATTTTTTATAAATTTCTGAATATTTTATTAGCATTATTTACTATTCACGGCTGTAAGCTGCACATAGTAACTTGCAATATTGCTCATGTTCCGCTAATATTAATTCAGAGCTGACACAGAAACAATTTGTATTTCAATCTATAACGTCAAATGAGAGGAGAATTCTAGATGGAGTTTGTGCATAATAAAAATCAAATCGCCGTATATACTCCGGATTATCTGGTAGCGGCAGAGGTCACCTTTCCTGAGATCGATGCCGGTACGGTTAATGTTAATCACACATATGTGGACGCTGTGCTGCAAGGGCAGGGCGTTGCTGGTAAACTCATGGAGGAACTGGTCTCTGAACTTCGTCAAAGCGGACAAAAGGCTGTTCTCACCTGCTCTTACGCAGTGAAGTGGTTTAAAAAACATCCGGAGTATATGGATGTTCTGAAAAAATAACCCGAACTCCCCGTCGCTTTAAACGTAAAAGTCCGTCGGAGCACATCGAATTCTCATCGATGAATCTCCGCCGGACATTTTTTCTTTTCTATTTTCAGTTTTTATCTTTTTTAATTAACAGTTTTTAATTCTTTTAAACCTCAATTTTATATCTCTATTTTAAATGAAATGCATTTTTAATTTCTTCAATCTGTTCTTCACTGATTGGAACCATATCCCCCAGATTCTTAGCATATACAAGCGCCTTTGCACTGTATTCCGCTACTTCCAGACGGTCAAATACATTGAGCAGGCTATCTCCCGTTACAGCTAAGCAGTCATTGCTAACCATTACAATCGGAGTGCTCTCATCAAACTTCTGAGCAGCCTTATCCGGATTCTGATAAAATTCTGAGTATTCCACTTTAGGTATATCCCTCATTAGAATATAACTTTCCGGTATAGATTTTGAATCTAAAGTTTCATCCGTAACGGCGTATGCCATGATATACGGTGGATGCGCAATGATAACGGAATTGATTTCCGGATGCTGCTTATAGATTTCATCATGTATCTTGATAGAGCGGCTCGGAACCTTCCCAGCTTCCCTCATATCTCTTTTGATACAGACAATATCTTCTACATCAATATATTTCCTGTCCACATTATAAGGGGATATCAGAAATCGCTCTTCATCCAGCCTTACAGAAAAGGATCCCTGAGTGGAGTTCACCAGCCCCTGGTCGTATGCACGATGAATGATGTTGCACATATCCCGTCTAGCAGCCTTCTCGCCGCTTGTGATAGTATTTCTTACGAATTCATCCATATTCAGATGATTCCTTGTATACTTAAGCTGAATCTCTTCTGCCTTTAAATATCTGGGCGTACCGATAATAGCTGCGTTGATCTGAAGCCGGGCACAAAAGTCCAGGTTCTCAAATGCTTTAAATGCATTAAACAGGCTGTCACTTCCAACTACTACACCATGGTTCTCTAAAACGGCAATGTCACATCCTTTGGCAAATTCCTTAGCAATCTTGTCCCCGAGATCCTGACTTCCCGGCAGTCCATATTCTGCCATAGTGATCCGGCCGCATCCCACAAAGGAGTTCGGACTCAGCAATGTATTCGGTATCCCTCTGACAATGCTGAAGGCAACCAATGCCGGTGGATGTGCATGCAGAACTGATTTTATATCACTTCTTGTTTTATAGATTTGCAAATGAAATGGGTATTCACTGGATGGTTTATGATTTCCTATAATAGTACCGTCATTTTTAATACATACGATATCATTTCTTGTCAAACTTCCTTTATCCACACTGCCCGGTGTAATCCACACATCTCCATTATCATCCAAAATGGACAGATTACCTCCAGATGTTGTGGTCATCCCATAATGATAGATACGGTCCATCATCATGACCAGCTGGTCTGCAGGATGTAATAAATTTATATTCATATAATCATTCCTCCTTCATTGAAATGTTTTTTCTTGACTGGTTATATATTCATTATATTGGTTTTATGTGGTTTTGTCAATATATTAATGTGGTTTTTATTTGTTTTATTCGATTTTAAATTAGATTACAACATGAGCGTACTGGCTGCAGCCCTTCTTTCCCTCATGCTTACAGGGCTGCACACTTTGCACTCCGCCGCGATACTGTTTTTTGTCTAGTACATCGTAATATAAGCATATCACAAAAAATGGCAGATAGTCCCGCTTGACCATCTGCCATTACATTCTTTCGTGATTTATCCCCCACCTATAGAAGTCTGATTATTCCTGCATGTATTTTGCTTTTAATTCATTCACCATCTCTGCATAAGCGCTGCTCTGCATCTGCTGAAGCATACTCGTCTTAATGGACTCCTTCACCTCGCTTAAAGGAGCTATTGACGCATCTTCTTTCCCTTCCACTTTGATCAGATGATAGCCAAACTGACTCTCTACCGGTCCGACTATATGCCCCGCCTCAGCAGCAAACGCTGCATCTTCAAATTCTTTTACCATCTGGCCTCTTCCGAATTTACCCAAATCTCCGCCGTTCTCTTTTGATGGACAGATGGAATTCTCTCTGGCAGCATCCTCAAAACTCTTTTCTCCGCTTGTTATAGACTCTAATATAGAGCTGCACTTTTCCTCTGAATCTGTGAGAATATGTTTTGCATTTACCATCTCGCCCTTGGTAAACTGCTGCATATTAGCTTCATAATATGCGGCCACTTCCTCATCAGATATAGTAATGTCTTTCATAATCTCTTCCATTGCCATCTGTGCAAGGATATCTCTCTTTGCATTCACAAGAAACTTCTCATATTTCTCAGTCTGATCCAGCTTCAGGTCGCTCCCCATTTTCGCAAACAAATGCAGTGCAATCAACTGCTCCAAACACTGCTGTCTGAACTGAGGATTGGATATGTACGCCTGACGGTCTCTCGGAACGTTGAGCAAAAATGCATCAAACTCTTCCTGTGTAATCTCTTCTCCTGCAACAACTGCTAATACTTCCTGACTCATATGTATATTCTCCTTTTTATATAGTATGTCCATTATAGTTTGATTTCATAAAACATGCAAGGGGGTCAGACCCTTTTGCTCATTGTTTTCAGAATATTCTAAAATCAATAAATTTTAAGAGAACAAATACTGTCAACATAACTTAGGGATTATGATTTATGTAAAAAAAACGATACCTTCTGGTACCGTCTCCTCATTCCATATGTATATACCTTCAAAACTGCATACAAAGAATTAAATACATCCATGATCCTATCACCTTGCTTGGTTATGCCCTCGACCTATTAGTAACAGTCAGCTCCATATGTTGCCATACTTCCACCTCTGTCCTATCTACCTCGTCGTCTTCAAGGGG
>NZ_CYZU01000103.1:0-2715 GCF_001404335.1 Faecalicatena contorta
TCCCCGGTTGCGGCCCATATGGTGGTGAAGCTGGAAGTGCTGTCCCGGGAAAAGATGGAGGACTGCTGTCCGGTTGAGGCAGCGGAAGAGGTGAAGGCGTGCTGCCCGTCAGAACAGGCAGAAGAGATAAAGGAGGGGGAAGCATGACAGTCATTACCTGGATCTTATTGGTGTTTCTGGTGCTGTGCGCAGCAGCGGTCAGCTTCCATAAGAACCTGTTGAATTCCATCCTGATTTTTATGGCCTACAGCCTGATCATGTCGATCCTGTGGATGATCATGGAGTCGCCGGACCTGGCGATTACAGAGGCGGCGGTAGGCGCGGGAGTGACGTCCCTTTTATTTTTTGTAACTTTGAAGAAGATCAAAGGGATCTCAGCTGAGAAGGATGACGAAAAGGAGAAGGAAGAATGAGCAGAAAACGTCCGCAGGAGGAGTACAATGAAAGCCTGTCCGGCCGGTTCAAGCGGTGGCTGGACGGGGAAAAGGACCCCTTTGTGGGGACCCTGGAGATGAAGCCCCCGGCCCCGGTGCAGGAGCCAGAGGAGCCGTATGGTCCCTCCGACTATGAAGCGATCAGAAAAAAGAGCCGGGACTATCCCCGGAATAAAAGGCTGAAAGGGTATGGGCATGTGTACCGCACGGTGAGCGTGGCAGTGTGCCTGCTGCTGATTGGGATCCTGGTGTATGCGGTGTCCTTCCTCCCCTCCGTGGGGGCAGAGTCCAACCCAGCCAATAATGAAGTGCCTGCGCGTTATATTACCCAGGGGCTGGAGGAGACGGGTTCCGTGAACCTGGTGACGGGGATGATCCTGACGTACCGTGCCTTTGATACCTTTGGGGAGACCACGGTGCTGTTTATCGCGACCTGCTGCGTCATGATCCTTTTGATGGTGGAGAATGAGGAGAAGCGCAGGAAACTGAAGCTGGATGACTACGGCCTGGAGCCTCTGGAGGACACGGTGCTGAAGAAGGTGGCGAAGGTGGTATGCCCGGTGATTTTTTTATTTGGGATCTATATCATCTTAAACGGGCATCTGTCACCGGGGGGCGGGTTCTCGGGGGGCGCGGTGATCGGCGCGGGGATGATCCTTTACGCGGCGTCTTTCGGGTTTCCCAGGACCCAGCGGTTCTTCAATGAAAAGATCTATGTGATCGTGAAGGTGACAGCCCTGCTGCTCTACGGCCTGATCGCCCTGCACTTTTTCTACACGGGGGCCAACGGGCTGGAACACCTTTTCCCGCTGGGGGAGCCCGGGGCTATTTTAAGCGGGGGGATCATCCTGCCCATCAATATCTGCGTGGGGACAGAGGTGGCATGTACAATCTATGCATTTTATGCATTGTTCCGGAGAGGGGGGCTGTAAGATGGGAAGCCATTTAACGGCAAATTTCATAGAGGTGGTGGCGGTCATTTTGTTTGGGATCGGGTTTACGGACCTGTTCCTGCATAAGAACCTGATCAAAAAGATCATCGGCCTGAATATCATGGATACGGCGGTGTACCTTTTCCTTGCGGTAAAGGGGTACATCAAGGGGCTCAAAGCGCCCATCATCGTGGACGGGGTGCAAAGCGTGGAGGCCTACATCAACCCGGTGCCCAGCGGGCTTGTGCTGACGGGGATCGTGGTGTCGGTGTCGGTGACGGCGCTGATGCTGGCGCTGACTATCTGCCTGTATCAGAGATACCACACGCTGGACCTGGATAAGATATCGCTCAAGATAAGGGAGAAGGAAGAATGAGTTTTGTACAGAATGTGCCCTGTTTTTCGATTTTAGCCGTCATGTTTGCGGCGATCATCACGTCCGCGCTGAAAGGGAAAGCGGCCCGGCGGCTCAGCCTGTGCATGACGGGGGCAGTGGGGGTGATGTCCGCCTTCCTGCTGGCGTTTTTGATGGGGACGGGGGAGAGCTATGTGTATGTGATGGGCCACTTCCCGGCGCCCTGGGGAAACGAACTGCGTGCGGGCATGCTGGAGGCGGCCATGGCGCTTTTATTCTGCGTGATCATGCTGCTGGCTTTGTGGGGCGGCATGGAAGAGGCGCGCAGGGACCTGGAAGCGGATAAGGCGAATTTTTACTATATCATGGCGGACCTGATGCTGGCGTCCAACCTGGCGCTGGTATATACCAATGACCTTTTTACCGCCTATGTGTTTGTGGAGATCAATACCATTGCAGCCTGCGGGCTGATCCTGGGGAAATTCAATGACCTGACCATTGCGGCGGGGGTGCGCTATATGATCATGAGCCTCATGGGCTCGGGGCTTTTGCTGCTTGGCATCAGCTTCTTCTACGATATGACCGGGCACCTGCTCCTGAGCAACATTAAGGAGAGCATCCTGCTGCTGTGGCAGACCGGGGAATACCGGGTGCCGCTGATCGTGACCATCGGTCTTGTGAGCGTGGGGCTTGCCATTAAGAGCGCCCTGTGGCCCTTCCATGCGTGGCTGCCCAATGCTTACGGGAATGCCACGGCGTCCTCATCGGCCATGCTTTCCAGTATCGTATCCAAAGGCTATATCTTCCTGCTGGTGAAGGTCATCTACCGGGTGACGGGGGCGGAAGTGTTTGCAGGAAGTGAGATTATCAATGTGCTGTTTGTATTCGGGATCATCGGCATGGTGCTGGGGTCCCTGGATGCGGTGCGGCAGAAGAACCTGCGGAGGATGGTTGCCTATTCCTCCGTGGCACAGATTGGTTATATTTTCATGGG
>NZ_CYZU01000103.1:3001-5246 GCF_001404335.1 Faecalicatena contorta
CCCTGGAACGGCCGGCCTATGCGGCAGCGGTGCTGGCGGCGCTGGCGGTGAGCACGGTGCTCAATGCGATTTATTTTATGAGAGTGGTCCTGATCCTGTATACTCCGCTGACTGCAGAGGAAAAAGCGGCAGGGATGAAGGAGCAGACAACCGGAAATCCCTGGCAGTTTAAGGCGGCCATTGCGGGAGGCGTGGCCCTGACGCTGTTTTTGGGCATCTGTACGGCGCCCGTGATGCAGGTGGTCAGACAGGGGCTGGAGATCTTTGGATAAGGGGGGTACTGCCTTTGGAGTGCAGTGACCGGCGGAAATTTTGAGAAGAGAGCGCTGGCGGAAAACCAGCCGTAAAGCTGGGGACAGGAAAGTTTCCGAAGGTGCTCTGAGGCGGATAGGAGGAAATATGTACACACAGGCGTGGATTCTATGTTCAATCTTTATACCGGCAGCGGCAGGGCTTCTTTTCCTGGTGCTCCCTGCCAAAAAAATGGAGGAGAAAAAGATGTCCCGGGCGGCGGTGGCAGCCCTGGCCCTGACCGTAGTGTCAGTGGCCCTGCTGCTGGTTTCCTACGGCCGGGGGAGCGGGGCAGAGCTGACCTTGCTGACCCTGACAGAGGGCCTGGACATCACCTTCCGGCTGGATCACCTGGGGGCTTTTTTCCTGGGGTTCATTGCCTTGGTCTGGCTGCTGGGGGGCATCTTTTCGGTAGAATACCTGCACCATGAACACCATAGGCGGCGGTTCTGGGGCTTTTACCTGCTGACATTGTGTGCGCTGCAGGGCCTAAGCCTTGCGGGGAACCTGGTGACCATCTATCTGTTTTTTGAAATGATGACCCTGGTGTCCATGCCCCTGGTTTTGCATGCCCAGAGCCACGAGGCGGTCATGGCGGGGCTGAAGTATCTCTTTTACTCCATGTGCGGGGCTTACATGGCGCTGTTCGGGGTCTTTGTGTTTTACCACTTTGGAACCAGCATGGATTTCCTGCCCGGGGGCGTGATGGACCCGGCGGTGCTGGCCCAAAACGGGACCATCCTGCACCTGGGGCTGTTCTTCATGATCCTGGGGTTCGGCGTGAAGGCCGGTATGTTCCCTATGCAGGCGTGGCTGCCCACGGCCCATCCGGTGGCGCCGGCCCCGGCTTCGGCCGTGCTCTCGGCCATCATTGTAAAGGGCGGGGTCCTGGCGGTGCTGCGCTCGGTGTATTACATTGCGGGGGCGGAGTTTCTGCGGGGGAGCTGGGTGCAGTATACCTGGCTGGTGCTGGCGCTCTTTACCATCTTCCTGGGCTCCATGCTGGCCTTTAAAGAGCCGGTGTTTAAGAAGCGGCTGGCCTACTCGTCCGTGAGCCAGGCTTCTTATATTATGCTGGGCATGGCCATCTTAAATCCCGTGGCCCTGACCGGGTCCCTCCTGCATGTGTTATTCCATGCATTGATTAAGACGGCTCTTTTCTTAAGCGCGGGGGCGGTCATTTACCAGACAGGATATACCAGGGTGGACCAGCTTCGGGGGATCGGGAAAGAGATGCCCGTGACGCTGTGGTGCTATACCTTTGTGTCCCTGGCCTTAATCGGGATCCCTCCGGCCAGCGGATTTATCAGCAAATGGTATCTGGCGGAAGGGCTTTTGGAGAGCGGGGTCAGGACCTTCTCCTGGCTGGGGCCGGTGGTGCTGCTTGTGAGCGCGCTGCTCACGGCGGGGTACCTGCTTCCGGTTACCATCGACGGGTTTCTGCCCGGCAAAGATTACAACTACCAGGCAATGAAGAAACGGGAGCCTTCGCTTAAGATGGTGGTGCCCCTTTTCATCCTGGCCGCAGGGGCGCTGCTCATGGGCGTGTTCCCGGGCAGCCTGATTACATTTCTTGGAAACATAGCGGCAGCGGTCGTATAAGGGGGTGGGGACATGAACGAAACGTTTTTAATCATAGCCGTGGTTTTTCCGATCGTGACAGCGGTCTTCATTCCGCTCATTCCGTTTCGGAAACGCGCGCACATGGAAGTCTATATCGAAGCCGTGGTCCTGCTGACTTCGGCCCTTGTCCTCCTGCTTTTGTTTAACCGGCCGGGGGAACTGGTGCTGCTGCAGTTTTCAGAGAAGGTGTCCTTTGCTTTGAAAATCGACGGGATGAGCATGGTGTTTGCGGGGCTGATCTCGGTCCTGTGGCCCATTGCCACCTTGTATTCCTTTGAGTATATGTCCACGGAAGAGCGGGAGCAGCCGTTCTTTATGTTTTATACCATGA
>NZ_CYZU01000103.1:5492-7527 GCF_001404335.1 Faecalicatena contorta
TACGGCAGGCCTTGGGCTGGACCTGGTGCTGCTGCTCTATGTGGTGGCGTTTTTAGGCTTCAGCATCAAGGCGGCCATGTTCCCTTTCTATTCCTGGCTTCCGGATGCGGGCGTGGCGCCTACGCCGGTGACCGCGCTGCTGCATGCGGTGGCAGTGGTAAAGGCGGGGGCGTTTGCCGTGATCCGGCTGACCTATTACTGCTTTGGCACGGAGCTTCTGCGGGGGACCTGGGCGCAGAACGTGGTGATGGCCCTGGCCATGTTCACGGTGGTGTTCGGCTGCAGCATGGGCGTGAAGGAGACGCACATGAAACGGCGGCTGGCCTTCTCCACGGTGAGCAACCTGTCCTACATCATCTTTGGGGCCACGATCATGACGCCGGCGGGCCTGTTAGGCGCGCTGTGCCATATGGTGTTCCATGCGGTCATGAAGATCAGCGCCTTTTTCTGCGCCGGGTCTATCATGCACCAGACCCACAAGCACTATATCTATGAGATGGACGGCTTCGGGCGGAAAATGCCCTGGGTGTACGGGGCCTTTACGGTGTCGGCCATCGGGATGATGGGGGTGCCCGGGGGCTGCGGGTTCATCAGTAAATGGTACCTGGCAAAGGGGGCCTTGGAAAGCGGGAACCACCTGGCCTGGATCGGAGTGGGGTGCCTGCTGGTGTCGGCGCTTTTGACGGCCATCTATATGATGACCATTGTGGTACGGGGCTTCTTCCCGGAGAAAGGGTTTGACGAGAAGGCCCTGGCGGGGGTGAAGGATCCCAGCTGGCAGATGGTGCTGCCCCTGATGCTGTTCTCCCTGGCGATCATCGGGTTCGGGCTGTACAGCACGCCGCTTACGGAGTTCCTGACGAAGGTTGTGACGGGGGTGTATTAGAGGGGATAACCGGAGGGCTTTTGTGAAAAGCCGCCGGTTTCCTATGGAAGTAATCTGCTTTTCTTCCTGTCAGAGGCTGTAAAGCAGGCATAGTTGTTTGGTTTAGAAAGACGGTAACCGGTGAATTTGAGGAAGCAGTAACCGGTGGATTACAGGAGGTTGAGAATGAGGTATTTTAGGAGGTGGCACGCATGAATGGAATCCAACTGGCAGTCCCGGTGTTTTATCCCATGGCCGGGGCGCTGCTGACCTATCTGATCGGGAGGAAATCCAGGGAGGGGCGGAATTACTTTGCGGATTTCATTGTCATTACGGAATTCCTGCTGCTGCTCTATGGGGCACTGCGCCTGCAGGGGAGCGAGGGCATCCTGGAGGGGATCTGCGGGATGGGCCTGCATTTCAGTATGGACGGTTTCCGGGGGATCTACGCAGTGGTGGCCGGGTTCATGTGGATGATGACCATTGTGTTTTCGCGGGAGTACTTCCGGCATTACCGGAACCGGAACCGGTATTACCTGTTCCAGCTGGTGACCCTGGGGGCCACCGTGGGGGTCTTCCTGTCCGCGGATTTATATACCACGTTTCTGTTTTTTGAGGTGATGTCCTTTACGTCCTACGTGTGGGTTGCACAGGATGAGAGGAAGGAATCCTTAAGGGCCGCCCAGACCTACCTGGCAGTGGCGGTGATCGGGGGCATGGTGCTGCTGATGGGGCTGTTTCTGCTCTACACGTCCGTGGGGACGCTGGAGATCGGGGCGCTCTATGAGGCCTGCCAAAGTTACCCGGATAAAAGGCTGCTTTATATAGCCGGGGGCTGCATGCTGTTCGGGTTCGGGGCAAAGGCGGGCGCCTTCCCGCTCCATATCTGGCTGCCCAAGGCCCACCCGGTAGCGCCTGCGCCGGCTTCCGCCCTGCTGTCCGGTATCCTGACCAAGGCGGGGGTATACGGGATCCTGGTGATCAGCTGCTACATGTTCTACGGGGACGAAAAATGGGGCAGCCTGATCCTGGCCCTGGGCGTGGTGACCATGTTTGGGGGCGCGGTGCTGGCGGTCTTTTCCGTGGATTTAAAACGCACCCTGGCGTGCTCGTCCATGTCCCAGATCGGGTTTATCCTGGTGGGGACGGGGATGCAGTGCCTGCTGGGGG
>NZ_CYZU01000104.1 GCF_001404335.1 Faecalicatena contorta
CCTATCTGGCATCGGGTGTTCTAGAATCACTTTGCAGCACGGGTGCATATCGCAACGGCATATACAGCCCCAGCGCCTCCCTGTCATAAAGCGTCCCCATCCGTCGACTAGGCTAAAGCTAGCCGACTAAGTCCCGATTTTGTTTGTAAAATGTTTGAACGTATGAGATAATTATTCGAATGATGTGATATGATTCTTATAGTTATACTATTTTTGGCAAGATAAATGAGGATTCTGCCCCCCTATAGGCGGAGGGATGAATCAATAAAAACTAGGTTAACGGCAGTGGCGGGCGAAGAAAAATCGGTATCCCCCACTGAGGTCAGGTCGGGGGTAAAAGTATGGAACTGATTCAGGAGATTAATGAATATCTTCAATTAGGAAAGGCTAAGATGGTTAAGGCTCTGATCCGGCAGGCTCTGGCCGAGGATATAGATCCCAAAGTGATATTGGACGAAGGGCTTCTTGCGGGAATGATGGAGCTTGGGCTGAAGTTTAAGCATAATAAAGTCTTTGTTGCTGAGGTTCTGGTTGCGGCAAGTGCCATGCATGCAGGGATGAAGGAACTTGAACCCAGACTGGCTGCCGCGGGGGCGGAACCAGTGGGGAAGGCTGTTGTTGGCACGGTCTTTGGAGATCTGCATGATATCGGAAAGAATCTGGTCATTATGATGCTCAAAGGCGCCGGATTTGAAACTTATGATCTGGGCGTTGATGTGGAAACTTCAGTATTCATTGATAAGGCTGAGGAAATTGGCGCGGATATTATATGTATGTCAGCACTGCTTACCACGACGATGATCCGGATGGAAGAGTGTACGGCTGAACTGGAGAGAAGGGGGCTGCGGGATAAATATATACTGATGGTTGGGGGAGCTCCTGTTACGGAATCCTTTGCCGGAAAAATCGGAGCAGATTTTTATACATCGAATGCAATGAATGCAGCAGAAGTGGCAAGAGAAGCGGTTTTTCATAAAAGGAAAGGGCAGCGCTAACAACGCTGCCTTTATTGATCACGTATTGACTTTATACTGTTTTCTTTCCGGTATTTCATCTTGCTTTTATACATGTCATCGTCTGCCTGCCGGAATACCCTGTCTATTTCATTTCCTATAATTGTATCAGAAGCATTCCAGCCAATTGAAAGAGAAAAGTTATACTCACAGGAACTGTCCGCACTCTCGATTTCTTTCTCCAGCATAGAGACGTAATCGGGCAGTTCATGGAACGGGGCCTGAATGAAAGCGGCGAATTCATCGCCTCCGATCCGGAAGACTTTTCCGGAATCCTGGAAGATTTTTGACATGCAGCGGGCAGCTTCTTTTAGTATAATATCGCCTGCCTTGTGGCCGTAAGTATCATTGGTCACTTTTAGATTGTTCAGGTCACAGACATAAAATACTCCGGGAAACGGGGTTGTGCGGCTTCGGAGTTCATTCATGAATTCTTCAAATGCCAGCCTGCTGCCCACGTTTGTGAGGATATCTGTGTAAGCCAGCTTTTTCAGTATTTTATGCTCGGTATAGTCATTGACAAAACCCAGCATGGCTTTAACGCTTACGTAGATCAGGATCGAAATAAATAAAATAAAGCCATAGCGGTAGAACCGGCTGTTATCTGCCTGCGGGTTGATATAAAATTGTATCAGCGCCAGTACTGCGGAGAGGATCAGCAGAATCAGGGAAAGCAGCATAGGTTTTGCAAAATGGGAAGAACTGCCTTTGAGCCTGTGCAGTAAAAATAGAAGCAGTACAATGCCGTTCAGCACGATCAGGCTATGTGTAATCGGAAGCATCAGGACCAGGCTGACATTTCCCAAAGAGTATAAAATGCCCTGGACTGTAGCATTTAATATCAGAACACATTTCATACGTGCGAGAACTCTCCGGCTGTCCTGGCATAGTGTGCTGGTGATAGAAAGCATAGGCAGTGGCAGCACCATAAAACTGAAGAAAGAGAGGACACAGACGGCGACAGTATTCCCCCAAAACAGCTGAGGAAGCTGGGAATCGGTAAATATCCATAAAGCCGAAATTAGTGTCAGAAGCGAAAGTTCACCAAATACGGAATAATTGTAATCCAGCTTTCTGTACTTCTGCCAGAGAAAGGCAGAAAACAGGCACAGGCTGGCAAGAAGCATTATGAATAGACTGATGATTAGTTCGGCATGAGAATAAAGATATTTTGTAATATAGGAGCTTGCCGTGCCTATTGAGATATCTTTAATTCCGACACTGAGAAACGTATGGGGCTGAGTAATCTCAACAGATAAGGTTCTTCCGGAAAAGTCACGGTCAAGCGGAATCTGGCAGATGAAATGTCCCGACATATTGGCAGGCAGGTCTACGGTATCGTCAGAATAATCATAGATACAGGTACCGTCAACAAAGACCTTTATGTAGTTAAAGTTATTCTCAATGAACAGGTAATCCTTATCGGACAGCGGGGGCAGTTCCCTGCGGATTGTTACAGGAGCATCACTTTTTATACTCCAGGTATTGAGCTCAGGCAGAGTAGTTTTTCCGCCCGAAGCATCAAGGGTATACCAGCCTTCGGATAAACTGACAGGCGGATCTGGTATAAAACGGCTGTCCGGCATATGTTCTATATGAAAGATGCTGTAGAACACATACAGAAAAACCAGTACAGAACAGAGAAGCAAAACTTTATATAAATAATCAACTTTAACGTTCGTTTTTTTATTCACAGGATATCCTTTCTTTTCAGTGAAAGAGAGTACATTTATTATACTATAACATAATTAGCAACTCATAGAAAGTGTATAATGTGAGATGAAATGCTCCCATGCTAAACGTATGTAATGGCTCGCAGCACCCTTCAGCGCAGGTGAATTTCAAGGGAATAGATGTTGTAACAGAAGAAAATGGATGCCATATGTTGATATTCAACTATGGTATTCCTTTTTGTGCGTGTTTACTTGGCGATACTGTGAGAAAATGAAGATTAATCACTATCACCTGCTTTGAGTCATAGAATAGTTGCACAAAAAATATGGAGAATAATTAAAAAAATTATCATGATAGTAAAAAAATGAAAGAATCATAAAAAAACGAAAGAATCCAAAAATAATATTGATTTACATTTAAATTAACAATTGCTATATTTTAATACATAAAATTACAGGAGGAACATAAAGGATGAAAACAGATATGATTTTGCTAAGTGAAAACATATTTACCGCAGGTTCACTGGGGATGGTTTCAGGAGGGGTAGCCATTGCAGATAATAAAATTCTTTGCATAGGCTCAAAAGAGGAAGTGCTTGCACTGGCAGATGAGGACACGGATGTCAGAGATTTTGGCACCAAATTAATAACACCGGGGATATGCGATTCACATGTCCATTTGTTTGCAGGGGCCTACATGATGTCAGCGCCTTATGTTGGAGGGTATTCGAGCGCAGAAGAATGTGCAAAATCCCTGTACGAGTACTATCAGGCACATGAAGACGAGTATGAAGAAGGAGAATGGCTGAGTTCCTGTGGTTTTGTGATTGCGGAGTGGGATGACCCGAAGCCGCCGACAAAGGAAATTCTGGATCAATATTTTCCGGAGCGTCCGGTATATATTTACGACAGCGACCTTCATGCTGCATGGGTAAATTCTAAAGCTTTGGAATTAGCCGGACTGGCACCGGATACTCCGGATCCGCGGTTTGGCCGTTTTGAACGGGATGAGCAGGGGCATATCACGGGATATCTGGTTGAGGAAGCGCAGAACCCGGTTGTGCGGCTTGCATTTAATATTCCTTATGCAAAGGAACGCAAGCTGATGGAAGAAAAGAGTGAGGACATTTGTAAGTATGGTGTCACTTCTTTGATTGATATGCGTGCACTGAATAATTACAATATGGGAAACCTGGACGTGTTAAATGACATGGCTGATGAGGGTGCACTGAAGTTTCGGTATAATTATGCTACATGCCTGACTGGTACGATTGAGGAAGCATTGGAGCACACCGAGAAATACGGCGATCCGGAGCAAATGATTTACTATTCAGGGGTCAAGGAATTTGTGGATGGTATTGTTGTTGCACATACTGGTTTGCTGCTGGAGCCTTATACAGACGATGCAGACGCAGACTATAACTTCTGGGCAACAGATTTGGAATATGATGCGCAGCGCGTGAAGGAATATCATAAAAATGGTATCAACCTGCAGTTCCATGCAGTAGGCGATGGCGCAGTGCGTAAAACCATCGAGATGTATGAGGATGCCATTGCAGAAAATGGTGAGACGGCTTCCAGGATGTCCATTGAGCATCTGGATATGTCTTCGCCAAAAGACTGGGAACGTATGTCAAAGGCAGGCATTATCTGTTCTGTACAGCCGCAGCATCTGGCGCTCTTTCCAACATATGGGGACGAGCAGTATGCAGATTGTGTGGGACCGGTACGGACAAAGAGCCTTTGGGCATTTAAGAGTATGCTGGACAATGGGATTCATCTTGCTTTTGGAACTGATTTTCCGGTTGTTTCCTATGATCCCCGTATCAGCCTTCATAGGGCAGTGACACGTACATTCCCAGACGGGCAGCCTGCTTCTGGCTGGAATCCGGAACAGAAACTCACCCTGTGGGATGCATTATATGCATATACATGGGGCGGCGCATACAAAGCAGGGAAAGAAGCGGTACTTGGAAGCCTGGAAAATGGAAAACTTGCCGATATTGCTGTCTGGGATTGCAATCTCTTTGAGATTCCTGTGGATGACATTTTGAACTGCAATGTGGAACTCACTGTTTGCGATGGACGTATTGTGTACGAGGTATAGTGCATGTCTCGTATGTGATGATAGAAAGGACGAAAACTGATTATGGAATTATTGATTTTTATTGCACCGCTTTTGCTGAATGTGTTTGGCAATACGATCTATAATGTGGCAGGAAAAGGTACGCCTGAAAAAGTAAATTCGTTTGCCAGCCTATCCTTAAGCTACATGGTTGGTATGGTATTGTGTGTGATTTTATTCTTTGTAACCAATCCTGGAGGGAATATACTTGCAGCTGTTTCCAAAGCGAACTGGGCTTCTTATGTACTGGGCCTGACGATTGTATTCATTGATCTGGCACTTATTTTGTTATACCGGGTAGGCTGGGATGTCAGCATCGGTTCCTTGATTGCAAATATCGGTGTATCACTGATGTCTGTAGTTGTGGGTGTTGCCTGCTTTGGTGAAGCAATGACTATGATTAAGGGCGGCGGTATCGTTGTTTGTATCCTGGGACTTTACGTGGTTAATTCTCCGGAGAAGAAGAACAAGACTGCTGTGTTGGAAGGTGAGGAAACAAAGAGCAATGCTGCAGGGAAAAAGAAGAGTCTGCTTATGTGGATGCCGGTTCTGCTGATGATTGTAGCAAATCTTGCTTATAGTATAACTGCAAAGGTAACTCCTTCTGATGTAGATACTTTCGCTTCCGTTTCTCTGACATACCTGGTCTGCATTGTTTATGCGCTTTTAATGTTCTTTATCACAAGTAAAAATAAAAACTATTTCAAAGAGATTAAGAAAGCGAACTGGACGGCTCCGGTGTTGGGCGCCTGCCTTGTATGCCTGGAAGTTTCAACGATTTTACTTTTCCGCGTAGGCTGGGATTTGAGCGTGGGACTGCTGCTGGCTTATGTGTTACTGGCAATTGTACTGGTAATTCTTGGACGTGTTGCCTACAAGGAAAAACTGACTACAAAACGTCTGATAGGTATTGGAATTGCACTTGTCGGAGTTATACTCGTCAGTCTTGCATAAAAATGTGGGTTACTGTGCATACCCTGCGGGTGTGCACAGTAACGGCATCTGCCCATTAAAAGTCGCCTGCGGCGAGGGGTGCTATGCGCCAGTGGCGCATGTTTAGCACGGACCGAAGCGGAGCAAAGACCAGATGCCCCGAGACCATCACTTTATTGGCTCCGATGCCGTGCAGCGAGGTGCACGGCACGGTCTGAATAGTAACAAATGTGGGGACATCTTCGGGGAGAAGAGGCCGTCGGAAAATGCATGGTTCATACTGTATATTGCTGCCTGACTTCATAGTCGCCTCAATTTATAGTTTGTGAATTTTATTTCCCGGCAGCCCCAAAGCCTCCGGGAATCTCTGAGAAAGTCAAGGGGAGGTGCTGAACGGCAGCCGAAAGGTGCTATTTACAGCACTTCCTTTTCCGTACACATTTTAAGGGAGGAGAGATGTCACTGGCAATATTTATCGTATCTGGAATAGGAGGAGTAAAGAAACAATGATAAACGTGGAAGAACTCGGCGCCCGGATTATATTGGGCTTCGGAGAGGGAAAGCTGTTTATCACAGAGAGTACATTGTTTGGACTCGTGATTGCCGTGATACTGGCGGTACTGGGGATCTGGCTCGGAAGCGGGCTGAAGACGGTGCCGAAAGGAAAACAGGTGGCGGCGGAATTTATCGTGGGCTGGGTGTATAAGTTTACGGAGAACAACATGGGGAAGGAGAACAAGTCCTATGCGCCCTATGTGGGGAGCATCCTTGGGTTCGTATTCTGTGCGAGCTGCCTGGGGCTGTTTGGGATCCGTCCGATTACGGCGGACTTAAACGTGGCGTTTGCACTGTCAGGACTGACGTTCCTGATGATCCTGGCCAACTCACTGAGAGTGCACGGGGTAAAGGGGAAACTCAAAGAGATGTGCGACCCGTACCCGTTCATGTTCCCGCTGAAGATCCTGGAGGAGTGTACATTACCGATCTCCCTGGGCCTTCGGCTTTTCGGGAACATCCTGGGAGGGTTCATCGTAATCGAACTGTGGCTGCATCTGATGACGCACCTAAGCAGCATGATTACGACGGTCCCGTTTCTGCGTGCGGTTACGGTACTGCCGCTGAATGCGATCTTTGACATAGCGGAACCGTTAATCCAAACGTACATATTTACCACGCTGACCGTGATAAACCTCGGTGCAGCAGTCAAAATAATGTCTGTGGGACACAGCGAGTAATAGGGAAAAGAAAGACAGCAGATCAGTACAGGACTATGTATTTACAGGATTGTCTGTACGAAAGTATCAAATATGCGGAGCAGGCCCCGCTGCTAAAGGCGGCCTATATGGGCTTGCAGCGTATCTGCTGATGGTTTAGAACAGATTCGGAGAAAAAAATAAGAGGAATTGATTACAGGAGGAAATAGATATGGGAATGGTTGCACTGGGAATCGGGATGTGTATGGGATTAGCAGC
>NZ_CYZU01000105.1 GCF_001404335.1 Faecalicatena contorta
GTGATGTGTCAGTGGTGCTCCATTTTCAGGGCTGTTTCCCGCCTAGAATTTCTTAGGCCCGCGGCCGCGTTTTTGAAAGGACATGGATGTTCTCCGGGAGGCTTTCGGCTATCCATTTATGGAGCACCCCCATCCGCGCCGAGGCTAAAGCTCGTCGCTAACTCCCGTAATACTCTGTAATGTCTGTATATCCCTGTTCTGTCAACTGTTCTTTCTGGAACTTTTTATTCTTTTTCATTTTTACAATCATGACCTGCCTGCCCGCCGCGCGTTCTCTTTTGGCAAGCTCCAATACTTTGAGCATTCCTTCAGCCGGCAGGTTCTTTTCTATCAGATATGCTTTTTTCTCCCTGCCTGACGGCACCACGAAGCCCCGCTCCAGCAGAAGCATAACGATGCGTTCAAATCCGATGGAAAAGCCGACCGCAGGGATACTCTGTCCGGTAAATTTTCCGATCATTTCATCATAGCGCCCGCCGCCGCCGACACTTCCGCCGAACTCATCCATTGCGATTTCAAAAATGGTTCCCGTATAATAGGACATTCCCCGCACAAGCGCAGGATCGAAACTGATCCTGAAATCTGCTTCTTTTGCACTTTCCACACTGGTAATGATCATTTCCAATGAATCCGCCGCCTCATCCTCAAGAAAACCTTTTAGTTTTTCTTTACAGCTTCGTACACCCTCCACATCATTCGTAATCTCTTTAAATAACTGAAGGTATTTGTCCACGGATTCTTTCGCATATCCGTTTTCCTCTAATTCTGCTGCCACGCCGTCTATACCGATTTTATCCATCTTATCCAGTGTGATAAGGACACTTTCATAATCCGCTTCTGCAAATCCACTGTATGCCGCCATTGCTTTCAGGAATCTGCGGTCGTTGATACGGATGGTGAAGTTCTGAAAGGAAAGTTTTCCAAGCAGCGTCGTGGTCGCCAGAATCAGCTCTATCTCCGCCAGGTTGCCCGGTTCATCCAGAATGTCAATATCACACTGCATGAACTGACGGAAGCGTCCCCGCTGCGGCCTGTCCGCACGCCACACATTTCCGATCTGCAAAGCTTTAAAGGGAGATGGCAGCTCATTCGCATGATTGGAATAATACCGGGACAGCGGCACCGTTAAATCATAACGCAAACCGCCATCCACCAGATCGCTCTCCGCTTTGGCTGTATCGATCTTCAGCTTTTCTCCGCGTTTCAAAATCTTAAAGATTAGTTTTTCGTTGTCCCCGCCCTGCTTACTGCACAAATTTTCAATATGTTCTACACAGGGAGTCTCGATTGAGGAAAATCCAAATGATTTATATGTCTCCTTGATCAGCCCAATCACATAATCCCTGATTTCCATTTCCCCGGGCATCATGTCCTTCATTCCGGTAACCGGTTTTTTCTTTAACGCCATAACCTTACTCCTTTTTAAGCATCGGTAAAATGCCAATACTTTCGATTCTATTTTCTAATTTTAACTGCCAGGGCATGTGCCGACATTCCCTCGGACTCTGCAAGCTGAATGATATAATCCGCATTCTTCTTTAATGCAGCTTCCGGATAATGGATGACACTATATCCTCTCATAAATTCCAATACTGACATGCCGGAAGAAAATTTTGCAGTCCCGCATGTTGGAAGAATATGATTTGTTCCGCAGAAATAATCACCCACGGGTTCGGTACTGTACTCACCCACAAATACTGCGCCGGCATTCGTTAATTTTGTAAGTGCATCCTGATAATCATCCAATAACAGTTCCGCGTGTTCCGGAGCAATTTCATTTACGGCATCCACAGCTTCCTCGATAGAATCAACAATAAAAATATCTCCATAATTTTCAAATGTTTTTTGGGTTGCTTTTACAAGACCATGTTCTTTACACAAACGGTTGATTTCAGCCTTAATCTTTTGTGCCTGCTCTTCCGATAAACAGAAAGCAGTACTTGCCTCAAATCCCGTGCCGTGCTCTGCCTGAGACATCATATCTGCAGCTATAAAAACAGGATTCGCATTTTTGTCAGCGATAATTGCAATTTCAGAAGGCCCGGCGATGGAATCAATTTTCACTTCACCAAACAACAGCTTCTTTGCCATTTGGGTAAAGTTATTCCCAGGACCTGTTATTGCATCGACTTTCCTGACAGTTTCCGTCCCATAAGCGACAGCAGCTAACCCCTGGGAACCGGAAATTTTATAATAGTTTCTGATATTCAGATAGTCAGCTACATAAAGTAAATGTTCATCAATCGTTCCGTCTATTCTTGGTTTTGTCAGTATATATATGTTTGGAACTCCGGCCACGATGGCTGGAATCACGTTCATATATAATGTAGAGACGAGCGGCGCCATATTCCCGGGAACATTAATAGCCAGACTGTTAATCGGAGTATATCTTCGTTCGAGTACAGCGTCATCCTCATAGGTTTCAGAAAAGCTCGCAGGTAATTGCTTTTTATGAAATCTAAATAAATTGTCACAGGCTCTTTTTACAGACTCTTTAAATTCTTCTGATACTTTTTCTTTTGCATCTGCAAATTCTTCCTCTGTTACGAATAAGCCGATTTCATTCATATCAACATGGTCGAATTTCTTCATGTACTCATACAAAGCTTCGTCGCCCCGTGTCTTTACATCCTTCAGCACTTCCCTGACCGTAGTTTCCACCTCTTCAGGAATGCTGCTTCTTCGTTTAAGAAGATGATTGAATCTTGGGTTTTCATAACTAAATTTGCTGATTGTTACCATGGCTTTTCTCCTTTTCTTTTGATTATATAGACGTTTGTTAAACGCCTGGGCCCATTGATTTTACTGGGTTTCCTTACACTTTATATGTTTTTTTCTCTGTTCCGGACGTTTACGTTTTAAAATAAAAAAAACGCCTGCAAGAGAATTTTTCCCTAACAAGCGTGGATCAAGCATCTGCCTAATATCAGTTAAAATAATAGCAATACAACTCTCATTTGTCAAGCCCAATGTTATCCAAAAACTTTCTTGACAAGCCAATTTAGTTAAGCTATAATAATTAAAACAACTTAACTAATTACAAAAGAGAAAATTAAACTTCACCCGGGGGGATGTAAACCAATGGATTTAAAAACGGCTTTGGATGCATTTTATTACAGTACAGTTTTATGTGACCTGCGACTGATGAACAAGCAGTTTGTGGATGAGACTCTTACCTATAACAGCCTGCTCTACCTGGAGCTTATTTTTTCGATGAAGGGAAAATGCACGGCTTCCAGAATTGCAAATTTACTCCAGGTCTCAAAACCTGCCATTACGCTGAAAATCAATGCATTGATCCGTCAGGGGCTGGTACTGAAAGTCCCGGATCCCGATGATCGCAGACAGAACATTTTAACTGTCAATGAGGAAGCTGTACTAAAATACAAAGTCTACCGCAGGCAGGACAATGAAGCGATCGCACGAATCCAAGAAAATTTTTCCGAGGAAGAGATCCAGCAATTTTGCAGAATGTTAGACATTATATCTACAATTAACTACGAGGAAATTGATGTAAAATGAGAGGTGAGGGAATATGAAAGTTCTTTTGGTCGATGAGAGGTTTTTTGATTTTAACTTATTGCGGAATTGCGTCGGCGACGGCATCTGCTCGCTGTTGGACGTTGACATGTTTGTGACGGGCAATGAGAAATCCGCACCGGTACAAATCCTTGAGCCGAAGCCGGATAAACCAGTTATTAATGATGCATCCTTCGACGTATCCCGTAGAAACCAGCAGCAGATGATACTTAATCAGGCTAAGGATTACCTGGACAATCATTACATGGATTTTGATTGTTCCTTATCTTCTGTAGCAAAATCCATACATATATCACCCAGCTATCTGAGTCTCATATTTAAAAAAGTAGTGGGGATAACATTTGTCAACTATCTTACTCTTTTACGCATCAATAAGGCAAAACAATTGTTATCCTCCACTGATCTTATGGTCTACGAGGTCTCTACAAGCGTGGGGTATGAAAATTATTCCTATTTCAGCACAGTATTTAAAAAAGCCACAGGTCTTTCTCCCAGAGAATACCGCTTGAATTACCACCACAAAGAAGAGCCCTGTGACCTATATCTCTGAAATTAAAATAACGCCGACAATACACATAATTATGCCGACCAACCGTTTAAGGGTAACTTTTTCTTTATAGAAAACGGCTCCAACAATCACCAGGGCAATTGCCAGCAATACATATAGTAAGACACTTCCAACGCTGAGATTCCACCCCATACGGAACATCAGCAGTACGGATACGTCCATACATACAAGGCATATGCCAAGTGCAGGTGCAGTCCAGTTGATTTTTTTCAATTCCAACATAAAGTTTTGCCCTTTTTTCGTTAAAAAAAACATTCCAATAACAACGATAAGACACACACCATAGCACAGACAAAGAGAAACATAAGGATCGATGGTTTCTGGTGTAACCTTCTGAATAATCATATAAGGAACACGGGAGACAACCATTAAGATTGCTGGAGCCAGATAATTTAATTTTGCAACTTTTTTTGTATCTTTCATATTTTATCCTCCATTGTAAATGTGACATTAGCTTATCATTTTTTTCTTGCAGCCTTTTCAGGGGAATTAATGATATAAAGTCCAACCGCACAGACAATTACACCAGTAATTTTCATCGCGGTGATATTTTCTCCAAAAAAACACACACCAATGATTACAACAATGACTGAGCAGGCAATATTCGCTATCAAAGATCCAATGCTGATATCCCAGCCGGCTCTGAACAATAAAATGAGTGAAAGATCAGCAAACACAATACACACTCCCAGACAATAGGACGTCCAATTTGCTTCAGCGGCAGCAGCAAGCAAATTTTTGTCTCTGCTTGTCAGTAGGAACAGGGCAATACAAACCAGAAGCGCCATACAGTAGGTAACTGCAAGAGAAACAAAAGGATTTATTTTCTCAGGTGTCGATTTTCCTACTACATTGTAAAATACATTGCCCAGAATTCCCAATAAAAGTGGTGAAATAAATATCAAAAAACCCATATAAATCTCCTTTCCGCGCGCCTTCGGCGCTGCACGAATCGTAATAAAAGTATTGAGGATCAAGTTCTTTTAAACGAACTGTTGACCCTCTGATCTATAGTGAAAAGACGCGCCTGATACCTTTTATGATATCAGGGCGTCTTATTTTTTATGATATAGGAAATTCCTCCGGAATTTCCTATATCATAAAAACCCTCCGGGAGGATGCACACGCCGCGATAAGGTATATAGCCGCAAAGCGGCATCGCGGCGGCCCCAAAGTGTGCAAGCCCCTTATGAGTGAGGGGCTTGCACACTTTGTTCTTCCTCCGCCTTCCAGCTGGCATATCTGGTATAGACTGCCATCGTCTTTCCCACGTGGATATGGCCCCCCGGGATCTGCACGATGCGGGGCTCTTTCCCCTCTGCCTCCCGGATCTTTACCTCGCCCTTTTCCAGGCGCTTCAGGGCCGGGCTGTGCCCTGCCATGTAGCCCTCCTGTCCCGAGCCTTGCTCTACCACGACCATCTCCACTTCCCCGGAATAGAATAACTGCTGCGGAGTTACAATCTTTAATAAAAAACTTTTTGCTGCCATCCGCCCTTAGCCTCCTTCTGCACACGGTCCGCTTCCGGGCCTCCCTTATGCGGTCTGCCCCTGGGCGTACTTCTCCGTCACGTCGTCAATCCCACCTGCAAACAGGAACATGGATTCCGGGATCTCATCGTGCTTGCCTTCCAGGATCTCCTGAAAGCCCCGGATGGTTTCTTTCAGCGGCACGTACTTCCCGGCCATCCCCGTAAACTGCTCCGCCACATAGAACGGCTGGGACAGGAACCGCTGCAGCTTCCTTGCGCGGGCTACCGTCAGCTTATCTTCCTCCGACAGCTCCTCCATCCCCAGGATCGCGATGATGTCCTGCAGGTCCTTATATTTCTGCAGCACCTCCTGCACCTCCCGGGCGGTCTGGTAATGCTCCTCCCCCAGGATTAACGGGTCCATGATCCGGGACGTGGACTCCAGCGGGTCCACCGCCGGGTAAATCCCAAGCTCCGTGATCGCACGGCTGAGCACCGTGGTCGCATCCAGATGTGCAAAGGTCGTCGCAGGCGCCGGGTCTGTCAGGTCATCCGCCGGCACGTACACAGCCTGCACCGAAGTGATGGAACCGTCCCTCGTGGACGTGATCCGCTCCTGCAGCGCACCCATCTCCGTTGCCAGGGTGGGCTGGTAGCCTACCGCAGAGGGCACACGCCCCAAAAGCGCCGATACTTCCGACCCCGCCTGGGTGAAACGGAAAATGTTGTCAATGAACAGCAGCACGTCCTGGTGCTCCCTGTCCCGGAAATGCTCCGCCATGGTCAGCCCCGTCAGCGCCACGCGCATCCTGGCTCCCGGCGGCTCATTCATCTGCCCGAATACCATGGCCGTCTTATCGATAACCCCGGATTCCTGCATCTCATAATACAGGTCGTTCCCTTCCCTGGTACGCTCGCCTACCCCTGCAAATACAGAGATCCCGCCGTGCTCCTTGGCGATGTTGTTGATCAGTTCCTGGATCAGCACGGTCTTGCCTACCCCCGCGCCCCCGAACAGGCCGACCTTCCCGCCCTTTGTGTAGGGGGCCAGCAGGTCAATGACCTTGATCCCCGTCTCAAAGATGACCGAAGACGTGTCCTGGTCCTTATAGTCCGGCGCCGGACGGTGGATCGCATCGTAACGCTCCGCCTCCACGGGGCCCTTCTCGTCAATCGTCTCGCCCAGCACATTGAACAGGCGCCCTAATACTTCTTTCCCGACCGGGACCTTGATCGGCTCCCCCGTGTCGGTCGCTTCCATCCCCC
>NZ_CYZU01000106.1 GCF_001404335.1 Faecalicatena contorta
CTGAACACATCACGGGAAATCTGATGATTTCCCGCGCTGGGTTCAGCAACAACTTGATTTGGAGATCAAGTTGTTCCCCGCCTATCCGGCATCGGGTGTTCTAGAATCACTTAGCAGCATGGGTGCATATCGCAACGGCATATACAGCCCCAGCATCTCCCCGGCCTCCCTGTCATAAAGCGTCCCCATCCGCCGACAAGTCTAAAGCTAGCCAACTAAATCCCAATTTTTTATTGACAATTCTGATGTGGCGTGTTATATTACAAATAGAACAATAGGGGCTTGATTATGAATCTATTGTTGGGCAGCATGATTCCCCGGAAGTATTTTCGGGGATGTTTTTTGATTGGGTACGGGGCTTTTCCCCACAGATTTAACAAGATAAGAGGACTCTCCCTACGCTATGGGGAAGAGATGAATCTCTTAAAACAAGAAGCCAGAAGGTAGGACCAGGAGGTGATGGCAGTGGCTGCAAAGAGAGATTATTATAAAGTTTTGGGAATTGATAAGAGTGCAGATGAAAACACGATAAAAAAGGCGTACCGGAAGCTTGCCAAAAAGTACCATCCGGATACAAATGCGGGTAACGCCCAGGCTGAACAGAATTTTAAAGAGGTTACAGAGGCGTATACGGTTTTAAGTGACGAAGAAAAACGTAAATTGTATGACCAGTTCGGCCATGCTGCTTTTGAAGGAGGGTTTGATGCCGATGCCGCCAAGGCATACAGCCGTCAGAATGGAGGGACACGGGAATATCATTTTGAAAGCGGCGATATGAATGATATTTTCGGGGATATTTTTGGCGATATGTTCAGGGGCGGCGGTTCAGAGGGATTCGAATACCATAATTATTCTGGCAGTGGGTTTGGCGGCGGAGGATATGGCAGAAAAACGTTCCGCAGGAAGGGCGCAGACCTGCATGCGGAAGTTGCAGTTACTTTTGACGAGGCGGTTTTTGGATGTGAAAAGATTATTACGCTTCAGAATCAGGATGGTATGACAGCACCTGTGCAGTCCCTGCAGGTTCGCATTCCGGCAGGTATTGAGACCGGCAAGAGCATTCGGCTGCGGGGCAAAGGGATGCCAGGCGCAGGCGGCGGTGAACCGGGAGACCTGTTCTTAAAAGTACAGGTCGGCGGGAAGGCAGGCTTTGAGAGAAAGGGGCAGGATATTTATACGATGGCTTACATCCCGTTTACTACCGCAGTATTCGGCGGGGAAGTGATGGTTGAGACTCTTTATGGAAACGTACTCTGCAAGATCAGGGAGGGAACGCAGTCGGGGACGAAAATACGGCTCCGGGGAAAGGGCGTTGTGTCCATGAAGAATCCGGAGGTGCACGGTGACCAGTATGTATGCGTGCAGATACAAGTACCGCAGAACCTGAACAGAGAAGCCAGGGAGAAATTAAGGGAGTTTGAGGCGGCCCAGCGAGGGGGAAGACAGTCTGCCTGATAATGTTGGGGCACGCCTGATGGGAGCGGGCAGCAGGACGGAGGGGAAGTATCTTCCGTTCCGCTGCTCTCTGCTTCCATCAGGCGTACCCATTTTTTATCTATGTGTCGAAAATGGGTTGTATCCTTTGGTTTATTGGTGGTATCATAAGAGAAAGTGTCGAATATGTTTTGGGCTCTGCAGTATATGCAGGATGGCTGAGCTCTGTTTGGCAGGGGTGAAGCCGTAGGTCTCAAAAACATGGAGCTTAAAGGAGGAAAAGGTATGAAAAGAGTGATCAGTTTCGTGGTGTGTCTGTGTCTGGCTGTGGGAATGCTGGCAGGATGCGGTGCGAAGGAGAAGGATGAAAAAAAAGAAGCAGAGGATATAACGGAGAATGAAAAGGGAGACCGTCAGATTACCTTTATGATTCCGGACTGGGGGGTGCCGCCGGATGAGATGCTGGCAGATTTTACAGGGGAGACCGGGATTGATGTTGTGATCAATGAGGTAAGCTGGGATGATATCCGGGATAAGATTGCAATTGCAGCTTCCGGCGGTTCATCTGCTGCGGATGTGGTGGAAGTGGACTGGTCCTGGGTAGGGGAGTTCTATGCTGCAGACTGGCTGGAGGAGATCCGGCTTTCAGAAGAAGAAAAGGCCGACATGCCTACGCTGGATACATTTACTATAGAAGGGAAAGTACTGGCTGTTCCTTATGCCAATGATTACAGGCTGTCTTATTATAATACCGAGCACTATAAAGAGGCCGGGATCCAGTCGGCGCCGGAGACATGGGAACAGGTATATGAAAATGCAAAAAAGCTGAAAGAAGCTGGTGTGTCTGAATATCCGTTTGCGATTCCGCTGAATGCGGAAGAAGCGGCGACGACTTCGTTAATCTGGCTGGCGTATACAATGAATGGCGCAGTATTTCATGAGGACGGTACGCTGATTAAGGACTCCGTGCTGGCTGCGCTCAGTTATGAGGAGAAGATGCTTCAGGAAGAACTGATTGACCCGGCCGATAAGACTTCGTCCGGTATGGATGCATACCGGAGGCTTTTATCAGGTGATGCCAGTTTTATGACGGGGCCTACATCCTTTGTGGCGAGAAGCAGCAACAGCGAGGAGTGCAGTATTGTAGGACAGATCGAGCCGATTCTGGTGCCGGGAAAGACCGGTACTTCAGAGCATACCATGGCGCTTCCAGAGGCGATTGGAATTACCAAATTTTCAAAAAATAAGAAAGATGCTGAGACATTTGTAAAATGGTATACGTCGCCTGAGATCCAAAAAGAACTTTATAAAACAAAAAGCGCGATCCCAACTCATAATACGATCTTGGAAGAGCTCATAAACGACGGTTCAATCACAGACTCCGGCGCTATGCTGGAGGAGGCTGAGCGGATCTCGTCTCCGTTCCCCAACGGGGTACCGTCCTATTATGCAGAGATGAGCAATGCCATTTATAATGCGGTGAATAAAATGGCTCTTGGGGAATTGACTGCGGAAGAAGCCTTTGAAGAGATGGACAGTAAGATTACGGAACTGGCAGGAAAATAGTGATGAAAAAAGCATTACCATATCTATTACTGGCGCCCATGATGATTATCATGGGTGTCTTGGTATTTTACCCTGTGATTGTAACATTTTCATATAGCCTGAAAAAGTGGAAGCTGACAGCGCCCGGAGAGATCGAATTCATCGGTCCTGCCAATTATATCAGTGTATTAAAGTCATCCTCTTTTTGGTACAGTCTGCAGAATACCCTGTTTCTTGTCGTGATGATCGTTCTGCTTACAACAGTGATCGGTATAGCCGTTGCGCTTTTTCTGAATGTGGAATCCCGTGTATCCGGACTCATGCTTGCCGTGGCAGTGCTGCCCTGGGCGCTTCCGCCGTATGTCAACGGGGTGCTGTGGAAGTTCATTCTGAACTCTGGGTATGGATTCATGAACAAGCTGCTGATTACCCTGCATGTTGTGGATCAGCCGGTGGAGTGGCTCTCCTCGCGGTGGCTCCTGCTTTTGTCGGTTTCTCTTGTGGTTACTTGGCGGAGCATTCCTTTTATGGCCCTGGTGTGCCTTGCGGGAAGAAAAGCTCTGCCGGAAAGCCTGTATGAGGCGGCTAAGATCGACGGTGGCGGTAGCCTGCAGATTTTTCGGAAAATCACTGTGCCGCTGATGCTTCCGTTTGTAGGAATCGGAATGACAAGCACGTCGATCACCGCGGTAAACGTATTCGATGAAATTGTGGCGCTGTCCGGTATGGGAGATCTGGGTAAGAATATAGTTGTTGAGAGCTATCTGACCACATTTTCCTTCCTCGATTTTGGGAAGGGAAGCGCTATCACATATCTGGTAATGCTTCTGGCCGGCATTCTTGGCATATTTTATCTGAGGAATCTGAACAGGGAGGTGATGTACGGATGAAAAGAAAAAAAGGGTACTGGTTGTTTATGATTCTTTTTCTGCTTTTTACAATCGGGCCGTTTCTGTGGGCCTTTCTGATTTCCGTGACTCCCGAGTACGGTATGTTTGGAAGGTCTGCAAATCTGCTGCCCGGGGATATTACCTGGGAGAACTATCGGAATCTTTTGTTAGGGACAGGGCAGCAGGGGCAGCTGTTTTATACGGGGATGCTGAATTCCCTGAAGGCTGTGGGTGTAACGCTTCTGCTAGGGATGCCGGCGGCGCTGGCATCCGCATATGCGCTCTCGAGGATGGAATTCAAGGGGAGAATCCTGATCAAAAATATGCTGCTGATTACCATGGTAATTCCGGTTATGGCCACTATTATACCAATTTATAAAATATTTGCAGATCATCAGCTGCTCGACAATATGTTCTGGCTGAGCGTGATTTATGTAAGCGCTCTGCTGCCGGTGACAACATGGCTTATATCGAACTACTTTGCCACCATACCGAAAGAACTGGAGGAGGCCGCGCTGGTGGATGGGTGCGGAAGAATGCGTGCGTTTTTACGTATTATTCTGCCGGCTTCCGAACCGGTAATTGTATCGGCTGCACTGATCCTGTTTTTGAATACCTGGAGTCAGTTTCAGATTCCGCTGATTCTGGCTTCATCGCTGGCTACCAAACCCATTGCCGTTGTCACCTCGGAGTTTATGACAAAAGATGCCGTCCAGTATGGAATCACCGCGGCTGCGGGAATATGCGCTGTGGTGCCGCCGGCGGCTTTGGCACTGGGGATGAAACGGTTTCTTGTAGCGGGGATCATGGGGGGAGCTGTGAAGGAGTAAGGGGGGTACGCTTGTAAGAATGAGCTCCACGATGCCGCACAGCGGCAGGAGG
>NZ_CYZU01000107.1 GCF_001404335.1 Faecalicatena contorta
TACCAAATGTTGTCACTTGCATATTGACGTAAGCCCCTTCGATTGTTCGGGTTTTTGGTTCGTTCAAATTGCTATTTAGTGGAATAAATCCAGAACATTTTATGCAATTAGGTATTGACACATCACTCAATGAGTGGTATATTGTAAATACAGAAATCACTCATTGAGTGATAACAGGGAGCGATATAAATGAATTTAAAAGAATTGAGATTAAAAGCTGGGCTGACACAAGCCGAAATGTCGGAACTGTTTGAAATCCCGAAAAGAACAATTGGAAATTGGGAATCCGGATCAAGGAAGTGTCCAGGGTATGTCGAGAAATTAGTAAAAGAAAAATTGGAGGATATGATTATGAATACAAACATTTTAGGACAAAAAGGGTATTACGCAAACGTAAAGTCAACTGGTACTGATGGTATCTATTGGGGATTTAGCGTTAAAGAAGAACACGGCACTGCCTTTACAGTGGAAATGGCAAAGGAATTACTGGCGCTTGCCAACGCTGAATACAAAAAAGGCTGCCCGGCTGGATATGATAAATCTGCTTACAATCCTGATAAAGACTTTGCCTATATCAGATATGACATGTCAAACTACAAAGATGCCGGAGATGGCCACATGGTATTGATCGGCGATAAAAAAGTAGGGACTTACGACGCAGTCAAAAATCTTCTTCGGATCTTTAAAAATGACGATCCGATTTATGAGAACAATAACGGCACTATCTGCCGTGATACTGTAGCAATGATGGACGATGGAGGGAACATGTTATGAGAAAAGAAAAATTATTAAGCAATAAAAAGGAAATAATCAAAGAAATGCCTTGGTACATCGGTGATGAATTTACAGAATCCGAATTAAAGTGTTTTTCTCTTAGGCAGTTGGAAATGTTATCAAAGATAGCAAATTCCGCTGAGAAAAGAAGGGAAAAATGCAGCGTGTTTTATGAGCTCTCCGCAACAGAGGTATTTCATAAACCAACGCAAAAAATTGCTGAAATTACTGAAAGTGGCGAAGTCCGGGAGGAATCTCACGAAGAAGCTCTTAGCGGAGCCGCAAGCGAAATATTAAAAAGGATTCTAAAAAAATAACCGAAAAAAAGGAACTGCCTGAATGACAGTTCTTTTTTTCGGTTATACTTACCTCTATTTATATTTCAATCCAACACAGGAGGGATTTTGGGCTCCTGTGACACACGATAACCCCTTCCGCTACCGTGTTAACAATTATATTATAAAAAACTATCTGTTAAATGTCAAGCCCGGAATCCATAAGGATCCGGGCTATTATTATGCTATCCTAATTTGATGACCTGCCCCGGATGGATCAGGTCAGGGTTGCTGATCCCGTTGATCTGGGCCAGCCGCTGGTATGTGGTGCCGTATCTTGCTGCAATGTCAGACAGCGTGTCCCCTCCCTTGACCGTATATGTCTTGGATGGTGCCGCCGCCCCGTCGATCTTGAGCACCTGGCCCGCGTAGATCAGGTCAGGATTGTTAATCCCGTTGATCTGTGCAAGGTGCTGGTAGGTTGTGCCATACTTGGCCGCGATCCCGGACAGCGTCTCACCACTTTTGACGGTATGTGTTTCGGCTGCAGGAGCTGGCGCCGGAGTTGGCTTGGGAGTGCAGGGTTTAGTGGATACGCCCTTAATCTCCTTAACAAAATCCCGGTAGCAAAGATTCACATCCACATTGCCCGCGATTCCCTGGATACTGCCGGCGCTGCTATATTGCCAGATATCCTCTCCGATATTCGGCCGTGTTTGTGGCTGCCCATTATTGGTACCGTAGGCAGCACACCACTTTGTAAATCTGTTCAATTTTCCGCCAATACAATTATTAAACCAATTTAAATTTGCATATACGCCAAACCAGTATCCCGCGTCCTCGATGGCCTGACCCATTCTGATAAAATAATCAGCTTTAAATGTGGAAAATGAAAGTCCCGGATCCTCAATGTCTATATAAAAAGGAAGGCTCAATTTCCGGCCGGAAAGCAGACGCTTAATATGCGCAATCTCACTCTGAAGATGGGCCTCGTTGGTGCAATAGCTGTACAAATATGCTCCATACGGAATCCCCAGCCGCTCACATTCTGTAGCATTTCTAATCCACTGCGCATCATCCTGGCTGGCTACGTCATCTCCATACCCACAGCGAATGATAGCGCCGTTTATCTGGCTTTTTACTGCTTCCCAATTTATGGTTCCCTGGTGCTCACTTACGTCAATAATTTTCTTACTCATATTCTAATCTCCTTCTATTAAAAAAAGGACGCTTATTTTGCGTCCCCTGAATCTGATTTATTAGTAATATCTACCTTATCCTCTACTTGTGATTTGATATTCTTTACGAGCGGCTCCAGAAAACCTGGTATATTTACTCCCATATCCTTAACATTTTCAAGTATACTGATAATCTCATTGCAAATAATCCATAATGCAACGATGCATGCCACTAAAAATGTAAACGGCATGGTAAATCCAACTATATCCGATGTGTAAATAAGCATCTGATCAATGATTGCCCCTACCACAATGAGTAACCACATGCATATCTTTTTCATAATACCGCGAATGCTTTTATACGAATTAATGTCCTGATTTCGGTATGGCGATGCCATAAGCCCTGTTATGTAGTCAATCAGGTTACAAACAACGACCAGAACTACTGGCAATGCCAGAACACCTATCAGGGACGTCAGGAATCCAAACACGGTCGCGACTGCCGCCTTAATGTAATTTGCCTGTTCCATCTTCTTCATTTTCCTCACTCTCTTTCTATTGTTTTCACAAAAATAAGACCTCAAGGGTCTTGCTCTGATTTTCATATTTTCTCGCCTTTACAAATCAACAGATCTTAGTCGATCAAACTCGTACCCTTTCTGGTGTGCCTTGATCTCCCAGTCAAATTCGAGTCCCGGTGTACCGACTACTGTGAAAGAGCTCACTCCCTTCTTGCTGATCCATGCGTCACCGCCCCCATATTTCGTGATAAAAACATAATATCCGTATTCGGTGCTGACAGTTTCTCCATATTTCGGATCTATGAAAATGATACATGCTCCAAGATCATTTATTATTCCGTGTCCCATATCGCCAAACATAGGCTCCGTAGTCTCGTAAGAGCTTTGAGCTATTGTACCAAAATTTTTTGTCTTTACAATTCTATTTTTGGTACCAGTCACACTAAAATTTCCATTTACCTCTACATTAATTGTATCTTTATACGCATTGGTTCCCAGGATAATTTCTCCGACATTCTTACTATAATCCCACGTACCTTTTAATACGCTGAAGTTACTTGTAGCACCATTTCTATAATGCTCTATGCTTAAATTAACATGTTTAGCCACTATAGCTAGCCCCAAGTAACCCGTGCCCGAGACAACACCTGATTGATATATCTTTGCATACCACTCTTTTACGCCGCTGTACTCAGAATACATCGTCATTCTCCCGCTGTTAAAATCTACCTGAAAGTTTTCTGAACCAATAGTAGCGTACTTGAATTCACAGTTTTCCGCATATATCCCACTATTATCCCATCTGCCTATTTGTGCCCCTGATGCGTTTAGTATACTAATTCGGTCATCCTGAATACCGCCTACGGTAACAGAACCTAAGAACTTTCCATTTTTGGCCTCCATGCTGCCATCAGCGAGAATTTTGAAGTTCTGGTTTGCGGTTACAACGCCATTTAGGTTGATCTTATTTGCATCGATACTTACTGCTTCTGCAGACTGATTTATTGTAGAGATCAAGCTGTCTTTACTTACTTTTAGCCGTATCTCCTGTGAATTAAGTTCTATGGATGCCCTGGCCTGGGTTATTGCACTGAGGACACCATTAATGTCTTTGTATTCTGAGGATGATACTGCCAAATTTATTGAGTTCAAATCCATTTCGACAGCCGATAATTTACTGTACATTGTCCGATCGCCGTTCTTAAGTTCTTCTATTTCAGATGCTGATACAAGAAGAGCGATATTTCCCTGGACCATATTAATAGCGGTCTCCTGAGCCGTGAACTTTCGGGAGATAGCGTATCTGTCATAGACTGTTGCGCGGGACGCCAAAATTAAGGACATCGCATCACCTTCTTTCTTTTTTAAGGACCTTATTTGCGTTTACATATAAATCAACTAAATAGCAATTTGAACGCGGCTAATTTTAATCTGATTAACTCGACCTATTATCCTGTGACTAATGTCATTG
>NZ_CYZU01000108.1 GCF_001404335.1 Faecalicatena contorta
TTTTTGAAAGGACATGGATGTTCTCCGGGAGGCTTTCGGCTATCCCTTTATGGAGCGTCCCCATCCGCGCCGAGGCTAAAGCTCGCCGCTAATTCCCGATTTGGATGGTATATATATGGTGATGCATGTCCCCTCCTCCCATTCACTTTGTATCTGCAGTCCGCTTTTCTCCCCATACATCAGTTTCAGTCTCTGGTGGACATTTTTCAGTCCGAAGCCGCCCTCATGGATATCCTTCTCTCTGATTTCCTCTGACTCTAAATCTGCCATGAGCTCCGTAAGTTCCTGCGGCAGCATGCCGATCCCGTCATCCCGAACACATAAGACCAGGCCGCCGGCATCCCGATATGCGGATATCTGTATATGCCCTTTTCGGCCGGCATCCCGGATACCGTGGTAAATGCTGTTTTCTACCAGGGGCTGCAAAATAAACTTCATGATTTTGATCTCTTTCAGCCCTTCTTCAACGGTGACATCCCATGTGATTTGTTCCGGAAAACGAATATTTTGTATTTCCAGATAACACTCCGCATATTCCACTTCCTTTTCGAGTGTCACAAATTCCTGTCCGTGGCTTAAGCTGATCCTGAAAAAGTCAGAAAGCGCAATCACCAGTTCTTCGCACTGTTCATCATGGTTCTTCCGGGCAAACATACTGATAGAATCCAGTGTATTATAGAGAAAATGGGGATTAATCTGATACTGCATGGCTTTTAGTTCCAGAAGGCGCTGGTTGGTTTCTTCACGTCTGATCCTTTCCACCAGCTCTCCTATTTTTTTCGACATTCGGTTCATGGTGGCTGCGAGCTGTCCGATCTCATCCTCTCCGCTGACAGGCACCTCTGCCTCCATATTGCCTTTTCCGATCTGCTTCATGGCACTTCTGATGTCTGATATGGGCCTGGTAATCCTGCCGGAAAGATAAATTACCATACATACGCTGATTACAAGCAGAACCATCAGCTCCAGAGCCAGTATTTTGAAAATCAGATAAATAGAAGCATATGCCTCATCCTTATTTATCCATGTTTCCAACCTCCATATCCGGTTATCTTGCGAACTGATAATATATTTTTCTGCGGAAAATGTGCCCCTGTCTGCAGCAGACGAGATCCGGAAATTGCCGTCCGCGCTTTCCAGGCAGTAGTTCTGTGTGTCTTCCAGAAGGAGCTGCTGGATGCGGTCCACAAAAAGACTCTTATCAATTACCATGCAGATGGCGCCGATCTTACGCTTCAGATCCGTTGTATTGTTGTTCACAATCCGGTACACAACGATGCTGCTGTCATCAAAATCCGTAAACCATACGGCAGATGCGTCGCTTCTTTCTCTCAGTTCCTCTTTTGACTCCAGGTATCCTGATATGGCCTTATGGGACAGGTTACTGTACATCCTCCCGAGATTATCGATCAGATAAATCGACCGAATCGCACTGTCATAATCCGTATAGGACAGAATCCGGTTCCGCATCTCGGCCGTCATAGAAGGCACATAATTCCTGCTGCTGTTATCCGCGGATTCCAAAAATTCCTGAATGTCGGAATCTCCGATCATATTCACGGTATAATTTTCAATCTTCATCTTTGCCGATGTGACTTCCCAGAATGCGGACTCCGTAAATTTTTCCAGATGTTCTTCATACATCTTCGTCAGGGACGGACGCAGGTGGAAAACCGCAAACAACGCCATAGCGGCGATCTGAAAGACCGCCACTCCGATAAAAAAAACCATGATCCTGTTTTTTATGGATTTAAATCTGCGTTTCACCCTTTTCTCCTTTCCCGATATTCTTTCGGAGACAGCCCGGTGTATTTTTTAAACATTGCGCTGAAATAATTTGCATTTTTATATCCCGTTTCACCGGCAATCACATAGCTTTTTTTATCCGTATGTTCCAGCATCTCCTTTGCAGCATTCATACGTACCTTTGTGATATATTCGATACAGGTCTCGCCCGTCATGCTCCGGAATATTCTGGACAGGTAATTAGACGTCAGCGCAAGCCGGTCGGCCAGGCTGTTAACGGAGAGATCGGGATTGGAATACTCCCTGTCAACAATCTCTTTTACCTGTTCGGCGATCACTTCCGCATATCTTCTGGTAGAATTTCTTTTTTTTCGAATCATCCTCTCTGCCATTTGATGAAAGGCCTCTTCTATCCCGTCAAAGTTCATGATACTGCTCTGGGTAACTCTGAACTCGTCAAGTTCATCTATCCCCATATCGTTTGCGGTGCGGTTCATAGCCACCAGCAGCTGGAACAGCATAACCTGTGACTCCTCCACCGGGTACTTGGGAGGCATGACCTTATGGAAAAATGTCCGCAAAAACCGGTCATTTAAGGTGTCATGAAACCGCAGCATATCCAGGATCTGCTTCTCATCCGCATAGGGATATTCCGGTTCACCCGCACGTTTGAGGGCGATATCTGCAAAATAAAGGTAATACACCTCTTGTATGTCCCGGATCGACTTTGCCGCTTCGACTGCTTCCCTGGCAAGCCGGCCGATCGTTAACGGCTCCTTTCCCGTTTTGCTGATGCCAAAGCATACGTCCAACCCCAGATTCTGCGCAATGGATTCCTTCATGATTTCCAGCTTAAACTGGAACAGCCTGCCTTCCATGATCACCAGCTCGGTACCGTCATAGGGCATCAGGTAAATAGCTGCATCTCCTAATATCTCCTCCACAATCTGCCGCAGAGCAACCTCCCTTGTAAGGCTCGACTCCTGATGAAAATGACGGATAGCAACACAGGTAATCTCCCGCTTCGGAAGACAGACTGAAGCTTTTTGTGCGCCCAGTTCCAGCTGTTCCCTGTCCGCAAAACGTTCCCCCAACAGGTCATTCCAGAATTGGTTTCGCAGAACCGGAAGATATTCTTCCAGCTGTTTCTCGGCAATCGCAATCCAGTCCATGAGCTTCATCCGCTCCGCAATGTCTTTCCTGATGTCCGCGAGTACCTGCTTCAGCTTTTCGGGGGATACCGGCTTTAACAGATACCTCTTCACCCCCAGCTCCACGGCTTCCTGCGCAAACTCAAACCGGTCATGCCCGGTCAGAATGATGATGTCGCAGGTCAGGTTCTCCTTCCGTATCATCTTGATAAACTCCAGGCCGCTTAAGACCGGCATGTAGATATCGGTCAGAACAACATCCACTTTTTCCGTTTCCAGATATTCGAGCGCTTCGATCGCCCCCCCGAAAAGGACAGGCGGGTCAAAGCCCGCTTTCTTCCAGTCCAGAAGAGAGACCAGTCCCTCACGAATATTATCCTCGTCTTCCACTATCATAATTTTCATAAGACATTCTCCCTATACAACCAGAGGGGTCTGCCCCCTTTGATTTATACTCGAAGTATTTACGCCGGGATGCAGTTTAGTAAATACACATTTCGCAATGTATAATCCTTTCCAGAACCGTACGTGCGGCTTTCCCGCATACGGCTCTTCATAATAA
>NZ_CYZU01000109.1 GCF_001404335.1 Faecalicatena contorta
GTCGTGAACCCGCTGGGTGAGCCCATTGACGGGAAGGGCCCGGTAGAGACGGATAAGACGCGGCCCATCGAGAGCCCGGCGCCGGGGGTGCTGCAGAGGAAGTCAGTGCACCAGCCGCTGCAGACGGGCATCAAGGCGATTGACGCCATGATCCCCATCGGAAAGGGGCAGCGGGAACTGATCATCGGGGACCGCCAGACGGGAAAGACGGCCATCGCCATTGATACCATCATGAACCAGAAGGGCAAGGACGTGATCTGCATCTATGTGGCCATCGGCCAGAGAAAGTCGACCATCGCGCAGCTGGTGAAGACGCTGGAAGACCGGGATGCGATGCGCTATACCATCATCGTGTCGGCGACGGCCAGCGACGTGGCGCCGCTGCAGTACATAGCGCCCTATGCAGGGTGTGCGATGGGGGAGGAATTCATGTATGAAGGGAAAGATGTCCTGATCGTATATGACGACCTGTCCAAACACGCGGTGGCATACCGTGCCATGTCCCTGCTGCTGAGGCGCCCGCCAGGACGAGAGGCGTACCCGGGGGATGTCTTTTACCTGCACAGCCGTCTGCTGGAGCGCTCCGCGAAGCTCTCCGATGAGCTGGGCGGGGGTTCCATTACGGCGCTGCCGATCATCGAGACCCAGGCAGGGGACGTGTCGGCGTATATCCCGACCAACGTCATCTCCATCACGGACGGCCAGATCTTCCTGGAGTCGGAACTGTTCTTCTCGGGCCAGAGACCCGCGGTAAACGCCGGGATCTCGGTGTCACGGGTAGGGGGCAGCGCCCAGATCAAGGCCATGAAGAAGGTGGCGGGAACGATCAAGCTGATGCTGGCGCAGTACCGGGAGCTGAAAGGGTTCTCGCAGTTTGGGTCAGACATTGACAAGGATACCAAAGAGCGGCTGGAGAACGGCATGCTCCTGATGGAGATCCTGAAGCAGGGGCAGTACCAGCCGGTTGCGGTGGAACACCAGGTCATGATCATTTATGCGGCAGTAAAAGGGCATCTGGCGGGCATTGCGCCAAGCCAGGTGAAGCGGTTTGAAAAGGAACTGTACCAGTACATGGATACGAATTACCCCCATGTGGGGAAAGCCATTGCGGATACAGGGAAACTGGAAGCGGAGACAGAGGAACAGCTTTTGAAGGGCATAGAAGAATGCAGGAAGGCGGGTAGATTCGATGGCTGACCAGATGCAGGCGATTAAGCGCAGGATGAAAAGCGTCAGCAGCACGGAGAGGATCACCAATGCCATGAAACTGGTTTCCGCAGCGAAACTGAAGCAGGCAACGAACCGGTTCGACTATATCCGGAAACACCTGGAGGAGGAAAAGCGGCTTTACGGGCAGGTCCTGCGTACCGAGGAGGGGGTGCCGGAAGTGTACCTGGAACCAAGGGACGGGGAAACGCTGTACCTCCTGCTCACCAGCAGCAAAGGGCTGTGCGGGAGCTACAATACCTCCATCACGAAGGCGGCGGGGCAGATCGCAGAGGAAGAAAAGGGCAGCTGCTGTTTCGCGGCCCTGGGGACAAAGGGAAAAGAGTTCTGCATCCGGGAAGGCCTGGAGATGCTGGAGACGGAGCGGGAGCAGATGGATGAGATGGGGTACGAGGAAGCGTACCGGCTCTCAGGGGAAGTGCTGGAGCTGTACCGGGAAGGCCGTTTTACAAGCATCCGGGTGCTGTATGCTTCCTACCTGAACTCGATTTCCCATGAGGTGAAGGCGGCCCCGGTGTTCCCGCTGGAGGCAGGGGGGCAGGCAGGGGACTGTGACCTGACCCTGATGGAATACGAACCGGCCGGGCGGGAGCTGTTTGACAGCCTGGCGCAGGAGTACCTGGCTTTGTACCTGTACAGTGCAATCGCGGAGGCGACCTTGTGCGAGCATTCGGCGCGCAGGATTGCGATGAAGAATGCCAGCGACAGTGCCAACGAGATGCTGACAGAATTATCTATTTACTATAACAGAGCGAGACAGGCGGCGATTACCAGTGAGATCATTGAGATCATCGCCGGCTCGGAGGCTCAGAAATTAAGAGGTGAGGCAATTGAATAAAGGAATCATTCAACAGATTATCGGACCGGTTATTGATATTAAGTTTGATGAGGAACAGATGCCGAATCTTCTTAATGCAATACATATCGAGCAAAACGGAAAGACCATTGTAGCAGAGGTGGAACAGCACATTGGTGCGGATCAGGCCCGGTGTATTGCCCTTTCATCCACGGATGGGATGTACCGGGGGATGGAAGCGACCGACACGGGGGAGCCGATCAAGGTCCCGGTCGGGAAAGAAGTATTAGGGCGCCTGTTCAATGTGCTGGGCGAGACGATTGACGNGAAGGGCGCCGTAGAGGCGGAGCGTTACGATGCGATCCACCGCCCGGCGCCGGACTATAAGGACCAGGACACGTCTTCTGTGATCTTTGAGACCGGGATCAAGGTCATTGACCTGCTGGCCCCTTACACAAAAGGGGGGAAGGTCGGCCTGTTCGGGGGAGCGGGGGTAGGGAAGACCGTGCTGATCCAGGAGCTGATCAACAACATCGCCAAGGAACACGGCGGGATCTCTGTGTTTGCAGGGGTAGGCGAGCGTACCAGGGAAGGGAACGACCTGTATTATGAGATGCAGGAATCCGGGGTTATCGATAAGACGGCCATGGTATTCGGGCAGATGAATGAGCCGCCGGGAGCCAGGATGCGCGTGGCGCTGACGGGGCTGACCATGGCGGAGCATTTCCGGGACAGGGAGCACCAGGACGTGCTGCTGTTCATTGACAACATTTTCCGTTTCACCCAGGCGGGGTCGGAAGTATCGGCGCTTTTGGGGCGCGTGCCCTCTGCGGTAGGCTACCAGCCCACCCTGGCAACGGAGATGGGGGCGCTGCAGGAGCGGATCACGTCCACGAGGGACGGTTCCATCACCTCGGTGCAGGCCGT
>NZ_CYZU01000110.1 GCF_001404335.1 Faecalicatena contorta
GTAAAGTAGTCTTTGCCATAGTAGTGCTGCAGATGATCCGGAGCTCCGTCCAGGACTGGTCCTTTTAATACCGGCGCCCCAAGTTTCGGAACATCGCAGATCTTGTATGTACAGTTTGGCCATTCCAGAATCGCTTCGCTGACATCCTTGCCCACCTTCTTGGAATCAATATCAAAACCTACAACAACTTCGATATCGGAAGGAACATATCCCCCCAGGTTATAATGCATAAGTCCGCCGGCTTCTTCTGCAATCTCCGGTGTCTTATAGAACTCGATTCCCTGAACGAGAGAGCATGCGCAGTTACCTACTCCGACGAGTGCCAATCTGATTTTTTTCTCTGCCATAGTTTTTTCCTCCTGAGATAATATGGATTATTATGTATTTGATGCTGGAGCAAATGTTAAAGTTAACGTTTAAGTAACCGGACAAAAAAATTTATTAGGTTGTCCTCAGTATGAAAATGTGAAAAGATAAATAAATGATAGTTAACGTTAACTGTATCATTTGATCTGCTTCATGACCCCATTCTAAATCCAAAAAATAAAAATGTCAATTGGCATATATGCACAAAAAGTTCAGAGAAAATTAGTCAATATTCTCAAAAAGTCTAATGTTGAATGAAAAATCGGCTGAAGGAGCAGAAAAAAGCGGATTTTTTTGTATAAAGTGTTGGACAATGTTTGAATAGTAAGCTATACTAAAAATTAAGAAAATACAGTTACTGTACCGATAACTTAAATGTTACTTATTATTTCAGTTTTTTTCGTTATAGTGAGGCTGTACATAGAAAAATCTCTGCTGTTAAGGAGTGAAACAAACTTTTGCCAGCAGATTGAACGGAGGGGATACTCAGTGAAAAATGAAAAGGTAGATATTGTCACTATAGGCAATATTGTAAAAGAGACAATTTTTCTGACGGATAAGATAGTGGGGCCGGTTCTTGGAAGCCCCTGTGCATATACAAGCCTGGCTCTGGCGAAAGCCGGAAAGAGTACGGGGATTGTGACCTATTGCGGCGAGGAGATGCAGAAGCTAATAGAAAGAGAACTGCGCATGGTGGATACAACGGGATGCATTCCCTATATGTATACGACAGAGAATCATTTGATTTATCAGGAAGATGCGAAAAACAGGGTAGAGTATTTTAAAGTAGCTCCTGTGATCAGTTATGAAGTAATACCGGAGACATATCTGGAAGCCTCCACATTTTTCATCTGCCCAATGGACTATGAAGTGGACATTGAGATATGCCAGAAGCTGAATGCGGCCGGAAAGCGCATTATCGTGGATCTGGGCGGATACGGCGGAACCACCTCCTACAATCATTTTCCGGTAGGAACATACCGGGGAAGAAAACTGGTGGATGATTTATGTGCAAATGCATTCATAATAAAAGCCAGCCAGGATGACCTGCGTTATCTGATGCCGGATCAAAGCGTGGAAGACTGCCTGGAGTATCTGACTGCAAGAGGCCCCAGATATGCCGTTGTTACCATGGGAGATCAGGGGGCGGCATTCCAGGGGGCAGGCGGAAAAGTACAGTTTTCGGACAGTTACCCTACGATGGAAGGAAAGGAAAAGAACCTGACGGGAGCCGGAGATGCATTTTCGGCAGGTTTAATGGCGGCTTTGGATGAAAAGCCCGATGACATAGTTTATGCAGTAGAGTATGCCAACAGTATGGCATCACTGATTCTGGAAGAGAACGGCGGATGCGTGGAGAGCAGGATGCCGGTTGAAAGAATGGTCAAGCTGCGGATGGAGGGAAAATTATAGTATGAAAAAAGTAACAAGATTGAAGGACCTGGCAGAGGGGCTTGGTGTAAGTATTACGACGGTATCTAAGGCGCTGAATGACCATCCGGATATATCCGCTAAGAGGAAAAAAGAGATTCTGGACTATGCAAGAGAAGTAAACTATGTGCCGAATCAGGTTGCCCGAAGTTTCCGCCAGCAGCGGACCAACATGGTTGGGATTATCATCAGTGATAATGCCAACCCATTCTACGCAAGGGTGATCCGGGGGATCGAAGAGACGTTATCGGCCCACGGCTACCATTGCGTCGTGATGAACAGCCATGAGGATGTGGATAAAGAGATTCAGCTTGTAGACGAGCTGAGGGGTCTTAACGTGGCAGGAGTAATCCTGACACCGGCGGCGGGAAATAAAAAGAGCTGTGAACTGCTGCGGAAATATGACATCCCCTATGTTCTGGTGAACCGTTACCTGGAAAAAGGCGAGGATACCTATGTGGTACTGGATGATTATCAGGCTGCATATATGACAGCAAAGCACCTCTGCAGTTACGGCAATGAGAAGATTTTTTTCCTGAATTTCCTGCCCAGTGTTTCTTCCGCGCAGAACAGGCTGGAGGGCTACAAGAAGGCCCTCGAAGACTGCGGCATTCCGTATGAGCCGAACATGGTCGTATCCGGCTGTACGGATCAGGCGGACGGATACGAGAGCATGAAGCGTATACTGGAGCGCAATAAACCCCCGCTGTCCGTGATGTGTTACAGCGATTATATCGCAATAGGTGCGATCTGTGCAATCCAGGAGAGGGGATTCAACCTGCCCCATGATATCGCACTCAGCGGCAATGACGACATCGGGATACTGTCCTTTGTAAAACCCCGTCTGACAACCATCGGATCGCCCAAATTAAGAATGGGCATTGAGAGCGCCAGGCTTCTGATAGAATTAATGGATGCAAGGGCAAAGCTGGAGGATGAAGAGGAAGAGACAGAACCGGAAGAGAAAAAACATGTAGTAATGAAACCAGAACTAATCCTGCGGGAGACCTCCTAAAAAGTCGGGATTTAGTTGGCTGGCTTTAGACTTGTCGATGGATGGGGACGCTTTATGACAGGGAGGCCGGGGAGGTGCTGGGGCTGTATATGCCGTTGCGATATGCACCCATGCTGCTAAGTGATTCTAGAACA
>NZ_CYZU01000111.1 GCF_001404335.1 Faecalicatena contorta
TGGCTGTGCTGAAAAGACTCCTTATGGAGGAAGAGAACTTTTTCCAGATGCTGACGCTGGGTGAAATCGGGAAGGAAACAAGACTGGAGTGGATGCGGGATATATTCGGGAGCCATATCAGCGATGAGACGCTGGCGTTCTTCTGCATCCTGCTGGACCACCAGGGCCTGTATCATTTCAGCCAGGTGCTGGCCGAAGGGCTGGAGCTTCTGGGAGAAGAAAGACAGGGGATCCGTGGGATCGTATATTCGGTGGTGCCGCTGGAGAAAGAAATGGTGAAGCGTCTGGAAGAGCAGACGGCGGAACTGATCGGCAAGCCGGTGACCCTGGTGAACATGATCGATGAAGGCCTCATCGGCGGGGTATTGATTTCCGCAGACGGGAAACTCATTGATGCTTCCCTGAAGAAAAGAATGGAAGATTTAAGCTTGAGGCTTCGCAGCAGGCCGGAAGGGGGGAGTCCTCTATGATGTGGAATACAGAGGAGATCAGCAGCCAGATCAAAAAGCAGATAGAAACCTATACAAGCCAGATGGAGATCACGGATTTTGGCACCGTGCAGGAAGTGGGGGACGGGGTAGCCCGTGTGACAGGCCTGCGCCACTGTGTGGCGGGGGAACTGCTGGAGTTTTCCGGCGGGGTCTACGGGATGGCCATGAACCTGGAGGAAAAGAATGTAGGGGCGGTTATCATCGGAGCGGACCGTGGGATCAAGGAAGGGGACATTGTCCGTCCCACAGGCAGGGTAGCGGAAGTGCCTGTAGGGGAAGAACTCCTTGGGCGGGTTGTGAACCCGCTGGGTGAGCCCATTGACGGGAAGGGGCCGGTAGAGACGGATAAGACACGGCCCATCGAGAGCCCGGCGCCGGGGGTGCTGCAGAGGAAGTCGGTGCACCAGCCGCTGCAGACGGGCATCAAGGCGATTGACGCCATGATCCCCATCGGAAAGGGCCAGCGGGAACTGATCATCGGGGACCGCCAGACCGGAAAGACGGCCATCGCCATTGACACCATCATTAACCAGAAGGGCAAGGACGTGATCTGCATCTATGTGGCCATCGGCCAGAGAAAGTCCACCATTGCGCAGCTGGTGAAGACGCTGGAAGACCGGGATGCGATGCGCTATACCATCATCGTGTCGGCAACGGCCAGCGACGTGGCGCCGCTGCAGTACATAGCGCCCTATGCAGGGTGTGCGATGGGGGAGGAGTTCATGTATGAAGGGAAAGATGTCCTGATCGTATATGACGACCTGTCCAAACACGCGGTGGCATACCGTGCCATGTCCCTGCTGCTGAGGCGTCCGCCAGGACGTGAGGCGTACCCGGGGGATGTCTTTTACCTGCACAGCCGTCTGCTGGAGCGCTCCGCAAAGCTCTCCGATGAGCTGGGGGGCGGGTCCATTACGGCGCTGCCGATCATAGAGACCCAGGCAGGGGACGTGTCGGCGTATATCCCGACCAACGTCATCTCCATCACGGACGGCCAGATCTTTCTGGAGTCGGAACTGTTCTTCTCGGGCCAGAGACCCGCGGTAAACGCCGGGATCTCGGTGTCACGAGTAGGAGGCAGCGCCCAGATCAAGGCCATGAAGAAGGTGGCGGGAACGATCAAGCTGATGCTGGCCCAGTACCGGGAGCTGAAAGGGTTCTCGCAGTTCGGGTCAGACATTGACAAGGATACCAAAGAGCGGCTGGAGAACGGCATGCTCCTGATGGAGATCCTGAAGCAGGGGCAGTACCAGCCGGTTGCGGTGGAACACCAGGTCATGATCATTTATGCGGCAGTAAAAGGACATCTGGCGGGCATCGCGCCGAGCCAGGTGAAACGGTTTGAAAAGGAACTGTACCAGTACATGGATACGAATTACCCCCATGTGGGGAAAGCCATTGCGGATACGGGGAAACTGGAAGCGGAGACAGAGGAACAGCTTTTGAAGGGCATAGAAGAATGCAGGAAGGCGGGGAGATTCGATGGCTGACCAGATGCAGGCGATTAAGCGCAGGATGAAAAGCGTCAGCAGCACGGAGAGGATCACCAATGCCATGAAACTGGTTTCCGCAGCGAAACTGAAGCAGGCGACGAACCGGTTCGATTATATCCGGAAACACCTGGAGGCGGAAAAGCGGCTTTACGGCCAGGTCCTCCGAACAGAGGAGGGCGTGCCGGAAGTGTACCTGGAACCAAGGGAAGGGGAAACGCTGTACCTCCTGCTCACCAGCAGCAAAGGGCTGTGCGGGAGCTACAATACCTCCATCACGAAGGCGGCGGGGCAGATTGCAGAGGAAGAAAAAGGCAGCTGCTGTTTCGCGGCTCTGGGGACAAAGGGAAAAGAGTTCTGCCTCCGGGAAGGCCTGGAGATGCTGGAGACGGAGCGGGAGCAGATGGACGAGATGGGGTATGAGGAAGCATACCGGCTCGCGGGGGAAGTACTGGAGCTGTACCGGGAAGGCCGGTTTACAAGCATCCGGGTGCTGTATGCCTCCTACCTGAACTCGATTTCCCATGAGGTGAAGGCAGCCCCGGTGTTCCCGCTGGAGGCCGGGGGGCAGGCCGGGGACTGTGACCTGACTCTGATGGAATACGAACCGGCCGGGCGGGAGCTGTTTGACAGCCTGGCCCAGGAGTACCTGGCTTTGTACCTGTACAGTGCAATCGCGGAGGCGACCCTGTGCGAGCATTCGGCGCGCAGGATTGCGATGAAGAATGCCAGCGACAGTGCCAACGAGATGCTGACAGAATTATCTA
>NZ_CYZU01000112.1 GCF_001404335.1 Faecalicatena contorta
CTCCTAATTTGATAAAAACCACCATGTTTTCTGGTTCTTGCCATAGCCGGTTGTGGAAGAATCCACACCGATATCCCGCTTTGCTTTCATCAGATCGGCCCGTTTGATTCCTGCAGCATCACTCCGCATCATAATCTCTTCGCTGTTCGCCTTGCCGTCTGAAAGAGCATTTTTTAAAAATTCTATGGCCTTTTCGTATCCGCTTTTCTCGAATCCTTTTACGCACTCTTTGATCCGTTCAAGCTGGATTGTATTGGCATGCACCTTATTCCATATCTTTTCGATATTTTCTGCTGCTTCTTCCAGCATCTTCATCTCTGCAATGATCTGCTTATGTATATTTGTTAATACAGCAACATCTGTCAGCTCTGGTGCTGGATCCGCGGCGATTAGACTCCCTTCTTCAAGTCCAAGAAGCACACACATAAACTGCTCTATCGCCTTTGGCTGATCTGGGTTTTTCTCCATCCTGCCGACAAACCCTTTGTCTTTTGTCATTTCCAGGGAAAACTCCCCCCTGGTCTTGCCCTGCTTTTTTAACTCTTCACAGAGCTTTTTATAATCTATTTTCACTCTCTCGATCTTCACTTGGTTCATATTTTGATTTTCTTCCCTCCTATCTGCTGAGAAGCTGTTCCTCCAGGCTGTCCATGTTGTATTGTCTACGCTCAAAATTATTGAGATTCTTACTTACAGGAGCCTTGTTTGTCTGAACTCGGCCTTTGTCCTGCTCCTTAGACAGCCAACTGTTCACGAACCTAAGAATTCCTTTCTTGGTCTTTCGCCTACTGGGATTGCTGTCGAGCCAGGATTTCATTTTTCGTAACTCCTGCATTACATCAACTGCCGGGAACAATTCTGACCACTGCTCAACCTGATCACCATAAATCCAAAATTCAGATTTATCATTCAGCGTTAGCGATATCACTTGTTTCCGGTCTGGAGCCGGTTCCGGCTCTGGACAAGTAGTATCTATACTTACCTTACCTATACTATCCTTACCTAACCTTACCTGGGTTTCACATTGGTTGCCATCCGGTATACCAGCGGTTGCCATTAACGTATAAGCACCATTTTCTTTGACATCCAGCATAGATAATTCGTCTTGGTAAACAGTCGGCGTGTATCTGTCTTTACGCAGATAATTGTTCATTCTCCAGTGCTTTATAACGATGATCCCTTCCTCGAATTCGATTACAAATCTTTTCATAATCAGCAGTTTTAAATCATCTTCTGAGGCACCGACAACACGCTGTATCTTTTTTGCGTTGTTTAAAAATCCGTCATCATCGGCGCGCATGGATAGGTGGAAATATAGGGCCTGTGTAGACAGAGGCATATCAAGAAACGCATCTGAATCCACTATCGTCTTCGAGAACATCCGTCTTTCTGCCATATTCCTCGTTCCTCCAATCTGTGCAGCAATTATTTAATGTCCTTATGGCACAGTCCACGCAAAGCTGGCGCTCTCTTATTCTGCTTTCCTCCTGCTTTACCCAACGGATAAGCATCCGCCTGTCAGTGTCAGTATTCATGTCAGGAATAAAATAACCTTTTCCGTTCTGCAGATTTATGATCGGTATTTTCTTCCCTGCCTCGTGCAGGAGGTTTCTCATCTTTCTGTCTATTAATCCGGTTAAAAAACATAGCCGTTTACGCTTTACCGCGTTTTTACTTCCAACCGGTATATAGTTTAATATGTCAAATTTTTCTTTCTGTGGCTCTGGAGCAGGAATGAAATCGTTTAACGACATCTGCCCTGGTAACTGCTCTGCCATCCGCCCTCCTTTCCCCTCCCGGCAGCACGCCGGGAAGTAATGAAATGGCTTACGATTTTACCGTGACGTACCCGTAAGCCGACATGAACGGGTTACTATATAGCATGGTTTCCCGTGCTAACTTGTGTAAAAAAATTCTCTTCGGAAGTCTTCTTCCGTGCCGTAGTGCTCTATGTAGTACTTACGGCATCTGTCTCTCAGATCTTGATCTACTGCATCGGCATCTTTGCCTCTACGAGTGCCATTTGGATGCAGATCAGGCCGGAGTGGAGCCACAAATCCATACTTCTCACATTTCTTTTTTTCATTTGACGTATGGCTGAATACGTGGTGTCGTTCTACTCCGTACTGCTTTGTATACATGCAGTGATCCATGTCATTTGTGAAGATGCTCCATAGTCTCTTAGCCAATATTCACACCCCACTGCTCTTTCATGCGTTTTATTTCATCTGGCGTATCTGTGGGAATACCTTGCTCCCTACATTCATCAACCAGGCTGTCAATTAACAGACACGCCTCATCTACTGTATAATGCCTCAGGCCTTTCCAGCATCTAAGCTGACGGGCTTCAATTTCTTTTCCACTCGGTGTTGTTAATACTGTAGGCCCCATATCATCAACAATTTTGTAATACTCTTTGGCAACATACATTTTGTCTGGAGGAAGAGCAAGCCACTCAGAAATACCATCCCTTCTTAAAATGTTTCTGTGTATCTCATCCTCTGTTATGCCGTTCCGTAGCTTCTTTCTCAACTCTTTTACAAGCGCCCAATAGTACTTTCTTTGCTGATCTGTCTTGGATTCTGTATGTTTGTCAAATTCAATGTCCAGATCCTTTTCTGTAAGCGTTTGGGCTCTTTCTTGCAGGGCAGTACGATACGGAAATTTGAATGTTACCAGCAGCCATTTGTTGTCTAAAGTGATAGCGATTTTATCTATAATGCC
>NZ_CYZU01000113.1 GCF_001404335.1 Faecalicatena contorta
TCTGCCTGGGCCATGCTGGTTGCATAGCTATAGATATATGTCCCGAATGGGATCCCCAAGCGGGTACACTCATCAGCGTTCCGTTTCCATTGCTTGTCGTCCTGGCTGGCGATATCATCTCCATAACCGCAGCGGATTATTACACCCGCCACTCCCGTACTCTTTACCTGATCCCAATTAATGTTTCCCTGGTGCTCACTTACATCAATAATTCTTTTACTCATATTCTATTCTCCTCATCAAAAAGAGGACGATTACTCGTCCCCTTTCCTTTCTTGCCCTATATTGAATTTTCAGAATTTTGATTTTTCCTTTCTTCTTTTTTCCTGCCATAGCTTCCTCTTGTACTTTTTATAAATGTCGCAATGATGGAACCAATACCCGTAACGCCTAAGACCGCACCTGATATCACGCCCGCGCTTTTAGGTACGAGTATAACCATAACTACAGCAGCAAGGATACATCCAAATCCTAGCATAAATGCAAAAAGAATTCCAAGCAAACTATCTCTTGCTTCTGTATTTACAATCTTCCTTTCCATTTCTTGCCTATGATCTGACTGTTTTTCCGCCATTGCAAGAATCCTGTCGGCAGATCCTGGTAATATTTCTTCGTATCCCTTTATGATACTTGGCGGAGGAATCGGGCCGCTAAATTCGCTTCTTATTACCTCAGCTACTACTTGTCGGACTTGTTCTTTTTCTTTTTCTTCCACTTCAACATCTGGCGCTTCCAAAATTTCTTGTTTCTTCTCTGATTGATTTTCCGACATTGTCCCAATCACTCCTTAGTGCTTTATAATCTTTCATTCTATCTTCTGAAAGATCTGGCCATTCTTTTGTACCACCTAAGTTTAATGTTTTTATATACCCGTCTAAAAAACTCTTGCTAATAGTAGTTTTCATACAAACCCTTCCCTTCCAAGCAGTTCTATTAATACGGTTTCACAATAACGTTCTTGTTATTGTGTTCATTAATTATACAATATAAACAGTCTTTTTTCTAGTGGTTTTTGAATTCTTTTGCACTCTGTGTAATTCTTCTGAATCTATTCTGTTTTATTCTTATGTCTCGTTCTGTTTTATATATTATAAAACACATAAGAAGAAGACGCTTATTTTGCGTCCCCCGAATCCTTGTCTCTTAGCTGCAGCAAAACATTTTTTAATTTATCCGGTATAGGCGTAAACACTGCCGCATTTTCCAGCAGGCTCAACCCCTCATTCGCGATATAAAACATAATAACGACTTCCCGTAATGGTATTGTCCCGCCGATCAGCCCCTGGATAACAAAAGATACCGCGATCACAATAAACATGACTATCTTTTTCAGTAGCCCCCTAAAACCGATTTCCGACGATAACTGTTTCGTATATATGCCTTTGATCCACCCAGTAATATAATCAGCAATTGCCAGAAACACGATCGTCTTTAGCAGCACATCCCATCCTCCCAGCCAATAAGACAAGATCCCTCCGGCCGCCCCGAATACGACGCTAATCCAGTTAAATAATTTCTCCATTTTCTTCATTTACCTCACTCTCTTTCTATTGTTTTCACAAAAATAAGACCCCAAGGGTCTTGCTCTGATTCTCATATACTTCTCCTTAATTAATTTGTTTGCCGTTTACATATAGGTTTCCGACTATGTACATGTCTCCATTTTGGCGTGTAGTACCACTTAACATAGCATTACTTGTACTGAGCCCCCCACTGTGTATTTTCTCTGTTACATCAAGTTCCTTGCACCATATTTTCCCATCTCTTATATCCAGATAATTAGGGTATAGCGTTGCCTGAACACCATCATGATATAATAGAATAAATGGATCCCCATATTTGGGATCTGTATCGTCACCACCAAATATATTTACATACATCACGCTCCCATTAGTTGTCATACCGCCTACGCCTAAATAACCTGCCTGTAGTGTCCCGCTCTCTCCAGTAATCTTATTATGTATGCGTACACCTCTTTCGAATCTATTAGCAACTTCTATCTGGATATCGCCTCTAAACAATCCGTTCTTTGCCTCCATACTGCCGTCTTGGAGAATCTTAAAATTCTCGTTTGCAGTCACAACGCCATTTAGATTTATCTTATTTGCATCAATACTTACAGCCTCTGCAGATTGATTTATTGTGGAAATAATACTATCCTTACTTACTTTTAGCCGTATCTCCTGTGAATTAAGTTCTATGGATGTCCTGGCCTGGGTTATTGCACTGAGGACACCGTTAATGTCTTTGTATTCTGAGGATGATACTGCCAAATTTATTGAGTTCAAATCCATTTCGACAGCCGATAATTTGCTGTACATTGTCTTATCTCCGTTCTTAAGTTCCTCTATTTCGGATGCGGATACAAGGAGCGCTATATTCCCTTGCACCATATTTATTGCCGTTTCCTGAGCTGTGAACTTTCGGGAAATGGCATATCTATCATAGACCGTTGCACGGGATGCCAAAATTAAGGACATCGTATCACCTTCTTTCTTTTATGTCTTTATTTGCACCTCTATCTGATTCTCCATAAATTCACTAAATAGCAATTTGAACGCGGCTAATTTTAATCTGATTAACTCGACCTATTATCCTGTGACTAATGTCATTG
>NZ_CYZU01000114.1 GCF_001404335.1 Faecalicatena contorta
GATCCTCCTTCAGTGCGGTACCTACATTGTACCATGAAATATTAGATTAGGAATTCTCATTTTGACTTGTACTATTTATATTCTAGCACCAGTGCTTCTTTATAAGTTTATCAATATCATAACATACATTTTTTTAACATTCTATATATTAAATCTCGTACATATCATAAATAAAAACGATCAGAATCCGTGCATAGTCTACACTTATAGCTCTGCACAGGCAATCATTGTCTGCACGGGCAGTTCTACGCCTAAACCTATACCCAATTATCCTCAACTTCCTTTTTCAATTTGCAGAACATTTCATAAAAATAATCTTTTGTCTGCGTGATGATTTCAAGAGCAACCCTTTTATTATAAGAGTGCGATACATTATTCCTTTCGTGCAGCGCCCGAATCCATAGTTCCTCGTCTTTAATCATCCCGGCTTTATATGCTGTTTTCAAAATTATCTTAGGTGAGCCGGTAGCTCCCTCCTCATAGCCGTGGGATTCCAATATATCTTTCATCATCTTCCATGACTGCTCAAAACAAATTTCATATAATCCCACCAAGCCTGTCAATATAACATTATCGAACGGTTCCTCATAATTATAAATTTCCTCCAGTTTTAACAGTGCACTGCAGAAATTATCATATTTTCTCATAAAGTATTTTCCCCTCCTTTTTAATTGAGTCTCTCAGTTCCTCTTGTATATCCTGTCTTAAATCAACAATATCAAATTCCAGCAGTGTCGATGTTTCTTCGTTTACATCCAATGCAAAGCGTTCAAAATCTCCCCCTTCCACTGCCAAATCAATATCGCTTATCCTTTTAAAATCACCGCGTGCTCGCGAGCCAAATAATATCACCTTGCTAATCTTATATTTTTCCGCCAGCGTCTTAATCTCTTCGATTACCTGGGGCCTAATTCCGGTTCTATCCATATTACTCCTCCTATACCCATTCTTTCGCTCGCTAGAGGAAATCAGATAAGCTGATTTCTAGCTCGCAATACATTTTAATTATACCATATTCCCCCTATACATTTGTAAAAAAGAAACCGCCAGTTATTTCTGACCGTTTCTCTTTTTCGACATTTATTTTTTAATATTTCACTATAATTAGGACTTCACCTCAAAACCCAGTTCTTTCAGCATCCGCATATCCTGCTCTATGGTTATCCCTGCTGTCGTCAGCATATCTCCTGTAATAGCCGCATTGGCGCCTGACTGAAAGCACCGTTTTCCTTTATCCGCCATCAATCCGCGGCCGCCAGCCAGCCGGATAAATGCATCCGGCACAAGAAACCGGAAAACTGCCGTTATCCTGCACATATCCTCAATCGTAAGCCGGGGATTCTTCTCATATGGGGTGCCTGGAATCGGGTTCAGCATATTAATCGGAATAGAACGCACCCCCAGATCCCTGACCGTTAAAGCCAGGTCAATCCGGTCTTCCATCGTCTCTCCAAGCCCCACAATTCCCCCGCTGCAGACACTAAGCCCGGCACGCTTAGCAGCCTTAACAGTCTCAATCTTTTCTTCATAAGAGTGTGTCGTACAGACCTCCGTGAAATAATTTCTGGAGGATTCCAAATTATTATGTACCCGGCAAGCACCTGCCTCTTTAATTTTCCGAAAAGCCATCTCATCCAGTAACCCAAAAGATACACAAACCGAGATATCCACATTCTCCCGAATTGCGCGGATACTTTTACACACAGCCTCCACTTCACCGTCATCCAGCCTTTTCCCTGACGTCACAATCGAATATCTCATAACGCCCCGCTCTGCATTGTACTTGGCCTGTTCCAGCAGCTGATCCGTCTTTAGAAGCGGGTAGCTCTCAACCTCTGTGGAATAAAATGCTGACTGTGCACAATACTTACAATCCTCCGAACACTTTCCATTTTTCCCATTAATAATGGTACAAAGATCAAAGCGTTTTCCACAAAACACCTCCCGGATCTCATCCGCAGCCTCACATAAAGGTTCCAGCGGCAGCTCCGCCAATTGCATAGCATCTTCCTTCAAAAGCAGATCGCCGGCAAGCACTCTTCTCTTCATCCTATCCAGTAAATTTCCCATCAATTTGTCTCCCTTTGTTACCATTTTTACTACTATATTATAGAATCCAGTTCCAATTGTCAACCTCTCCATATTACTAGTTTACATTCATCATCATAAATTCTATTAAATCGGGATTAAGTTGACAGGCTTCAGTCCTGTCGACGGATGGGGACGCTTCATGACAGGGAGGCCGGGAAGGCGCCGGGGCTGTATATGCCGTTGCGATATGCACCCATGTTGCTAAGTGATTCTAGAACACCCGATGCCGGATAGGCGGGTACACTGAACACATCACGGGAAATCTGATGATTTCCCGCGCTGGGTTCAG
>NZ_CYZU01000115.1 GCF_001404335.1 Faecalicatena contorta
AAGCGGGATATCGGTGTGGATTCTTCCACAACCGGCTATGGCAAGAACCAGAAAACATGGTGGTTTTTATCAAATTAGGAGAGCGGAGTAAATGGCGGTATATGAAGCAAATAAACAGATGATAGGCCCAGCAGATGCAAGGACATTAATCTCTACAACCAGAACAATTGCTATGGGTCTGGCATTGACACAGGAGGAGTACTTGCGGATTATGATGATCTATGGACAGGCTATAGAACGTATGGAGCTGGAGCAGGAAGAAAGAAGCGAGGAGCTGACTGACCGGGAAGTGGTTGAGCGGTACATAAAAAAGTGTAATTACACATGGACTGTAGAACGTCTCATACATGCGTACAGGATGAATCAACAGGGGAGATATGTTAGCCATACTGCGGAGGATTGCATTAAAAACTGTGGAGCAGAACTGTGGCGGCTGGCAGAGAAAGAGGAACGTTAATGAATAATCAGGAAGAGCGTAAAAGAGTATGCTGCAATTGCGGAAACAATCTGAGAATTAGAAATCAGTGCTTAGGTATCCACAATGAATGTGCAATATACGGGCATTACATAAGCTATTTAGATTGTTTTGAGGGCTGGTGCAGACACTGGAAAAAGGAGAAAAAGCATGAGCTGGGCGGATAAGCAACTCAAAAAGGCCAAGATACATAGCCTGGTGGAACAGGCGTTGAAGGATCCGCAATTTCAGGAAGCACAGAAAAAGCAGACCGAGGATGCGATAAGAGAGGCATTTGACTGTTTCCTGCTGATCAGTGCAGATTACTTACACCGGCACCATAGTTACGGGAAAAAGCGACTTATGAGGTTCCTGGAATTTGCAGATGGGCAAATGAAATACATACCGGAAGATCCGGAGTATTTTCGGCTGCTGAATGATGCGCTGGCAGAGGAAACGGGCGTGAATATTTTAGAGAATTTAGGAGGGCAGGATGAAAAATACAGATAGGCTCAGAGCAATGACAGATGAGGAGCTGGCGCATTTCCTGGCAACAGTAGAGGCAAAATTGTATCGTGATGATTTGGACATTATTGCCTATCGTGCTGACGAGGTGGCTGACGCGCTGGAATGGCTCAAAAGAGAATCGTATTAAGATTTATGGAGGTGAAGATGATGGGGTGTCCGTATTATATTTTTGATAATTATGACTGCGAGTTTCTTCCGGTACATTTCGCGGAGTTTGAAGCGGCAGAAAACCATATCAATCAGAAACTTTTTGGAGATTATGAGAGATATATAATATTTGAAAAGTTAAGTTAACAATTTAGGAGAAATGGAAAACAAAAAATATAAGGTCATAAAACAATTTGACTCATTTTATTGTGATGTCGGGAGAATAACAGTAAACCCGGGAGCACTGTTTAAAATAACCAACGGCAGAGTTTACTTTTTAAACACCCAAAATTATTTGCCGTGGGTAGCGACAAAATTATTTTTATCAATGACTAATATCTATGCGGAGAATTAACATATAAGCCAGAGAGGAAATGCTATGGAAGAGAAGAACTATACAGTCGAATATGATGGGTGGCTAATCAATGTAGTGGCTGGTAGTATCAAGCAAGCTAGGCACAGAGCATGGCTGAAATTTAATGAAGCATATCCAACACCATATGGAAAGTTTATGAGCGGGATAACAGATGTTTCTGTGGAAAATTAATATTTAGGAGGGAATCGAAAGTGAATGAAGAAGAAAAGTTGGCCTATGAATGGGCCAAAAAGCAAAATTATCAATCTGTTGCGGCTCAATATGCGAGAATACTTGTTACTTACATAGATTATGTAAGCAATTTACTAGAACAGGCAGCGGAAGAAATCGAAAACACGAATGGCAGGGAGACGGTTCTTTCGGCGCAGATAAGGGATGCTTTAAGTAGCAAAACTGGCATTTAACGAAAGAAAGGATAAAGAATATGAGTGAGATTAATGAAAAAGAATTTGTAGAGGTAAATGAGACTAT
>NZ_CYZU01000116.1 GCF_001404335.1 Faecalicatena contorta
TTTTAAGGTTTTATGCCTTCTTTTTAGTGTCCATTTTTAGGGAACCCTTCTTCTTAATGTGTCCACATCTATGGGTACATTATATTTGATTCCTTTCTCTAGTCCCTCTTCGAGTCCTTTCTCGATTCCCTCTTCTACGCCATCCTGGTATAAATCTTCCAACGCTTTACACATATTAACGTTCCCTCCTTCTTCCGTCTTTACCGTTTTCAAATGTTGTGTCGATCCCAGCATTGCACAAACGGCATTATATGAGTCCTGATCAACCTGCACAAAATATGCCCTGTTATTCTGCACATAGCGTTTCAATTCTTCTTTGTTTTTTCTACATTTTAACATGCCGAATATCATCTGTAAATCTGTTTGAAAACACTCCAGGTTTTCCAGCTTTTTCGGGTCTATCAGGTTGATCCTGTAATTGGGTACGTACTTCGTCAGCAGCTTATACTCTTTTCGGTCTAATCCCAATAATCCATGCAAATCCGTACTCCCATCCCATTCTTCCTCACCATAGTAAAAAACAATATTCAGAACCGGCGATAAAAAATCTGTCCTCTTCATACCGGAAAGAAATTCTGCCGGTACTTTCATATCTTTCTTTTCCCTATGACTTTTCCGCAATTCATTGATCTGATCTGCATAACTTAAGGCATCATACAGCATTTCCCGTACAGGCATGGCATAATGTATCTCCCCTTGGTTCTCACATGCCAGTACTACAATCCGTGTGCCGTCATCCATTCTCATCATAATATCACGGTATCTTTGCACCGTGATCTCCTTGCCATCTGCCTTCTTAAGCACCAATCCCTGTTCCCCATCTTCAACCGCCATATTTTCTGCCGTAAAAACCTGCTCTCCCTGATAAAGAGAGCCATTTAACAAATCCGCCAAACGCCTTTTATCTGAAAGCCAGCGCTTCATATATACGTTACTCTTCCCCATATTCAATTTCTCCTTGTCAGACTTTTTTAATGCAAACCATCGTTTCGATCGACAAGTATTACACTTCCAATACGCATCACCTTTCTTCAATTTTAAAGTTCTATTTTTCAAACATTGAATAAACCGGCGAATCTGCCTGAAAGAATGAGATAGACAATCTCATATATCATTGAATATAAAGAATGTTTGAAATGCCCCACAGACTATTCTTTGGGTACATTCACTCTACCATAATTCCCTTTCTGTTACAAATAAAATATCTATAAATTTACCAGCGCCCATTTCTATAATCAAATTTCACCCCACATCTAATCCGGAAATTAGTGGCACAGGCAGAACCGCAGCATAGCCAAAATAAGGCACCCTAAAGCATTTCGTAACCCATTCCCTAAAGAAGTATCCGCAGCCAAACCACAAAACAAGGTACAACTTTCTCTTTCATAGTACCGTTTCCATACTGTATCACCAAACAAATCAATACGCTGCCCCCTAAAAGTATCCTCCCAAGTTGCCACCCTATCCAACCGATTGGATGCACCCAGCGAAAGGAAGGGATAGCCGCAACCCGCCCAAGTGCACATATGCCGCCTCGAAACGCTAAAGTGAACCTTAGAAATTCTTGGAGGCCGGCAGCCGGGAAAGTGGGGTGATTTTGTGATCACCGAATCACAAAATCACCCCACTTT
>NZ_CYZU01000117.1 GCF_001404335.1 Faecalicatena contorta
AAATGGATCGCGCAGTACAACAGCCAGTGCGATTATAACGGTAAAAATAAGGACATGTGGCAGTACAGTAGCACAGGCCGGGTGGCCGGGATCGGCGGCAATGTCGATATGAACGAATGTTACAGGGACCTTCCGGCAGAGATCAAAGGCGGATCCGGCACGCCCAGCACTCCGAAGCCAACGCCTACCCCAGCTCCAGCGCCAACAGCCGAAACACATACCGTCAAGAGTGGCGAGACACTGTCCGGGATCGCGGCCAAGTATGGCACAACTTACCAGCACCTTGCGGCCATCAACGGGATTAACAATCCTGACCTGATCTACGCGGGCCAGGTAATCAAGATCGACGGGGCGGCAGCGTCAGCCAAGACATACACTGTCAAGAGCGGAGATACGCTCTCCGGCATTGCAGCCAAATACAATACTACTTATCAGCGGTTGGCCCAGATCAACGGCATCTGTAACCCTAACCTGATCCATCCGGGGCAGGTGCTTAAATTAGGGTAGCATAATTATAGCCCGGATCCTTATGGATTCCGGGCTTGACATTTAATAAATAGTATTTTATAATATAACCGTTAGCACGGTAGCAGAAGGGGTTATCGTGTGTCGCGGGAACCCTCTTTCCCGCGTTGGATTGAAATATAAACAGAGGTAAGTATACCAAAAAAGAACTGTCATTCAGGCAGTTCTTTTTCGTTTCATTTTTTTAAGAATGGTATTAAAGACATTCTCTATCATCCATCAGTGCAACAGTGTCACGGCAGATAGTGCCGTTGTTATTCTCATAAATCGGATCGTCATTTTTAAAGATCCGAAGAAGATTTTTGACTGCGTCATAAGTCCCTACTTTTTTATCTCCGACCAATACCATGTGACCGTCACCGGCATCTTTGTAGTTTGACATATCATATCTGATATAAGAAAAGTCTTTATCGGGATTATAAGCCGATTTATCGTATCCGGCCGGGCAGCCTTTTTTGTATTCAGCATTGGCAAGCGCCAGCAATTCCTTTGCCATCTCCATTGTAAAAGCAGTGCCGTGTTCTTCCCTTACACTAAATCCCCAGTAAATACCATCTGTTCCGGAAGATTTTACGTTTGCGTAATACCCTTTTTGATTCATTATGTTTGTATTCATAATCATATCCTCCAATTTTTCTTTTACTAATTTTTCGACATACCCCGGACACTTCCTGGATCCGGATTCCCAATTTTCAATTGTTCTTTTCGGGATTTCAAACAGTTCCGACATTTCGGCTTGTGTCAGCCCAGCTTTTAATCTCAATTCTTTTAAATTCATTTATATCGCTCCCTGTTATCACTCAATGAGTGATTTCTGTATTTACAATATACCACTCATTGAGTGATGTGTCAATACCTAATTGCATAAAATGTTCTGGATTTATTCCACTAAATAGCAATTTGGGCGGCCTGTCTTACACTGCGCAACGGCTTCCGGACGTTACTGGGGAGTACAATGCC
>NZ_CYZU01000118.1 GCF_001404335.1 Faecalicatena contorta
CGGCTATCGAAGAATTAGGATCATTTGCGAATGGTATGTGTGGCAATATAGAAATTATTGAAATTCCGGATAATATCGAATGGGAAATTAGTGATTATGATGGATTTGAAACAATACATGAAAAACATCAAAGCTGGTAACTAAACCAAAATTTAGATCGGAGGTAAAGAATGAAGTATAAATGCGTAAATTCTTTTACGGTTGATTATTATAATGAAGCTGGAATGGTAACGGAAGATCGTATAGAAATCAGTCGTGGAAGTATTTGGGAGCGTGATGATGAGACAGATATCATAGGAGCGGGAGTACATCTTGATAATACGGAAACAATGGAATGGCTGGAAATATCAGAAAAGGATTTAGAAGAATATTTTGAGTTATTATAACGATTAAGCGAATTGGCTGACATTCAGGAGGGAACATGAATCATAAAAAAGCAAAAAGAAAGGCTGACGATGTCAGAAGGAAGGATATGAAGCATATGGCGGAGGATGCTCCTGACAATAAGGCTACAAAGTGGTTCAGGCGCCCAGCGTACCAGGCAGGGAAGATGGTACAGGAGCAGGGAGAGCAGATGGAAAAGGAGCGCGAAACGGTGGTGGAGTATGTGGCAAGAGTATGCAAAGAAAAGGAGAATGATGCCAGTGCAGGAAAATAATGTGAAGGAGCAGACCTGGCAGGACAATCAAAATAAAAAAGATTACCTGAATGGGTATCTTGCGGCAAAAAGAAAAGAGAAGATGACTCTAGACCAGATACAACAGCTTAGACTTAATGAGATGTGTCCGTCTGTAAAGTATGATGATATGCCACACGGATCCAATATAACCGACATGTCTGGTTATGCTGTTAAGATGGATGAGCTTATGGAGGAATTAGAACGAGACCGCCTAAATGCTATCGAGAAGTATACGGAGATATACCACAAAATCAAGTTGGTGGAAGACGAACGTGAGCGGGAGATTCTTACATACCGGTATCTGCTTGGGGAGAGATGGGAAATTATTTGCGGGATTATGGGATTAAGCTGGAGAAGGATTCATCAGATACATGCAAAATCTTTGAAAAATTTCAAAATTGCATAGAATTGCACACGGTAAGTATGATATAGTTATTCTAGAACGATTGGATCAATTGTTCGGTGGTGTTTTCTCAAGACACAGCCGTTTACCGGCAGCAATGAAGACATAGCCCTTGGGGCATTAATAAGTATTATCCTTGAGATAGCCATACAGATTATGGCTGAAAGGCTCTCCGTTATATAGCGGGGAGTCTTTTGTATATAATGGGACATAGCTCATCAGTATGACCTCCTTCACACACCTATTGAAAAACGT
>NZ_CYZU01000119.1 GCF_001404335.1 Faecalicatena contorta
AAGTAGTCTTTGCCATAGTAGTGCTGCAGATGATCCGGAGCTCCGTCCAGGACTGGTCCTTTTAATACCGGCGCTCCGAGTTTCGGAACATCACAGATTTTGTATGTACAGTTTGGCCATTCCAGAATTGCTTCGCTGACATCCTTGCCCACCTTCTTGGAATCAATATCAAAACCTGCAACAACTTCGATATCGGAAGGAACATATCCCCCCAGGTTATAATGCATAAGCCCGCCGGCCTCTTCAGCAATCTCCGGTGTCTTATAGAACTCAATCCCCTGAACAAGAGAACATGCACAATTCCCCACTCCCACAAGCGCCAGTCTGATCTTTTTCCCTGCCATAGTCTTTTCCTCCTAAATGTAATGTTAAATTGTAGTAACCGATAAAGTTAACGTTAAAGTTAAACTTCAAAAAAATAACGTTTACTTTAACGTTAACTTCTTATCTGTTTCAAATTGTACCCGTAAAAATACTAAAAGTCAATTGTCACTTTTCAACAAAGACATCCCCCATAATTTATCCAAAACTGCCAAATCGGGATTCAGCGACGAGCTTTAGTCTCGGCGCGGATGGGGGCGCTCCGTTAAGGGATAGCCGAAAACCTCGCGGAGAACATCCATGTCCTTTCAAAAACGCGGCCGCGGACCTAAGAAATTCTAGGCGGGAAACAGCCCTGAAAATGGAGCACCACTGACACATCACGAGAAATCAGATGATTTTCTCGCCTGGGTCAGTGGTGCTCCATTTTCAGGGCTGTTTCCCACCAAGAATTTCTAAGGTCCGCTTTGAGCGTTTTTGAAAGGACATGGATGTTCTCCGCGAGGCTTTCAGCTATCCCTTCATGGAGCTGGCGCATCCAACCGGCAGGAAAAGGACTCGTTCCTAAGGTGGGGCCTCAAACGGGGGCAGCGTATGGATATAGAATTGGCGGGACTTTTATGTCCCCAGTAGGTGTACATAAGCAAGGGGATACGGCTTACAGTTCATGCACATCTTGAAGATGAAAAGACACGCATAGCCAATCCACATCCGCTGCCCTGGTCCGGGATCCCACCCGGTTGGCGAACTTACCTGCCGATTGGATGAGCCAGCTTTATGACAGGGAGGCCGGGGAGGTGCCGGGGCTGTATATGCCGTTGCGAAATGCTGGAATGCGCTTAGTGATTCTTGAACAGCCGATGCCGGATAGGCGGG
>NZ_CYZU01000120.1 GCF_001404335.1 Faecalicatena contorta
AGCGGGATATCGGTGTGGATTCTTCCACAACCGGCTATGGCAAGAACCAGAAAACATGGTGGTTTTTATCAAATTAGGAGGCGGGTATGGAACAGAATACGAAGCACAGTTTTAACGGACACCGGAAGCAATCCGCTGGATTCAATCAAGCAAATATGGCAGCCTTTATATATGCCGGAACGAAGCGTAAGAGGAGAAAGAAGGTGCGTGGGAAATGACCGTGATGAAAATGAACAAAGCAGATACGGAACCCAGATCTGCCAAAGCAGAAGAAGTCAAAATATGTGATATATGCGGCGAGATGATCATTGGGGAGTATGACTATGTACGAACCAGAAGAAAGACAGAGTTGTATTTCCACAAAGGAATGAGCTGCAGGAAGAAGGGGACACATGACCAGGATTGAATTAAAGAACGGATACTACATCGAGGTTGACAGCCTAAACTATACTCTCAGGCAGAAATACATAAGGAATGCAAAAGACGGCAGCAAAAAAGAGGCATACCGCACATGCGGACACTTTTCTGATATCCGAGGAGCCATAGGAAAATATATAAGGTTAGTCCAGCTCGATGTATTAAGCGATGAGAGCGTTTCTCTGACCGAATATGTTAAAAACATCGAACAGATAAATAAAATCGCCATACAAGGCTTAGAAAGCGTTCTGGGCAGGTTTCCAATTAAGTGAGGGGGCGTAGGAATGAACGGGTTAGAGGACAAAGGATTATTCCGCAACGAGATTGAGTACTGGACATTCTACGTAGATTGGATTCGGACTTGCCTCGCACTTAATCCGGACAGCCTTAACAGGGAAAAGAGTATTTTCAAAGGTATCCAGGTGCTGTATGGAGAGAAAAAATAGGTAACTAAAATTAACATTTGCCAAAGGAGGATAAAGTTGAGGAAAGATTGCTTTAAAAATAAATATCAGAATGATATGACGGCATATGATCTAAATTGTGGTCGTATATACTGTCC
>NZ_CYZU01000121.1 GCF_001404335.1 Faecalicatena contorta
GAAATCGAGCGGGACAAGATGATTGCGAAGAAAGAGCTACAAAGAGAGATTGGAGACATGGCTGTCCTTGCAGCAGGGAAAATCATAGGAGAAGAACTGAACCCGAAAAGACAGGCAGAAGTAGTAGAAAAGATTATAGAAGAAGCTGAGGATTCATCATGGAAAGAATAACAGAACAGACTGAGGTAAAGAAACTGTGCGGGCAAATAGATACAGTGACTGAAGAACTGGCTGTGCTGAAAAGACTCCTTATGGAGGAAGAGAACTTTTTCCAGATGCTGACGCTGGGTGAAATCGGGAAGGAAACAAGGCTTGGGTGGATGCGGGACATATTTGGGAGCCATATCAGCGATGAGACGCTGGCGTTCTTCTGCATCCTGTTAGACCGCCAGGGCCTGTACCATTTCAGCCAGGTGCTGGCCGAAGGGCTGGAGCTTCTGGGAGAAGAAAGGCAGGGGGTCCGTGGGACGGTATATTCGGTGGTGCCGCTGGAGAAGGAAATGGTGAAGCGCCTGGAAGAGCAGACGGCGGAACTGACCGGCAAGCCGGTGACCCTGGTAAACATGATCGATGAAGGCCTCATCGGCGGGGTATTGATCTCCGCAGACGGGAAACTCATTGATGCTTCCCTGAAGAAGAGAATGGAAGATTTAAGCTTGAGGCTTCGAAGCAGGCCGGAAGGGGGGAGTCCTCTATGATGTGGAATACAGAGGAGATCAGCAGCCAGATCAAAAAGCAGATAGAAACCTATACAAGCCAGATGGAGATCACGGATTTTGGCACCGTGCAGGAAGTGGGGGACGGGGTAGCCCGTGTGACAGGCCTGCGCCACTGTGTGGCGGGGGAACTGCTGGAGTTTTCCGGCGGGATCTACGGGATGGCCATGAACCTGGAGGAAAAGAATGTAGGGGCGGTTATCATCGG
>NZ_CYZU01000122.1 GCF_001404335.1 Faecalicatena contorta
CGGAGCAAGTCTAAAACGACCAATGTGTAGACCTGGCCGCCGGAAACGGCGGTCAAAAAATGAGCCAGTACTCATGGTTTACCGTATACTCACTCCCTGCGTGGGAGTGTGGATTGAAATGCAAAACTGGATATCATCCACATAGTCGTAACAGGTCACTCCCTGCGTGGGAGTGTGGATTGAAATAGAAAATGGGTCTTGTAACGACCCCATTGGCGTATCGTCACTCCCTGCGTGGGAGTGTGGATTGAAATCGTACAGGTTGTTTAAATACAATTTTGCTAACTCTGTCACTCCCTGCGTGGGAGTGTGGATTGAAATAAAATTAGGTGCAACAATGGATATTTCCATAAAGTCACTCCCTGCGTGGGAGTGTGGATTGAAATTTCCATGAAATCCATTGCGGGCAATGCGAAATCGTCACTCCCTGCGTGGGAGTGTGGATTGAAATGATGCAACGGATAGTACAGGTGTGATTAGAGGTACAGTCACTCCCTGCGTGGGAGTGTGGATTGAAATACCGGATAGCGCGGCAAGCCTGATCCGGAAGATGGTCACTCCCTGCGTGGGAGTGTGGATTGAAATTCCGGAATCTCATTACGGTCTATACGTATACGGTAAACCATGAGTACTGGCTCATTTTTTGACCGCCGTTTCCGGCGGCCAGGTCTACACATTGGTCGTTTTAGACT
>NZ_CYZU01000123.1 GCF_001404335.1 Faecalicatena contorta
TTATCACGTCTTTCATCGGCTCTTAGTGCCAAGGCATCCACCATACGCTCTTATTAGCATAACCAACTTGCCTTCTCTCACGGGTTGGAGTTCAGGCGACACATATCTAGCGTGATATGCGTTGGTAATAGGTTCCTCTTATTGAACTGCTAATGTTCAATAAAATTCAATTTTTTCCGTTCGTTTTCTTCGAACTAGTTAATGTTGTTAACATTACCTCGGATGTCTTGATTAATATCTTATTGAATATTATTCAATAAGCATAAGATATTTAATCTGTCGTATTATCGCTTATCAGTAATAATACAACTTTTCTTTGTATGCAATTTTCAAGGTACACATTTGATTCTTTGCAGAATCAAGTGGAGAATACGAGATTCGAACTCGTGACCTCCTGCTTGCAAGGCAGGCGCTCTCCCAACTGAGCTAATCCCCCATAATTTTAATACCATATTTTATTGTTTAGATATGGGCTTAAGTGGACTCGAACCACCGACCTCACGCTTATCAGGCGTGCGCTCTAACCGGCTGAGCTATAAGCCCATATTCTTTTTAAATTTGGCGGCCACCTACTCTCCCACATCGTCTCCAATGCAGTACCATCGGCCGTCTGGGTCTTAACCATCGTGTTCGGGATGGGAACGGGTGTTTCCCCCAGGCGCATCGCCACCAAAA
>NZ_CYZU01000124.1 GCF_001404335.1 Faecalicatena contorta
TTTTGGTGGCGATGCGCCTGGGGGAAACACCCGTTCCCATCCCGAACACGATGGTTAAGACCCAGACGGCCGATGGTACTGCATTGGAGACGATGTGGGAGAGTAGGTGGCCGCCAAATCTAAAAAAGAATAACAGAATGACGGAAGCGCCGTCAGTATTATATAAATGTTTATTATATAGATACCGGCAAGGATAAGCAACAACTTATCAACGCCAACCCAATCAGCAGGGCAGTGCTGTTATGATAGCTGGTTTTACCAGTGATTAGATATACGAAAGAATTCGTGTATGTAATGACTGATAAAACAGTCAGCGGATGGGAAGCGAAAGCAGAGCATCCGGATATGTACCTTGAAAATTGCATACAAAGAAAGAGCTGTATTATTATAGATAAGCGATAATACAGTGATTAAATATCTTATTTAATCAAGACATCCGAGGTAATGTTAACAACATTAACTAGTTCGAATAAAACGAACGAAAAAAATACATTCTTATTGAACCTTAGCAGTTCAGTAAGAAGAAAAACCTATTACCAACGCATATCACGCTAGATATGTGTCGCCCGAACTCCAACCCGTGAGAGAAGGCAAGTTGGTTATGCTAATAAGAGCGTATGGTGGATGCCTTGGCACTAAGAGCCGATGAAAGAC
>NZ_CYZU01000125.1 GCF_001404335.1 Faecalicatena contorta
ATAATCGCGGTCTTCTGGTCACCCTGGTTGTCGACAAAAGCAAATCCGGGAGCAATCGGCACGTCATGCTTCAGAATACTTGCAATCGCGTCATGCTTTGTGACATGCTTTGTCTCACCACGCATAACCAGGTTGATAAAGTCTGTATTTCCAGCGTAGTTGAGCTGATAGGACTTCGTGATCTTAATTCCTCTGTCCTCAAACAGTTTTGCAAGCGCTCTGTGTACGATGGTTGCGCCTAACTGGCTCTTCCAGTCGTCACCGATAACCGGGATGCCGGCTTTTTTGCATTTGTCAGCGATAGCCGGTGTGCTGGCGATCAGTTCCGGAATTCCGTTGACAACGCCGCATCCTGCTTCACATGCTGCATCCACGTAGAATCTTGCTGCATCGTGTGAACCTGTAGGAAGGTTGATAAGAATGACATCAACTTTGTAATCTTTGAGTGCCTTAACTACGTCTACCGGCTCCTGAGAGTCATCGATTGTAAAGTAGTCTTTGCCATAGTAGTGCTGCAGATGATCCGGAGCTCCGTCCAGGACTGGTCCTTTTAATACCGGCGC
>NZ_CYZU01000126.1 GCF_001404335.1 Faecalicatena contorta
TTAACATGATGAATCTCGTGCAGAAGTTGGAACATGAAATGTATGTAAAAGCAATAAAACCGGATTAGGGCTTCCGGCAGATAGCCGGGGAAAGAGGTAAATATGAAGAAGCTATTTATTAGTCAGCCAATGGTTGATAGAACAGACGAAGAAATATTTAAGGAAAGAGAAAAAGCAATAGGAGAAGCGAGAGAACTGTTGGGTGAAGATATTGAAGTGATCGACTCCTATACAGACGTACTCATGAATCCACTCGGATATTTGGGATATTCTATCACTTGTTTATCTAAGGCAGACGTTGCGTACTTTGCCAAAGGTTGGCAAGACTATAGAGGATGCAAGATTGAGCATGAGTGTGCTTTGCAGTATGGGATCAAAATACTTTTGAGTGAGTTTGATCCACATAAAACAGTGATTGGTAAGCGATTAGACGCTGGATGTTGGGATTAACTAAACCAAAATTGAAAAGGAGATTATTTATGAAGATCGCAGTTAATAAATGCTTTGGAGGATTTTCGCTTTC
>NZ_CYZU01000127.1 GCF_001404335.1 Faecalicatena contorta
GTTATCACGCTGGCGGTTGTTATAATGGTATCTGCATTAATATACAATTGATTTACTCTCCTTATTGGTATTTTCTGTCAAAAATAAGACCGGCGCCGGTCTGTCTCTTGTTCTCATATTCATATTCCTTTCTTCTACTAAATCGCAATTTGGAATATAAAACATATACTCCAACCAGCGTCAATGCAAACATAGGCAACAAGTCCATCATAGTAAAAGCAAACGCTTACGACTGCAAGATAAATGGATTTATGTATTTAAATCCGGCAACGTATGACAATGACACCGTTCTGTTTAAGACGCCTCTTAAACCAACCGGAACCATATATTTTTCAACGACCGTTGCCGGAAGGGGATTTAAGGTTCTGACCGATGGATCTGTTCGGGCAAATGGTGTATACACTGTAAGCGCTGGCATATATGTGTATTTTGGCGTGAGCTTTGCTATTGCCTAATCATGCATTCTCCGGTTATGGCTATAGCGTCATTAACTGATGGCATTGTGCCTATAAGCTGCACT
>NZ_CYZU01000128.1 GCF_001404335.1 Faecalicatena contorta
GCAGGCAACGAACCGGTTCGACTATATCCGGAAACACCTGGAGGAGGAAAAGCGGCTTTACGGGCAGGTCCTGCGCACCGAGGGGGGGGTGCCGGAAGTGTACCTGGAACCAAGGGACGGGGAAACGCTGTACATCCTGCTCACCAGCAGCAAAGGGCTGTGCGGGAGCTACAATACCTCCATCACGAAGGCGGCGGGGCAGATCGCAGAGGAAGAAAAGGGCAGCTGCTGTTTCGCGGCCCTGGGGACAAAGGGAAAAGAGTTCTGCATCCGGGAAGGCCTGGAGATGCTGGAGACGGAGCGGGAGCAGATGGATGAGATGGGGTACGAGGAAGCGTACCGGCTCTCGGGGGAAGTGCTGGAGCTGTACCGGGAAGGCCGTTTTACAAGCATCCGGGTGCTGTATGCCTCCTACCTGAACTCGATTTCCCATGAGGTGAAGGCAGCCCCGGTGTTCCCGCTGGAGGCAGGGGGGCAGGCAGGGGACTGTGACCTGACCCTGATGGAATACGAACCGGC
>NZ_CYZU01000129.1 GCF_001404335.1 Faecalicatena contorta
GATGATTTCTCGCGCTGGGTCAGCTGATTTTTGGATTCGGAATCCAAAAATCTCTCCATTTTCAGGGCTGTTTCCCACCAAGAATTTCTAAGGCCCGCTTTGAGCGTTTTTGAAAGGACACGGATGTTCTCCGGGAGGCTTTCGGCTATCCCTTCATGGAGCTGGCGCATCCAACCGGCAGGAAAAAGCTGTTTCTAAGGAGGGGCCTCAAACGGGGGCAGCGTATGGATATAGAATTGGCGGGACTTTTATGTCCCCATTAGGTGTACATAAGCAAGGGGATACGGTTCCAGTATCAAAATAATTCAATACGCATCTTGAAGATGAAAAGACACGAATAGCCAATCCACATCCGCTGCCCTGGTACGGGATCCCACCCGGTTGGCGAGTTTTCCTGCCGATTGGATGAGCCAGCTTCATGACAGGGAGGCCGGGGAGGTGCCGGGGCTGTATATGCCGTTGCGAAATGCTGGAGTGCGCTTAGTGATTCTTGAACAGCCGATGCCGGATAGGCGGG
>NZ_CYZU01000130.1 GCF_001404335.1 Faecalicatena contorta
CGCGCTGGGTCAGCTGATTTTTGGATTCGGAATCCAAAAATCTCTCCATTTTCAGGGCTGTTTCCCACCAAGAATTTCTAAGGCCCGCTTAGAGCGTTTTTGAAAGGACATGGATGTTCTCCGGGAGGTTTTCGGCTATCCCTTCATGGAGCTGGCGCATCCAATCGGCAGGAAAAGGACTCGTTCCTAAGGTGGGGCCTCAAACGGGGGCAGCGTATGGATAAAGAATTGGCGGGACTTTTATGTCCCCAGTAGGTGTACATAAGCAAGGGGATACGGCTTACAGTTCATACACATCTGGAAGATGAAAAGACACGCATAGCCAATCCACATCCGCTGCCCTGGTCGGGGATCCCACCCGGTTGGCGGGCTTTCCTGCCGATTGGATGAGCCAGCTTTATGACAGGGAGGCCGGGGAGATGCTGGGGCTGTATATGCCGTTGCGATATGCACCCATGCTGCTAAGTGATTCTAGAACACCCGATGCCGGATAG
>NZ_CYZU01000131.1 GCF_001404335.1 Faecalicatena contorta
ATGAAGAATCCCTGAAATGCCAGTGCGAACAAGCCTTTTAAATAGTTGTTTCCGATATTGCCCCATTCCTTATTAGTCATGGTGGCAAACGGAATTGGTGCTATGGAAGTATAAAGGTAAATTTCTATCATTCTTCCGTACAAGATTACCGTAATGATAATTGACAGAATGTGCATAGTAACACTGATCAACATCGTTTCCATGGATAGCAGGAACAAATCCCCTAATTCCATATCTTCCAGTGCATCCACAATCCGTGTAATTGCTTCTGTTGCATCCACCGCTGTGTTTCCTGATATCACCCCGGCGGCATTGTTGACCACATGCTGCCCAACGTCAAAGACCGCCATCGTGATATTGAACGTATTTGTCACCAGATAAATGGCTACATACGCTTTGAAGATCCAGAGGAAAATGTTATAAGTCTCAAATTCATGGAAATTGTTTTTCTGTGTTACCATCGTGATCAATTCATAGCACAGGACAA
>NZ_CYZU01000132.1 GCF_001404335.1 Faecalicatena contorta
CTGAACACATCACGGGAAATCTGATGATTTCCCGCGCTGGGTTCAGCAACAACTTGATTTGGAGATCAAGTTGTTCCCCGCCTATCCGGCAGCGGCTGTTCAAGAATCACTAAGCGCACTCCAGCATTTCGCAACGGCATATACAGCCCCAGCGCCTCCCCGGCCTCCCTGTCATGAAGCTGGCTCATCCAATCGGCAGGAAAACTCGCCAACCAGGTGGGATCCCGGACCAGGGCAGCGGATGTGGATTGGCTATTCGTGTCTTTTCATCTTCAAGATGCGTATTGAATTACTGGAACCGTATCCCTTTGCTTATGCACACCTACTGGGGACATAAAAGTCCCGCCAATTCTATATCCATACGCTGCCCCCGTTTGAGGCTCCACCTTAGGAACGAATCCTTTTCCTGCCGGTCGGATGCACCAGCTCCATGAAGGGATAGCTGAAAACCTCCCGGAGAACATCCATGTCCTTTCAAAAACGCTC
>NZ_CYZU01000133.1 GCF_001404335.1 Faecalicatena contorta
GTTTCCCACCAAGAATTTCTAAGGTCCGCTTTGAGCGTTTTTGAAAGGACATGGATGTTCTCCGGGAGGCTTTCGGCTATCCATTTATGGAGCTGGCGCATCCGGCCGGCAGGAAAAGGACTAGTCTCTAAGGCGGGGCCTCAAACGGGGGCAGCGTATGGAGGTAGAATTGGAGGTTCTTTTATGCCCCCAGTAGGTGTACATAAGTAAGGAAATACGGTTCCAGTATCAAAATAATTCAATACACATCTTGAAGATGAAAAAACGCGCATAGCCAATCCACATCCGCTGCCCTGGTCCGGGATCCCACCCGGTTGGCGGGCTTTCCTGCCGATTGGATGAGCCAGCTTTATGACAGGGTGGCCGGGAAGGTGCTGGGGCTGTATATGCCGTTGCGAAATGCTGGAATGCGCTTAGTGATTCTTGAACAGCCGA
>NZ_CYZU01000134.1 GCF_001404335.1 Faecalicatena contorta
CTTCTAAACCAATTATTGCCGCCAGCTCCTCAATCACTGGAAACGCTTTACTATTCATGTATCTGCACCCCGCATCTATGAGGGCATCGTACTTGTTTGGGTTAATACCTCTTACTACTCTCCATTTACTCATTTACAAAATCCTCCATCTGGTATACAATAAAGTTGATTGTTTATCTGAGTGCTTACGCCTTGCCGGGCTTATGTAAGCGCTCTTTTTTATTTGATCTGGTCAAGTATTTGAAACTTAAACCCGATCCGCTCTATATCCTCTGCGGACAAAATTTTGCCTTCCTCCGGCCTGCCGTTGAGTTTAAAAACAAGTGCCCTCTGGCCGACCTCCTGAATGAACATCTGCCGGTTTATTGGGATCTTTACACTGAGCAGTGCTGTCATGATATCCGCTGTTGAAGCGTGTCCTA
>NZ_CYZU01000135.1 GCF_001404335.1 Faecalicatena contorta
CTCGCGCTGGGTCAGCTGATTTTTGGATTCGGAATCCAAAAATCTCTCCATTTTCAGGGCTGTTTCCCACCAAGAATTTCTAAGGCCCGCTTAGAGCGTTTTTGAAAGGACATGGATGTTCTCCGGGAGGCTTTCGGCTATCCCTTCATAGAGCTGGCGCATCCAACCGGCAGGAAAAGGACTCGTACCTAAGGTGGGGCCTCAAACGGGGGCAGCGTATGTATATAGAATTGGCGGTTCTTTTATGTCCCCAGTAGATGTACATAAGCAAGGTGATACGGCTTACAGTTCATACACATCTTGAAGATGAATAAACACGCATAGCCAATCCACATCCGCTGTCATGGTCCGGGATCCCACCCGGTTGGCGGGCTTTCCTGCCGATTGGATGAGCCAGCTTTATGACAGGGAGGCCGGG
>NZ_CYZU01000136.1 GCF_001404335.1 Faecalicatena contorta
AGCCCCAGCGCCTCCCCGGCCTCCCTGTCATAAAGCTGGCTCATCCAATCGGCAGGAAAGCTCGCCAACCGGGTGGGATCCTCGGCCAGGGCAACGGATGTGGATTGGCTATGCGTATCTTTTCATCTTCAAGGTGTATATTAACTGTAAGCCGTATCCCCTTGCTTATGTACACCTACTAGGGACATAAAAGTCCCGCCAATTCTATATCCATACGCTGCCCTCGTTTGAGGCCCCACCTTAGGAACGTGTCCTTTTCCTGCCGGCCGGATGAACCAGCTCCATGAAGGGATCGCCAAAAACCTCCCGGAGAACATCCATGTCCTTTCAAAAACGCTCAAAGCGGACCTTAGAAATTCTTGGTGGGAAACA
>NZ_CYZU01000137.1 GCF_001404335.1 Faecalicatena contorta
AGCGTTTTTGAAAGGACATGGATGTTCTCCGGGAGGTTTTCAGCTATCCCTTCATGGAGCTGGTGCATCCGACCAGCAGGAAAAGGATTCGTTCCTAAGGTGGGGCCTCAAACGGGGGCAGCGTATGGATATAGAATTGGCGGGACTTTTATGTCCCCAGTAGGTGTACATAAGCAAGGGGAAACGGCTTCCAGTTCATACACATCTGGAAGATGAAAAGACACGTATAGCCAATCCACATCCGCTGCCCTGGTCCGGGATCCCACCCGGTTGGCGAGCTCACCTGCCGATTGGATGAGCCAGCTTTATGACAGGGAGGCCGGGGAGGTGCTGGGGCTGTATATGCCGTTGCGAAATGCTGGA
>NZ_CYZU01000138.1 GCF_001404335.1 Faecalicatena contorta
GCATTTCGCAACGGCATATACAGCCCCAGCACCTCCCCGGCCTCCCTGTCATAAAGCTGGCTCATCCAATCGGCTGGTAAGCTCGCCAACCGGGTGGGATCCCGGACCAGGGCAGCGGATGTGGATTGGCTATGCGTGTCTTTTCATCTTCCAGATGTGTATGAACTGGAAGCCGTAGCACCTTGCTTATGTACATCTACTGGGGACATAAAAGAACAGCCAAATCTATATCCATACGCTGCCCTCGTTTGAGGCCCCTCCTTTGAAACGAGCTTTTTCCTACCGGTTGGATGCACCAGCTCCATGAAGGGATAGCCGAAAACCTCCCGGAGAACATCCATGTCCTTTCAAAAACGCTCAAA
>NZ_CYZU01000139.1 GCF_001404335.1 Faecalicatena contorta
GCAACGGCATATACAGCCCCAGCACCTCCCCGGCCTCCCTGTCATAAAGCTGGCTCATCCAATCGGCAGGAAAGTTCGCCAACCGGGTGGGATCCCGGACCAGGGCAGCGGATGTGGATTGGCTATGCGTGTCTTTTCATCTTCCAGATGTGTATGAACTGGAAGCCGTATCACCTTACTTATATACACCTACTGGGGACATAAAAAAACAGCCAATTTTATATCCATACGCTGCCCCCGTTTGAGGCCCCTCCTTAGAAACGAGCTTTTTCCTGCCGGTCGGATGCACCAGCTCCATGAAGGGATAGC